>NZ_JCAFSH010000001.1:0-854836 GCF_059369035.1 Stenotrophomonas sp. YJH_SMC_130
CTCGCCGATCAGCACCGGGTTGTTCTTCTTGCGCCGGGCCAGCACTTCGATGGTCGTCTCGATCTCCTGCGCGCGGCCGATGACCGGATCGAGCTTGCCCTCGCGCGCCATCTTGGTGAGGTCGCGCGAATACTTGTCGAGCTCGGGTGTGTTGGTCGGCGTCTCGGCGCGGCCATCCTCGGCCCCTTTGCCGACCACCTTGCTTACCTGCTGGCGCAGCGCTTGCGGCGTGAGGCCGTAACGGCGCAGCAGGTTGGCCGCCAAACCTTCGCCTTCCTCGGCGAGCCCGATCAGGAAATGCTCCGGCCCGACATAAGAGTGGCCGAGTTCGTTGGAGGCCACGAAAGCACGGCTGAGCGCGTCCTTGACCCGGGGCGACACGCCGATCTCGCCCTCGAACGGCTTATCGCCGCGCTTGGCTTCGGATTCTATCTGGCGCTTGAGGTCATCGACCTTGATCTTGAACTGCCCCAGGATGGTCTTGACCACGTCGCTGTCGGATAGCGCCAGCAGCAGGTGTTCGGTATCGACTTCGGCGCGCCCGAACTCTGCAGCGTGTCGGGCGGCCTCCTGCAATAGGGCCTCGGACTGTTCGCTGATACGGCTGGCGAGCCCACTGCCGCGACGGCGCGCGGTGCCCGTACCGGCCGGGGCGGGTTCGCCGAACGAGGCATCGACCACCTCGTCGGTATCGGCCGCCATGGACGGTGCGTCGTCACCGATGCGGAAGAAGTCGCTGCCAAGGAAGTCTTCGAACAGCCCGCTGCGCGAGCCGAACAAGGCTTCCAGCGGTGAGACGGTGCGCTTTTGCTGGCGCACCAGTTGGCGATAGTGATCGTCACACAACAGCATGGTGCTGCGGCGACCATTGAGATTGGCTTCCACCCGCACCGTGGCGGGCTGGCCGCAGACTTGGCATTGTTTTCTGGCCATGCTGATGCTCCTGTAAAGATTGATCTGACGAGGCACCGCCGATCACGGTGCCTCATCTCTTTGTGGTTTTTGAGAAAAACGCGCTGCCCCGCGTCAGCCGTTGATCGGGATCGAGCGCCCCTGCTTGGGGGCACTGGCCTCGCGCTTTTCCATCGTGATCGTGAGCACGCCGTTCTTGAAAGCGGCCTTGATCGTGTCCTGGTTGGCATCGGCCGGCAGGTTCAGAGCGCGCTGAAAGCTGCCGTAGGAGCGCTCCACCCGGTGGAAACCGCCGTCTTTCGTTTCCTGCTCCTGACGCTTTTCACCGCGCACCAGCAGCACGTCATTGTCGAGCGTGATCTGGATGTCTTTTTCCTCGACGCCGGGTACTTCCAGGGCGATCTTGTACTGCTTGTCGGTCTCCTGGATGTCCAGCGCCGGCTTCAGCATGCCCGGCCAGTCCGACGGCCAGCGTGGCATGGCCAGCGTCGGGAAACCGAAGCCTCGAAACGCGTCGTCGAACAGGCGGTCGATCTCGCGATGCAATTGCAGGATGGGACTAACGGGCCCACCCGCCACCGGCAGGTCATTGCGCTGCACCGGCAGCGAGGCAGTGCTCTGTTGTTCTTCCTGCTCCTTCTTGAACCAGTTCCAGGGAGCCAATTTCTTGAAATCAATGTCCATGTCACACCTCCAGAAATCAATTGAAGACTCACTCAATCCGTTTGCCTGCGGCTATGGATAGCGCGCCCAGGCAACACGGGATGTTTCGCTGACTTCGGCTGCTCATCTGTGCGTATCACCTCCTTCTTTCTGCCTGCTTGGATCTGATCATTGATCCATTGATCGATTTCACTTTGACGAAACCGCCACGTCCCGCCGAGCTTGAAGGCCGGAATTTCCCCGTGCGCGGCGAGCCGGTAAAGCGTCCGCTTGCCGACCTTTAAGTAGGTAGCCAACTCGTCGAGTGTGAAGATCGCCTGGCGCGCTGTCATACCACCCCCACAAGTTCCGTCGTCACGCGGCCTCGCTCGAGGAAATTCTTGCAAGACTTTGCAAGATATTGCGCCTAACATGCCGAAAGTCAAGAGTCAACATCCAGCGACCTGCTGGCCGATTGATGTGACTCAAATCTTCAAGGACGGTATGCCAGGGCGGGCCGGTCCGGCGCAGGGGACGGTGGGTTGATCGGGACCTTGCGGGCGCCGCCCACGGCCGCAGATCAAACACCGATCCTCACGTTGTAACCGAGCGCCCGCAGCCCCTTGCTCGTCCGCATGTTCCTTGGTGGATACTCGTCTGGGCGCGCCCAGCCGACGATTTCCCCGAGACTGCTCAGGCCAATGTGCGGAATGGCCCAGTCGTCGCTGCGGATCGCGTTCCAGAGCCGGGCTGAAACACTTCCGTTGCCCCAGACGACGTAGTTCAACAGCTCAAGCACCGTCCGCCCTTCGCGAGATCGCTGCCGCCAGAGCCACTCGCCGAACTTTTCCACCTTGTCGTCGCCGGCCTGCGGTCGGTCGGGCAAGCCTAAGTGCTCGTTTTCCTGCTTGATGGCGTGGTCTCGGATCGCGTGCACCCGGGAAACGGCATCCACGAACTCCTGCTCGGTCAATTTGAGAATGCGATCGCGTGCCAGCAGCTCACGCAGCCGGGGCGACCACTCGTAAATGGTGCGTTCTTCAAACGAGTGGTCGAAGTCGGCGTCATGCCACCACTCCAGCGCGTCGCGCAGCGCCAGCTCAGGGTTCTTCGAGTTCCTGTCGAAGAACTCCTCGTAAGGATGACGGTTTCCATCCTTGACCTGCTTGTAGTAATAGGCGTGCAGGAACTGATCCGCTTGAACGCCGGGGGCCACCGACGCATCAATCCAGCCCGGTTTGGCGCCGGGCGCCGAAACCCTGGATGCGATCGATCGCATCACCTGCAGCGTGTCGTTCCAATCCTGCTCGAACTTCTGGAAGCGCTTCTCAGACGATCGCTTCGTGTCGACAAACACCAGACCGTGGTTCTTCGGCAGCAAGCGGTCCTTGTCGAACTGCTGCTCAAGTCCGTATTCGCGCTTCGACAACTCAGACCGCCGGTCCGCCAAGCGCAGCTGCTCCTGGTAGATCTCCTTGGTCAGAGGCCGGGCACGGTCATCCACTTCCTCAAAGAAGCGCTGCAGCTCACGCTCCATACCCGTTTCGACGAGTTCGTCGTGGGGCAGAAAGGTGCCCGCTTCGATGTTCGATATCCAGGCCCGGTCAGACAGGTTGGCAGACCCGATGTAGGCACCGGCATCCACCCACCAGATGATCTTGGCGTGCAGGATGTCGGGCACGAGCTTGCAGTCGTAGTTCGGGCTGGCCTTGTCGAGAAACCACTTCAACACGGCGGGATCGACAGCCACCGTGTGGTCGTAGCGGCCAAAGAACTCCAGGGGCTTCAGGTGCTGCGCGCAGGCCTCGAACAACTTCATGTTGTCGCGGCTGGCGTAAGCGACGGCCGCGCGAACGCGCGTGCAGGATTCAATCACCTCGCCCAGCAGGTTTTGTAGCAGTTGTTTGTTGAGCGGGCCGGCGATGAAGCGCATTGCAGCAGATCCTTTTGTTATTGCATCGTCATCGGGCATGACCGCTCGGTTTGCGGGAGAGCCGCTCAACGGATGCGCCATCTGCATCGCCTATCTGGCGTTGCTCGATCGTGCGCCAACCCGGGACATGTGCACTCATCAGCGCCTTGAACATCCTCCCGTGGTTCGCGTAACGCAGATGAAGCAGTTCATGAACGATGACGTAATCCTGGAAAGGCTCATCCTGGTCGAGCAAGTCAGTGGCCAAGGTGACGGTTCCCGCCGATGAACAGGAACCCCACTTCCTGCGCATCTCCTGCACCCGAACCACGCGGGGATTCACCTTCAACTTAACCGCCCAGGCCAGTGCGCGGCGTCGCAAGTCCTGCGCCGGGTACAGGGACGATTTCATTCGCCACCCTCCGTGAGCAGCAAACGCACAACGAGATCGACGACCCGTGCCCGCTCGTCCTGCGCCAGCGCGAGGAGGGGCTTGTAGAGCGACGCACGGAGCCGTCGCTGCTCGTCGGCGTTGACCGAGGCATTCGGGAAACGCCCGAGCAACTCTTCGGCATCCTTGGCCAGTGTCATGGGGTCGATGCCCGCTGCCTTGACGGCCGCATCCTCACGCAGTACCCAGGCGACTGCAAAGGCACGAGCAGACAGGCCGCTGTCGCGCGCCGCCTTCATGGCCGCTTCCTTCTCGGCAGCCAACGCCGCCAGTTGGTCCATCGCCGCCAGACCGGTCGTCTTGCGCTCTTCCAGATCCTTCAGGATGCGCTCGGCACGATCTTTCAGCGGTTGCAGCACCGGTGCTGCGGCAGGGTCCTCGTCAATCTCGTGCTGCAGACCGCGCACAAGGTTGAACACTTTGCCCTCATCGGTCCCATCCTCACTGCGCAATGACTTCAGGGTCGCCACATCAAAGGTCACGGTCTTGGTCAATCGTCCAAGACCATGTTGCTCGGCGCTTTCCTCGATCAGACGCCGCGTCTTGTAGGCCAGGTCAGCCACGAACCCGACTTTTTCGGCGTAAGCATTGCGCACGGCCGCATATAGCTGACTGAGCTGCTTGTAGGTCGCGATGTGGTCACGCAGCGCCGGGTCGGGCGAGAGGATCTCCCACAGCGCCTCGACCTCCTTGTAGCTCTCGAAGAAGGTCTTACGCGCCTCGGGCGTCAGGAAGCGTCCGAACACCAGGCGCTCCAGCCGCTCGTCGGGGGTGCCGCCGGCGTCTGACTCCAGGTAGTCCTTCTTGGCCTGCTCGATGCGTTGCAGGAAGTCCTGCAGCAGCACGTCGAGGTCCTCAATCACGCCGCTGACGTCGCTGGAATCGAACTGCAGCGCCTTTTTTAGCTCGCGCAGCACACCGACAAAGTCGACCACCAAGCCGACGCGCTTCTGCACACCGTTCGCGTCTACATAAGGCCGGTTCACCCGTGCAATCGACTGCAGCAGGACATGGTCGCGCATCGGCTTGTCGAGGTACAAGCAGTAAAGCGGCGGCGCGTCGTAGCCCGTGAGTAGCTTGTCAGTGACGATCAGGATCTTCGGGTTCTCGGTGGGCTTCTTGAACAGCAAGCGCACCTGCTCTTCGGCGTCGTCTGAGAGCTGCAACTCGGCCACCAGCGGCCGATCCACCACATCGGCGGAGTTCTCGGTGTAGACCGGCGCGCTCCACTCGGGTGGCAGATGCTTGTCCAGCGCCTTCTTGTACTTGGCACAGGCCTCGCGGTTCACCGCCACCACGAAGGCCTTGTAGCCCAGGGGCAGCACGTTCTCCTTGAAGTGCTCGGCGATGAAGGCCGACACCTTCTCGATGCGGTCGTCCGCCGTCAGGAAGGTGCGCAGCCCCACCGCGCGGTCGAGTACCTTGTTCAGCTCCTCGACATCGGTCACGCCTTCGCTCTCGGCCAGCGCGAAGAACTCCTTGTCCAGCCGTTCGGCGGGCACCGTCATCTCGCTCGGTGCCATCACGTGCTTGATGGGCAGCGTGGTCTCGTCGGCGATACTCTCGGCGATGGAGTACTTGTCCAGGTAGCCCAGCTCATCCTGCGTGCCGAAGATCTTGAATGTGCCTTCGCCCTGCGCCGTGCGCGCGATGGGCGTGCCTGTGAAGCCGATGATCGTCGCCTTGGGCACAGCCGCCATCAGGTAGGTACCGAGATCCTTGGCCACCGACCGATGCGCCTCGTCGATGAACACGTAGACGTTGTCGCGCAGGCAGCTGTCTTTGCGGATTGCCTCGAACTTGTGGATCATCGAGATGATCAGGCCCCGGAAGTCGGCATCCAGCAGGGACTGCAGCTTGGCCTTGTTGTTGGCCCGTTCGACCGCGATGTCCTGCTGCTGCATCTCGCCCAGCAGGCGCTCCACCCAGCCTTTCAACTGACCTTCCAGTTCGGTGCGATCCACCACGAGGATTACCGTCGCGTTGGCGTAGCGCGCCTTGTCCTCCAGGATCTGACGCGCCGCCGTCAGCAGCGTGAAGGTCTTGCCCGAGCCTTGGGTGTGCCACACCAGGCCGCGCGTCTTGGCCGGGTCGGCGCAGCGGTCGAGGATCGCGTCGATGGCGCGCCGCTGGTGCTGGCGCAGTACCGACTTGCGCGTCTCGCCGTCCTGCACATAGAACAAGATCCAGTGCTGCAGGGTGCGCAGGAACTCGGTCGGCTCGAAGAAGGCTTGCACCGCAAAGCGATAGGTTTCCTCCGGCGCCTGCTTCCAGCGTGCCATGTCGCGCCGGTTGGCGTTCCAGGTCACGCCGTACCAGTAGTCGAGCAGGTGCGTCACGTTGAACAGCTGGGTCGTGGCCAGCAGCTCCGGCGTTTCCAGCTCGTAGCGGCGCAGTTGCTTGATCGCGCGTTCGATGGCGTCGCCGTCCTTCGGGTTCTTGTGCTCGACGATCACCACCGGCACACCGTTGACGACGAACATCACGTCGGCCCGGTTGCCTTTACGCGCGGGCGGCTTGATCTTCCACTCCCAGGTCACGTGGAAAACGTTCTCCGCCACGTGCTCAAAGTCGATCACGGCGACAGGCCGATGGCGCTTCTCGGTCTCGTCGTACCACTGACGTTCGCCGCGCAGCCAGCCCAGCAACTCGCGGTTGCCCTCGATGGTGGCCGGCAGCGCGTCCAGGGTTTCCACCACCGAGCGCACGGCGTCGGCGGACATCCAGGGGTTGAACGCGGTGAGCTTGGCTTCCAGCACGTCGCGGAAGAAGGTACCCGCCTCGCCACCACGCTTGGTGCGTGCGTCCTCGGGCGTAATGGACGTCCAGCCGATCTCCACTGCGTGCTTGACCATCGGGAACTGCACTGTGCCGGCTTCGCTGATCTTGAGTGTGCTCACGCCGTGGCCTCCTCGGGTTGCGTCGAGGCCGGGGACAGCGCCGACAGATCCAGATCCGACACGGCGACTTCGCCGGTCATCAGCTTGTGAAGCAGGGACTCAAAGAGTTCCTCCAGCACTTCGCGCTTCGTCCGGTGCAGGTCAATCTTGCGGTCGATAGCGTCGAGGATGGTGACGATTTCGTCTTGCTCGTCCTTCGACTGTGGATACACCACAGGCAAGTCACGGACGATTTCGAGATTGAGGTTCTGCTGCTGTCCACCGTGGGCGAGAGAGCGAATGGCCTCATAGCGCCAAGTGAGGAAGTGGTACAGATAGCGCGGCAACACGGCATCGTCTTTCGGCGTGATGGCTGCGCAGGCTTGATTGCAGGTCGCCTCAATACCCAGGATCGCGACCTTACCTCGAGTGATGCCTTGTCCATACATCGCCATCAGCAACGTGCCAGCGGGTAGCATCTTGGCGGCCGAGCTTTCAAGGCCAAGTGGTGTGATGTGTTCTTCGGTTTCGGTGATGACGCAGTAGTCCACTTCCGTGGTCTTGGCCCAGGGAATCGTGCCGCCCGACCAGAACGCAGGATTGCCACGCGACGGCGTGCCGCCGGAAACGACTGAGTGATGCGCGCCAATAGTCGCAAGCTCCCAACTTTCCGGCACCGGCCCGATCTCGATGTCCTTCTGGGGCTCTCCCCGCAGACCGCGCATGAATAGCTCGCGCATGGCGGCGCGTTTGAGTTCTTGCGCGGTTGCGGCAGCTTTGTCATGAACGGCGATGCTCTCGCGCACCTTGGCGAGCGCCTGTGCAACTGACCGCTGTTCGGGCTTGGGCGGATGGGGTACATCCAAGGCCGCCAGTCGATTGCGAGAAAGATTCGGGATCGTCGTCTTGTTGCCTGCACCCTCGAAGATGCCAAGCTGAGTGAACGCGCTCTGCAGAAAGTACACATAGAAGTGCGCATCAACGTCGTCCTGAATGGGGCGCAGGCGATGAAGGTGGTTTTGGAACGACATTACCGGTACGCGACCATCCCAGACCGCCGATCGTCCAATGTCGCCCCCCTCGCAGACCAACAGATCACCGGCCTTGAGGCTCTTGTCGACCAACTCGTTCGGAGAGATCGACATTTCGTCGACCTGGGTGAGATCGATCTCGTCCCATAGGACATTCGATGTGCGCAGAAACGGTATTTTGTCGGCCCCCGCTCGCGCCGCTGCGGACATCGTCTTTCCGGCACCGATGTCAAACAGTTCGCCCAAGGGGCGCCAATTCCAGTGCGGATTTGTCATAGCGGTGCAAGCAACTTGGCGAGGGTTTGATCGATCTCGTGGGCTTTCTCGTCGAGCAACAGCATGTCCGCGACGATGGCCTTGATGGGGCGGTGGTCAGCATTGCCGCCTTGCGCGACCCAACGGCCAGGGCTGAGGTTGTAGTCGGCTTCTTCCGCTTGCTGCCTGGTGATGACAGCGAGCTCACCCTCGACCGGCTCCCCCTTGACGTACATTGCGGCGAGCGGGCGCAGATCTTCCTCGGGCAGGTAGTTCTTCGGCCTGCCTTTGCTGAAGTGGCGGCTGGCGTTGAGCAGGACGATCTTGCCCTTGCGAGTCGCAGGCTTGCGCTTGTTCAGCACCACAATCACGCCCGCCGCCGTGGTGTTGTAGAAGAGGTTCTCGGGCAGCAGGATCACCCCATCGATCAGGTCCTGATCGACAAACCACTTGCGGATGTTGCGCTCCTTGTCCTCGTTCTTGGAGCCAGAGCCACGTGTCACTGCGCCGGTGTCGAGCACCACGGCGGCACGACCGTGGTCATCCAGGCATGCCAGCGTGTGCTGCAGCCACGCCCAGTCCCCCTTGCCGGTGGTGATGCCGCCCGCCGTGCGGAAACGGTCGAACGGATCGTTGGCAAACAGATCGGCCGCAAACGGCTGATTCCACATGGGGTTGGCCACCACGATGTCGTGCCCGCGAATCTTGCCGCTGGCATCGCGGAATTTCGGGTTGATCATGGTGTCGCCGCGCGCCAGCTCCACCTCCATGTCGTGGATGATGGCGTTCATCTGTGCCACGGCATAACTCTCGGCCTGCAACTCCTGGCCAGAAAGCTTGAGCGGCACGCGACTGGTGGGGTCGAGTTCGCGGGCGACAAGCTGGAGCTTGATCAGCAGCCCCGCCGAGCCGCAGGCGTAGTCGTGGCAGGTCTCACCGGGCTTGGGCCGCAGGATGTGCGCCATCAAGAAGCCGACCTCAGTCGGCGTGAAGAACTCGCCCGCACTCTGACCGGAGCCTTCGGCGAACTTGCGCAGCAGGTATTCGTAGGCGCGGCCCAGGAAGTCGGGCTGCACGTCGGCGAGGCCAAGGCGGTAACGCGGGTCAGAGAAGGTTTCGACCACGCCACGCAGCTTGGCCGGGTTGATGTCGCGCTCGCCATTGCGTTCGGCGGCGAAGTCCACCACGTCGATCACGCCGGACAGCGTCGGGTTCTGCTTGACCACGGCACGCACGGCCTTGGTCAGGTGCTCGCCGATGTCCCGGGGTGCGGTCGGGCGGCCACGGTCGTCGAGCGGCCAGTCGAACGATTCACGCCCGCTGATCACCGCCCAACGGGCTTCCGGGGGCAGGTAGAAACGCAGCAGCGAGTGGTCCGACTCGGCAATCTCCAGGGCGGTGGTGCGGTCGCCATACTCCTCGGCCAGCCGCTCGATCTCATCATCGAAAACGTCGGACAGGCGCTTCAGGAAGAGCAGCGGCAGCAAGTAATCCTTGAACTTGGCCGCATCCTTCTCGCCCCGGATGGAGCAGGCGGCGTCCCACAGCATCTGCTCCATCGGCTTGGTGGTGGGCGCTGCCGCCGCCCGCCCGGTGCGACGCCGGGTCACCTGAGCAGCCGCTTCAGCGGGCGGGGGGCTTTCAGCACCCTCGACCCCGGCCTCTCGCGCCAGCGCGAGGATGGTCTCCTGCGCGGCACGCTGCGGCTTATTACCGCCACCTTCCCATCGGTTGACCGTGGCAAAGGAGACGCCCAGGCGCTCGGCAAGCTGCTCCTGAGTCAGGTTGAGGGCCGCGCGGGTGGCGCGGAGTATCGCTGGAAAGTCGTTTTGTTTTGTCATGTCTGCTATGTTTGTTATATTCTACTTGCTTGTCAAGCAGAATTTGGCGATGGAGTGCACCACCGCCTCCCGGAATAGGAGAGCAGGCATGAGCGGGAACCGATGGGACACGGCTGGCGTGCCGCACAAGGGGTGGACGTGCGTTGACGTCGTCGACTTGCGAGCCGATGGCGGTCCGGCAGACGAAACCGATTACGCCACCTGCCAGATGTGCGGCAACGAGAAGATCCGCTACGTCCACATCATGGAGCATCCGGATCTGGACGAGCACTTCGACGTCGGGTGCGTCTGCGCCGGGAAGATGAGCGACGACTACGAGGGACCGAGGCGCCGCGAGGCAAGGCTGCGTAACCGGGCGGCGCGCCGGACCCGCTGGCTGCAGCGCAAGTGGCGGGTCTCCGCCAAGGGGAACAGCTTCCTCAACCTCGAAGGCTACAACCTGGTGGTCTATCCGACGAAGACGAAGCGCTGGGGCTTCAAGATCGGGGACCGATTCGGTCCGAGGACATACCCGACAGCCAACGAAGCCAAGCTGGCGCTGTTCGATGACTTCTGGGCGGCGACCCAGGATGATGACCGACTGTGGTCATCTGACTGATCTGCGGACGCGGGTTCAATTCCGCAAACGGGAATCGAACTGGCGTCCTGCACGATGCACTTGTCTGGTGACCCCGGCCGGGCAGAACTGGTAGGATTGTTGGCAGTTGGGGCTGGATTCCGCACCTTTCCGCAGGAGTTCGCAGCGGTTCTAAGGCGCTGAGTTACACAGGTTTGGCGCAGGGTTCCACCCCACCACCATCTGTAAGGCCTGTCGAGGCCGCAAGAAGCCGGATCTCCCGTCAACTGGGGTTCCGGCTTTTTTGTGCCTGCACGTCGCGCAGGACGTGTGGCGCATAATCGGGATGACACCTCCAACACAGCAGTCCCTCCATCCGCGACCGCCAGAAGGATCTGCCATGAAAGCCCCCCTCGCGATGTCCCTGCTCCTCACCGCGCTCGCCGCAGCCCCAGCCACGCACGCCGCAGCCCCGGCCATCGCGCCGCCCGGCATCGCCACGCTGGAGGCGCTGCTGGCCTGCAAGGCAGGCTCGGATTTCAGTGCGGCCGACGCCATCGATGCGCTGCAGGCGGCCGGCCTGGCCAAGCAGCCGGGCGGCACGTTCGAGCCGGAGGACAAGCCGGTCGCGCTGTTTGGCGGCACGGTCAGCAGTGCCGATGTGAATGTGGCCGAAGGCGAGAAAGGCCTCTTCGTGTACTTGAACGGCGTCGATCCCAAGCGCCTGGCCAGGGCTTGGTCGGTGACCGAGGTCAACGAGCATGCCAATACCGAGGAACCTTCCTACGTGAAGCGCATCGACAAGCGCCACACCCTGCACGTGATCGCGGGTGACGACTACGAGGGCTATTCGGCGGCGGTGAAGTGCCAGATCAGCCGCTGATGGCGTAGCCGATGCTACAGCCAGCGTGGCACGCGATGACGGTACTGCGCGTACGCCTCGGGAAAGCGGGCCATCAGTGCCCGCTCCTCCGGCAGGATCTGCAGCCAAGTGATGTACGCCAGGAACAGCGGCACCACCAGCAGCGCGATCAGGTTCTGCAGGTACACCATGGCACCAAACAGGACCAGCGCCTGGCCGAGATACATCGGGTTTCGGGTGCGGCGATAGATTCCGCTGGTAACCAGCGCGCTCGACGCCGAAGGTCGCAGAGGATTGACGGTGGTACCGGCGCGTCGGAAAGAGATCTTGGGCAGCAAGTTGAGCACGACACCCAGCGTCACCGTCACCCCTGCCAGCAGAACCGGCACCGGCACCCGAAGGTGCAAACCCGGCCACAGCCAGCGTGCTGCAAAGCCCATAGCGGCGAACAGCAGCATTACCACGGGCGGGGGAATACGGGTTTCCAGCCAGACCATCGCGATCACCGTGTCCTTTCCATTGGCCGCAGTGTCACACGGGAATGGCTGAATCACCCAAGGCGGCCAGGCCCAAACCGACCGTCCGGTCTATTCCGCTTTGACAGGCCCACCGCTAGAGTGGCGCCACCGCGCAGGAGGATCGCATGGCTACCACGGGCTTGGGCTTCATCGGCCGCACGACCCTCATCATCACCGTGCTGCTCACCCTGGGCGGCTGCGCGACGCTGCGCCAGTTCGGGCCGTCGGTGCAGGTCGCTTCGGTTACGCCCGGCCAGTACATCGCGCTCAAGCGCGGTGACATCCTGACCTCCGGCAAGCTCAGCGCGGCGACCATTGAGACCCTGCGCGTGGCCGGGCTCGATGAGGGCGTCTGTGCCAAGCCCGGCCTGCCCTGCATCGAGGCGATGGAAGGCAGCATCGTGGTGCGCGAGGAAGACAAGCGCTCCAGCCTGGCCGAGTTGTGGCTGCAGTATGCGATGACCCTGCCGGCGCCAAAGCGCGAGTACTCGGCATCCGGCCGTGCCAAGACCGCCGTCACCGAGCTGGATGCCGACTTCCAGCCGCGCCTGGATGCCTGGATGCAGGTTGCGCGGCAGGCCTATGCCTATCTGTTCTTCACCGAGCGCACGGCGAACCAGCGCGGCTTCGAAGACCGCCAGACCCAGGTGCGCGATTACTACAACCTGGCGGTGCAGGAAGCCTCGGTGCAGCTTTACAACGCCTATGCCACCGGGCGCGTGCACGGCCAGGCCAGCCATTTCCAGCTGGGCCGCTGGACCTTCGTGCTGGCCCCTTCAGACGAAGCATCGGCGCTGGACCAGCGTACCCCCAGCGAGCTGGTACCCGCCGCCTCGCTGTCGTTCACCGGCACGCTGCGAAGCGTGCATCGCCGCGATGGCTTCGGTGCCGAACTGGTGGCAGTGATGGATGACCCGGCCGGCAGCACGACCACCACGCCTCCGGCGGCGGCGCAGGCGGCGCAGGCAAGACGTTCTGCCACGCAGAGCTGGAGCGAGATGCCCTCGCCATCGATGACGGTGCTATTGCGCTTCTCGGGGAAAAACCTGTGGGAGGTGCTGCACGATGACGAGCCGGAGCTGGAGATCCACGATCCCTACCAGGTTTCGGAAGTGACCCTGCACGGCCAGCAGGTGCCACTGGCGGCCAACTTCACTGCCGGCTATGCTCTGTGGCTGGCCCGCTCCAACTTCAGCCGACAGTCGCTGCGCACGCTGTTCGGCGGCAAGGGTGGCATCGACACGCCGCATCTGTACATGATGCAGCCCTACGACCCGAACCGCCGCGTGCTGCTGATGATCCATGGCCTGGCCAGCAGTCCGGAAGCCTGGGTCAACGTGGCCAACGAACTGCTGCGCGACGACGAGATCCGCCGGGACTTCCAGGTCTGGCAGTTCTATTACCCGACCAACATGCCCATCGCGATGAGCCACGATGCGATGCGCCACACGCTGGCTGAAGTATTCAAGCACTTCGACCCCAGCGGCAAGGCGCAGGCCTCGCATGACATGGTGCTGGTGGGGCACAGCATGGGCGGGGTGATCGCACGGTTGATGATCTCCTCCTCCGGCGACCACCTGGTCGACACCCTGCTGGCCACCGCGCAGATGACGCCCGCCCAGCGCGAACTGCTGCGCACCAAAGGCGCACCGGTGCTGACCTTCCTGCCGGAACCGGAAGTGTCCCGCGTGGTGTTCATCGCCACGCCGCATCGCGGCACCGACGTGGCGGGCACCCGCCTCGGCCGGTGGATCGGCCGGCTGGTGCGGTTGCCACTGACCGTGCTGGAAGACGTCGCCACCATTGCCAACGACGGCCAGATCGACCGCAATGACGGCAAGCACGGCTACCAGATGAACAGCATCCAGAACCTGGACAAGGACGACCCGTTCGTCCGCGCCGTGGCTGACCTGCCGATGTCACCGAAGGTGCACTACCACTCGATCATCGCCCGCGCCAAGGCCGATGGCCCACTTGAGAAGACCGATGACGGGCTGGTGCCCTACTGGAGTTCGCACCTGCCGCACGCGGATTCGGAGAAGGTGATCGTGTCCGGGCACAGCGTGCAGGAAGCTACGCCGGCCATCGTCGAGCTGCGGCGGATCCTGCATGAGGACATGCAGGCACACGGGCGAACGGGAAAGTAAGCCGCCGTCCCGACAGATCAGGCACCGGCCGTACGCCGCGAGAACGTGCCATGCAGCGCCGCCGGAATCGCAAAGCCCTCCATGCGCACCTCGGGCCGATAGTCGGCGCTGGGGGTGAAGCGGAACTCGCGTGCCAGCAGCGCGCACAGCAATACCAGCTGTGCATTGCCGACCGCCGATCCCACGCAGGAACGCGTGGGGAAGCCGTAAGGCACATAGATGCCGGCGGTACGCTTGCGCCGTTCGGGCAACCAGCGATCAGGATCGAACTGCAGCGGGTCATCCCAGTACTTCGCCGAGCGGTGCTGGATGAACGAACTCAACTCGAACACTGTGCCTTCGGCGATGGCCTGCCCTTCCACCTGCAGATCGCAGGCGGCCACCCGGCGGTTGTTGAAGGGCGTGGAGTACAGCCGCATCACTTCCTTCAGGAAGCGCATCGTGCAGGGAATCCTGGCCATCGGCAGCGCATGGATCTCCTCATCCGAGAGCGGCGCGAACTCCTCCTCGATGCGCTGGCGCCAGTGTGGATGCATCTGCATCGCCAACAGCAGGCAGGCGGCCATCATGCCGGGCACGCCGGAAATGGCGATCAGCTGCACGGTGACCAGGTAGGTGACCTTGTCCAGGCCGATGCGCTCTCGCAGGCTCAGCAATGACTGTGCGTAGTCCAGCGCCGAACGTCCACTGCGGAGCCGGCGCTTGAGTTCGGCGGCGATCGCCCGTGATTCGGCACGGCCGATGAGGAAGTTGCGCAGCAGGTGGCGCCGATGGATGACCTGCTCGACCTGGGTGGTGTAGCGCAGATGCAGGGCGCGTTCGATGGCTGCGGTGCCGCGGGCATCGAGCCCGTCGATCACCAGCGGGATCAAGGGATGGGCCATCACTTTCCACACCGCCGGCGTGGCATCCAGCGCGTGCCCGCATACCCCATCCAGAGCCTGCCTCATGCGCGACTGCAGTGCCTCCAGGGTCTGTGCTCCGGTGAGCTCAGCACTGCAGGCGGCGATCAGGCTGCGCACTTCGGTCCAGCGCACGCGCTCGTGACGGCGGAACAGGTCGGCCAGCGACTCGACGACGTACAGCTGCTCGGAATTTTCCTTGTCGACCTTGCCGGCAAGCTCCGGGCAGAACACCCCGATTCCACCGGTTTCCAGCTTCAGCACAGGCCCTTCGCGCTCCACGCGCGCAGCCAGGCGCTCGGCAGCAATGGCGCTGCCTTCATTCGACATCCCTTGCATGCAGTGCGTCTCCGGCAGGAAGGGACTCGAAAGACGAGTCCCTTCGTCTTGCTACCGCTCGATCGCGGGTTTGGCCCCCAGGATCAGAATTCGACCCACAGCGGCCAGGTATTCCACACGCTGCTCTTTTCGTTCGGATGAATATTCAGAGTGACGCGCAATGCTCGGGCGAATCTTTTCATTTTCATTCCTTTGCTTGCTGTGTGGTTATGCCGGGATTATCCCGGCACTGGCTAGATAGCACGACATAATCCCACTGTCCAACCGGCCGGGTGGCGCGCTGCAGCATCCGGGTTGCGGCCGATTGAGGGGAATCCCTCATCGCGCCTGCGCACGCAGCCTCCTATGCTGGGCTCACTTTCCCCCAACGGAGGTCTGCATGAACACGCAAGAGCCCAGCCGCCAGCCCAGCCCCGATCCGGCCGAGCGCGATGCCTTCTTCCCGTCGCCGTATTCGCTGTCGCAGTTCACCTCGCCCAAGAGCGACCTGTCCGGCGCCGACTATCCGGATGCGCGCCGCGATGGCCGCTGGAAGGTGCTGATGATCGCCGCCGACGAGCGCTATCTGCCGACCGCCAATGGCCACCTGTTCTCCACCGGCAACCATCCGGTGGAAACCCTGCTGCCGATGTACCACCTGGACAAGGCCGGCTTCGACATCGACGTGGCGACACTGTCCGGCAACGCCGTCAAGTTCGAATGGTGGGCCTTTCCACACGAGGACCGCGAGATCGGCGCCCTGTACGAACGCTACCAGGCACGCTTCCGCCAGCCGTTGCAGCTGGACCAGGTGGTGGCCGGCCTGGGCGCCGATTCGGACTACGCCGCCGTCTTCATTCCCGGTGGGCACGGCGCGTTGATCGGCCTGCCGGAGAGCGCGGCGGTGAAGGCCGCGCTGCAATGGGCCATGGCCGAGCAGCGCCACATCATCACCCTCTGCCATGGCCCGGCGGCGCTGCTGGCGGCGGGCGTCGACGAAGCCGCGGGTGCCTCGCTGTTCCGTGGCTACCGCATCTGTGCCTTCCCCGACGCAATGGACCGGCAGACACCGGAGATCGGCTACATGCCGGGGCAGCTGCGTTGGTTCTTCGGCGAACGACTGGCCCAGCAGGGCGTGCAGATCGTCAATGAGGGCATCGATGGCAGCGTGCTGCAGGATCGCCTGCTGCTGACCGGCGACAGTCCGCTGGCCGGCAATGCGTTGGGCAAGCTGGCCGCACGTACGCTGCTCGATGCGCTGGCGGGGCGCTGAGCCAATGCCTGCGCTGGTGCCCGCGCTGCTGGAACTGGAACAGGCGCGGACATTGCCTGCGGTGGGCGGCGTGCTGCGCGCCGCCGCCTCGCCCTTGGGCTACGACCGCCTGTTGGTGTTTGCCACCGGAACCGGGCTGGAGCGCGACGCACAACGTGTTTACTGGATTGAAGGTGACTGGTTTGGCGACGGCAGCGGTAGCGGACTCGCCCGCTACCTGCACGCCTGTCCGGTCAACCGCCATGTGCTGGAAAGCAATGCGCCGTTCTTCTGGAGCAAGCGCCACGGCGTGCGTGGCGAGCGCTACCAGGTGGTGAAGCAGCCTCGCGGCGATGGCCTGCATGGGTTGCAGGTGCCGGTGTTCGGCCCGACCGGTCTGGAGGGTGCGGTCAGTTTCGCCGGCACCTCGATTGATGCGTCCGCCAGCGCGCGCCTGCTGCTTGAAATGGTCGGCACGTCAGTCTTCCGCGCGGCGCGGCGGCTTGCCGAAGCGCCGGCCGACATCCGCGCGGGCGCGCTGAGCGCACGCGAACGCGAGGTGCTGCGCTGGGTCGCCGCTGGACGGCGCCAAGCGGAGATAGCGGCCACGCTGGGGCTGTCTGCGCGCACCGTTGAGAACCACCTGCGGCGAGCACGGCAACGACTTGGCGTGGCCACCACCGCTCAGGCAGTGCGCGCGGCAGGCCGCCGTGGCGAGATTGAAGACTGATCAGGATCGAGGCACTTCCTGCTGCCTGATCAGCGTGCTGCATACGCGCTGTGCATCTGCGCGATTGCAGAAGGCAGGCGACGGGATGAGCTACGACCCGTGATCGCCGGTGCGCGGTCCACCGCGTGGGACGTTCATCGCCCGCCCGGCATCCGCGAGCCACCCATCCCTGCATAACGCTGTCCGCGCATTCGTGGCATGCTCCATGAAACCGTTTTCATGGAATGGAGGGATTCCACGATGTTGTCGCGTTTCCGTCGCCCCGCGCTGTCTGCGCTGCTGGCGCTTGCCCTGCCTCTGACCAGCGCCTGGGCCGCAGCCCCTGCGCCGTTGAAGGTGATGTCGTTCAATGTGCGCACCCCGGCCGATACCGAGCCCGGCAAGCGCTGGCCCGATCGTCGCGATGCGATGGTGAAGGTCATCCTTGATGCGCACCCGGCGGTGATCGGTACCCAGGAGCTGGTGCAGGAGCAGGCCGATTACCTCGCCCAGCACCTGCCCGGCTACCGCTGGTTCGGCGAGGGCCGCCGCGGCGGCAGCGGCGACGAGCACATGGGCGTGTTCTACGACAGCAAGGTGCTGGCGATCGAGGAATCAGGCAACTTCTGGCTGTCTGATACGCCCGATGTGCCCGGCAGCATCACCTGGGGCAACCTGTATCCACGCATGGTCACCTGGGCGCTGTTCCGCCGCATCGATGACGGCCGCCGCTTCTATTTCATGGATACCCACCTGCCCTACCGCGACGAGGACGAACCACGCCGGGTGAAAGGTGCCGAGCTGATCGGCAGGCGCGTGGCCGGCCTGCCGGCCGATCTGCCGGTGGTGCTGACCGGTGACTTCAACAGCGAACCCGGCGGCGACACCTACAAGGCATTCACCCGCGTACTGCACGACACCCGTACCCAGGTGAAGACACCGCAGGGCCCGCGACTGACCTTCCACGATTTCACTGGCAAGGCCACCGCGCAGCTGGACTGGGTGCTGGTGCGCGGTTTCCACGCGCGCAGCTTCCTGACCGATGACCGCCGCATCGATGGCGTGCTGCCATCGGATCATTTCCCGCTGGTGGTCGAACTGGACTGGCCGCAGCACTGACCCCGCACGGCAGCCGCAGCTACGGCGGCGGCTGCCGCGACAGCAGGCGATACAGGGCCTGATGCTGATCGCGCGCCTGGCAGATGCGGGCCCCTATCGCCAGGAACACCGCCACGCCGATCAGGCCCAGTCCCAGCATCGAATCCTGCAGGCGCAGGAAACCGACCGCTGCGGCCATCGTCGCCAGCACCAGCAGCACCACGACTGCCACTGACAGCCCCGCACCCGGTGGACCCGGATCGCCGAACAACATCCGTTGGGTATCCCGCCTTCCGTCCGCCATCACCTGTCCTCCCGAGTGCCTGACCCACTAGTTACACGGCGGGCCCGCAATCCGGCAGAGTCAGAAACGTCACCAAGGTGAAGACGTACGCGAAATGCACCGCGCTACCCTGCCGCGTACCCCTCGAACTGCGGAGCAGCACATGGCACACCAGAGCCGGCTGGCTGGATTCATCATCGACTGCCAGGACCTTCCCGCCGACGAAGGCGCCCGTTTCTGGGCCGCCACGCTCGGCCTGCAGGCACAGGCGGCGCGTGCCGAAGGGGGCGCCGAGTATGCCGACCTGCTGGGCGCACCGGCGGGCCTGGACGTTGAAGTCCAGCGGGTCGATCACCCGTCACGGGTGCATCTGGACATCGAGAGCGACGACATCGATGCCGAGGCCGACCGCCTGGAGAAGCTCGGCGCGCGACGGATAGGCTTCGTCAAGCGCTGGTGGGTGATGGAAGCACCGACCGGCCATCGCTTCTGTATCGTGCGCATGCGCGAGCGCGAGGTGCCGGCCAATCAGTGGCCCTGAAAGAGCAAAGGGACGGAAGCCACGGCCTCCGTCCCCCTGAAGTCACTGCACCTGCGCCACGCTCGGTAGCTGCGGTGATTGCCCCCAGCCGCCCAGCGCCTTGTACACGCCCACCACGCTGACGTTGACCTCGGACTCGGCCGCCGCCAACGCATCATCGGCTGCCAGCTGCGTGCGCTGCGCATCCAGCAGGGTCAGGAAGTCCTCCGAGCCCTCGCGATAGCGGATCTGCGCCAGCGATTCGGCACGCCGTGCCGCCTGCGCCTGCTCGACCACGATCGCCAATCGTGCCTGCTGCTTGGAATAGCGGGTCAGCGCGTTCTCGGTGTCTTCCAGGGCCAGCAGTACCGCCTGCTCATACTGCGCGGCCACGCCTTCGGCTTCAGCCTTGCTGGCACGCAGGCGTGCACGCACGGTGCCGAAGTCGAATGCCGCCCAGCTCAGCGACGGGGTCAGCGACCAGGCCTTGTTGCTGCCATTGACCAGGCCGCTGGCATCGCCACCGAGGAACCCGACGAAGCCGGACAGCGACAACCGCGGGAACAGGTCCGCCGTGGCCACGCCCACGCGTGCGGTCGCAGCCGCCAGGCGACGCTCGGCCACGCGCACGTCGGCACGCTGGCGCAGCAGTTCGCGGGTATCGCCCAGCGGAAGTGCCTTGGCGAAGGCCGGTACGTCGTGCGGCGCGAGCATGTCAGTCAGCACTTCCGGGCGCTGGCCGAGCAGCACGGCCAGCCGGTTGCGCGACTGCGCCTCGGCCACTTCCAGCAACGGGATGTCAGCCTCGATCGCCTTCAGGCGGGCACGGCTGCTCTGCACATCCAGCTCGCTGCCTGCGCCCAGCTCCCAGCGCGCCTCGGTCAGCCTCTGCGTATCGCGCAGGTTTTCCAGCGTGTGCTGGGCCACCGCGATGCGCTTCTGCGTACCACGCAACTCGAAGTAATTGCGTGCCACTTCAGCGGCGACCAGGACCTGCGCATCGGCCAGGTTGGCCTGCTCGGCACCGAGGTCGGCGCGCGCGGCTTCAGCAGCACGGCGCTTGCGGCCGAACAGATCCAGCTCCCAGCCGGCGTCGAAGCCGAGCTGGTAGCTTTCACTGAACACCCGCTGCCCACCCAGCTGCGGATCGGGTTGCTTGCGGCGGTCGTAGCTGCCGCCAGCGGTGACGTGCGGAGCCTGGTCGAGGCGGCTTTCCACGAACACCGCGCGGGCCTGGCTGACGCGGGCCACGGCCACGCGAAGGTCCAGGTTGTCCGACAGTGCGCCGTGCACCAGCTGTTCCAGCACCGGATCATCGAACTGCGCCCACCAGCTGGCGACCGGCGAAGCGGTACTGAACACCGGCTGCTGTGCACCCTGCAGGACCACCGGTTCCTGCACCGGGGCCTTGTAGTTCGGGCCGACGCTGACACAGCCCGCCAGCACCAGGCTGGAGACGGCCATCGCCAACGTGCGGATCACCATGGCAGCACCTCGCCCAGGTAGGTGAAGCTGCCGCTGGCACCGGACTCACCGATCAGCGCCATTTCCACGCTGGAGCGTGCACCTTCGCTGATCTCGATTTCGCCGTTGCCACCGTTCATGTCGGTCTTCACGTAACCCGGATGCACGGTGTTGACCTTGATCGGGGTATTGCGCAGTTCGTAGGCCAGGCTCAGGGTCCAGCTGTTCACTGCGGCCTTGGACGCGTTGTAGGCCGGAATCTTGAAGTCGTAGATGCCCGACGAGGGATCCGCGTGCAGGGTCTGCGAGCCGAGCATGCTGGACACATTGACGATGCGTCCGGACTTGGACTGCTTGACCAGCGGCAGGAATGCCTGGGTTACCGCGACCAGCGCATAGACGTTGGTGTCGAAGGTGCGCTTCCAGGTGTCCAGCGACTGCTCCGACGGCGCCTGCGCCGGGTTCTCGATCATGATGCCGGCATTGTTGACCAGGATGTCGAGGCGACCGTGGCGCTGGCGCACCTGCTCGACCGCTTCGGCGATGCTGGCCGCGTCGGTCACGTCCAGCTGCAGGGCTTCGACCGGCAGGCCTTCAGCCTGCAGCTTCAGTGCCAGCTCCACCGCGGTATCGCGCTTGCGACCGGCCAGCAGCGTGTGCACGCCGGCCTCTGCCAGCTGGCGCACGGTTTCCAGGCCGATGCCACGGGTAGCGCCGGTCACCAGCGCGATCTTGTTCTGATGGGTGTTCATGGATGCATGCCTTGTCTGTGGGGAGAGTGGCCGCCGGCCAACGACCGGCGGCGGAGTTCCGTATCAGTGGTGGATGGTCGGTTCGCCGTGCTGCACCAGCTGGCCACCACCGTTGCGGGTGACGAACTTGCGCAGGGCCACGTAGAACACGGGGGTGAGGAACAGGCCGAACAGCGTCACACCCAGCATGCCAGCAAACACGGTGATGCCGGTCACCGAGCGCACTTCGGCGCCTGCACCGTGAGACAGCACCAGCGGCACCGTGCCGGCGATGAAGGCGATGGAGGTCATCACGATCGGGCGCAGGCGCAGGCGGCAGGCTTCCAGCGCGGCTTCAACGATGCCCTTGCCGCCCATCTCCAGCTCTCTGGCGAATTCGACGATCAGGATCGCGTTCTTGCACGCCAGGCCCATCAGCACCACCAGGCCGACCTGCACGAACACGTTGTTGTCACCTCCGGTCAGCCACACGCCGAACAGCGCGGACAGCAGGGTCATCGGCACGATCAGGATCACCGCCAGCGGCAGCGACCAGCTCTCGTACAGCGCGGCCAGCACCAGGAAGGCCAGCATGATCGCCACCGGGAACACGATGAAGGCGGCCTTGCCCTGGGTTGCCTGCTGGTAGCTCAGGTCGGTCCATTCGGTGGTCATGCCCACCGGCAGCACCTTGCCGGCGATCTCGGTCAGCTTGGTCATCGCTTCGGCCGAGGACAGCAGGCGCGGGTCGGCTTCACCGGCCAGGTCCGCTGCCGGATAGCCGTTGAAGCGCAGCACCGGGTCCGGGCCGAAGGTCTGCTTGATGGTGACCATCGAACCGATCGGCACCATCTCGCCGCGGTCGTTGCGGGTACGCAGCTTGCCGATGTCCTCGACCGTCTCGCGGTACGGACCATCTGCCTGGGCGATCACCTGCCAGGTGCGGCCGAACTGGTTGAAGTCGTTGACGTAGGCCGAACCCAGGTAGGTCTGCAACGTGTCGAACAGCTCGGTGAGCTGCACGCCCTGTGCCTTGGCCTTGACGCGGTCGACCTCGGCATCGAGCTGCGGCACGTTGGCCTGGTAGCTGGAAATCGGGAAGGCCATGCCCGGCGTCTGCGCGACGGTGCCCTGCATGGCCTGAACCGCATTCTGCAGCGCGCCGTAACCCAGATTGCCACGGTCCTCGATGAACATCTGGTAGCCATTGCCATTGCCCAGGCCGAGGATCGGCGGCGGCATCATCGCGAACGCGAAGCCTTCCTGCAGGCCGGCGATCTTCTGGTTGATCTCGGCATTGATCTGCGCGGCGGTGCGGCCATGGCGCTCGGCGAACGGCTTGAGCGGAATGAACGCCACACCGGTGTTCGGCGTATTGGTGAACTGCAGCGCGTTCAGACCGGGGAACGAGATGGTGTGAGCGACGCCATCGGTTTCCTGGGCGATCTTGGCGACCTTGCGCAGCATTTCATCGGTGCGTGCGATCGACGAGCCTTCCGGCAGCTTCACACCGGCGATCAGGTACAGCTTGTCCTGGGTCGGAATGAAGCCCGGCGGTACCAGCTTGAAGATCACGCCGGTACCGACCAGCAGGATCGCGTAGACCACGAACACCGCACCGCGGCGGCCGAGGATGCGGGCCACGCCACGCTCGTACTTCTCCGAGCTGGACTTGAAGAAGCGGTTGAACGGACGGAACACCCAGCCGAACAGGCGGTCGATCAGGCGGCTCGGGCCGTCCTTCGGAGCGCCATGGGCCTTCAGCAGGCGCGCGGCCAGGGCTGGCGACAGGGTCAACGAATTGATCGCCGAGATCACCGTGGAAATGGCGATGGTGACCGCGAACTGCTTGTAGAACTGTCCGGTGACACCGGACAGGAAGGCCATCGGCACGAACACGGCACACAGCACCAGCGCGATCGCCACGATCGGGCCGGATACTTCACGCATGGCCTGGTGTGCAGCCGCAGTAGGCGACAGGCCTTCCTCGATGTTGCGTTCAACGTTCTCCACCACCACGATCGCGTCGTCGACCACGATGCCGATCGCCAGCACCAGGCCGAACAGGCTCAGCGTATTGATCGAGAAGCCCAGCAGGTACAGCGCGGCGAACGTACCCACCACCGACACCGGCACCGCGATCAACGGAATGATCGACGCACGCCAGGTCTGCAGGAACAGGATCACGACCAGCACCACCAGGGCGATCGCTTCCAGCAGCGTGGAGACCACGGCCTTGATCGAGTCGCGCACGAAGATGGTGGTGTCATACACCGCTTCGTACTTCACATCGGCCGGCATGGTCTTCTGCATCTCGTCCATCGTCGAGATGACCTGGTCGCGGATTTCCAGCGCGTTGGCACCCGGCGACTGGAAGATACCGATACCCACCGCGTTCTTGCCGTCCAGCTGCGAGCGCAGGGTATAGTCGCCCGCACCCAGTTCCAGGCGGGCCACGTCGGCCAGGCGCACGATCTCGCCATCGGTGCCGCTCTTGAGCACGATGTCGCCGAATTCCTTTTCGGTCTTCAGACGGCCCTGGGCATTGATCAGGGTCAGGAACTTGCTGTCCGGCAGCGGTTCGGCGCCGAGCTGGCCGGCCGAAACCTGCACGTTCTGCTCGCGCATGGCACGCACCACGTCGCTGGCGGTCAGGCCGCGCGAGGCCACCTTGTCCGGGTCCAGCCAGGCACGCATGGCGTAGTCGCCGCCACCGAAGATCTGCGCGTCACCCACGCCCGGAATACGCGCCAGCGCATCCTTGACGTGCAGGCGCGCGTAGTTGCGCAGGTACAGGGTGTCGTACTTGCCTTGCGGCGAGGTCAGGTGCACCACCATCAGGAAGGTCGGCGACTGCTTCTGCGTGGTCACGCCCTGCCGGCGCACGTCCTCGGGCAGGCGCGCCTGCGCCTGCGCCACGCGGTTCTGCACCTTCACCGCCGCTGCGTCCGGGTCCGTGCCCGGGCGGAAGGTGACGGTCATCTGCAGCACGCCGTCCGAGCCGGCCACCGACTTCAGGTACATCATGCCTTCGACGCCGTTGATCGCCTCTTCAAGCGGCGTGGCGACGGTCTCGGCAATGACCTTGGGGTTGGCGCCCGGATACACCGTGCGTACGACCACCGACGGCGGCACCACTTCGGGGTACTCACTGATCGGCAGGATTGGAATCGTGATCAGGCCTGCGGCGAAGATCACGATCGACAGCACCGCCGCGAAGATCGGCCTGTCGATGAAGAAGCGGGAAAAGTCCATGGAGGAATTCCTGGGAAAGGCATTCGGCGGGCAACAGCCACCCCGCCCCTCGCCGGGATGACGAAGGCAGGGAAGGCTGCCGCTGGCGCCGGCAGCTAAGCGGAAACGCGGATCAGGAGACGGCGGATCAGTGCTTCAGGGCAGCGGTGGCATCGCGGCCCGGTGCCGGCGCCGGCTGTGGCTGCATCGCCACCGCCTTGGCCTGCACCGGCATGCCCGGCATGAAGACCTTCTGCACGCCATCGATGATCACCTTGTCACCGGCGGCCAGGCCGTGCTCGACGATACGCAGGCCGTCGGCGGTGCGGCCGAGCTGGATGTCACGGCGCTGGGCCTTGCCATCCTTGTCGACCACGTACACGTACTTGCGGTCCTGGTCGGTCAGCACGGCCTTGTCGTCGATCAGCAGCGCCTGGAACTGGCCGCTGCCAAGCAGCTGCACGCGGGCGAACAAGCCCGGCGTGAACTGGCGATCGGCGTTGTCCAGCAGCGCACGGACGCGGATGGTCCCGGTACTGCGGGCGACCTGGTTGTCGAGGAAGTCGACCTTGCCCGTGTGCGGGTAGCCTTCTTCACCGGACAGGCCGACCTTCACCGGCAGCGCGCTGTCACGCTCGCTCGGGCGCTCGCCCTTGCGTGCCATCTGGGCGTAGCGCAGGAAGGTGCTTTCGTCGGCATCGAAGTAGACGAACACCGTGTCCAGCGAGACCAGCGTGGTCAGCACGCTGGCGCTGTCGCCGGCGGTGACCAGGTTGCCGGCGGTGACCATCGCGCGGCCGGCACGGCCGTCGATCGGTGCCCGCACCTTGGTGAACTCAAGATTGAGGCGGGCTGCATCCAATGCTGCCTGCGCGGCCTGCACGGCGGCGCCGGACTGGTCGGCAGCCGCACGGCGCTGCTCGGCGGTCTCGGTGGAGATCGCCTGCTGCTCGGACAGCCGCTTGGCGCGCTCGGACTCGCTGCGGGCCAGCGTGGCCTGGGTACGGGCGCGGGCCAGTTCGGCGGCTGCCCGATCGTACTCGGCCTGGTAACTGCGCGCGTCGATGGTGAAGAGCACTTCGCCCTTCTTCACTTCCTGGCCTTCGACGTAGTTGACCTTGTCGATGTAGCCGGACACGCGCGGACGCAGTTCAACGCTCTGCACCGCTTCGACGCGGCCACTGAACTCGTCCCACTGGCTGACCTGCTTGACCAGCACCGGCGCGGCGCTGACCTGCGGCGGCGGCGGTGCACCGCCTTCTTCGGCATGGCCGCCGCTGCAGGCTGCAAGCACGGCCGCGGCGAGGATCGACACGCCGGCCATCGCAATGCGATGGCCGAAACGATGTGGGGTGGTATTGGGGGAAGTCATGGCATGCATCCGTACGGAGGGGTGGTACAGCGATATGAGAACGTGTTGCAAAAATCGGCGGCGAATACTGCGACCTCAACCATGGTCGAGGTCAAGCGATGCCTGCGGTGTCGCGCCACAGCGGAGGAACTTCCAGGTGCAGCAGGCCACGCGGCAATTCGGCATCGCTGCTGTCGCAGCGGACGATGGCGCGGTTGTCGCGGCACCCATCAAGCAGGGAGACCACACGACGACCGACCAGCAGCGAGCTGGGCCACTCGATGCAGGCATTGGCCGCGTTGGCCGGGGTACAGACGGGGCTGCAGACTTCCAGCATCTGCGCGCGCACGCCCAGCGCCTGTGCTTCCTGGTGCACCACCTGCGCGTACATGCGCAGCGCGGCAGTGGTGATCGAGGTCTCGCCGTAGCCCGCCCATGGCTTGGCGTTGGCCGGGCTGCCGATCATCACGTAGCGGCGCGCATGCACGTTGTCCTGCAGCAGCGGCAGCAGGTGGCGCACGGCGTGCACGTGCGGCATCAGGTCGGCCTGCATCGCGCCCAGCAGCTCATCGCCGTTGCGGTCGATCACCCGGCCGCGACGGTAGGGGCCACCCATGGCCGCGATCACGGCGGCCAACGGACGCGGGCGCTGCGCGATGCGTTCGGCCAGCGCGCGTGCCGAGCCGTCATCGCTGAGCGAACCCAGCAGCGTCTCCAGTCCGGGCTCATCCGCGAACTGCTCATGCAGCGCGGCCAGCCGGCCCGGATCGCGGCCCACCACCAGCACCGGGCTGCCGGCTTCCAGCAACGCGCCGACCACGCCCTGGCCGACGGCACCGGTACCACCAAGGACCAGGACTTCGGGCGTCAGTATCCCATTCACGGGACATTTCCTCCCAAATCCGGGATAGTCCCGATTCGACGCAGGCGGTCGCCCTTGTGTGGGACCAGGCGGATGGCACCGCCACGCTGCTGACGCATGGGCGCGGTAAACTCACGAAAGTCCTTGTGTACCAAGGAACTCGGACGGGCTTCGACGGTCATCGCCAGGTCCAGGGTGTTCTGGCCGGCGTTCCGGAGTCGGGCAAGAATGTTGCGCAGGCTCATGGCGGACGGGCTCCAATTAACGAATGGCGCCACGATAGACCTCAAACCTTTACTTGATTAGTCCTGATTAAGGGGAATAATCATCCCGCACCCGGTCCAATCATTCTGTCACGATTGTCCCATCCCCGACGTCCAGGACCCCCGACCATGTCGCACGATCTCAACGAGACGCTGATCTTCGTCAAAGTGGTCGAGCAAGGCAGCTTCATTGCCGCTGCCAAATCGCTCGGCCTGCCCAAGACCACGGTCAGCCGCAAAGTGCAGGAGCTGGAAACGCGCCTGGGCGCGCGCCTGCTGCACCGGACCACGCGCCGCCTCGGCCTGACCGAAGCCGGTTCGATCTATCACGAGCACTGCCAGCGCATCGCGCGCGAGCTGGAAGAAGCCGAGAGCGCGGTGAGCCAGCTGCAGTCCGGCCCGCGCGGCTGGCTGCGCTTCACTGTGCCCTACTCGATCGGCATCACCTGGATTGCGCCGCTGCTGGGCCAGTTCCATGCGCAGTATCCAGAGATCCGCCTGGACATGCACATGGGCAACGAGAAGCTGGACCTGATCGCCGGTGAAGCGGACCTGGCGCTGCGCGTGGGTGCCCTGCCCGATTCCAATCTGGTCGCGCGCAAGCTGGGCAGCCTGCGCACGCAGGTGTTCGCCAGTCCGGCCTACATTGAGCGCTATGGCGAACCGCTGCATCCAGAAGAGCTGCAGTTCCATCGCATCCTGGCGATGCGCAAGCCGTACCATACCGGCAACTCGCCGCGCTTCACCTGGCAGCTGGGCGAGAACGGGGGCGAACTGCGCGACTTCCCGGTCACCCCGCTGATGACCGCCAACGACATGTCTGCGTTGAATGGTGCATTGGTCTGTGGCGAAGGCCTGCTGCTGACCGGTGATGTGATGGCCAAGCCGTTCGTCGAATCGGGCATGGTGCGCCGCGTGCTGGCCGGCTGGACCGGCCCGGAAGTGGACTTCAATGCCGTATTCGCCGGCGGCCGCCTGGTCTCGCCGAAGGTGCGTGCGTTTGTCGACTTCCTGGTCGAGAAGCTCAACTTCGATGCCAACTACATGCTGGCGCAGTGCCCCGGCGCGAAGCTGGCGCAGCAGCAGAAGGCACAGGAAGATGCCGCGCTGGAGAACAGTGGCAAGCGGATACTGGAGAAGGTGGCCGCTTCGGCGGCATGACCGGCTCTACATACGCAATCGGTGTGCCGAGCAGGCTCGGCACCTACAAAAATGCCGCCTGCAAGGGCGGCATTTTCGTTCCGGCTGTGTGGCTTTCGGTAGATGCCGACCTTGGCCGGCGCCGTTCGGAGAAGCCGCGACCGGGAACGCTATCGGTGTGCCGAGCAACGCTCGGCACCCACAAAAATGCCGCCTGCAAGGGCGGCATTTTCGCTCCGGCCGATGGCCGGACCGGCTCAAGCAGTAACGCTACGCGTTATTGCTTGAGCGGAATCACGCGAATCTCGACGCGGCGGTTCTTGGCACGGCCGGCGTCGGTGCTGTTGTCGGCAATCGGGTACGACTTGCCGGCGCCCAGCGTTTCGATACGCACGCTCTGCACGCCCTGGCCGATCAGGTACTGCGCGACCGAGTCGGCGCGTTCCTTCGACAGGCGGTTGTTGACCGCGTCGCTGCCGATGCTGTCGGTGTGGCCAACCACCTCGATCATGGTCTGGTTGTACTCACGCAGCGTACCGGCCACGCCATTGAGCGAGCCATAGAACTGCGGCTTCAGGGTCGCCTTGCCGAAGTCAAAGGTAATGCCGTCCGGGAGGTTCAGCATGATGTTGTCGCCCTGGCGCTGCACATCGATGCCGGTGTTGGCGGTGCGCTCGCGCAGTGCGCGTTCCTGGCGATCCTGGTACTGGCCGACGGCGGCACCGCTGAGTGCGCCGATACCGGCACCTATCAGCGCGTGCTGGCGCCGCTCGGTAGCACTGTCGCCGGTCAGCAGGCCGGCCGCCACGCCGATGGCGGTACCGATCAGCGCGTTGCGGCCGGTCCGGTTCTGCTGTTCGGTCGGGTTGCCGTACTGGTCACTCTGCACATAGGAGCCGCCGGTGGCGCAGGCCGACAGGACGGCCGCACTCATCAGGGCCAGTGCGACGTTGCGGGTGGTGTTGCGGATCATGAGGTTCTCCTTGGTTTCCGGTCGGCCGGCGGCTTGC
Source organism: Stenotrophomonas sp. YJH_SMC_130 (assembly GCF_059369035.1). NCBI lineage: Bacteria > Pseudomonadati > Pseudomonadota > Gammaproteobacteria > Lysobacterales > Lysobacteraceae > Stenotrophomonas > Stenotrophomonas sp. YJH_SMC_130. Next base: position 29,144 of record NZ_JCAFSH010000001.1, read on the forward strand.
GGGCGCAGAGAGGATAAACAGCCGAATGCGATGTCGGGATGATGATCCGGTGCGCCGACAGGGCCGCGTTCAGCTAACTGACCGGATCGCTCGGGTCACCCTTTACCCCGCCCCCGACTGGCGGTATGCCGCCAGCGCAGCATCGCGGCCCTCTGCCAGGTCCACCATCGGCGTGCGTGGGTAGTCAGGCGCGTGTGCGGCCAGGAGCAGAGGATGCTGCCACGGCGCAAACCGCGCCTTCACCGGCAGCGCCGCCAGCTCGGGCACCCAGCGGCTGATGTAGCGGGCCTGCGGATCGAACTTCTCGGCCTGGGTGACCGGGTTGAACACCCGGAAGTACGGCGCGGCATCGGCGCCGGTCCCGGCCACCCATTGCCAGCCCATCGTGTTGTTGGCCAGATCGGCATCGACCAGGGTGTCCCAGAACCAGCGCGCGCCATGCAGCCAGTGCGCGCGAAGGTGCTTGCACAGGTAACTGGCCACGATCATCCGAACCCGGTTATGCATGTAGCCGGTGTGCCACAGCTCGCGCAGTCCGGCATCAACGATCGGCACGCCGGTGTTGCCGCGCTGCCAGTCGTGCAGTTGCGCTGCAGTCGGCGCCGCCCAGGGGAAGCGGTCAAAACGCGGATTGAGGTTGTCCGTGGGCGTCTTCGGAAAGTGATGCAACAGGTGGTAGGCGAAATCACGCCAGCCCAGTTGCCGCAGATAGCCGTCGATGTCGGCATCGGTGCCGGCACTGCGCAGTCTTTCCAGCGCATGCGCGATGCGCCACGGTGCGATCTCACCGAAATGCAGGTGCGGCGACATCCGCGAGGTGCCCACGCGATCGGGCAGGTCTCGCTGCTCGCGGTAACCGCGCAAGGCGCCGTCCTCGAACACCGACAGCGTCTCCAGCGCACCGGCTTCGCCCGGCTGCCAGTGCTCCCAGAAGCCGGTATCCCAATCCAGCGTCGGTGCAAGCTGGAGATCATCAAGTGCAAGGCCGTCGACCGCGTGTGTCGCCAGTGCTTCCGGTGCGGCCTGCAGCGCCGGCAGGCGCCAATGACTGAGCACGTTGCGCCAGTACGGCGTGAACACCTTGTACGGCTGTCCCTGCTGGGTGGCGATGTCCCAGGGCTCGAACAACAGGCTGCCATTGCAGCTCTGCGCGTCGACGCCCTGCTCGCGCAGCGTGCGCTTGATGGTGGCGTCGCGAGGCTGGGTGGCCGGCTCGTACTTGCGGTTCCAGTACACCGCCTCGGCGCCGGTCTGCTCGATCAGCAACTGCAGGGCCGGCAGGCTGTCACCACTGCGCAGCACCAGCGACGAGCCGCGCGTACGCAGGTCGGCATCCAAGGCACCCAGTGAACGGTGGCGCCACGCATCGGAGGCGGCACCCGGCGTCCACTCCCCCTCTTCGTGCGGCGCGTGGATGTAGACCGGCACCACATGGTGACCGGCGTCCAGCGCGGCATGCAGGGCCGGATTGTCCTGCAGCCGCAGATCACGGCGGAACCATACCAACGCTACCGACACAGGCACTGCCTTCGTTGTGGAAGGCGCACATGATAGCCAGCGGTGGTGAAGGAGATGCGCGCGCCCGGCCATCCAGGCATGGCGTGGGTCTACTGCTTGAATCGCTCCATCGCTTCACTGATCAGCCCGCGCGCCTCGGCGGCGTTGCCCCAACCGTTGAGCTGCACCGGGTTGCGCCCGGCCGGCAGGTCCTTGTAGACCCGGAAGAACGCTTCGATGCGCTGTCTTTCGATCTCCGGCAGATCGGCCAGGTCGCGGATGTTGGCGTAGGTCGGGTCAACCTTGTCGGTCGGCACGCCGATGATCTTCTCGTCGTGCTCGCCGCCGTCGATCATCTTCAGGTAGCCGATCGGCCGGAAGCGTACGATCACGCCCGGATGCAGGGGTTCACGGGTCAGCACCAGCGCGTCCAGCGGATCGTTGTCGCCAGCCAACGTGCGCGGCATCGAACCGTAGTTGGCCGGATAGGCGACCGGCATCGACTGGAAGCGGTCCACATGCACCAGGCCGTCTTCCTTGATCTCGTACTTGGTGAAGCTGCCGGCCGGAATCTCCACCGCCAGATTCACTTCCTGCGGGGCTTCCCTTGGTTGGGCCACCAGGAACGGATGCAGCACGGTATCGGAAGCGGTCACCGCACTGGTCAGCAACAGCAGAGCGGCGCCAATGGCAGCGAGAGGAAGGATGCGACGGGGCGTGGTCATCGGCGTGTCCTCATTCCCAGCAGCGATCGGCGCGACCCTTGGCGGTCTGCGCACGCGGGCAGTCGCGCGGTGCGATGCGGCCTTCGGTCAGCTCCATGCGCTGTTTTCCCCCCTTGGCATCGCGGCGCAGTTCGAAGGCATCGTAGAGACGGCCGGTCACGGTGCGTGCTTCATAGCGCAGGCGCTGCGGGTCGATGTTCAACACCTGGAACAACTGGGTGTCTTCGGCCACCGGATCCATCGTCTTTCGTGCCTCGTCGGAGAGACGGTACTGCTTCGGCCCCGCCACGGTCACCACGTACTGCGGCGTTGCGGCCTGCCCCTCGCCACGGCGGCCATAGGTGTGGTCGTGGCCCTGCAGCACCAGATCGACGTTGTGGCGGCGTACCACCGGCAACAGCGCGTCACGCAACGCGGCGTTCTCGCGCCCTTCGCGCGGCGAGTAGAACGGCTGGTGCAGCAACACGATGGTCCACGGCTGCGGATTGCCGGTCAGCACCTTGTCCAGCCATTGTGCCTGTGCCTTGGCCGTGCCGAGGTCGAGTGCCGAAGTGCCATCGACCACGGCCACGCGCACGCCCTGCGCATCGAACCAGTAGCTGGTCTGCTGCGCGGCGCTGGCGCCATTGCCCGGCAGCGCAAACGTCACCGGCCAATGCTTGCCCAGCACGCGGCGTTCCTGCGGGGTGTCCTCGAACTCCTCGAAATACTCGTGGTTGCCGATGGCCGGGGCCACCAGGGTTTCCTGCGCCAGCCAGCTGGTCGCAGCAAACCACTCGCCCCACTCACTGTCATCCATGTTGTCGCCGCCGCTGACCAGGTCGCCGGCAAACAGGCTCATGCGCGCCTGCGGTGCGGCCTTCTGCGCGGCGCGCACTACCCGGCTGACATGGCTGACGTTCTTGTTCTGGGTATCACCGAAGTACAGCAGGGTCAGCGGCTGGTCGGCCGCGGCCAGTGTGCGCAACTGGTTCCAGGCGCTCCAGCTGCCGTTGCCCTGCACGCGGTAGACGTACTGGGTATCCGGCTGCAGGCCGCTGATGTCGGCGCGATGATGATGCGACAGACCATTCTCGGTCTGTAGCGAACGGGTCGTTGCGCGCACCTGGCGGATGCCCTCGATGGCCGGCGAATCTCCGGCGAGGGCAATCTCCAGCAGCGGTGCCTGCACGCTGCCGTCGGTACGCCAGGCGACAGCGAATCCATGGCTGGGATCGACCGCCGGCGAGGCGACGATGCGGTCAGGTACCGTCGTTGCTGCGTAGTGGCGGCTGCCCGCCGGCACCTGGGTATTCGGTTCGGCCGCTGCGAACGACAGCGACGGCAGCGCCAGCAGCAAGCTCAGCGCCAGCGTACGCATCACGCAGTGCCCGCTCATGCGCCACACTCCAGCGGCAGCGCCAACTGCTTGGCGATGCTCTCCCAGTCGAACGCAACCACGCCCTGGTCGTCGTGCACGGCATACAGCGCACCGTGCGGGAAGCGCACGCTGGCTTGCTGCATCATCCAGATGCCATCGGTGTTGGCCACGGTATTGCCCTGGAACGCACCGACCGGCTTCAGCGTATGCCGGTCGAACAGGTGGAACACGCTGCGCTGCTTGCCCTGTTCGGTAGTGATCCACCAGCCGTCCTTGCCACAGGTGCGCAGGGTCACGCCTTCGGCCTGGGCCTTGAACACGTCGCGACCGAAGGTGGTACCGGTGAAGCGACCTGACAGGGTGTAGACCTTGAACTCGCTGGCGTAGCTCCCGTCCTCTTCGGCGATCAGCAGGCGGTCGTTCTCGGGATCGCCCCAGATCGACTCGACCACGCGCAGCGCTCCCGCCTCGGTGGTATCGCCGATGCTGGCCACCCGCTTCGCGTCGACCTTCTCACCATTGCGGGTCACGTGATACTGGCGCACGCGCTTGTCCAGCTCGGCCAGCGGCGGCAGGATGTCACGCCCCTGTGCATCCTCGCCGTTGTCCCAGGAGTCGGTGACGTAGACGCTGTAGCCATCGGCACGACGGTCGACCCACAGTCCGTAAGGCTTGCGCAGGTCGTCCGCAGCGAACGTCGCCAACGGCGTGAAGTCCGGCAGGCGCAGTACCTGCACGCGGTGATTGTCGCGCTCCACGATCCACAGCAGGTCGTCGATCACCGCGATACCGTTTGGGCGGTCGAACTGCCCCGGTGCGGTGCCGCTGCTGCCGACGTCACGCAGGTGCTGTCCGGTGCTGCCGTCGTAGACCACCAGCTTGTCGGTAGCCTTGGCGGTGGCGATCAGCCACAGTGCGCCGTCCGGTGCGCGCCAGGCCGCCGGCGAGTCGATGTTGTCAGCCGGGGTCATCGGCGAAAGGAAGGCCTCGGCGATGGTGGTCACCACGCGCTCGCCCCCGGCGGCCGGCGCGGCCGCTCCCGCAACCGGATCGCTGCCGGTGGCCGGCGTGCAGCCGGCGACCAGCGTAGCTGCCAGCGCGGCGGCCAGGACGGTGACGCCACGCCCCATCACAGCGCCACCTTCAGGCCCAGCGCATAGGTGCGGCCGTACTCTTCCATCTGCAGGGTGCGCGAACGGGTGCCCTGGTACAGCTCCAACGGCTTGTCCAGCAGGTTCTGCGCTTCGAAGTAGACGCTCACGCGCGGGGTGAACCTGTAGTCAAGCGAGAAATCGAGCTGGGTATTCGGCGCAACGTAGATATCGAACGCGCGGCCCTTGCCGATGCTGTCCAGGTACTCGCTGCGGTACACGGCCGCCAGGCGCGTGCTCAAGCCGTACTTCTCATAGCCGATGTGCGCGCTGTAGACGTGCTTGGAGGCGCGTGGCAGGGTGAAGTCCTCGCCCGCACGGTCCTTGATGCCGGCATCGAACTTCGTATCCAGCCAGGTGCCACTGGCGCCGACCAGCAGGCCATCCAGGCCGTCCGGCAGGAAGGCCAGCTGCTGCTGCCAGTTGAACTCCGCACCACGCACGGTGGCCTTGCGACCATTGATCGGCTGCGTCACATCGAATCCACCGTAGGCCGGATCATTGGTGCGCACGGTTTCGACAATGTAGCCATCGATCGACTTGTGGAACAGCCCCAGCGAAACGATGCCGCTGCTGCCGATGTACTTCTCCACCGACAGGTCGATGTTCTTCGACTCGTACGGATCCAGTTCCGGGTTGCCCAGGCGTACTTCCTCGTCACCGCGGCTGTAACCCACGCGCGGCGAGACGTCGCCGAAGGACGGGCGCGATACGGTCTTGTTGGCCGAGGCGCGCAGCACCCAGTCATCAGCCGCGTCATAGCGCAGGTGCAGGCCCGGCAGCACGGTGGTGTAGCTGCTGTTGGCCACGCGCGGGGTGACGGTGAAGCTGCGGCCGTTGGCGGCCACGTCCACCTGGTTGCCGATCGCCTTGAAGCGGGTGTTCTCCACGCGCACGCCGCCGATGATGCGCAGCGCACCCACGTCCCAGGTACCCATGGCGTAGCTGGCGAAGATGTCCTCGCTGGCCACGTAATCCTCTTCCAGGGACGTCATCGCATTGCCGCCGACGTCCTGCGGGCGGGCGCTGTACTGGCTGCCATTGGCCGCCCAGAAGGCACGCATCGCAGCCGAATCCATGCCGTCGCCGAAGTTGCCGTGGCGATGTTCGGGCGAGGAGGTGGTCCAGCCCGCCAGCGCCACCTTCGGGCCGACGCGCAGTTCGCGCTCGTCCACATTGACGTCGCGGTCGCGCCAGCGGCCCAGCAGGCCGAATTTGATGCTGCTGCTGTCGCCGTCGAAGCGCACGTTGACCTGCGCGCTGTGCTCCTTGTCGTTCACCTGCTTGGGCGAAAGCACGAAGCGGTCGAACGCGTAGTTGCTGTTGTCCAGCCACTGCGGATTGTCGAAGCTGTAGCTGGGCAGGCGGCTGCTCTGGTCCAGGCTGCCGTTGAACGCCTTGCCGTTGAGCTTGAAACGCGCCTCCATCTCGTCGTTCACGCGCTCTTCGGTACGGGTGTAGCCGATCCGGTAATCGACCACGGCGTTGGTCAACTTGTTCTCGCCGCCCAGGCTGGCCGCGAAGGTGTTTTCCTTCTTGGTGCGGTAGCGCATGCGCTTGTCGATCGAATCCTTCGGCATGCCATCCAGGCGGTACTGGTCGGTGCCGGTCTTGACCATCTTCGCGTCGTCGAAGTTGAAGATCACGCGCTGGCGGGTCTCCGCATCGTCGAACTGGCTGTACAGCGTGCGCAGGTAGTACCGGCTGTCTTCGTCCGGCCGCCAGTCGAGGTTGAGGTTGGCGCCGATGCGCTTGCGCTCGATCTCGTACTTGCGGTGCTGCAGGTTGATCGCGGTCACGTCACCGGGGGCGGCATCGTCCTCGCCGTCGTACTCCACTTCGGTGTTGTCCGACTCGAACCTGCGCTTCTGGTAGTTCACGCCCAGCGCCACGCCGAAGGTGTCGTTGAACACTTCGCTGTAGTTGAAGGCCGCCTTCGGGCTGGTCTCGCCGGACAGCTGCTGGTGACTGCCCTCGATCTTGCCACGCAGGCTGCGACCGTCGCGGTCGAAGGCCGAGGCCGATTCCACCAGCACGGCACCACCGATGGCATCACCGGGCATGTCCGGGGTCGGCGACTTCACCACGCGCAGGCGTTCGGTGGAATCGGACGGGATCACGTCCAGCGGCGCGGCACGGCTGGAATCCTCCGGCGTGCCCACGGCGATGCCATCCACGCTGACGCTGTTGAGATTGGCATCCAGGCCACGGATCACCACGAAGCGGCCCTCGCCCTGGTCGCGGGTGACGCTGATGCCCGGCAGCCGCTGCAGCGACTCGGCCACGTTCTTGTCCGGGTACTGGCCCAGCGCATCGGAGGACACCGCGTCTTCGATGGCGTCGCTGCTGCGCTTGAGGTCGACCGCGCGGATCTGCGATTCGAGCTGGGCGCGCACCTCGATACGGTCAAGGTCGACCGCGTCGGCCGCCACGGCGCCGGTGGCGGCTACCGCCTGCTGCCCGGCGGCCTGCAGCGGTGCCGCAGCCCCCATTGCCAGGGTCAGGGCGATGGCAACGGCCAACGGAGTCTTGTTATGCACTGGGAATCCCCATTCCTGTTAAGAATGGGTCTGCACGGTATGTCCGCAAGATTGCATGGCCGTGACATGCGTCTGCACATTTCATGTACGCCGGCCCCGGGCCCGGTTTGGGCTTCGCCGCGCCAATCCGGCAAAATGGCGGCCTCTCTCCCTATTCCCCTTCCCGACCATGAAGATCGTCGAAGTGCGCCACCCGCTGGTGCAGCACAAGATCGGCCTGATGCGCAACGCTGCGCTCAGCACCAAGGATTTCCGCGAACTGGCCAACGAGCTGGGTACGCTGCTGGCCTACGAGGCCACCGCCGACCTGGATACCGAGCCGCACACCCTGGCCGGCTGGGCCGGCCCGGTGACGGTGCAGCGCATTGCCGGCGCCAAGATCACCGTGGTGCCGATCCTGCGTGCCGGCCTGGGCATGCTCAGCGGCGTGCTGTCGCTGATCCCGGCGGCCCGTGTCAGCGTGGTCGGCCTGCAGCGCGATGAAGAAACCCTGCAGCCGGTGCCCTACTTCGAGCGCCTGACCGGCCGGCTGGAAGAGCGCGACGCACTGATCCTCGACCCGATGCTGGCCACCGGCGGCACGCTGATCGCCACCATCGACATGCTCAAGCGCGCCGGCGCCCGTCGCATCAAGGGCATCTTCCTGGTGGCCGCGCCCGAAGGCATCGAAGCAGTGAAGGCCGTGCACCCGGACGTGGAAATCTACACTGCGGCCATCGATGCCCAGCTCAACGACAAGGGCTATATCCTGCCCGGACTGGGCGACGCGGGTGACCGCATCTTCGGCACCCGCGTCGGCTGATCCGGCGAACCGGGGTCGGATCCCTCTCCGCAGGAGAGGGCTCTGACCCGACAACCGTTCGCGGGCGCGCTTCGCCGCAGCACGTGAACGCCCGTGGACGCGGGTGTGGCCGACGCGTGATTCTTCACGTGGCCTTGCCGGCCGGAGGCGAATGCTCCGCGCACCCGCCACCCTTGGAGCTCGCGATGAAGGCCTCATTCCTGCTGGCCGCCGTCCTGCTGGCCGGCCTGCCCCTGGCTGCCAACGCCACCACCCCTCAGCAGCAACGCATGGCCGAATGCTCGGCCAAGAACAAGGGCTTGAAGGGGGATGCCTACAAGACCGCGCAGAGCTCCTGCCTCAGTGGCCAGGCCGCCGAAACCAAGCCGGTCAATACGCAGCAGGAACGCATGCGCAAGTGCAACGCTGAAGCGGGCGCGAAGAAACTGGCAGGCGATGCGCGCAAGACCTTCATGAGCAGCTGCCTGAAGGCGTCGTAACGACGAGTGATGCAGAGCCGAGCCCACGCTCGGCTCTGCCATTACCCCAGGGCGCGCGCCTTCAGCTCGCCCTGTTCGTGCAGGGTCACGAAACGTCCCTTGTCATCACGGCCCAGCTGCGCCAGCGCCACCTGCGGGTCGTGGGTGAAGAACAGCCGCACGTTGCGCGCCAGCTTGTCTTCAAGGAACTGCCGTTTCTCGTCGATCAGCAATTCGGCATTGCGGTCATAGCCCATGGTGATCGGCACGTGCACCCATGAACGACCTGGGATGAGGTCGGCACAGAACACCACGCCACCGTGCGGATCTTCCCCGGCGTGCGCGTGGCCAACGATCTCGGCCAGCATCAGCCCCGGCGTATGCCCATCGCTGTAGCTGAAGCGCACGCTGCGGCCGAGCGCCTTCGAGTACTCGCCATCCACCACTTCCAGGCGGCCACTGGCCTGCAGCAGGCCGGGCAGCTCAGGAATGAAACTGGCCCGATCGCGCGGGTGTGGCTGCACGGCGCGCTGCCAATGCTGCGCACCAACCACATAGGTTGCGTTGGGGAACAGCAGCTCGGGCTCACGCCCTTCGCTCCATGCGGCAAGCAGGCCACCGGCATGATCGAAGTGCAGGTGGCTGAGCACCACCACGTCGATGTCCTCGTGCTCGAAACCCGCTTCGCGCAGTGAATCGATCAGCACGTGCTGGCTTTCCTGCACGCCGTAGCGCTCGCGCATGCGCGGGTCGAAGAACGCACCGATACCGGTTTCAAACAGTACCGTCTTGCCTTCCAGCGGACTGGCAAGCAGCGCACGGCAGGCCAGCTCGATGCGATTGAGCTCGTCCGGAGCCGCCCATTTTTCCCACAACGCACGCGGCGCGTTGCCGAACATCGCGCCGCCGTCCAGGCGCTGCGAGTTTCCACGAATAGACCAGAGTTTCATGCGTCGATTATCGGCGCCGGACCGTTAAATAATCGCTAGAAAGGAAACAGGAAACCCCGCCGGTTGGCGGGGTCCTGGTGATCTGCGGATTGCCGGCCAGTGGCCGGCACCACCACATCAGTGGGCCGGCACGACCTGGGCACTGCCCACCGGATTGCGCGGGTCGCTGCCACCGAACAGCTTGTTCGCCTTGCGGTCCCATTCCACGGTCTGCAGGTTGCCCCACACGTGGCTGGAACCGCGACCGCCGGCGGCGACATTGCCCGGCAGGTCGATCCTGTGGCCCATTGCCTGCAGCTGCTTCACCGTCGCCGCGTCGAACGCATCGTCCTCGGCTTCGATCAGGTCCGGCAGCCACTGGTGGTGGTAGCGCGGCAGCGCGGCAACCTGCTGCGCGTCCAGGCCGGCGTCGTAGCCGAGGATGCCCAGCAGCACCATGGTGATGATGCGGCTGCCACCCGGGGTGCCCAGCACGATCACCTTGTCGCTGTTTTCCATGAAGGTCGGCGTCATCGAGCTGAGCATGCGCTTGCCCGGCTTCGGCGCATTGGCCTCGTAGCCCATCACGCCGAAGGCATTGGGCGTACCCGGCTTCAGCGCGAAATCGTCCATCTCGTTGTTCAGCAGCACGCCGGTGCCCTTGGGAATGAGCCCCGAGCCGTACAGCAGGTTGACGGTCTGGGTGGCGCCGACGCGGTTGCCGTCGCGGTCGATGATCGAGAAGTGCGTGGTCTCGTCGTCTTCCAGCGGCGTCGGGTTGCCCGACAGCAGGTCGCTGGGCGTGGCCTTTTCCGGATGGATGGTCGCGCGCAGGCCCTGTGCGTAGTCCTTGCTGGTCAGCACCTTCTGCGGGATCTGCACGAAGTCCGGATCGCCGAGGAAGAACGTACGGTCGCGGTAGGCACGGCGCATCGACTCCACCACCAGATGGGTACGGTGCGCCGGATCCATCTTCCTGATGTCCCAGCCTTCCAGGATCTGCAGCATGCTGGCCAGCGCGATGCCACCGGACGACGGCGGCGGCGCGGTGGTGATCTTCCAGCCGTTGTAGTTGAACACGATCGGCTCGCGCTGCTTCACGCGATAGCCGGCCAGCTCTTCGGCGGTCCACTTGCCACCGGCCTGCTTGACGCCCGCCAGCAACAGCTTTCCGGTCTGGCCCTTGTAGAAGCCGTCGAAACCTCCAGCGGCCAGGCGCTCCAGCGTCTGCGCCAGCTCCGGCTGCTTGAACAGGTCACCGCTGGCGATCGGCTTGCCGTTGCGCAGATAGACTTCACGCGTGCCGGGATAGCGCTCCATCACTTCACGGCGCGACGCGTAGCCCTTGGCCATGCGGTCGTACACCGGGAAGCCTTCGCGTGCGATGCGGATCGCCGGCTGCAGCGAGGCCGACAACGGCAGCTTGCCGTGCCGGGCCGACAGTTCGACCAGCGCCGCAGGCAGGCCGGGAATACCCGCCGACCAGGCACCGTTGACCGAGCGGTCGCGGTCCAGGTTGCCCTGCTTGTCGAGGAAGGCCTGCGGCGTGGCCGCCGCCGGTGCGGTCTCGCGTGCATCCAGCATCACGTCCTTGCCGGTGGCCGCGTCGTGCAGCAGGAAGAAGCCGCCGCCGCCGAGTCCGGAACTGATCGGCTCGACCACCGCCAGCGTGGACGACACCGCCACCGCAGCGTCGAAGGCGTTGCCGCCCTGCGCCAGGATGTCGATGCCGGCCTGGGTGGCCAGCGCATGGCCGCTGGCAATGGCTGCGCCGTCGGGGCGCTCGGCACGGGCCGGGCTGTCGGCCCAGGCCATCGGGCTCAGCAGCAGGCCGAGCAGCAACAGGGGGCGGACGATCAGCGTCTTCATTCGGATGGGGGCTCCGCATAGAGTTCGGGGTGATCGTGCTGCAGTTGGCGCAGCTTGGCCAGCAGCTGGTCTTCCGTTTCCACGATCTCCGGATCCGGGTCGATGCACTCGACCGGGCAGACGACCACGCACTGTGGCTCGTCGAAATGACCCACGCATTCGGTGCAGCGCGCAGGGTCGATCACGTAGATGGTTTCACCCATCGCAATGGCCTGGTTCGGGCAGGCCGGCTCGCAGACGTCGCAGTTGACGCAGAGCTCGTTGATTTTCAGCGACATGGCGATACTCCTCGCCCGCGCCTTGGGACAAAGGACCGGCCAGCGCGGGCGCGCGGGCCGGTCAGGTCATCAGCGGCGCCCTGGCAGGACGCCGCCCGGGCCATGCCGGAGCATGGCCGCCATGGCTCGGTATTACTTGGCTTCGACGAAAATGTACTCGGCACCGGTCGGCTGGATCGCAGCCTGCACGCGGGCGTTGTCGGCCGACTGGCCGATGAAGACGACGCGCACGCCCTTCATCGAATCCGGCGACACGTCCTTGAACACGGCCTGGATCATGTCAGCCATCTTGCCCGAGGCCGACGAACCGAAGGCCAGCATGTTGCCCGGCTGCACGCCACGGGCCACGGCCTGGGTCGCGCTCTCGGTCTGGCGCTCGTACTTGGCCTGGAAGTCCGGGTCCGATTCCGGGGAGAGGTAGTACAGGAACGGGCTGTTGGTGATGTTGCCCATGTTCTGGATCGCCACTTCCTGCAGGTACTTCTTCCAGCCGGCATCGTCGTCCTTGGACGGAGCGACCAGGGCCTGCTTGGCCTCGTCGACCGGAGCGGCCTCTTCCTTCTTGCAGGCGGTGAAGGCCAGGGCCAATGAAGCGATCAGCATCGCGCGCATGGTGGTGTTCATGGATTTCCTCCCGGAATGGTGCGTGGTGTTGTACGTGATGGGGTGCAGGTACGGCGGGCTTACGACTGTGCCGCCTTCGCTTCGCGGACCTTGCGCAGGGCTTCGAGCACCGCGGCCGGCACGAAACCGGACACGTCGCCGCCCAGGCGCGCGATCTCGCGGACCAGCGAGGACGAAATGAAGCTGTGCTGCTCGGCCGGGGTCAGGAACAGGGTCTCGACCTCGGGAATCAGGTGGCGGTTCATGCTGGCCATCTGGAACTCGTACTCGAAGTCGGACACCGCGCGCAGGCCGCGCAGCAGCACCCCGCCCTGGACCGAACGTACGAAATGGGCCAGCAGGGTATCGAAGCCGATGACTTCGACATTGCCATGGTGGGCCAGGGCGCCACGCGCCAGCTGCACGCGCTGTTCCAGCGGCAGCGCCGGGCCCTTCGACGGGCTCTGCGCCACGCCGACCACGACCTTTTCGAACAGCGGCGCGGCCCGGCTCACCAGGTCGATGTGACCGTTGGTGATCGGGTCGAACGTGCCGGGATAGACGGCGATGCGGCGGTTGGCCACGGTCATGGGCGGTAGCAGATGTTCAGATGAGGTCAAAGTGTAGCAGTGGCACGGCGGTACAGGGCAAAGCGCACCTCACGGGTGCCGCCCTCACGGTGCAGCAGCCAGCCCTGCGGCAGCACCGGCACGTGGCCGGCCGGCGACTCCAGGTACAGCCAGGCGTCGGCGGTCAGGTGCCGCGGCAGCTGGGCCAGCACGTCCTGCCACAGGCCATCGGCGAATGGCGGGTCGATGAACACCAGATCGGCCTGCTGCGCGGGCGCACCCTGCAGCCAGCGCAGGGCATCGGCCTGCACGACGCTGATCTGGTTGGTGGCCTGCAGCTTGGTCACCGCGGCGGTCAAATTACGCCCCAGCTGGGCATCGCGCTCGACCAGGGTGGCGTGGGCGGCACCGCGCGAGACGGCTTCCAGGCCCAGCGCGCCGCTGCCGGCGAACAGGTCCAGCACCCGCGCGCCGCCCAGCCTGGGCATCAACCAGTTGAAAAGGGTCTCGCGCACGCGATCGCTGCTGGGCCGCAGTCCCGGCAGGGTCGGCACCGGCAGGCGGGTATTGCGCCAGCGACCGCCGATGATGCGGACCTGGCCGTCATTGCCCCCGCGGCCGCTCACCGGCGCCCCCGGCGGGGTTCATTCGAGAAATTCAGCATGAGCGGGATTGTAGTTCGGCCGGGCGGCGCCCGGGGACGCGCCAACGCATGCGCGCTGTCGCTCCCACGCTTCGCTGCGCGAAACGCGGGCCCCAGTTACCAGCTTCCACACCCCCGCCGCTTCGCGGCCGCCCCCTGACTCAGGGGGGCTCCACCCCAGACGCGATCCGATGCTCGACATGCAGGCGGGGTCAGATCCGTTTTCCTGCGGAAAACGGATCTGACCCCATTGGATGTATCGATATCTGACAGATGTGCCGACCAACGGTCGGCACCTACCAACAGCCGAGTGAACCTGTCAGAGGCGGGGCGGTGTGGGTTGGCAGGACCGTTGGCGCCATGGATGGCGCCATCGAGCCCCCATGGACGGGTTTACGGCGTGTCCTGCCAACCCACACCACCCCGCCATCCCAAGGATAGCCCGCTGTTGCTATTGCTGTTGCTGTTGCTTCGGCCTCTGCAGGTGCAGGGCTGCAAGCCCTGCCGACCAACCCCTTGATTTCGGGACAATCATCCCTACCCCTTGGCGAGGCCGCACGCGCTGGCGCGGCATTGCACATGGAGCCCTATCGATGACCGAGACCACCCAGACCGAAACCCTTGGCTTCCAGACCGAAGTCAAGCAGCTGCTGCAGCTGATGATCCACTCGCTGTACTCCAACAAGGAAATCTTCCTGCGCGAGCTGGTCTCCAACGCTGCCGACGCCGCCGACAAGCTGCGCTTCGAGGCCCTGACCCAGCCGGCGCTGCTGGAAGGCGACAGCGAGCTGTGCGTGCGCGTCAGCTTCGACGCCGCCGCCCACACCATCACCATCGAAGACAACGGCATTGGCATGAGCCGCGCCGAAGCCATCGCCCACCTCGGCACCATCGCCAAGTCCGGCACCGGCGACTTCCTGCGGCAGCTGTCCGGCGACCAGAAGAAGGATTCGCAGCTGATCGGCCAGTTCGGCGTCGGCTTCTACAGCGCCTTCATCGTCGCCGACGAAGTGGAAGTGACCTCGCGCCGCGCCGGCCTGGCTGCAGCCGAAGGCGTGCGCTGGAGCTCGCGTGGCGAAGGCGATTTCGAAGTGGCCACCGTCGACAAGGCCGAGCGCGGTACCCGCATCGTGCTGCACCTGAAGGAAGGCGAGCACGACTTCGCCGATGGCTGGCGCCTGCGCAGCATCCTCAAGAAGTACTCGGACCATATCGGCCTGCCGATCCAGATGCCGAAGGAAGGTGAAGAAGGCGCCGCCGTCGAGTGGGAGACCGTCAACCGCGCCAGCGCGCTGTGGACCCGCCCGCGCACCGAGATCAGCGACGCCGAGTACACCGAGTTCTACAAGCACGTAGCGCACGACCATAGCGACCCGCTGGCGTGGAGCCACAACAAGGTCGAGGGCAAGCTGGAGTACACCTCGCTGCTGTACGTGCCCGGCCGCGCGCCGTTCGACCTGTACCACCGCGATGCGCCCAAGGGCCTGAAACTGTACGTGCAGCGCGTGTTCGTGATGGACCAGGCAGAGCAGTTCCTGCCGCTGTACCTGCGCTTCATCAAGGGCGTGGTCGATTCCAACGACCTGTCGCTGAACGTCTCGCGCGAGATCCTGCAGTCCGGCCCGGTCATCGATTCGATGAAATCGGCGCTGACCAAGCGTTCGCTGGACATGCTGGAGAAGCTGGCCACCGACAAGCCCGAGCAGTACGCCACGTTCTGGAAGGAGTTCGGCCAGGTGCTGAAGGAAGGCCCGGCCGAGGACTACAACAACCGCGAGAAGGTGGCCGGCCTGCTGCGCTTCGCCTCCACCCGCGGCGACGGCGATGCGCAGAGCGTGTCGCTGGCCGATTACATCGGCCGCATGACCGAAGGCCAGGACAAGATCTACTACCTCACCGGCGAGAGCTACAGCCAGGTACGCAACAGCCCGCACCTGGAAGTGTTCCGCAAGAAGGGCGTGGAAGTGCTGCTGCTGACCGACCGCATCGACGAGTGGCTGATGGGCTACCTGACCGATTTCGACGGTAAGGGCTTCGTCGACATCGCCCGTGGCGATCTCGACCTGGGCGCACTGGAAACCGATGCGGACAAGCAGGCACAGGAAGCTGCAGCAAAGGACAAGCAGGGCCTGGTCGAGCGGCTCAAGACGGTCCTGGGTGACGAAGTGGCCGAGGTGCGCGTGTCGCACCGCCTGACCGATTCGCCGGCGGTGCTGGCCATCGGCGAGCAGGACCTGGGCCTGCAGATGCGCCAGATCCTGGAAGCCAGCGGGCAGAAGGTGCCGGACAGCAAGCCGGTGCTGGAGATCAACCCGGGCCATCCGCTGATCGCCAAGCTCGACGCCGAAGCCGATGGCGCGCGCTTCGACGACCTCGGCCGGGTGCTGTTCGACCAGGCCGCACTGGCCGCCGGTGACAGCCTGAAGGACCCGGGCGCCTACGTGGCGCGCCTGAACAAACTGCTGCTGGAGCTGTCGGCCTGATCGAGGCGGTGGTCGCCGGGCATGGCCCGGCGGTGCCTTGGTAGAGGCCAACCTTGGTTGGCGCCCCAAAAGCGTGCCAACCAAGGTTGGCACCCACCAGGGGCGGCGGTTCGCGCCTGCGGAGGGGGTTCAGGCTTCGCGATCCAGCAGCGAGCCCAGCATCTGGTCCTGGCGGCGGATCACCGAGGCATTGGCGGCGAAGGCCACTACCTCGGCTTTCGCCGCCAGCAGATCTCCCAGCGGTGCACCGACATCGGCGCCGGCGGCAGTCACCGAGGCCTGCACCCCGCCCTGTCCAGTGGCACCGCGCTGCAACTGCAGGCGCTGCGCATCGGGGGTCGCCAGATTGGCCACGTTGTGCGCTGCCACCTGCACGCCCTGCTGGGCCGCACGCATGCCGCCTAGGGCGATTCCCATCACGTTGTTCATGGCGGTCTCCGGGCCGCTCCGCGCAACCCTCCGGACCGGTTAGCGGCCGGCCGGCCGCGACCTTGAGTCCACATCGGCCCGACAGGCCCGAGTGGTAGCATATCCCTCTGATTTCAGCGCCTTTTGCCAATGCTCAGTTTTTTCCGCCGCAAGAAGCCCCAGGATGCCCCCACCACGGAGGCGCCCAAGACCCAGCACTACTCGGCTGAAGAGCTGGCGGCGGCGTTCCCGTCGGCCGCCCCGGCCGAAGACGCACCCACCGCCGCGGTGGTCGAAGCCAAGGCACCGGAACCGGCCACCGTCGCCGTACAGGCCCCCGTCGCCGAAGTGCCTGCCGTGCCAGCTGCGCAGCCGGCCACCGCGTCCGAGGACGTCCAGGCTGAAGCGCTCGCTGCGGCCGCTGTGCTGGCTCCTCTGGCTCCGGTCATTCCGGTCGAGGAACCAACCGCCCCGGCCACCGACCTGCCGGCGCTGGTGGATGCCCCGCCGGCGCCCGCCGGCAAGCCCGGCTGGCGCGAACGCCTGCGCAACAGCGTCATCGCGCGCAGCTTCGGCGGCCTGTTCTCGCGCAACCCCAAGCTCGACGACGATCTGCTGGACGAACTGGAAACCGCCCTGATCACCGCCGACGTCGGCGTGGGCGCCACCACCGATCTGGTCGAGGGCCTGCGCAAGCGCATGAAGTCGCGCGAGTTCGCCGACGCCAATGCGCTGCTGGCCGCGCTGCGCGCCGAGCTGATCGCGATCCTGCAGCCGGTGGCCAAGCCGCTGGTGATCGACCGCAACGCCAAGCCCTTCGTGGTGCTCACCGTCGGCGTCAACGGCGTCGGCAAGACCACCACCATCGGCAAGCTGGCCAAGCGCTTCAAGGATGACGGCCACAGCCTGATGCTGGCTGCCGGCGATACCTTCCGCGCCGCCGCCGTGGCCCAGCTGCAGGCCTGGGGCGAGCGCAACGGCGTGGCCGTGGTCGCGCAGGGGCAGAACGCCGATGCCGCTTCGGTGGCATTCGACGCGCTGCAGGCCGGCAAGGCCCGCGGTACCTCGGTGCTGATCGCCGATACCGCCGGCCGCCTGCACACCCAGTCCGGGCTGATGAACGAGCTGGGCAAGATCCGCCGCGTGCTCGGCAAGATCGACCCCACCGCCCCGCACGAAGTGCTGATGGTGATCGACGGCACCACCGGCCAGAACGCGCTGTCGCAGCTGCGCCAGTTCAATGCCGCAGTGAACGTGACCGGCCTGGTGGTGACCAAGCTGGACGGCACCGCCAAGGGCGGCGTGGTGTTCGCGCTGGCCCGCGAGTTCGGTATTCCGATCCGCTTCGCCGGTATCGGCGAGCGTCCGGAAGACCTGCGTGTGTTCGATCCGGAAGCCTTCGTCGACGCCCTGCTGCCCGAAGCATTGGGCGCCTGATAGATCGCGCAGCCACCGCAATCTGGTGCAGCCACCCATGGGTGGCTCCACCAGGGCGAAGCAGAGCCACCCCATGGGTGGCTGCCTCCTTCCGGAACACTCATGCCCCGCCAGCCGCACGCAAGCGCCGACACTGCCCAGGAAGACGACTTCGTCGCCCGCCTGCTGCACTGGTTCGACGACCACGGTCGCCATGACCTGCCCTGGCAGCACCCGCGCAGCCCCTATCGGGTCTGGCTGTCGGAAATCATGCTGCAGCAGACCCAGGTGGCTACGGTCATCCCGTACTTCCAGCGGTTCCTGCAGCACTTCCCGACCCTGCCCGACCTCGCTGCCGCCAGCAATGACGCAGTGATGGCGCAGTGGGCCGGGCTCGGCTACTACGCCCGTGCACGCAATCTGCATGCCGCGGCAAAGCGCTGCGTGGAACTGCACGACGGCGACCTGCCGCGCGACTTCGATGCATTGCATGCCCTGCCCGGCATCGGCCGCAGCACCGCCGGTGCGATCCTCAGCCAGGCCTGGAACGAGCGGTTCGCGATTCTCGACGGCAACGTCAAGCGCGTGCTCAGCCGCTACCACGGCATCGACGGCTTTCCCGGCCTGCCGGCCATCGAGAAACAACTGTGGGCGATTGCCGAGGCGCACGTCGCGCAGGTGTCGGCCGGGCGCATGGCCGATTACACCCAGGCGCAGATGGACCTGGGGGCGACGGTATGCAGCCGGGCCAAGCCGGCCTGCGTGATCTGCCCGCTGCAGGACGCATGCGTGGCGCGGCGCGAAGGCCGCACCGCTGAACTGCCCACGCCCAAGCCCAGCAAGACCCTGCCCGAACGCGAAGCAGTTGCACTGCTGCTGCGCGACGCCCAGCAGCGCGTGCTGCTGCAGAAGCGGCCGGACACCGGCATCTGGGCGCAGCTGTGGACGCTGCCGCAGGCCGAGGCCGGCAGCGACCTGCAGGACTGGTTCGACGCACATGTCGACGGCTCGCTGGAAGATGCGGAGGAACTGCCGGTGCTGCAGCACACCTTCAGCCACTACAGGCTGCACCTGCAGGTATTGTCACGGAAGGTGCGCGGCCTGCGCGTGGAAGAACCCACGCTGCGCTGGGTCGCCAACGACGAGCTACCCGCATTGGGCCTGCCGGCACCGATCCGCAAACTGCTCGACGGCGCCACGATCAAGACGCCGAAACGAAATTCCAGCAAACCCCGCAACCACGAGTGAGTGCCATGCCCCGAACCGTCTTCTGCCAGTACGAACAACGCGATGCCGAGGGCCTGGACTTCGTGCCCTACCCCGGCGAGCTGGGCCAGCGCATCTTCAACAACATCGGCAAGCAGGCCTGGGCCGCGTGGCTGGCCCACCAGACCATGCTGATCAACGAGAACCGGCTGTCGCCGCGCACGCCGGAACATCGTGCGTTCCTTGAAGGCGAACTGGTCAAGTTCCTGTTCGAGAAGGACGCAGAGAAGCCGGCTGGCTTCGTTCCGGAAGCCTGACCTGCCGGTAGCGCCGGGCCATGCCCGGCGTCCAGGCATCCGCCGGGCATGGCCCGGCGCTACCCGTTTATTTCCCGGATTCCTCGCGCTCCTGCACCTGCGCCTGTCGCAGCTCCTGCTCGGACGCACGCAGGGCCTTCACGTCCAGCTTGCGGATGCTGTTGATGAAGCACGGCAGGCGCGGGCCGCCGGTGGGGTCGCGCACCAGCACCTTGTCGAAGCGCGACGACACGCGGCCCATGCTGCTGGTCAGGCCGATGGCGGTCGCATATGGCAGGTCCTGGCAGGGACCATTCAACTCCAGCAGATAGGCTTCGCTGGGACGGGTCCACACCGCCAGCGCACTGTCGCCCAGCTCGGTCCAGCCATTGAGGCTGCCAAAGAACTGCATGTCATTCTGCGGCGCGCCGGCGTGGGCACGGTACAGATCCAGTTTCTCGGTACTGCTGAGCCGGCCGGTGGTCGCACAGGCGGCCAGTGCCAGGCAGAGTCCGGCCATCAGGATCGGGGTCTTCATGGCGATCTCCTCGGGGAACTGTCGCCATCATGCGCCCGGGCTGGCAACGCCGGCGCGACGGCTCGCGCCCCATTCAGCCGCCGGTCGGCGGCTACTGGCCGGACCACGGTAGACGCCAACCTTGGTTGGCGCTTGCCCTGCAGGAGCAGCCACCCAAGGCCGGCCTCTACCAAAGCGGTCCCAGCGCTCAGACGTCGGCGTGGGCCAGTGCGTGCAGGCGCCCTTCGCGTAGCTCCAGCACCCGGTCCAGGCGCCGTGCCAAGCTGCGGTCGTGGGTCACCAGCACCAGGCTGGTATGACGCGCGCGGTTGAGTTCCAGCATCAGCTCGAACACGGTGCCGGCGGTGCGGTCATCCAGGTTACCGGTCGGCTCGTCGCCGAGTACGCAGGCCGGATGATTGACCAGCGCGCGCGCCACTGCGGCACGTTGGCGTTCGCCGCCGGACAGCTCGCCCGGCTTGTGGTCCAGGCGATGGCCGAGGCCGACCGCTTCCAGCAGCGTGGTGGCCCGGCTGCTCGCCTCGGCCACGGCGGTGCCGGCCAGCAGCACCGGCATCATCACGTTTTCCAGCGCGGTGAACTCCGGCAGCAGGTGATGGAACTGGTAGACGAAGCCCAGCGCCTGGTTGCGCAGCAGGCCGCGCGCGGTATCCGACAGCGCCGACATGCGCTGGCCGGTCACATACACTTCGCCGGCAGTCGGAATGTCCAGGCCGCCCAGCAGGTGCAGCAGCGTGCTCTTGCCGGCACCGGAGGCACCGATGATCGCCACCGTCTCGCCAGCAGTCACGGTCAGGTCCAGCCCATCGAACACCGGGGTCTGCATGCGTCCTTCGGCATAGGTCTTGCCCAGCGCTTCGGCGCGGATCACTTCATCGCCGCGGTTGACGACCTTATTCATAACGCAGGGCCTCCGCCGGCTGGGTGCGTGCTGCCCGCCAGGCGGGATACAGGGTGGCCAGGAAGCTCATCAGCAGCGCGACCACGGTGATCGCCACCACGTCGCCGGTCTGCATGTCGGTCGGCAGGCCGGTGATGTAATAGACATCCTCCGGCAGCAGCTTGACGTTGAACACGCTCTCGATGGCGCCGAGGATGCGCTCCAGGTTGAGGGTCAGGGTGATGCCACCGATCAGGCCGGCCAGCGTGCCGAAGATGCCGATCAACGAGCCCTGCACCATGAACACCTGCATCACCCCGCCCGGGGTCAGGCCCAGGGTGCGCAGGATGGCAATGTCGGCCTGCTTGTCGGTCACCAGCATCACCTGCGAGGACACCAGGTTGAAGGCCCCCATGGCGATGATCAGCGACAGCAGGATGCCCATCACCACCTTCTCCATGCGCAGCGAGTGGTAGAGGTTGGCGTTCTGCTGCGTCCAGTCACTCACGCGGTAGGCACCGCCGAGGCTCTGCGCCAAGTCCACGCCCACTTCCAGCGAACGGTCCATGTCGTGCAGTTTCAGCCGCACGCCGGTGGCGCCGTCACTGCGCAGAACACGCTCGAGGTCCTGCATGTTGGCGAAGCCGACGCCGCGATCGACCTCGTTGTACCCGGCCTCGAAGATGCCGCTGACGGTGAAGCGCTTCATCCGTGGCACCGCACCGGCCGGCGTGCCCTGCACTTCGGCAAAGGTCACCAGCACCTGGTCGCCAACGTCCACGCCCAGCCAGATCGCCAGCTCCTTGCCCAGCAGCAGGTTGAAGCTGCCCGGCTTGAGGCTGTCATAGCTGCCCTTGGTGACCTTCCTGTCGATCACCGAGACGTTCGGCTCCAGCGCCGGATCGATGCCCTGGATGATCGCGCCCTGCACGCGCGGGCCGCTGATCATCGACTGGATCTCGATGTACGGCGCGGCACCCGCCACGCGCGGATCCTTGCGGGCAACATCAACCACCCGCATCCAGTCCGGCATCGGCTCGCCGTCGCGGCTGATGGTGGTATGGGCGGTCATCTGCAGCAGGCGGCTGCGGATTTCCTTCTGGAAACCGCTCATCACCGCCAGGGTGGTGATCAGCACCGTAACGCCGAGCGCGATGCCCAGGATCGATGCCATCGAGATGAAGGAAATGAAGCCGTTGCGGCGCTTGGCGCGCAGGTAGCGCAGGCCGATGGCCACGGGAATGGGTTTGAACATGCAGGCACGCCGGTCAATTCAGCTTATGGTGCCATTGACCGGGGCCGACGGGAAACGCTGCGTGTGGCCACGGCCAGTCGCAGTTCACGTCGCTGCCCTGAATCGAGCACATCCGGCCAGAACAGCAGGCGCCGGCGGCGCCGATCCTCACGCCACAGCAACAACAACCATGGGCCACGCACCACCAGCCGTGGCGTATCGACGTCCCGTCCGGCCACCTGCAATGCCTCGGGAAGCGGAGGCAGAAGCACCTGCACGCGCGGCCTGCGCTGGCGCCAGGCCAGTTCGGCCAAGCCGACGCCCCAGGCCAGCAGCAGCGCGGGCATCAGCAGCCGCGCAGGCAGATCCGAGGCGCGCAACAACCAGGGGGAGGCCAGCAGCACCGCCAACTGGGCGGCGGCCTGCAGCCGCGAGGGGCGCCACTCAAGGCTTGAGGGCGAGGATCTTCTGCATGAGGGGGATCGCGTGCGCATGCGGGCAGGCCTCATAGCCCATGAACCAGCGCCACAACTTATCGTCCTCGCAGTCGAGCAGGAACAGGAAAACCTCGCGCTCTCCGGTCGGTGCAGTGCTCCACTCACGGTCCAGGTAGCGGCCGAACAGCTGGTCCAGTTCGCGCATGCCGCGGCGGCAGCGCCAGCGCAGCTTCTTCAGCAGGACATCGTCTTCCATCGTGCTTCTCCAGATACAGCAAAGCCACGCATGGCGTGGCTCTACTGGGTGGCGCAGCCTCGCGTGACGTGGCTCCACCGGGTACTGCCAGGCCTGTATCAGGCGCGGCGCTCCATCATCAGCTTCTTGATCTCGGCGATCGCCAGCGCCGGGTTCAGGCCCTTCGGGCAGGTCCGGGCGCAGTTCATGATGGTATGGCAGCGGTACAGCTTGAACGGATCTTCCAGATCGTCCAGGCGCGCACCGGTGTCCTCATCGCGCGAGTCGATGATCCAGCGATAGGCCTGCAGCAGGATCGCCGGGCCCAGGTAACGCTCGCCGTTCCACCAGTAGCTCGGGCAGCTGGTCGAGCAGCAGGCGCACAGGATGCACTCGTACAGGCCGTCGAGCTTCTTGCGGTCTTCCGGCGACTGCAGGCGCTCGCGGTCCGGCGGTGCCGGGGTCTGGGTGCGGATCCACGGCTTGATCGAGGCGTACTGCGCGTAGAAGTGGGTCAGGTCCGGAACCAGATCCTTGACCACGTTCATGTGCGGCAGCGGGTAGATCGGCACTTCCTTCTTGCCGCAGTCCGAGATGGCTCGGGTGCAGGCCAGGGTGTTGGTGCCGTCGATGTTCATCGCGCACGAACCACAGATACCTTCGCGGCAGGAACGGCGGAAGGTCAGGGTCGGGTCGATCTCGTTCTTGATCTTGATCAGGGCGTCCAGGACCATCGGGCCACAGGCGTCCAGATCGACTTCATAGGTATCGGTGCGCGGGTTGCTGTCGTCGTCCGGACTCCAGCGGTAGATCTTGAAGGTGCGCACATTCTTGCCGCCGTTCTTGACGGGGAAGTGCTTGCCCTTCGTGATCTTGGAATTCTTGGGGAGTGAAAACTCGGCCATGGCTGCTCTCGTTGGCTCAGGCGGCCCGCGCCCGTGGGCGCGGATTGCATGGTAGGCGGGGTCGGATCAGTACACGCGCGGCTTCGGCGGCACCACGGACACGTCGTCGGTCAACGTGTACATGTGCACCGGACGGTAGTCGAAGCTGCACTTGCCCTTCTCGTCGACGCTGACCAGGGTGTGCTTCTGCCAGTTGACGTCGTCGCGGTCGGGATAGTCCTCGTGCGCATGCGCACCACGGCTTTCCTTGCGCTGTTCGGCCGAGTTGATCGTCGCCACCGCGTTGAGCAGCAGGTTGTTCAGCTCGTAGGTCTCGATCAGGTCCGAGTTCCAGACCAGCGAACGGTCGGAGACCTTCACGTCCTGGAACGAGTCGAAGATCTTGTCCATCTTCTCGCAGCCTTCCTTCAGCGTCTGGCTGGTGCGGAAGACGGCCGCGTCAGCCTGCATGGTGCGCTGCATGCGATCGCGGATGACCGAGGTCGGGGTATCGCCGTTGGCGTGGCGCAGCTTGTCCAGCAGGCCCAGCGCCTTGTCGCAGGCATCGGCCGGCAGCGGCTTGTGCGCGGCACCCGGCTTGATGGTCTCGGCGCAGCGGTTGGCCACCGCACGGCCGAACACCACCAGGTCGAGCAGCGAGTTCGAGCCCAGGCGGTTGGCGCCGTGCACGGACACGCAGGCCGCTTCGCCGATGGCGTACAGGCCCGGCACCACGGCGTTGTCGTTGTCGCCGACCTTCTGCACCACTTCACCGTGGTAGTTGGTCGGGATGCCGCCCATGTTGTAGTGCACGGTCGGAATGACCGGGATCGGCTGCTTGTGCACGTCGACGCCGGCGAAGATGCGGGCGCTCTCGGCGATGCCCGGCAGCTTCTCGTCGATCACACCCGGGCCGAGGTGGGTCAGGTCGAGCAGGATGTGGTCCTTGTGCTCGCCGACGCCGCGGCCTTCGCGGATCTCGATGGTCATCGAACGGCTGACCACGTCGCGCGAGGCCAGATCCTTGTAGTGCGGTGCATAGCGCTCCATGAAGCGCTCGCCGCTGCTGTTGCGCAGGATGCCGCCTTCACCGCGGACACCCTCGGTGATCAGGCAGCCGGCGCCGTAGATGCCGGTCGGGTGGAACTGCACGAACTCCATGTCCTGCATGGCGATGCCGGCACGCATGGCCAGGCCGCCACCGTCGCCGGTGCAGGTGTGCGCCGAGGTGGCGCTGAAGTAGGCACGGCCGTAGCCGCCGGTGGCCAGCACCACGCCCTGGGCGCGGAACAGGTGCAGCGTGCCATCGGACATGTCCAGGGCCAGCACGCCGCGGCAGGCGCCTTCGTCGTCGAAGATCAGGTCGAGCGCGAAGTACTCGATCATGAAGCGCGCATCGTGCTTCAGCGACTGCTGGTACAGGGTGTGCAGCATCGCGTGGCCGGTACGGTCGGCCGCCGCGCAGGTACGCTGCGCCGCCGGGCCTTCGCCGTACTTGGTGGTCATGCCACCAAACGGACGCTGGTAGATCTTGCCTTCGGCGGTGCGCGAGAACGGCACGCCGTAGTGTTCCAGTTCGATGATGGCCGGGATGGCCTCACGGCACATGTACTCGATGGCGTCCTGGTCGCCCAGCCAGTCCGACCCCTTGATGGTGTCGAAGAAGTGGTAGCGCCAGTCGTCCTCGCCCATGTTGCCGAGTGCGGCCGAAATACCGCCCTGGGCGGCAACGGTGTGCGAACGGGTCGGGAAGACCTTGGTCAGGCACACGGTCTGCAGGCCCTTGGCGGCCAGGCCGAACGTGGCGCGCAGGCCGGCACCGCCGGCGCCGACCACGACCATGTCGTACTTGTGTTCGGTGATCTTGTAAGCGGACATCTAATCTGGATTCCTGTGTAGGTGCCTGGGCTCAGGCAACGCCGAGGGCGATGCGGCCCACCGCAAACACACTGACGATCATGCCGAGCACGGCGACGAACTTCACCGCGGTCTGCAGCACCAGGGCCAGCAGCGATTCGTGGATGTAGTCTTCCAGCACGACCTGCATGCCGAGCTGCGCGTGCCAGAACATGGCGATCAGCAGGCCGATCAACGGCACTGCATTCCACGGCTTGGCCACGGCGGCGGCGGCGGTCGCGTAATCCGAGCCCAGCAGGCCCAGCACGAAGACCAGGAACCAGATGCCCAGCACCACCAGCGCGGCAGCGGTCAGGCGCTGGTGCACGAAGTGCTCGGTGCCGGTCTTGGCCGAGCCCAGGCCGCGCACGTTCTTCAGCGGGGTACGGAACTTGCTCACGCGGCACCTCCGAACATCACATAGGCCCACACCAGCAGGGTGATCACCAGGCTGCCGATGACCGACAGCCAGCTGCTGCGGATGAAGGCAGGGATGCTGAAGCCGATGGCGAAGTCCTGCACCACATGGCGGATGCCATTGCACAGGTGATAGGCGAACGACCATGTCCACGCGAACAGGAACACGCGGCCATACCAGGCCCCGGCATGGCCGGTGAAGCAGTTCCAGGACTCGGGCCCCATCATCAGGGCCAGCAGGCCGGCAGCGATGATGAGGGCACCAACAGACAGAAAGATGCCGGTGGCTCGATGCAGGATCGAGGTGGCCATCTGAATCTGCCAGCGATACACCTGAAGGTGCGGGGAAAGTGGGCGTTGTCTGGTCGCCATTCGCTGGGCTCGTTGTCTCGGCTGGGCGGCACGCGGCCGCGTTGGCTCAATGCTGATCAGAAATCGATGCAGCGTCCGTTTTTCTCCCAATCGCCATACCGCACCGGATCAAGTCCGCCGCGGCCGCCGAATTCCTCTGCTTTTTCCTGTTCCACAGGCACGGGTGCCGCGGGGACCAGCGGGGCTTCAGATTCGTCGTCGGGAGTGGGGGTTGTTTGGCCTATCATGTTCGGTCTCGCAACGCACAAATTTTAGACCTCGTTCACGTGCCTGACAACCTGCCCCCTGCTTTCGTCGGATATCCGCGCCTGCCCGGCCACCAGCTGCTGAGCCTGCAGGGCCCGGATGCGGCCGCCTTCGCCCACGCCCAGTTCAGCAGCGACGTCACCGCGCTGCCCCTGCTGCACTGGCAGTGGAGCGCCTGGCTGAGTGCCAAGGGCCGCACCCTGGCAGTGTTCCAGCTGCTCCGGCTGGCCGACGATCACGTGATGCTGGTGCTGGCCGACGGCGATGCCGATGCGATTGCGTCGCAACTGCAGCGCTTCGTGTTCCGCCGCAAGGTGAAGGTGCAGGTGCGCAGCGATCTGGCGGTGGCCGGCGCGTTCACCGCACCCGAGGCCGCCAGTGGCGCCGCGATTGCGCAGACCGCAGGTGACGGTTGGGAGCTGGACCTGGGCAGCGACGCCTTGCCGCGGACCCTGCGCATCGGGGCGACGGATGCCGTTGCATCCGGCAGCGAAATCGATGAAGCCGCCTTCGCCCTCGCCTGGCGCCAGGCCGACCTGCGCTACGGATTGCCGCGCTTGGACGAAAGCCAGCGCGAAGTGTGGACCCCGCAGCAGCTGGGCCTGGACCGCCTGAATGGCTACAGCGTGAAGAAAGGCTGCTACCCAGGCCAGGAAATCGTCGCCCGCACCCACTTCCTCGGCAAGGCCAAGCGCGCGGTGCAGCTGCTGCATACCGCGGCACCGGCGCAGGCCGGCGATGGCGTGCTGCAGGACGGCGCGACGCTGGGCACGGTCGCCAGCGTGGCCGGTGAACTGGCGCTGGCGGTGCTGCCGCTGGAGGCCAGCGACGCCGAGCTGCAGGTGGGTGGTGCGGTGGCGCAGCGTGTGCCGCTACTGGATGGATTGGCGCGCTGAGGTTCACGCCGGGCACGGCCCGGCGCTACCGCCGCCATGGTGGGTGCGGACCGTTGGTCCGCACCGCAACGAAGCAGCCGAGCGTGGGCTCGGCTCTACAGCGTCAGAGGCGCTCGCCGGTTTCCGGGTTGAAGAAGTGCAGCCCCTGCGGGTGAATCGCCACGCGGATCTGCTCGCCCACTGCTGGCAGCGACTGCGGTGCCACGCGCATGGTCAGCGCATGCTGGCCACTGCTCAGATTGACGAAGATCTCGTTGCCGACCGGCTCGATGCCTTCGATGCGCGCGGTGAATGCATGCGCATCATCGGCAGCCGCCGGCTGCAGGTGCTCCGGGCGCACGCCCACCGCGATCGGCTTCTGCAGCCATGCCGGATCGATCATCGCCTGGCCCAGCGGTGCACGCCATTCGCCGTCGACCACGCTCACGCCGCCGGCATCGCCCTGCAACGTGCCACGCAGCACGTTCATCGCCGGGCTGCCGAGGAAACCGGCCACGAACAGGTTGGCCGGGCGATCGTACAGCGCCATCGGCGTATCGATCTGCTGGATGATGCCGTCCTTCAGCACCACGATGCGCTGGCCCAGGGTCATCGCTTCGACCTGGTCGTGCGTCACGTAGATCATGGTGGTGCCCAGCTTGCGGTGCAGCTGCGCGATCTCGGTACGCACGCTGTGCCGCAGCTTGGCGTCGAGGTTGGACAGCGGCTCGTCGAGCAGGAATACCGCCGGCTCGCGCACCAGCGCCCGGCCCAGTGCCACGCGCTGGCGCTGGCCACCGGACATCGCCTTGGGCAGCTTGTCCATCATCTCGGTCAGGCCCAGCGTCTGCGCCGCCTCGGCAATGCGCTTGTCGATGGTCGCCTTGTCATGCCCGCGCAGCTTCAGGCCGAAGGCCAGGTTCTCGGCCACGGTCATGTGCGGGTACAACGCGTAGCTCTGGAACACCATGGCGATGTCGCGATCCTTCGGCGCCACGTCGTTGACCATGCGATCACCGATGGTCAGCGTGCCGCCGCTGATCTCTTCCAGGCCCGCCACCATCCGCAACAGGGTCGACTTGCCACAGCCGGACGGACCGACCAGCACCATCAGCTCGCCATCGGCGACCTCGAAGCTGGCGTCCTTCACCGCGACCTGGCCGTTGTCATAGACCTTGCGCACACCCTGCAACTGCACTTTTGCCATATCACCTATCCGGTCCGCCCGAAGCCGGGCTGTCTTTTGGGACTGCCTCGGCCCTCCCGATGGCAGTGATGATTGCGCGCTTGCGGCATGACGGCGAGCACTGCAATCGAATACAGTTGCCCATTCTGCCATGTAAACGTTTTCACGTGGCACTATCCGATGATCGGTGCGCACCGATCTGCGTCGGCGGTTGAACGAAGGTTCCGCCGAGGTAGTGGTTTCGAATGGAACGGTCTTCCGCAACCCCGGAGATCGCCCCTGACGAACCTCGGACAGGCAGTTGCGCGGATGTCCCCCGAACCCAGCCATGAAGCGATTGACAACGATGTCACCCGGATCTGAAACTCGAGCGATGCACGACACCCTCTTCCTGTTCGGTGCCACAGGTGATCTGGCCCAGCGCTACCTGTTCCCTTCGCTGCTTCGCCTGCTTGGCGACGGCCTGCTGCCGGAGGACTTCCGCATCCGCGCACTGGCCCTGTCCGGGCATGACACCGAAGCCTTCCATGACATCCTGCGGCCGCGCCTGCAGCAGGCCATGCCGATGGCCACGCAGGACGACATTGCTGCCCTGCTGCGCCGCATCGACTACCGTTCGGTGGACCTGCGCGACGTCGACTCGGTTGCCGCCGCGGTCTCCGACCTGGTGCACCGCAAGTGCGTCAGCTACCTGGCCATTCCGCCGGGCCTGTACATTTCCACCTGCGAAGGCCTGGCCAAGGGCGGCGCCCTCGCCGCCCCGGCACGCCTGATGCTGGAGAAGCCGATCGGCAGCGACAGCCAGAGCGCCGAGGAAATCATCAGCACCATCGGCCAGTGGATCGACGAGGACCGCGTGTTCCGCCTCGACCACTACCTGGGCAAGGCGGCAGTGCAGAACCTGATCGCGCTGCGCTTCGGCAATACGCTGCTGGAAGCGGTGTGGAACCGCAACTACATCGAATCGGTGCACATCCTGGTGGCCGAGAGCGAAGGCGTGGATGGCCGTGACGCCTACTATGCCCGCTCCGGCGCGCTGCGCGACATGGTGCAGAGCCACATCCTGCAGCTGCTGTGCATGGTGGCGATGGAGCCGCCGGCGTCGCTGGAGGCCGACCGCATCCGCGACGAGAAGGTCAAGGTGCTGCGCGCCCTTCGCCCGCTCGACGCGAAGCACGCCGCGCGTGACAGCATCCGCGGCCGCTACACCGCCGGCACCATCAACGGCCAGCCGGCGCAGGCTTACCAGCCGCCGGAAGGCAGCGACGTGGAAACCTTCGCCGGTGTCACCGCGCATATCGACAACTGGCGCTGGAGCGGGGTGCCGTTCCATCTGGTCACCGGCAAGCGCCTGCCCGAGCGCACCACCCGCGTGGTGGTCACGCTGAAGCCGGTCACCCATTGGCTGTTCGAGCGCCCGCAGCGCGCGCAGGCCGCACCGAACCGCCTGGTGTTCCAGCTGCAGCCGCAGGAAAACATCGAACTGGGCCTGATGAGCAGCCTGGCCGGCCCGGAATGGGGCGCGCTGGAACTGCATCCGCTGGAACTGGAACTGTCGGTGCCAACCGGCCTGCATCGCCGCATCGCTTACGAGCGCCTGTTCCTGGACGCCTTCAATGGCAATCACACGCTGTTCGTGCGCGACGACGAAGTGCGTGCAGCGTGGGCCTGGATCGACAGCGTGGCCGACGCCTGGAAGGACGCCAAGCTGCCGCTGGAACCCTACCCCGCCGGCCAATGGGGCCCGAGCAATGCCGGCGAGTTCCTGCCGCAGGGCGTGGACGCACCGGACAGTGGAGCGTCGGCATGAGGGCCAGTTCGCAGCCGGTGCTGGTGGCCGACATCGGTGGCACCAATGCCCGCTTCGCCCTGGCTGACACCTCGCAGGACGCACCTCTGCAGAAGGACAGCATCCGCGAGTACGCGGTGACGGAGTTCCCTTCGCTGGGTGATGCCGCGCGCCACCATCTGGAACAGATCGGTGCCACCGCAAGCCGCGGCGTGTTCGCAGTGGCCGGTCGCGTTGATGGTGATGAAGCACGCATCACCAACCATCCGTGGGTGATCTCGCGCAGCCGCACCGCAGCGATGCTCGGTTTCGACGAACTGCACCTGATCAACGACTTTGCCGCACAGGCGATGGCGATCTCGCTGCTGCAGCCCGAGGACGTGGTCCAGGTCGGCGGTGCCGCCTGGGTACCGGGCAAGCCGGGCCAGCCGCGCAACTACGCAGTGATCGGGCCGGGTACCGGCCTCGGCGTGGGCGGCCTGATCATGCGCCACGGCCGCTGCTACCCTCTGGAAACCGAAGGCGGCCATGTCAGCTTCCCGCCGGGAACCCCGGAAGAGATCCGCATCCTCGAGATCCTGTCCGAACAGTTCGGCCGCGTCTCCAACGAGCGCCTGATCTGTGGCCCCGGTCTGGTCAACATCCACCGCGCCGTGTGCGAGATGGCCGGTATCGACCCGGGCCAGCTGCAGCCGGTGGACGTGACCGCCCGCGCCCTGCACGGTGATCCGCAGGCAATGCGCACCGTGGACGTGTTCTGTGCCGTGTTCGGCGCCATCGCCGGTGACCTGGTGCTCACCCAGGGCGCCTGGGATGGCGTGTTCCTGACCGGCGGCCTGACCCCGAAGATGCTCGATTCGCTGCAGCACTCTGGTTTCCGCCAGCGCTTCGAACACAAGGGCCGCTTCTCCTCCATCATGGCGCGCGTGCCCTCATTGGCGGTGATGCATCCCCACGCCGGATTGCTGGGCGCCGCCGCCTATGCCACCGACGCCGAACGTGACGCACCAGGAGTTGCCGCATGAACCCCAGCTTCCACGACGATCGCATCGAGTTCATCCAGCACGGCGACGCCGACGGCTGGATCGAGGCGGTGGCCGCTGAGATGGCACGCACCCTCAACCACGACATCAATGAAGTGGGCCGCGCCCGCATCCTGTTGTCCGGCGGCACCACGCCGGCCCCGGTCTATCAGGCACTGGCCGAGCTGGACGTGCACTGGGACCGGGTTGAAGTGAGCCTGGCCGACGAGCGCTGGCTGTCGCCGCAGGATCGCGACAGCAACGCCTGGCTGGTGCGCGAGCACCTGCTCAAGCGTACCGAGGGCGCCCACTTCGATCCGCTGGTACGGATCGGCAAGCCACTGCCCGAATGCGTGTACACCGCCAACCTGCAGGCGCAGCACAGCCAGCCGCCGAGCCTGGTAGCGCTGGGCATGGGCAACGACGGGCACACCGCCTCGCTGTTCCCGGGCTCGAAAGACCTCGCACGCGTACTGGAAAGCACCCTGCCCTACGCCGCGCTGGATGCCACTGGCTGCCCAGGCGCGAACCAGTGGCCGCTGCGCATCACGCTGACCCCGCACGGCCTGCGCCAGTGCCGCCAGCGCCTGTTGCTGCTGCGCGGCAAGCAGAAGCTGCAGGTACTGCGCCAGGCGCTGGACAGCAACGATGCCCAGCAGTATCCGATCCTCAATGCGATCAACCTGGAAGGCGCGCGCCTGCGCGTCCACTGGGCTGATTGATGTCGGCGGCGGCGCCGTGCCGCCGCTTGCCTCTCGCCACCACGAACGCCGGTAGCCAATGAGCCTCCATCCTCAACTGCAAGCCATCACTGAGCGCGTCATCCGCCGCAGCGCCGCCTCGCGCGCCGCCTATCTGGCCGCGATCGATGCCTCCCTGCGTGAGGGCCCGTTCCGCAGCCGCCTGAGTTGCGGCAACCTCGCCCACGGGTTCGCCGCCTGCGGCGGCACCGACAAGAGCCGCCTGCGCGGCGGCGTGACGCCGAACCTGGGCATCATCACCGCCTACAACGACATGCTGTCGGCGCACCAGCCGTTCGAGACCTATCCCGAACAGATCCGCGACATCGCCCGCGAGCTGGGCGCCACCGCACAGGTCGCCGGCGGCGTCCCTGCAATGTGCGACGGTGTCACCCAGGGCCGTGGTGGCATGGAGCTGTCACTGTTCTCGCGCGATGTCATTGCCCAGGCCACGGCCATCGGCCTCAGCCATGACATGTTCGATACCACCGTCTACCTCGGCGTGTGCGACAAGATCGTGCCGGGCCTGCTGATCGGTGCGCTGGCCTTCGGCCATCTGCCGGCGGTGTTCGTACCGGCCGGCCCAATGACCCCGGGCATCCCGAACAAGCAGAAGGCCGAAGTGCGCGAACGCTACGCCGCCGGTGAGGCCACCCGCGAAGAGCTGCTGGAAGCCGAGTCCGCGTCGTACCACGGTGCGGGCACCTGCACCTTCTACGGCACGGCCAACTCCAACCAGGTGCTGCTGGAAGCCATGGGCGTGCAGTTGCCGGGCGCCTCGTTTGTCAATCCGGGCACGCCGCTGCGCGACGCCCTGACCCGCGAGGCAACCGAACGCGCGCTGGACATCACCGCACTGGGCGACGACTTCCGCCCGCTGGGCCGGATCATCGACGAGCGCGCGATCATCAATGCGGTCATCGCGCTGATGGCCACTGGTGGTTCGACCAACCACACCATCCACTGGATCGCGGTGGCGCGTGCGGCCGGCATCGTGCTGACCTGGGACGACTTCGACGAACTGTCGCAGCTGATTCCGCTGCTGGCCCGTGTCTATCCGAACGGCGAGGCCGACGTGAACCGTTTCGCGGCCGCTGGCGGCCCGGCCTTCGTGTTCGGCGAGCTGATCAAGGCGGGCCTGATGCACGGCGACCTGGTCAGCGTCGCGCGTGGCGGCATGGCCGACTATGCGCGCGAGCCGCAGCTGCGTGACGGCCGGCTGGTCTACCTGCCGGGCCTGGAACACAGTGCCGATGACGAAGTGGTGCGTGGGGTCGACAATCCGTTCGAGCACCAGGGTGGCCTGCGCCTGCTGCGCGGCAACCTCGGCAAGTCGCTGATCAAGCTGTCGGCGGTGAAACCGCAGTACCGGACGATCGAAGCACCGGCGGTGGTGGTCGATGCACCGCAGGTATTGAACAAGCTGCACGCCGGTGGCCTGCTGCCGCAGGACTTCGTGGCGGTGGTGCGTTACCAGGGTCCGCGTGCCAACGGCATGCCCGAACTGCATTCGCTGGCACCGCTGCTGGGCCTGCTGCAGAACCAGGGCCGGCGCGTGGCGCTGGTCACCGACGGCCGCCTGTCCGGTGCGTCGGGCAAGATCCCAGCGGCCATCCATGTGACGCCGGAAGCGGCGCGCGGTGGCCCGCTGGCCAAGGTCCGCGAGGGCGACATGATCCGCCTCGACGGTGAGGCCGGCACGCTGGAAGTGCTGGTGGACGCGGCGGAATGGGCAGCACGTCCGCTGGCGCCGAACACCGCGCCGGCCGCGCATGACCTGGGCCGCAATCTGTTTGCGATCAACCGTCGCGTGGTGGGTCCGGCGGACCAAGGGGCGATTTCGATTTCGTGCGGGCCGGCGGCGGCCGATGGCGGGCCGTGGGACTACGACGCGGAGTATGAGCTGGGGCACGATGCGGCAGCGGCGGCGGCGCCGCATGAGGCGAAAGACGCCTGACGCGAAAAGCCGCGGCAGGCTTCCCGGCTTCGGCAGTAGAGCGCCCTGGCCGGGACACGCCGTAAACCCATCCATGGGGGCTCGATCGCGGCATCCATGCCGCTCACGGTCCCGGCCAGGGCGCTCTAATGCCCTTGGACAATTCCCGGCGCGTCATTTGCGCTGCGGCCACTGAATCAAGAAGAGCAAAGGCAAGGGCAAAAGCATGGGTATCGAACGACATCAGGTGAAGGCGGCGGAGCTGTTGCATGCGGCGGGCATCCTGCCCGTGGTGACGATTCATACGCTGGACCAGGCCCGCGCGGTGAGTGCGGCGCTGCTGGAAGGTGGTCTGCCGGCGATCGAGCTGACGCTGCGCACGCCGGTGGCGATGGAAGCGCTGGCAATGCTCAAGCGCGAGCTGCCGGACGTGGTGGTGGGTGCCGGTACGGTGCTGACCGTGGAGCAGATGCAGCAGTCGATCGATGCGGGTGCGGACTTCCTGGTGACCCCGGGGACGCCGCCGGCGCTGGCTGATGCACTTGCCGCTGCGCCGCTGCCGGTGGTGCCAGGTGCGGCGACGCCGACCGAGCTGCTGTCGCTCTACGCCCGCGGCTTCCGCGTGTGCAAGCTGTTCCCGGCCACAGCCGTGGGCGGGCTGGCGATGATCAAGGGACTGGCCGGCCCGGTGGCGGACCTGAAGCTGTGCCCGACCGGCGGCATCACCGAGAACACCGCCGCCGAGTACCTTGAGCAGAAGAACGTGGTCTGCATCGGCGGTTCGTGGATGGTACCGGGCAACTGGATCGCCGGCGGCGAATGGGACAAGGTGCGCGCCAGCGCCGCCGACGCGGCGAAGATCATCAAGCGCGTGCGCGGCCTCTGAGCCCGAAGCAGGTGTAGAGCCGAGCCCATGCTCGGCTCCACTCCAGCGGAATGGAGAGCAGCCGAGCATGGGCTCGGCTCTACGGAAGACCGAATCCCTTACAACGGCCGCGCCGGATCCACCAGCCCGTACTGGCTGGCCATGCGCGCCAGCGCGATGTTGTCGTGGATCCCCATCTTCTCGAACAACCGCGCCTTGTGCGTGTTCACCGTCTTGGCACTCAGGCTCAGGCGCCGCGCGATGTCTTCCTGGCGCAGGCCCTGGGTCAGCAGCAATGCTACTTCCAGTTCTCGCGGCGACAGGCTGTCGAACGGCGAACCATTGCCCTCCACCGTCGACAAGGCCAGGTTCTGCGCGATGCTGGTGCCCAGGTAGCGACGGCCCATGGCCACATCGCGCACCGCGCGCAGCAGCTCCTGTGCATCGCAGCCCTTGCCGATGTAGCCCGCGGCCCCCGCCTCCAGCAAGCGCTTCGGCAGCGGCCCGTCTTCCAGCACCGACACGATCACCACGCGGGTGTTGCGGTGGCTGCGGACGATGCGCTCGGTCACTTCCATGCCACTCACACCGGGCAGGTGCAGGTCGCACAGCACCACGTCCGGCAGCAGCTGGCGGACGTCGCGCAGTGCGTCTTCACCGGTCTCGGCTTCGCCCACCACCTCGATGTCGGTCTCCCCCGACAGGATCATCTTCATCCCGGTGCGGACCAGCGCATGGTCATCCACCAGGTAGACTCGAATCGTCATTCACGTACCTCTTCGAATGCGGCCATTGCAGGTCAAGCTAGGCAGGACGCCGATACCCCTGCAAGCGCGTTCGGGACGCGATCCGGGCGTTCTGCCTTGCGCATCACAGTAACGCGCGTTGTGCTTGCCCCCTGTCTTGCAGAACCTGCTGCAACGAAACAACTGATCTATTACGTAGACGCCGCGGAAGGGTCATCCACGTCACCCCCCTGTGATGATGCTTCGCTGGCCGTCGCTGGCGGCGAATCCCGACGTCGCCAAGGATGCCGGCGACTGAACATGACCAGATAGCACCCTACCACCCAAACCAGCGCGGCACACCATCCGGCCAGGATGTCCGAGGGATAATGCACGCCCAGATAGACCCGTGAGACGCTCACCAGCAGGCTGAACGGGGGCGCCAGCAGCAGTACCGGCCAGCGCCAGCGTGTATTCCAGGCCAGCAGCACCAGGGTCGCGGCAAGGGTCATCGAGCCCATGGCGTGCCCGCTGGGGAAGCTGAACGTCGATTCCGGCGCAATCGACTCCCACAGGCTGGGGCGCTGGCGCTGGAAGAAGTGCTTGCTGCCCATGTTCAGCAACGCCGATCCCACGAAACTGACCGCGACGAAGGTCGCCTCGCGCCAGCGCCGGTAGCCCAGCAGCGCACCGATGATCAGCACGTCAGCAGGGATCAGGAACCACTCGTAGCCCAGTTTCGAGATGAGCACGAAGAAGCGGTCCAGCCATGGCGAATGCAGGCCATGCATCTGCCACAGCAGCGGCGCATCGAAATGGAACGATTCAAATTCGTGCACTTCGTCCGCCAGGGCGACGAAGCCGGCCAGCGGCAGCAGCACGCCGCCGAACAGCAGGACCAGGCGCCAGGCATTGCGCGCCATCCAGTGGCGGAAACCGGAGGCGGACTCCGGTGCGGCGAGGATCGCAGGCTTATCCGGCGCTTCGGACATATTTGTGTTCGACGTAATCGTCGATCAGGGCGACGAACTCCTGGGCGATGTTGTCGCCACGCAGGGTCACCTTCTTCTCGCCATCGACGAATACCGGTGCCGCCGGCGTCTCGCCCGTGCCCGGCAGGGAGATGCCGATGTTGGCATGGCGCGACTCACCCGGCCCGTTGACGATGCAGCCCATCACCGCCAGGGTCATGTTCTCCGCACCCGGGTGGTGGATCTTCCACAGCGGCATCTTCTCGCGCACGTGGTTCTGCACCACTTTGGCCAGTTCCTGGAAGAACTCGGAGGTGGTGCGGCCGCAGCCCGGGCAGGCCGTGACCAGCGGCGTGAAGGCGCGCTGGCCGGTGGTCTGCAGCAGTTCCTGGGCGACGATCACTTCCTGCGTGCGCGACTGGCCCGGCTCCGGGGTCAGCGAGATGCGGATGGTGTCACCGATGCCTTCCTGCAGCAGCACGCTCAGCGCTGCCGACGAGGCGACGATGCCCTTGCTACCGATACCGGCTTCGGTCAGGCCCAGGTGCAGGGCGAAGTCCGAGCGCTGGGCCAGGTCGCGGTACACCGCGATCAGTTCCTGCACGCCACTGACCTTGGCCGACAGCACGATGCGATCGCGCGGCAGGCCGAGTTCCACCGCCTGCTCGGCCGAATCCAGGGCCGAGCGGATCAGCGCTTCGCGCAGCACGCGGCCGGCATCCCAGGGCTGTTCGCGCAGGCTGTTCTCGTCCATCAGCTTCGCCGCCAGGGCCTGGTCCAGCGAGCCCCAGTTGGCGCCGATGCGCACCGGCTTGTTGTAGCGGATCGCGAACTCGATCAACTGGGCGAACTGCAGGTCCTTCTTCTTGCCGAAGCCGACATTGCCCGGGTTGATGCGGTACTTGGCCAACGCTTCCGCACATGCCGGCTCGGCGGTGAGCAGCTGGTGGCCGTTGTAGTGGAAGTCACCGATCAGCGGTACATCGATACCCATCATCGCCAGCTTGTCGACGATGCGCGGAATGGCCGCAGCGGCTTCCACGGTGTTGACGGTCAACCGCACCATCTCCGAGCCGGCACGCCACAACTCGGCCACCTGCTTCACGCTGGAGGCCACGTCGGAGGTATCGGTGTTGGTCATCGACTGCACCACCACCGGCTTGCCGCCGCCTACGGTGACCCCGCCGATCTGGACGGCATGGGTCTGGCGACGGGGCCAGGCGGTGGCATCGGAGGGGGGAGTCGGGCGGGTGACGGCGTCGTGCATGGGCGCATTCTACCGCCCACTCCCGCATTCGGGGTGACTCGCATTCAGCCTGCGGCACGGCTGCGGCCGATTGTCGCAGGCATGTACACGCATGAACGCATACGATGAGCGTGAATGACCGGTCCCGACGCCCCGTTTCTCCGTACCCTGTGCAGCCTGCGCTGGCTTGCCGTAGGCGGCCAGGCCGCCACCATCCTGGTCGCGACCTGGGTGCTGGGCCTGCCGTTGCCGCAGCTGCCGTTGTGGGCCGGCGTGGCGGTGCTGGCCCTGTTCAACGTCTACACCCAGCTGCGCCCGGAAGCGGCCGACACTGCGCCGCTGACCGCATTCGGCCATATCCTGGTGGACGTGATCATCTTGACCTGGATGGTGGGCTGGAGCGGCGGCATGGCCAACCCGTTCAGTTCACTGTTCCTGATCCTGATCGCGCTGGCCGCGTTCGCCCTGCCCCTGCGCTGGGCACTGGCGGTCGCGCTGGCCTGCCTGCTCGGCTACGCCGCCAGCGGCATCTTCGGGCAGGCGCTGCCGGACGGCTACTTCCGCGCTCAGGACCTCAATCGCTGGGGCGTGGTCGCCAACTTCCTGATTTCCGCCACAGTGGTGCTGGCCTTCTCCACCCGCCTGGCACTGGCCCTGCGGGAGCGCGAACTGGAACTGTCGGCGCTGCGTGAGCGCTTCGCCCGCAACGAGGGCATCGTCGCCCTGGCCACCCATGCCGCCTCGGTGGCACATGAACTGAACACGCCGCTGGCGACCATGACCCTGCTCGCCGACGATGTCGCCGAGCGCAGCGAAGAGCCGGAAGTGCGCGAGGACATGGAAACCCTGCGCGAGCTGCTGGTGCAGTGCCGCGAGCGCGTGCTGGCACTGGCCGCACCGGCTTCGGCCGATGCACCGGGTCGCAGCCACTCCAGCGCCCAGCAGGTGCTGGAGCAATGGCGCCTGGTGCGACCGACCATCGACCTGCATCGCAACGACGATGCGCCGCTGCGGCTGCCGCTCGACCCGGGCGTAGGCCACCTGCTGATGGTCCTGCTCAACAATGCCGCCGATGCCGGCGAGAAGGCCGGCCGGCCGCGCGTGGACCTGGACCTGCGCATCGAGGGCGACGACCTGATCGGCGAAGTACGCGACTACGGCCATGGTTTCGACGCCCGTGCCGCCGTGCTGCCGGGCAAGCTGTTCGGCAGCAGCAAGAGCGAGGGCATGGGCGTCGGCCTGGCCCTGTCCCATGCCACCATCGAACGCCTCGACGGCGAGATGTGGATGCGCCCGGCCCAAGGGGCCGGCAGCCGCGTCGGCTTCCGCCTGCCGCTGGCCCCACGCGAGGAAACCCCATGAGCGCCTCAACCCTTGGTCTGCTGGTCGACGACGACGAGCTGTACCTGCGTACCCTGCAGCGCAGCCTGGCCCGCAAGGGCCTGGAAACACAGACCGCACAGGATGCCGCCAGTGCCCTGGCACTGGCCCGCCAGCATCCGCCGGCGTTCGCGCTGATCGACCTGAAGCTGGGCAGCGATTCCGGCCTGGCGCTGATCCAGCCGCTGCGCGCACTGCGCGCGGACATGCGCATCCTGCTGGTGACCGGCTATGCCAGCATCGCCACCGCAGTGGAGGCGATCAAGCTGGGCGCGGATGATTACCTGCCGAAGCCGGCCACGGTGCCGATGATCCTGCGCGCGCTTGGCGAGGAGGACGACGGCCCGGCCGACGACGGCGAAATGGAAGTGCCCGATGCGATGACGCCGATCAGCCGCCTGCAGTGGGAACATATCCAGCAGGCGATGCACGAGACCGGCGGCAACGTGTCAGCGGCCGCACGCCTGCTCGGCATGCACCGGCGCTCGCTGCAGCGCAAGCTGGCCAAGCGGCCCAGCCCGGAACGCGATCCGAGCCGGTGAGACGCCACGCCGTGCACCGGTAGTGCCGGGCATCAGCCCTTCAACTGCGCCAGGATCTCGCGGGTCATCGGATCGGCAACCGCCACATCCTCGCCCTGCAGCGCCGGCAACAGGCCACTGGCCAGCTGCTTGCCCAGCTCGACACCGAACTGGTCGAAGGCGTTGATGTTCCAGATCACCGACTGCACGTATACAGCGTGCTCGTACATGGCGATCAGTGCACCCAGCGCCTGCGGGGTCAACGCGTCGAGCAGGATCAGCGTACTCGGCCGGCCTCCCGGGTAGTCGCGGTGCGGATCTTCGCTGCCCTGGCCATTGGCCAGCGCTTCGGTCTGCGCCAGCAGGTTGGCCAGCAGGGCCTGGTGATTGATCGTGTAGGGATCATCGTTGTGCACGCAGCCGATGAAATCGGCCGGAACGATGCTGGTGCCCTGGTGCAGCGCCTGGAAGAAGCTGTGCTGCACGTCGGTCCCTGCCCCGCCCCACCACACCGGCACGGTGTCGACGGTGACCGGCTGGCCGTCGCGCTGCACGCGCTTGCCCAGGCTTTCCATCACCAGCTGCTGCAGGTAAGCCGGCAGCAGCGCCAGGCGCTGGTCGTAGGTCATCACCGCGTGCGTGGCATGGCCCAGCAGGTTGCGGTTCCAGATGTCGGTGAGGCCGTGCAGCAC
Source organism: Stenotrophomonas sp. YJH_SMC_130 (assembly GCF_059369035.1). Taxonomy (NCBI): domain Bacteria; kingdom Pseudomonadati; phylum Pseudomonadota; class Gammaproteobacteria; order Lysobacterales; family Lysobacteraceae; genus Stenotrophomonas; species Stenotrophomonas sp. YJH_SMC_130. Next base: position 69,464 of record NZ_JCAFSH010000001.1, read on the forward strand.
CGGCAGGTTGCGCTCCAGCGGTGCATCCAGCGCATGCGCATCCATCTGCGCGGCGCCTTCCAGCAGCTGCTCGAAACGCTCGAAGCCGATCGCCAGCGCGATCGGGAAACCCACCGCCGACCACAGCGAATAACGGCCACCGACCCAGTCCCACATCGGCAGCACGCGATCGGCGGCGATCGCGAAGGCCTTGGCAGCGCGCTCCGGATTGGCGCTGACCGCATACAGGCGCTCGCTGCCGCCCAGCCAGTCGTGCAGGATCTGGCCGTTGAGCAGGGTTTCCTGGGTACCGAAGGTCTTGGAGATCAGGATGCCGGCAGTCTTCGCCGGATCCAGCGTGGCCAGCGTGCGCTGCATGGCGGCGCCGTCCACATTCGACACGAAATGCACACGCAGGCGCGCACCGGTGACCGGGCGCAGCGCATCGGCGACCAGGCGCGGGCCGAGGTCGGACCCCCCGATGCCGACACTGACCACATCGGTCACGCCACTGTCTTCCAGCGCGCGCACCAGCACGCCCATGCGCTGGCGGATGCCGCGCGCGGTGGCATAGGCCTCGGCCGCCACCGGCGCATCGACCACGTCGCCACGCAGCGCGGTATGCAGCGCGGCGCGGCCTTCGGTCAGATTGACCTGCTCGCCGCGGAACAGGCGGGTGATGGCGCCGCCGACATCACGGTCGGCGGCCAGCGCCAGCAACGCCTGCAGCGCCGCGGCATCGTACTTCTGGCGGGCGAAGTTGACGTACAACGGACCGACCCGCAGCGCCAGGTCCTGCACGCGGCCGGGTTCGGCGGCGAGCAGGCTGGGAATGCTTGCGCCCTTCAGGCGCTGGGCGTGGGAATGCAGCGAGTCGAATCCGTTGTTCGTTGTCATGCGGCCTGGGTCGGGATCGTGTCGTTGGTGTGGGTGATCTGGTTGTTGCCATCAACGTACACCAGCTTCGGCTTGAAGCTGTCAGCTTCCTGCTCGGTCATGCTGGCGAACGCGGCGATGATGATGATGTCGCCGACCTGCACGTGGCGCGCGGCGCCACCGTTGAGCGAGACAACGCCGCTGCCGGCTTCGGCGCGGATGGCATAGGTCGAGAAGCGCGCACCGTTGGTCACGTCCCAGATATGCACCTGTTCGAACTCGCGGATGCCCGTGGCAGCCAGCAGGTTGTCGTCGATGGCGATCGAGCCTTCGTAGTTCAGCTCGGAATGGGTGACGGTGGCGCGGTGGATCTTGGTCTTGAGCAGGGACAGGTGCATGGGGGCGCTGCAACGGCAAAGGAAAGAGCGGATTCTAGCACCCGCACAGCGCGGGGCATTACGGCCGGCAACCTGTTCAGGTAGGCGGTGAAACCGGGGGCGGATCCCTTTTCCCCTGGGAAAGGGATCTGACCCCATGCATCGCGCGGCACAGCCGGAACTCAGAACTCCAGGTTGTCGATCAGCCGGGTGGTACCCAGCCGTGCGGCGATCAGCGCCACCCGGCCGCCGCCGTCGAAGGTCGGCTCGGCCAGCTCCGGAGTGCGCAGCACCGCGTAGTCAACCTGGAAACCGGCCGCCTGCAACGCGGCAGTGGCCTCGGCCTCGATGCGTTCACGTGCCTGCCCGGCCACGTAGCCTTCGCGCATGCCCAGCAGGGTCCGGTGGATGGTGGTCGCGACCGGACGCTGTTCGGCGCTCAGGTACTGGTTGCGCGAGCTCTTGGCCAGGCCGTCCTCGTCGCGCACGATCTCGGCGCCGACGATCTGGACCGGGAACGACAGCTCGGCCACCATCTGCTTGATCACGGCCAGCTGCTGGTAGTCCTTGCGACCGAACACGGCCACGTCCGGCTGCACCTGCAGGAACAGGCGTGCCACCACCGTGCAGACGCCATCGAAGTGCCCCGGACGGCTCGCACCTTCCAGCACTTCACTCACGCCCGGCGCGTGCATGCGCGTGGTCTTGTCCACGCCCAGCGGGTACATCGCCTCGACGCTGGGCAGCCACACCGCATCGCAGCCTGCCTGCTCCAGCCCGGCCACGTCGGCCTCGGGCGTGCGCGGGTAGCGGCTGAAGTCCTCGTTCGGCCCGAACTGGGTCGGGTTGACGAAGATGCTCGCCACCACCTTGTCGGCGTACTGGCGGGCCAGGGCCACCAGCGAATGGTGGCCCCCATGCAGGTTGCCCATGGTCGGCACCAGCGCCACGCGCAGGCCCTCGCGCTTCCACTGGGCGATCTGCCCGCGCAGCGCGCCGAGCTCGTTGAAGGTCTGGATCATTGGGCGTAGGCGTGCTGTTCGTCGGGGAAGCTGCCATCGCGCACGGCGTCGGCAAACGCGCGGGTGGCACCGGCCACCGAGCCGCCTTCGGCAAGGAAATCCTTGACGAACTTGGGACGGCGATGGCCACTGTCCAGGCCGAGGAAATCGTGCAGCACCAGCACCTGGCCATCGCACTGCGGGCCAGCACCGATACCGATGGTCGGCACATCCACCGCAGCGGTCACTTCGGCGGCGACGGGGGTCGGCACGCATTCGAGCACCATGATGCTGGCGCCTGCGGCGGCCACCGCCCTGGCATCCTCCACCAGCTGGCGCGCAGCATCGCCGCGGCCCTGGATCTTGAAGCCGCCCAGGCGCAGCACCGATTGCGGGGTCAGGCCCAGGTGCGCGCAGACCGGAATCTCGCGCTCGACCAGGTAGCGGATGATGTCGACCTTGAAGCCGGCACCTTCGATCTTGACCATCTCGGCACCGGCCTGCAGCAGCTGCAGCGATGCATCCAGCGCGCGTTCCGGGGTGGCGTCGGCGCCGAACGGCAGGTCGGCCACCAGCAGCGCTCGCTGCAGTACGCGGGCCACGGCGCGGGTGTGGTAGACCATGTCGGCCACGGTCACCGGCAAGGTCGAATCATGGCCCTGCACGACCATGCCCAGCGAATCGCCGATCAGGATCAGATCAACGCCATTCGCGTCGAAAGTGCGGGCGAAGCCAGCGTCGTAGGCGGTCAACATGACCAGCTTCTGGCCATTGCGCTTGGCCTCGGCCAGGGCGGGAACGGTCCAGGGCTTGCTGTCTGCGTGGGTGCTCATGTGCTGATAACCGGGGGAGATAACCCGGTCATTATCACCCTATCGGCGCAATCCCGCAGGCATCCACCCGCACCACTGCATCCCGCACGCTGCCATGACCGGGAATGGCCAGATCAGGCGCGATTTCGGCCAGCGGCACCAACACGAAGGCGCGCTCGTGCAGGTAGGGATGGGGTACCTGCAGACCGGGCTGATCGAGGACCTGCGTGCCATACAGCAGCAGGTCCAGGTCCAGCGCGCGCGGCCCCCAGTGCACCGCCGGATCGCGCACGCGGCCAAAGCCCCGCTCCAGCGCCAGCATCGCCTGCAGCAACTCATCGGCCGGCAAGGTGGTTTCGACCGCAGCCACGGCATTGACGAACGGCGGCTGGTCTTCATTGCCCCAGGCCGGCGTTGCATAGAGCCGCGAGGCCTGTCGCAGGCGCGTTCCCGGCAGGCCATCCAGCGCGGCAATCGCCGCGCCCACGGTCGCGGCCGCGTCGCCAAGGTTGGCGCCGAGGCCGATCCAGGCGAGGGTCATCGCTTACTCGCCCGCCGCAGCAGCACCGGGACGTCGACGGCGACGGCGGCGCTTGCGCGGTGCCCCGCTCTCGTCATCGCCGTCTTCACTGTGCATCGCATCCAGCGACGACTCCAGCTCGCGACCGGACTGCGCCTGTGCTTCGCGCCAGAACTCGACATCCACTGCATGCTCGGACGAAGCGACCTGGCGCAGGCTGAGGAAATCGAACGCGGCGCGGAAGCGCGGGTGGGTCAGGGTACGGAACACGCGCTTGCGCTGGCGCGAGCTGAAGCGCGACTGCAGCAGCCAGATCTCCTGCATCGGCAGCGAGAAGCGGCGCGGCAGCGCGATGGTGCTGAGCTGCTGCACGGTGACCCGGTCGGCGGCGCGGCGCTGCGCCTCTTCCGGTGCCACCCCCTGCTTGAGCAGGGTCGCCTGTGCGCGGCAGAACGCCGGCCACAGCAGCAACGCGAACAGGAACGCCGGCGAGACCGGCTCGTCGTTGGCCACGCGGACATCGGTGTTGGCCAGGCCTTCGACCAGCATGCGGCGCAGCGCGCCGGTGCGGTTGGACTTCAGCGCCTTGGCGCTCTCCGGGAACAGCACGTCCAGCAGGCCGTAACGCTCAAGGCCTTCGAAGCTGGCCACACCGTGCCCGGACAGGAACAGCTTGAGCACTTCCTCGAACAGGCGCGCCGGCGCGGCTTCATTGAGCAGGCCGGCCAGGTGCGGGATGGGCGCAGCGGTCCCCTCTTCGATCTGGAAGCCGAGCTTGGCCGCCAGGCGCACCGCACGCAGCATGCGCACCGGGTCTTCCCGATAACGCTGCTCGGGATCGCCGATCAGCTTCATCAGGCGCGCCTGGACGTCTTCGAAGCCGCCGGTGTAATCACGCACCGAGAAGTCCTCGATGGCGTAGTACAGGGCGTTGCAGGTGAAGTCGCGGCGGATGGCGTCGTCTTCGATGGTGCCGTACACGTTGTCGCGCACGAGCATGCCGTTTTCCATCTCGCGGTCGCCGCTGCCGTCATCGCTGTTGGCACGGAAGGTGGCGACTTCGATGATTTCGCGGCCGAACACTACGTGGGCGAGGCGGAACCGACGACCGATCAGGCGGCAGTTGCGGAACAGCTGCTTGACCTGTTCGGGCGTGGCATCGGTGGCCACGTCGAAATCCTTGGGTTGGCCATTGACCAGCAGGTCGCGCACCGCGCCGCCGACAAGGTAGGCGCCGAAGCCGGCATCGCGCAGGCGATAAAGCACGCGCAGGGCGTTCGGGCTGATGTCCTTGCGGGAGATCGTGTGCTGGTCGCGCGGGATGACGCGCAGGCTGAACGGTGATGTAGCAGGGGAAATGATGTTGGCGCTTCCGGTTGAAGTTTCGGGATTGCCCAATGGCATCGAGGTGCATATACTAGCGCTCCTGCCTCGGCAGCGACACAGTTACGCTCCCTTCGTCTAGTGGTTAGGACGTGGCCCTCTCAAGGCTAAAACAGGGGTTCGAGTCCCCTAGGGAGCGCCAGTCGCCGCAGCAGGAACCGAAAAAGCCCGCCTTGTGCGGGCTTTTCTGTTTTCCGGGGTTTGCATTGGCATCGGTCGGCCTGGTCGCAGTAGCGCCTCCCTGTCCCTGCGCGGGAGGGGGCGGGCCACCCTGGCCTGGACACGCAAAAGCCCATCCATGGTGCTCGATGGCGCCTTGCTCGCGTGCGCTGTCCTGCGCACGCGGCAAGACCAGGGTTGGGCTCCTGCCCAACCCGTCGGGCGCATGCGCCCAACCCATGGCGCCAACGGTCCAGTCAAGGGTGACCCACCCCCTCCTGACAGTTTCCCGCGACGGCGGCACGAACAGCCTCGTTCCTCCGCAGCCAATTCAATCCCGACGCGCAGACCTGCGTCCGCCACCCGCAATGTGTCGAGAGGCTGCAGGCCAGCCGATCCAGGACCGTTGGCGCCATGGATGGCGCCATCGAGCCCCATGGATGGGTTTACGGCGTGTCCTGGATCGGCTGGCCTGCAGCCTCCCCACGGAGAAAGGAGGCGCTGAAACACGGGCCGGCCGTCAGCCTTCCATCTGCTCCAGCTCCTTGCCCTTGGTCTCGCGCACGTAGCGGACCACGAAGACGATCGAGAGGATCGCCGCGACGGCGTAGATGCCATAGGCGCCGGCCAGGCCGATGCCGGCCAGCAGCATCGGGAACGTCACGGTGATCGCGAAGTTCGAGGTCCATTGCGCCGCACCCGCCACCGCCAGCGCCGGGCCGCGGATCTGGTTGGGGAACATCTCGCCCAGCATCACCCACATCACCGGGCCCCAGGACATGTTGAAGAACACCACGTAGACGTTGGCTGCCACCAGCGCCAGCCGCCCCATGCCATCGGACAGCTGCAGGCGCCCATCGACAAGGCTGCCGCTGGCAAACGCCGCCACCATCAGCACCAGCGCCACCGACATGCCGACCGAGCCGATCCACAGCAGCGGCCTGCGCCCAATGCGGTCGATCAGCAGTACCGTCAGCAGGCAGGCACCGATGCTCAGCGCGCCGGACAACACGTTGATCAGCAGCGCGTCGCTTTCCGAGAAACCCACCGCCTGCCACAGCACCGCGCCGTAGTAGAACACCACGTTGATGCCGACCAGCTGCTGGAACATGGCCAGGCCGATACCCACCCAGAGGATCGGGCGCAGCTTGCCAGTGGCCTTGTTGCGCAGGTCGCCGAAGCGCGGCTTGTGCTGGTCCTGGGCCAGGCTCGCCTCGATCTCGGCCTGCTTGGCGGTGGCCCCGGCCTCGCCGTACAGCCGCGCCAGCACCGCCCTCGCCTGCCCCTGGCGCCCCTTCAACACCAGGAAGCGCGGGCTTTCCGGGATCACCAGCAACAACAGCAGGAACAGCCCCGAGGGCAGCGCCTGCATCCAGAACATCCAGCGCCAGGCCTCATGGCCCAGCCAAAGGGGCGCGGTCGAGGCGCCGGCGGCACGCGCCAGCAGGTAATTGCTGAGGAAGGCCGCAAACAAACCGCAGATGATCGCCATCTGCTGCACCGTGGCCAGCCGGCCGCGGTAACGCGCCGAGGCGACTTCGGCGATGTAGGCCGGTGACATCACGCTGGCCGCGCCCACCGCGAAACCGCCCAGCACGCGGGCGGCGATGAACAGCCAGGACGCGTGGGCCGCGCCGGCACCGAGCGCCGAGACAAGGAACATCAGCGCGGACACGATCAGGACACCGCGGCGCCCCAGGCGATCACCCAGCCACCCGGCCAGGAAGGCGCCGATCGCGCAGCCCAGCAGCATCGAGGCGACTTCGAAACCGAGCGCCGCCTCACTGGAGTTGAAGGCCTGGCGGAGGCCATCGACCGTGCCATTGATGACACCACTGTCGAAACCGAACAGGAATCCACCAAGGGTGGCCACGCAGCTGATCAGGACGATGAATGCAGTGTTCTCACCGCCCTGGGGCGCGGTGCTGGGCTGGGTTTGGGACATGGACGATCCTGCTGGGAAGGGAGTCCGGCCACGGTGGGCGACCGAGTGCCCCGCAGCGTCGCACAGCCCCCGCCGTGCCGCCAATGACTCCCACGGTCGCGCCTGCCAGACGCCCGTTTTCCGCCCCGCGCCGACACCGGGGGCCAACCTGTTCTAGAATTGGCGGGTTCAGGAATCGATCCACCCCCAAGCCCATGCCCTTTGTCGTCACCGAAAACTGCATCAAGTGCAAACACACCGATTGCGTGGAAGTGTGCCCCGTGGATTGCTTCCACGAAGGCCCGAACTTCCTGGTGATCGACCCGGATGAGTGCATCGACTGCACCCTCTGCGAGCCGGAGTGCCCGGTCAATGCGATCTTCCCGGAGGACGATGTTCCTGCCGGACAGGAAGGCTTCGTTGCCCTCAACGCCGAGCTGGCGAAGGAGTGGCCGGTGCTGACCGTGCGCAAGGACCCGCCCGCCGACGCCGGCGAATGGGATGGCAAGCCGGACAAGCTGAAGCTGCTGGAGCGCTGAGAAGCGCCTGCTGCGACAACGAAAAAGGGCGCCTTGGGCGCCCTTTTCCATTTCCGGTAGCGCCGGGCCATGCCCGGCGGATCCTGGGCCGCGCTTCAAGCTCGCCGGGCATGGCCCGGCGCTACCCAAGGCGGGTGCGGACCAAGGCCCGCAGCCACCCGACCAGCCCTTACTGGGCGAGCTTCGCCTTCAGAGCGGCGATCAGCTTCACCGGCGCTTCGGCGGTGGCCGGCAGGCCACGCGGGTCAACCGCGGAGATGTAGGCGCCGGCATCGACGGCCACTACGCGGACCAGGAAGTTGCTGCCCTCGTAGGCCACGTCGTACGAACCCAGCAACTGCGCGCGGCTGGCGATGGTCACGCCCTCCACGCCTTCCAGCGCGGTACCGACCTTGGCGAAGGCTTCATCCTTGCCACCGGCAATGGTGAAACCGGTGCTGCCGGCTGCCGGAGCCGCAGCAACCGGCGCCGCCGGCTTGGTGGCCGAGGCCAACGTCGGCACCTTGTTGTCGGTGGTGGCATTGGGCAGGTTCAGGTCCGGCGGCACTTCCAGCGGACGCATTTCCGGGGCCAGGGCGTAGTCGCCCTTGGCGCCGCGCTTGAAGCAGCCGGTGGTGCCGGCAGCGACCGCCACAGCAAGCAGGGCATAGGACAGCACGCGGACGGTGGAAACGGATTGACGCATGTGAATCTCCTGGGTCAGACCAAGACGGAAGGTCAGTGGCTGGAAAGGGCTTCGAGGGCGGCGATGTCGCCGGCAAGATGGTCGGCAGCCGGATGATGCGCTGCCGACAACGGCAGCAGTGGCAGGCGCAGGTCGTGACCGATGCCGATGCGGCGCAGCAGCGCCTTGACCGGGATCGGGTTCGGTTCGACGCCGCAGAAATCATGGAAGGGATGCAGGCGCGCATCCCACGACGCGGTGGCTTCGTGGTCGTGTGCGGCGGCCAGCTCGCACATCCGGCGGTAGGCACCGGGAAGCACGTTGGAACCCACTGAGATCAGGCCGTCGATACCGGCCTGGATCGAACGCGCGGCCGTACCGTCGTCACCGCTGAGCACGGCGAACTGTGGGCTGCGCAGAGCGAGCAGCGCCTGCACCCGGCCGGTGTCACCCACCGCCTCCTTGATGCCGACGATGTTGGGGTGGCTGGCCAGCTCGGCCACGGTCTCAGGCTGCATGTCGCAACCGGTACGGCCGGGCACGTTGTACAGCACGACCGGCAGCCCACCCTGGTCGGCCACCGCACGGTAGTGCGCGATCAGGCCGGCCTGGGTGGGGCGCACGTACGGCGGCGTGACCACCAGCGCGTGGCTGGCGCCGAGGGCGGCGGCACGACGGGTCTGTTCGATGGTCTTGGCAGTGCCCGAAAGACCGGTACCGGCCATGACCGGAATGCGGCCGCCGATGCGCTCGACCGCGCTGGCCAGCAGCAGGTCGTACTCGGCGTCGGTGAGGGTTGCCGCTTCGCCGGTAGAGCCGGCTACGACAACACCATGGACGCCACCTTCCAGTTGCAGGTGCAGCAGGCGCTGCCAACCGTCGGGATCGAGGGCGCCGTCGGCCCGGAACGGGGTCGCCAGCGCGGTGATGAGGCCGGAAAGGGACAAGGACGTGCTGCTCTTGGCTGGGAAGGGAAAACGCCCGCCACGAAAGGCCGGGGGCGACTTGAATGTTACTTGCGGCGCGAAAGCACGGGCAAGTATGCTGGACACCGGTGGATCCCCGCCTCTGGCGGGCATTCAGACTAACGCATGCATTACCCGGAATCGCCTTGACCGACACCACCCCGCGCCCCGCGCCGAGCGAAAACCACCTCCTGATCAACGCCTATACGACGCATCCGGAGTCCCCCCTGCTGTCCGTCACCCGCCGCATCGCCGACAGCGGCTGCAATCTGGTGGATGCACGCCTGGCCACGGTCGGCCGCGATGTCTCGGTCACCGCCCTGGCCACCGGCTCCTGGGACTCGGTGGCCAAGCTTGAGGCGATGCTGACCCGGCTGGAGCGCGAGGAAGGCCTGAAGCTGGTCTGGTACCGCACCGCCGCCAAGCAGGCGCAGTCCAACCTGCTGCCGTACATCGTCGAAGTGATCGCCGCCGACAAGCCGGGCATCCTGTTCCAGCTGGCCGACTTCTTCGACCGCCAGGGCATCACCATCGAGAACCTGCAGAGCACGCGCTACCGCGCCATGCAGACCGGCGCGGAAATGTTCAGCGCACAGGTCACCATCGGCGTGCCGGCCAACATGCATATCGCCGCGCTGCGCGACGATTTCCTCGAGTTCTGCGACCACCTGAACCTGGACGCGATCATGGATCCGATGAAGTTCTGATTCTTCGCGCGTCTCTCACGGGCGCGTGGCGTTTCATGTAGCTGTAATGGCAAGAACCCAGGCTCGACAGAAGGACCTCATGAACAACGGCGACACCCTGGACAGCACCACCCTCTCCCTGCCGCTGGCCCTGTCCGGCGGCGACCAGGCCACCCTCGGCGACTATGCCGGCCAATGGCTGGTGCTGTACTTCTATCCCAAGGACAGCACCCCGGGCTGCACCACCGAAGGCATCGACTTCAACGCCCTGCTGCCGAAGTTCAGGAAAGCCGGCGCCGTCGTGCTGGGCGTCTCGCGCGACTCGGTGAAGTCGCACGACAACTTCTGTGCCAAGCAGGGCTTCAATTTCCCGCTGGTCAGCGATGGCGACGAAGCGCTGTGCACCGCCTTCGACGTGATCAGGATGAAGAACATGTACGGCAAGCAGGTACGTGGCATCGAACGCAGCACCTTCCTGATTTCCCCCGACAGCCGCATCGTGCAGTCCTGGCGCAAGGTCAAGGTTGCCGGCCATGCCGATGCCGTTCTCGCCGAACTGAAGGCCTCCCAGTCCAAGTGAGTCCCACTGCCTACTGTGTCTGCCATCACCCTGCCCCGCAGCAGGCCGTGGTGGTTTTTCCCTGTCCGTAACCAGGAATCGACGATGACCCGAGGCAAGCGCATCTACGTGCTGGATACCAACGTGCTGATGCACGATCCGACCGCGCTGTTCAAATTCGAGGAGCACGACATCTACCTGCCCATGCAGGTGATCGAGGAGCTGGACAACGGCAAGAAGGGCACCTCCGAAGCGAGCCGCAACGCCCGCCAGGTGAGCCGCTTCCTCAACGAGCTGGTACAGGAATCCGGCCTGGACAACCTGGCCGACGGCATTCCGCTGCAGCGCCCCAACGGCCTGCAGCTGCGCGGCAAGCAGAGCGCCGGCAAGCTGCGCTTCCAGACCAGCCATTTCGACGCGGGCAAGAGCTTTGGCAAGGTCATTCCGGACAATGCCATCCTCGGCGCGATCCTGGCCCTGAAGGAAGAAACCCCCGACCTGCCGGTGGTGTTCGTCTCCAAGGACATCAATCTGCGGATCAAGGCCGCCATCGCCGGCATCGTGTCCGAGGACTACGAGAACGATCGCGCGCTGGACGATTTCAGCCTGCTCTACACCGGCGCTACCGAGCTGCCGGAAGACTTCTGGAAACGCCACGGCGACGACCTGCGCAGCTGGAGCGACAAGGGCCGCTCGCATTACGAAATCCAGGCGCAGGACGGCGAGGAGTGGTATCCGAACCAGTACGTCTACCTGCCGGGCGAGGATGAAGTCGAGCTGCGCGTCAGCCGCGTGGTCGGCGATGGCAAGGTGGTGCTGTCGCTGGTCGATGATTTCCGCCACGGCAGCCACGCCGTGTGGGGCATCAGCGCACGCAACCGCGAGCAGAACTTCGCCCTCAACGCACTGATGGACCCGGAGATCGACTTTGTCACGCTGCTGGGCACCGCCGGCACCGGCAAGACCCTGCTGGCACTGGCCGCCGGCCTGGCGCAGACAATGGACCAGCAGCGCTACCGCGAGATCATCATGACCCGCGCCACGGTCAGCGTCGGCGAAGACATCGGCTTCCTGCCCGGTACCGAGGAAGAGAAGATGACGCCGTGGATGGGCGCGTTGACCGACAACCTGGAAGTGCTCACGCACAACCAGGAAGGCGGCACATGGGGCCGCCAGGCCACCAACGACCTGCTGGCCAGCCGCATCAAGATCCGCTCGATGAACTTCATGCGCGGCCGCACCTTCCTGTCGCGCTACCTGATCCTGGACGAGGCGCAGAACCTCACCCCCAAGCAGATGAAGACGCTGATCACCCGCGCCGGCCCCGGCACCAAGATCGTCTGCCTGGGCAACGTCGAGCAGATCGACACCCCGTACCTGACCGAGACCACTTCGGGCCTGACCTACGCGGTGGACCGCTTCAAGAACTGGCCGCATAGTGCGCACATCACCCTGCGCCGTGGCGAGCGTTCGCGCCTGGCCGATTACGCTTCGGAGGTGTTGTGAACCGCTGCACGCGCCTGTTGTTGCCCACGGCTGCGATCACCCTCGCCGCCGTGCTCGGTGCCTGTACGACCACGCGCGGCCCGGCCAGCGTGCCCACCGCCGAGCGCACCGGCCAGTCCTGGGTGGTCACCCGCCCGATCATCGCCGCGCAGGTGCTCGACACCTGCTCGCGCCCCAGCCCCGGCCGCGAGGCCGGGCGGGTGTCGGGCTACTGGGCGCCCAGCCGGCAGCAGGTCGACCAGCTGGAGGCGAAGCTGTCGTCGCTGGAAGCGCAGGTCCCGAAGGTGCTGGGCTTCGACCGCCAGTACGTCGGCATCGAAAGCGCCGGCAAGCGGCTGATCTACATCAACGCCTTCCACCTGCCCGACGACAGCGGCATCAATCCGGCCCGCGAAGCGATCCGCGTCTGCGATGGCGGCGCACAGTTCTGGGGCGCCGTGTTCGACCCGGCCAGCAACACCTTCAGCGAGCTGCAGTTCAACGGCGGCTTCGGCGGGCCCTGAGGGGCCTCGCCGATGGGAATACGCCTGCCCACCTGGGTCTGGATCGGCGCGGTCGCACTCTCGTGCGTGGCCGGCATGGTCAACGTGGTCGGCTTCCTCGGGTTCGAGCATCAGGCGGTCAGCCACATGACCGGCAGCACCAGCCAGCTCGGCATGGCATTGGCCCAGGGCGACTGGCGCGCGGTCGGCCACCTGTGGGGCCTGCTGATCGCGTTCTCGCTGGGCGCGATGCTCAGCGGCCTGCTGATCCAGGACAGCACCCTGCAGCTGGGCCGGCGCTACGGCGTGGCACTGGCGCTGGAATCGGCTCTTTTGCTGGTGGCCATTCCGCTGTTTGAAGAGCACCAGATCTGGGGCGCACTGGCGGCCGCCATGGCCTGCGGCCTGCAGAATGCAATGGCTACGACCTTCAGCGGCGCGGTGGTGCGCACCACCCATCTCAGCGGCATGTTCACCGATCTCGGCATCGGCCTGGGCCACCTGCTGCGCGGGCTGCCGTTGCAGGTACGACGACTGACCCTCAGCGGCCTGATCATCAGTGGCTTCCTCGCCGGCGGCGTGATCGGCGCTTGGCTGTTCACGCGCTGGCAGTACGACGCCCTGCTTGCTCCCGCCCTGCTCACCGGCCTGACCGGCCTGGGCTATGTGATGTACCAGCAGTGGGCGCGTTGGCGGCATTGAGGGCCGCGCTGCGGGGGTCAGATCCCTTTTCCTGCGGAAAAGGGATCTGACCCCATCTACCGGCAGTGACGCTACCGCCTTTGCGGTGACCACGGCACAATCGCCTGATGAGCCCGACCACTCCCGTATCCGCCCTCACCATCGCCGGCTCCGACTCCGGCGGTGGCGCAGGCATCCAGGCCGACCTGAAGGCCTTTGCAGCACATCGCGTGCACGGACTCTCCGCGATCGCCGCACTGACCGCACAGAACACCCGTGGCGTCATCGCCGTGCATGTGCCGCCGATCGATTTCCTGCGTGCACAACTGGATGCCTGCTTCGATGACTTCGACATCCATGCGGTGAAGCTCGGCATGCTGGCCAACACCGAAGTGATCAATGCCGTCGCAGATGCGTTGGAGCGCCATCGCCCACCACACGTGGTGCTGGACCCAGTGATGGTCGCCACCAGCGGCGCGCGCCTGCTGGAAGACAACGCTCTGCAGGCAATGCGTGAGCGGCTGATCCCGCTGGCCACGCTGATCACCCCGAACACGCCGGAAGCGGAGCTGCTGGCCGGACGGAAGATCGGGAACGGCGATGACGCCGAACAGGTGGCCTCCGCCCTGCTCGACCTGGGTGCCGGTGCGGTGCTGCTGAAAGGTGGCCACCTGCAGGAAGGCAACCGCGTAATCGACCGCTACTTCGACGGCGTCAGCAGCGAAGAATTCATCCACGCCCGCCTGCCGCTGGATGCGCACGGCACTGGCTGCACGCTGGCCTCGGCCATCGCCGCGCAGCTGTGCAACGGCCTGAGCCTGGCCAACGCCTGCGAAGCCGGCATCGACTACGTTGCGCGCGGCCTGCAGCAGGGCTATGCCCCCGGCCGCAGCGAGGTACTGGTGCTCGACCACTTCGGCGCGGCACCGCACGCATGAACCTGACGCCGGCCCTCCTTCCAGTGCAGTGCAACGACGGGCATCGCTACGAAGTGATGGCCTGCATGCCCGCACAGCCCATCGCCCGCTTGTTGTGGCTGCCAGCGCTGGGTGTGGCCGCGCGCCACTACCTGCCGCTGGCACAGGCGCTGGCAGCGAAGGGCGTGGCGGTCTACCTGCATGAGTGGCGCGGCAACGGCAGCAGCTCACTACGCCCGTCGCGCGCGCAGGACTGGGGCTATCGCGAGGTACTCGAGCAGGATCTGCCGGCCAGCCAAGCGGTCATGGCGGCCGCAGACGAGGAAGCAGGCCCCCTGCCCTGGATCATCGGTGGCCACAGCCTGGGCGGGCAGCTGGCCTGCGTGCACGCCGGCCGCAACCCTCTGCACTTCCATCACTTGTGGTTGGCGGCCAGCGGCTCACCGTTCTGGCGTGGATTCCCGCCACCGCGCGGCTGGCTGCTGCCACTGGTCTACCGCTTCCTGCCGTGGATCGCGCAGCGCCAGGGCGTGCTGCATGGCCGTCGTCTCGGCTTCGGTGGCACCGAAGCACGCGGACTGATCGCCGACTGGGCGCGCGTCGGCCTGAACAACCACTACGCTGCCGCGGGCATGGGTGAAGACCTCGACGCACAGATGACGCGCGTGCACGGCAGCGCACAGGCCGTACTGATGGAACACGACTGGTTGGCTCCGACCGGATCGATGCAGGCGTTGCTGGCAAAGCTGCCGAATGTGGACGCGAAGCTGCGCGTGCTGTCCGCGCAGGAACTGGGCACGCGCGCCGATCATTTCGCCTGGCTGAAGGCACCGGATGCCGTGGCGAACAGCTTTTTCATTCAGTTGGATGAAAATTTTCACAAAACTGTTGACGGTGTGCGCCGACATCCGCATAATTCCGCTCCTGTCGCAGGGCGCCCGTAGCTCAGTTGGATAGAGTACCTGGCTACGAACCAGGCGGTCGGGAGTTCGAATCTCTCCGGGCGCACCACTCGACAGGTTTTCAGCATCCTCCGCTGGAAATGTTTTAAAATTTGATTGTGTACCGCGCGCCCGTAGCTCAGTTGGATAGAGTACCTGGCTACGAACCAGGCGGTCGGGAGTTCGAATCTCTCCGGGCGCACCATACACAGTCGGCACAACAAGTTTATGTAATTGGCGCCCGTAGCTCAGTTGGATAGAGTACCTGGCTACGAACCAGGCGGTCGGGAGTTCGAATCTCTCCGGGCGCACCATTACACCGAAACAGCAGGCCTCGGCCTGCTGTTTTTTTATGTGTGTTTTTTCGGCAGGGCTGCGCCCTGCACCTGCAGATGCTTCAAGCCAAGGCAACGACAACGGCAACAGCAAAAGCTGGCATTCCGTGCTTTGGCGGGGCGGTGTCGGAGTGCGGGGACGCCGCAAGTACGTCCCTGTAGGCTTGGCAGCCGCATCCATGCGGCTGACACCCCGCACTCCGACACCGCCCCACCTTCGACAGGTTCACGCGGCTGTTGGTAGGTGTCGACCTTGGTCGACACATCTGTCAGATATCGAGTGAATTCATCCACGCATGGCATGGATCTATCGTGTCGACCAAGGTCGACACTTACCAGAGCAGTACGCCGTTCCGACAGATCGCGGAAAACTGTCGAAGGCGGGGTGGGTCCGGTTGCGGGGGCGTGAGCCGCATGGATGCGGCGACCGAGCTTACATGGACGTACTTGCAGCGCCCCCCGCAACCGGACCCACCCCGCCATCCCTCAGGAAACCAGCTTTTGCTTTTGCTTTTGCTTTTGCTTTTGCTTCGGCTTCGGCTTCGGCTTTGGCTATGGCTGTTGCTTCGGCGGGTGCAGGGCGCAGCCCTGCCGTACCCCTACCCCCGTGCCATTGCCTGCCACCACTGCGACAGCAGCTCCGGCCTGCGCAGGCGCTCGCGCCACCAGCGCAATGCCGCGCCATCCTCACCGGTGCGCCAGGCCAGCCAGAACGTTTCCTCCGGCTTGTGTTCCTCCACCTCACGGATCACCAGCTGGCCACGCGCCACAGCAGCGCGCGCGCATGGCTCGGGCAGGAAGCCGAAGCCCACCCCTTCGCACTGCAGCTTCAATTTGCTGGCCATGTCTGGCACGGTCAGCATCTCCTGCCCCATCAACAGGCCCACCGTGCGCGGCAGCAGCCTGCGCGCCGAATCGGAAACGGCGATCGCGCAATGCTCGACCAGCTGCTCACGGCCCAGCACGCCCTGCACGTTGGCCAACGGATGATCGGGTGCCACCGCGAACACGAACGCCACCGTTCCCAGCGGCTCGACCACATAGCCGCCACCACTGGGCCCTTCGCCCGGCGCGCCGACCAACAGGTCGGCACGGCGGTCGAGCAGGGCCTCCCAGGTGCCGGACAGGGCCTCGCCGATCAACCGCAACCGGGTTGGTGCCTCGGCCTCACGGAATGCGGCGATGTCCGGCCCAAGCAGCCAGGTCGGGAACACCGAGTCCACCGCCAGGGTCAGTTCGGTCTCCCAACCCGACGCCACCCGGCGCACCCGCAGCTCCAGCTCGCGGGCAGCGCGCAGCAGGTGTCGGCCTTCGTCCAGCAGCGCGCGCCCAGCCTCGGTCAGCTCTGCACGTGGGCCGACCCGGTCGAACAGCTGCACGCCCAGATCCTCCTCCAGCTTGGCCACGGTATAGGAAATCGTCGAGGGCACCTTGTGCAGGGCCTTGCCGGCGGCGGCAAAGGAGCCACGGCGGTCGATGGCATCCAGGATCTGCAGGGCATCGAGGCTGAGCTTGAGCATTCGAATTTTTCGATGATGGTCGTCAAAACTATCCGTTTTTCAAACCTCGGACGCAAGCGGATACTTCTCTCCAACGGGGAAACACAGCGGTCACTGGCCCACCCCGCCCCATCGAAACCATCGAACAAGGAGATTCCCTCATGCTGCAGATCCGCAAGAGCGCTACCCGTGGCCTGGCCGAGCATGGCTGGCTGTCCTCGCGCCATACCTTCTCCTTCGCCAACTACTACGACCCCCGTTACGTCAGCTTCGGCCCGTTGCGGGTGATCAACGAAGACAAGGTGATCGGCGGCCAGGGCTTCGGCACCCACGGCCACAGCAACATGGAAATCATCTCCTACGTGCTGGGCGGTGCACTGGAACACAAGGACTCGATGGGCACCGGTTCGGTGCTGCGCTACGGCGACGTGCAGCGCATGAGCGCCGGGAGCGGCGTCACCCACAGCGAGTTCAACCACTCGGCCGACGAGACCGTGCACTTCCTGCAGATCTGGATCTTCCCGGACACCGAGAACATCGTGCCGTCGTACGAAGAGACCCACTTCTCGCCGGACAGCAAGCGCGGCCAGCTGCGCCTGATCGCTTCGCCGGACGGCGCCGACGGTTCGCTGCGCATCCACCAGGATGCCCGCATCTTCGCCACCATTCTTGATGGCGGCCAGAAGCTGCATCACGCCCTCGGCAACGGTCGTGGCGCCTATGTGCAGGTGGCGCGTGGCCAGCTGCAGGTCAACGGCATCACCCTGGAAGCCGGTGATGCGCTGCAGGTCAGTGACGAAGCCCAGCTGACCCTGGAAAACGGCAACGACGCCGAAGTGCTGGTGTTCGACCTGCCGCTGTAAACACGCCCTGTCCTGAAGACGTGGCCCGGCGATGCGGAAAGGCATCGCCGGGCCCGCTGCGCCTGATGGACGGCCCGCAATCGTATTCGGCCTTCGGTGACCCGAATGCCCCTTGCCCGATGCGACTGGAAACGCTTTCATGGCAGTGTTTATCCGGACCCGCTCTCGCATGACGCCTTCATCTCCGCGTGCCCAGCAGCACGCCACCCGTGCCGCCTTCTTCATTCCTGGATTCGCCACCGCCGCGTGGGCGCCGATGGTGCCTTACGCAAAGGCCAAGGCCGGGCTGTCGGACGCCAGCCTCGGCGCCGTGCTGCTGTGCCTCGGGCTCGGCTCGCTGCTGGCGATGCCGCTGGCAGGTGCACTGACGGGGCGGTTGGGTTGCCGCCGGGTGATGGTGATCACCTGCGCGATGATGCTGTGCGCCCTGCCCTTGCTGGTGCTGGCACCCTCGCCGGTGTCGCTGGGCGCGGCGCTGTTCGTGTTCGGTGCCGGCGTCGGTGCACTGGATTGTGCGATGAACATGCAGGCGGTGGCGGTCGAGCGCGATGCCGGGCGCGCGATGATGTCCGGCTTCCACGCCTTCTACAGCATCGGTGGATTCGTCGGCGCTGGCTGCATGACCGGGCTGCTGATCCTCGGCACGCCGCTGTGGCTGGCCGCGCTGGTTTCGGTGGTGGCACTGCTGCTGGTTGCGATGCTGTCGGCGCCGCATTGGCGTCCGCAACGGATCCTGCACGAAGGCCCCTTGCTGGCACTGCCGCATGGCGTGGTGCTGTTCATCGGCGTACTGGCCTTCGTGGTGTTCCTCGCCGAAGGCTCGATGCTGGACTGGAGCGCCGTGTTCCTGGCCGAAGTGCGGCAGGTGCCGCGTGACCAGGCCGGGGCCGGCTTCGCGTTGTTCACCCTGGCGATGACGGCAATGCGCCTGTTCGGTGACGGCATCGTCGAGCACCTCGGCCGCACCCGCACCCTGGTCTTTGGCGGTATCACGGCCGCGGCAGGCTTCACCCTGGCCACACTGGTGCCCTCGTTTCCGGTGGCGCTGGCCGGATACGTACTGGTCGGGCTGGGCTGCGCCAACATCGTGCCGGCGCTGTTCTCGATGGCAGGCCAGCAGCGGGTGATGCCGGAAAGCATCGCAATCACTGCCGTGACCACACTGGGTTACGCCGGCATCCTCGCTGGCCCGGCTGCGATCGGCGCCGTGGCGCACGCCACCAGCCTCGGCTTTGCCTTCCTGTGCGTCGCCGTACTGCTGCTGGGCGTAGCCGCCTCCGCCCGCTCACTGGCCCGACGCGTGGCCTGACAGAAAATGGGGACGGAGGGGATTAAGTCGCATCTGCCCCGAGTGTGCTGCAAACGACTTAATCCCCTCCGTCCCCATTTTTCAGCCGTGTGCCAGCCATTCGGCCTGGGCCGGCAGCTGTGGGGCTGGGCACGTGCTCTGCGGGTGGTGCTCGTCACGCGCCATCCAGTCGTCGACCACGCCGGCCAGCAGGTCCAGCCGCAGCGGCAGGGTGATGTGGTCCTCGCCGCGCATCTCGATGTAGTGCGCGCGCGGATTGGCCTGGGCCAGTTCGCGGCCCTGGCTGACCGGAATGTGCTGGTCGCCCTGCCCGTGCAGCAACAGCACGCAGGCGCGGGTATCGGCCAGCGCACGCGCGACGTCGACGCGGTCCAGATCGACATCGATACGGCGGCTGGCGGCGGCGATCACCTGGTTGATGTCCTGGCCGCCGTAGCGCCAGCGCGCGTAGGAGGCGACCGCCTGCGCCTTCAGGCCTTCCGGCTGCAGCCCCATCAGGTGCGGAATCATCGTGCGGATCGCTACACCGGCATTGGCGAACGATTCCATCGCCACCACGCCTTCCACCTGGTCGCCGAGCTTGTCGGCGGTGAATACCGCTGTGGCGGCGCCATAGGACACGCCGAACAGGTACAGCGGGCCGGTTACTTCGCCGCGCGCGCGCAGCTCGCCGATGACATCGACCACGTCATCCGATTCATAGGTGCCATAGCCGGACGGTCCTGCACCGGACTGGCCATGGTTGCGCAGGTCGAGCGTGACCACGCGGTAGCCGGACTCGGCCAGCTGCAGCGACCATGGCAGCATCGAATCACCGTTCATCATCCAGCCGTGCAGCAGCACTACGGTGCCGCGCGGCGTCTGCGCACGGAACGGCTGCGGCACCGCCAGGCTCAGGCCGGTATCCAGCGGCAGGCCGTTCTCGTGGCGCTGCGGCAGGTAGTGGTAACGCGCGCCGTAATCGCCGGGATCGAACACACGCCAGAAGATCGGCACGCCATCGCGGCCCGGCGCGAAGCCATGGCGGTTGGGCAGTTCGGCGATGGCCGCGGCGATGCGCGGGCGATCGAGCAGGGTCGATACACCACCTGGCGCGATCAGCCGATCGGCGAGCGAGGTGGACGAGGCATTGATGGAGGAGGAGCATGCAGCCAGCCACAGGCCGGCGCACGCCAGCAACAGCAGCAGCAGGCGCTTCATATCACGTCATAGGGATGAATCAGACAGGCTGGGACGTTAACGCCCCGATAGACCGGTCATCTATCGCGCGCGGATGACGACTTGATGACAGCGCAGGAACGATTCAGCTTGGTGTACAAGCTGTATCCGTTCAGTCATTGATCCGGATCAATGAATACGCCGGCATGCTTGCCCACAGTGCCCCCATGCGCACCTCGTTCAAGCTCGCCATTGCCCTGGCCGCCACGCTGGCCGCCGCCTATGGCATCGCCCGCAGCACGCCCTACTGGTTCGCACCTCGGCAGGCCGCGCAGGTCGACATCCACGACCCGGCGCTGATCGCACAGGGGCAGTACCTGTCGCGCGCCGCCGACTGTGCGGCCTGCCACACCGCGCCGGGCGGCAAGCCGTTCGCCGGTGGCCTCGGCATGCAGACGCCGATGGGGACGATCTACTCGACCAACATCACGCCCGATCCGCAGACCGGCATTGGTGCCTACGATTACGCCGACTTCGAACGCGCGGTGCGCCGTGGCATCCGCCACGATGGCCAGCCGTTGTATCCGGCAATGCCGTACGCCTCGTACGTGGTTGCCCGCGACGCCGAGATCAAAGCGCTGTACGCCTATTTCATGGGCTCGGTGCAGCCGGTGAAGCAGGACAACGCCGACAGCACGATTCCATGGCCCGCCAACATGCGCTGGCCTCTGGCATGGTGGCAACTGCTGTTCGCACGCCCACGCAGCTTCAGCCCGGATCCGTCGCTGGACGCCGGCAAGCAGCGTGGTGCCGAACTGGTGGAAGGCCTGGCGCATTGCGGTGCCTGCCACACGCCACGCGGGCTGGCGTTCCAGGAAAAGGCGATGGCCGATGATGGCAGCCGCCAGTTCCTGTCCGGTTCGGTGCTGGAAGGCTGGTACGCGAAGAACCTGCGCAACGAATCGACCGGCCTGGCCAGCTGGAGCGAAGGCGAGATCGTCGACTTCCTGCGCACCGGCCGCACCGATCGTTCGGCGGCTTTCGGCGGCATGGCCGATGTGGTCGAGCACAGCACGCAGTACCTGTCCGACGCGGACCTGCTGGCGATGGCGCGCTACCTGAAGCAGCTGCCCGCCCGCGAAGGACGCAGCGCACAGTGGTCGCCCGGCACCGACACCACCACCGCCGCACTGCGCAGCGGCGACTACCGCGTGGCCGGTTCGCTGGCCTATGCCGAGCACTGCCAGGCCTGCCACCGCGCCGACGGCCGCGGCATGCCTCGCGTCTATCCGGCCCTGGCCGGCAACTCGATCGTGTTCGCTGACGATCCCAGCTCGCTGGTGCAGGTGACCCTGATCGGCGGCCGCACGCCACAGACCCCGCACGACCGCATGGCCTTCACCATGCCAGGCTTCGAGCAGCTGCCGAATGCGCAGCTGGCACAGATCCTGACCTTCATCCGCAGCAGCTGGGGCAATCAGGCCAGCGCAGTGAGCGAGGTCGACGTGGCGCGTATGCGCCGGGTGGTGCGCGACAAGCCGGTGCACTACGTTCCGCAGGAGACCGCACAATGAAGCGTTCGCGCACGCGTTCCCGCCTGCTGATCGGCAGTGCGATCACCATCGTGCTGCTGGCCGGCGCCGGTACCCTCGCTTACCGTCATCTGTACCCGGATCTGGATGCCGCCGTGACCGGCACGATCGATATCCTCGATGCACAGGGCAAGGTGGTCGGCCACTACCACGCGCCCAGCGCCGAAGAAATCGCCGGGCTCGGCAATGCCGAGTCGGTGATGCTCGGCCGCCGCCTCCTCAACGAGACCGCACGGCTGCTGCCGGACAATGTCGGCAACGATCTGAACTGCAACTCGTGCCATATGGCCGAGGGCAAGCGTCCATTCGGAAACCACTACTTCAACACCGGTGGCGGCGCTTATCCGCGTTACATGCCGCGGCCTGGCAAGGTGATCGGGTTGACCGAACGCATCAATGGCTGCCTGCAGCGTTCGATGAACGGCAAGCCGCTGCCGAAGGACGCGCCACAGATGCGCGCGATGCTCGACTACATGGCGTGGCTAAACAGTGCAGTGCCGGACGGTGCAAAAGTCGCCGCGCCAAGCGAAGGGCCCATCGACAGCACGCTGGCCCCGGATCCGATCCGCGGCCAGGCGCTGTACGCCACGCAGTGCGCTGCCTGCCACGGCGACAACGGCGAAGGCCGGCGCGACGCCAGTGGTGACATCGCCTTCCCACCGCTGTGGGGCGACCACAGCTTCAACATCGGCGCCGGCATGGCGCGCCTGTACAAGGCGGCCGGTTTCGTCAAGCACAACATGCCACCGGCAGTGACCCGCGAACCTCCGCTGGGGCAGCAGGTGATGCCCGACCAGGATGCGGTGGACATCGCCAGCTACTTCATCAACCAGCCGCGGCCGGACTTCGCCAACAAGGGCAAGGACTGGCCGCGCGACCCGAAACCCAAGGACGCGCGGTACTGATGCCGGCAGCAGGTGCCGGCCGTCGCACAACACGATTCCTGCATCGCCACGTCATGCCGATGTCATTGGCACTGCCGACACTCCGGGGCTTCCCTCTTCTGAAGGTCCGGTCTCGATGCGAACGTCTGCGCGCTTTCCCCGTGTCTCGCTGCTTGCCCTGCTGATCGCCCCCGCACTGGACGCCCTGGCCGAAGCACCGCAGGGCGAGACTGCCGAAGCGCGCAGCAGCGATGCGCGAACCCTTGACCAGGTACAGGTGATCGGCCAGGCCACCAGCTACGCCAAGACGGCGGTGCGCGCGGAAACGCTGAACCGGCAGACCGTGATGAGCAGCGTCAACGACGCGCTCAATGAAGTGCCCGGCGTGGTGGTCAGCGAAGCCGATGCCACCGGCTCATCGGTGTGGGGCACGCAGATCAGCATGCGTGGCTTCGTCACCAACCGCGACACACAGCAGATCGGCACTACCATCGACGGCCTGCCCAACGGCGGTTCGGGTTACGGCGGCGGCTCGCTGGCCAACCGCTACATCGACACCCTCGATCTGGAGACAGTGGAAGTCAGCCAGGGCACCGCTGATATCTCCTCGCGCTCGAACGAAGCGCTGGGCGGCACGCTCAACTTCCTCACCAGCGACCCGCTGCAGGACAGCCGCCTGCGTTTCGTGGTCGGCGCCGGTGACAACGAGGCGCGCAAGTACTACGTGCGCTACGACACCGGCCTGCTCGGCGGCCACACCCGCGCCTGGGTCAGCGCCTCCTCGTCGAAGGTGCATGACTGGATCGACGGCACCGGGCACGCCAGCAACGACCACATCGCCGGCAAGTTCATCACCGAACTGGACCGCTGGACGCTGACCGGCTACCTGTCCTACAACGATGCGGACGAGCCGGAATACACCAGCGTCTCACCGAAGGGCTTCGCCACCAATCCTGATCGTGACAACCTGGTCGGCACCCTCACCGGCATTCCCTACCTGGACCAGAACTACCGTTCCGGCTCGCGTGCGCTGCGCGAGAACACCTTCGGCTACCTGCGCGCGGCCTTCGACGGTGGCAACGGCTTCAAGGCCTCGGTGGCGGCTTACGGACACCGCATGGAAGGTCGTGGCGACTGGCTGCCACCTTACCTGGCACAGGTCAGCGACGATGGTGCCGGCCGCCCCGAATCGGAGTACATCGGTGGAAAGACCGTGTACGGCGGCAGCAACCGTGGCCAGATCTTCTTCGTCAATCCCGACGGCAGCGCCGCGCAGCGCCTGGCCAACTGCACACCGCGGCTGGGTTTCACTGCCGAATATGATCCGAACTGCTACGCCGGCAACGTGCTGGGCGCGCAGTCGTATCGCCACACGCACTACGACAACGACCGCATGGGCGTGACCGCCGACGTCGAGTGGCGGCAGACCTTCGGCACGGTCGACAACACGATCCGTGGCGGCCTGTGGGTGGAGAAGCTGGACCGATCGGCACGCCGCGACTGGCATCGCCTGCTCAACGTCGGCCAGGATATCGCCTTCGACCATCAACCGTACTGGGTACAGTTCGAGGACAAGTACAAGGTTGACGAGCAGATGTACTACGTCGAGGACGTGGCGAGGTTCGGGCCGTTCAGCGCACGCCTGGGCGTGAAGCAGTTCTTCGTCGACCAGTCGCGCCGCCGCGTGATCGGTGCCAGCGAGCACGTCAGATCCGATTCCAGGTCCGACCCGCTGCTGTCCACCGGCTTGACCTGGGCGCCGGGCGTGGAAGGCATGGAGCTGTTCGCCGGCTTCTCGCAGAACTTCGCCGCGATTCCTTCCGGCGTGCTCGGCGAGACCGACCCGCAGCGCTTCCGCAACGTCGAGCCGGAGACCGCTGACAACATTGAAGTGGGCATGCGCATCAGCCGCTGGCCGCTGACCGCCTCGGTCACGCTGTACAACATCAAGTTCGACAACCGCATCGTCTACCTGCCGGCCGGCTTCGTCAGCGGCATTGACTACCTGGGCGAGACCGACGGTGTCTACGAGAACTTCGGCGGCGTGGAAAGCAACGGCCTGGAAGCGGCGTTCGGCTATGGCTGGGACAACGGCTGGCGCCTCAACGCCGCCTATACCTACAACCGCTCCAAGTACCTGGGCAGTGGCGATGCCGCGCGTGATACCCAGCTGGGCATCGTCGACGGCGCCAAGGTGATCGGCCAGCCCGAACAGACCCTCGTCCTGTCGGCAGACTGGCAGGGTGAGAACTGGAACTTCGGCCTGTCCGGCCGTTACCTGGGCACGCGCTATCTCGACGCCGCCAACGTCAACAAGCTGCCGTCGGCCACCGTGTTCAACGCCAACATCGGCTTCGACCTGCAGGGCCTGTCGCCGCGCCTGAAGGGCATGGGCGCCAACCTGGTGGTGAGCAACCTCACCGATAAGCGGTATCTTGCAGGGGTGGACGGCCGCGACAACGCCTTCATCGGCGCTCCGCGCACCGTCGGGATCTCTTTCCGCGTGGACCTGTGAGTGAGCCCGTGACCGATATCGGCCGACGCCGGTTGTTGCAGGCCGGCGTTGCCGCCGGCCTTTCTCCGCTGCTGCCCAGCATCGCCCGGGCCGCAGCGATCGCCCCCGCCACGCAGACGCGCAGCCTGGAAGACCTGCAGCACATCGTGGTGTTCATGCAGGAGAACCGTTCGTTCGACCACTACTTCGGCACGCTGCCGGGCGTACGTGGCTTCGGTGATCGGTTCGTCGCCCCGGCCGCCGCGCTGCAAGCAGGTGGCCGCGTCCGCAGCCTGTGGCTGCAGCCCGATGCCAGCGGCAAGCGCGCGATCGCGCCGTTCCCGCTGGATACCGCCGCGCACTTCGGCTACATGCGCGTGGAAGGCACGCCGCATACCTGGCCCGATGCGCAGCGCGCCTGGGACCAAGGTCGCATGGGGCAATGGCCGAAGGCCAAGCAGAACCACTCGATGGGCTACTTCCAGCGCAGCGACCTACCGTTCCAGTTCGCGCTGGCCGATGCCTTCACGATCTGCGATGCCTACCACTGCGCAATGCAGGCCGGCACCAACCCGAACCGGGTGTTCCTGTGGACCGGCCACAACGATCCGCAGGCCCACGCTGGTGGCCCGGTGATCGCCAACTCGCACGACAATTTCCCTGAACAGGGTGGGCACCCGGCGTCGTACCGCTGGACCAGCTATGTCGAGCGCCTGCAGAGGGGCGGCGTGTCCTGGCAGATCTACCAGGACATGGCCGACAACTTCACCGACAACCCGCTGGCGGGTTTCGAGGCCTTCCGTCAGGCCCACCGCGCGGCGCCAGGGCATGACCCGCAGCTGCGCGCGCGCGGGGTCAGCACGCGGGGCCTGACGCAGCTGCGCCAGGACGTCATTGACGGGCGCCTGCCGCAGGTCAGCTTCATCATCGCCGACGCGGCCGGCAGCGAACATCCCGGCCCGTCCAGCCCGGCACAGGGCGCGGCCTATACCGCACGCGTGCTGGATGCGCTGACCGCCGATCCGGACGTGTGGAGCCGCACCGCCCTGCTGCTGATGTTCGACGAGAACGATGGCTTCTTCGACCACATGCCGCCCCCTGCCCCGCCTTCGCCGGTGGACGGTGGCTGGGCGGGTGTGTCCTCGGTCAGCACCGAAGGCGAGTACCACCGACACCCGGCACCGGGTGACGAAAAGTACGATCTCGCCGAACTGCGCGGGCGCCCGTACGGTCTGGGACCGCGCGTGCCCCTGTACGTGATCTCGCCGTGGAGTCGCGGCGGCTGGGTCGATTCGCAGGTGTACGACCACACCTCGGTCATACGGCTGATCGAGCGCCGCTTTGGCGTGGCCGCACCGGACATCTCGCCGTGGCGCCGCGCGGTCTGCGGCGACCTCAGCACTGCGTTCGACTTTGCCCAGCGCGATACCCGCCCGTTCGTCTGCGGCCTGCCCGACGTGAGTGCGGTTGCCGCACGCGCCGCTGCCTTGCCGGGACGCACCGTGCCCACGCTGCCAGAGGGGCTGAAACCAGCGAAACAGGAAAGCGGTGTACGCCCGGCGCGCGCCCTACCCTATCGTCCGCAGGCATCGATTGCCGCAGTCGATGCCTCGGGTGTGGATCTGACGCTGTCCTGCGAAGGCGCGGCGGCCGTGCTGCATGTCTACGATCGGCTGCGGCTGGATGCGGTACCACGCCGCTACACGCTGCTGCCAGGTACGCCACTGCGCGAGCGCTGGCCGCTGGACGCCCAGGGCCGCTATGACCTTTGGCTGCTTGGTCCGAACGGCTTCCACCGCCACTTCCAGGGTGCGGTCAAGGCGCCTGCCGTGCAGGCTTCGATCGAGCGCGCGGACGGCCAGCTACGGCTGCACCTGCGCAATCTGCACAACAGCGCGCAGAATGTGCGGGTGCAGGCCGGCGCCTATGCCGGGCACATGCCGGAGCAGGCGCTGGTGCTGCCGGCGCATGCTGAGGCCACGGTGGCGTGGGACGCGGCGCCCACCGCAGGGTGGTACGACCTGCGCATCGGTGCGGGCGACAGTGCACTGCGACTGGCCGGCCGCGCCGAGGATGGGCGCCCCGGCACCAGTGACCCGGCAATGGGCAGCGAGCCATTGCGGTTCGAGCACGATTGAGGAGCCCTCTGTAGAGCCGAGCCCACGCTCGGCTACTTCTCGCCCTGGTCGCATTGCACCGAAAAAGCAGCCGAGCGTGGGCTCGGCTCTACAGCGCAGACCGGTAGATTCAGGCCTCCTGCAGCCCCGGCCGGCCGTGCTCCACCGCGTAGCGCTTCCAGCTCTGCAGCGCGCCATTCGGCTGCATTACGGTATCCAGCGTCTTCATGTCGCCGATCCACGCATCGCGGGTGACATCGCACAGCACGTAGCCACGCTTGTCGGTGGTCGCTTTCAGATAGGGGCTGTGCGCAATCTGGTTGCTGGCATACGCGTCCACACCCTGGCCATCGGCGCCGGAAGTGATCGACGTGGCGAGGAACTCGCTGGAGATCACGCCCGAGTCACGGTGGTCCTGCACCAGATCACTCGCATAGTGGCGATGCGCGTCGCCGCAGGCAGTCACTACGTTGCCGAAGCCCACCTTCTGGATGTGGTCAAGCAGGCGCCGGCGGCTGTCCAGATAGCCTGACCACTGGTCGTCGGACGATTGCACCACGCCGTCCTTCTCGCGCATGTAGTTGCCCAGCGCCACCTGGTGGGCGATCGTGTGCCAGCGTGGTGCAGCATCGGCCAGGCCGTCGAACAGCCAGCGCTCCTGCTTCGCCCCCACAATGCTGCGCTCTGGCGATTCCACCTCCTCACGCAACGCCATGTTCACCTGCTTGCTGCGGTACTGACGGGTATCGAGCAGGTGCAGGTCCATCAGCGTGCCGTAGCGTGCGCGCCGGTACATCTGCATGTGGCCATCGCGCGGGAATGCCGAGCGGCGCAGTGGCATGTTCTCGTAGTAGGCCTGGAACGCCTGTGCGCGACGCAGCAGGAACACTTCGCTGGGCGTGTCATCCTGGTCTTCGGCACCGGCCCAGTTGTTGTCCACTTCATGGTCGTCAAAAGTGACGAACCACGGTGCCGCCGCATGCGCGGCCTGCAGGTCGGGATCGCTCTTGTACTGGGCGTAGCGGCGGCGGTAATCATCCAGCGTGTAGATCTGCGGGCCGACGTGGTTGCGCAGGTTGGTGAACGGCTGGCCGTTCATCTTCCGCAGGCCCGGCTGGCTTTCGCCTTCGTAGATGTAGTCACCGTAGTGGAAGACGAAATCCAGCGGTTCGTCGGCGATGCGCCGCCACGCGGTGTAGTGGCCTTCTTCGTAGTGCTGGCAACCGGCCACCGCAAAGCGCACACGATCCACTGCGGCCGTGGCTGCGGGCAGCGTGCGGGTACAACCGACCGCACTGGCGTGGCCGCCTACGGTGAAGCGGTACCAGTAGGGCCGTCCGGGCGCCAACCCGTCCAGCTCCACGTGCACGGCGTGGCCGAGTTCGGGATGCGCCATTGCCGAACCCTGGCGCACCACCTTGCGCATGCCATCGTCTGCTGCCAGTTGCCATTCGACCGCCATCGGCCGGGTCGGCATGCCACCGCCGAACACCAGCGGTTCGGTCGCCAGGCGCGTCCACAGCACCACGCCATCGGCCGAGGGATCACCCGAGGCCACGCCCAGGGTGAAGGGTGTGCTGGCAAAGCGCGGCTTGGCCAGCAGGTTGCGCGGGTTCAGCGCGGTGGCATCGGCCTGCGCGGCCAGTGCGTGCGCCGTGCCCATCCAGGCCCCGGCGGCCGACAAGCCGGCCAAGGCCAGGAATCGCCTGCGATTGATCGTCTCCACGGGTGAACCCTCAGTTGTAGATGATGTGGAAATAGAAGAAGCGGCCGTAGTCGTCGATCTCAGTTCGGAAACGCCCGTTCGGACCGGTGCTGTAGGTTGGCTGGGTGTTGAACAGGTTCTTGGCCTCGTACTTCAGCGTTACGTGCTTGCCGACCTTGTGGCTGAAAGCCATGTTGAACGTCATGTATGGGTCGTAGTACGAATCCAGCCATTCGGTGTCACCGAAGTCGACCAGCATCCGGCTGCGGTAGGTTCCGGACAGGCGCAGTTGCGAGCTCTTCCACGGCATGCGCCAGATCACCGACCCATTGAGCGACCAGTCCGGCTGGTACAGCAGGCGGTCCAGGCGCCGCTCGGTGCCATCGGTGATGCGGTAGTTGGTCTGGCCTTCCAGACGCGTCGCGTTGAAGTACATGTCGAAGCGCTGGCGGCCCCACTGCAGATTGCGATTGGCCACCGCGAACTCAACGCCACGCAGCTTCGACTCGTCGGTGTTCATCGGCTGGGTGACCCGGTAGCGGGTGTCCCCCACGTTCTCGAACGTGGTCAGGGTGTAGATATCGTCCTTGATCACCTTGTCGAACAGCGCTACCGAGACCAGGCCATTGTTGCCGTTGAAATACAGGTCCCACGCCAGGTCGACGTTGGTGGAACGGCGCGGCTGCAGGTTGGCATTGCCCTGCTTGATGGTGCAGAAGCCCCTGCCCTCCTCGTCATCGCCACAGCTGGTGCTGGTGGCCTGGGCGATGTTGCTCGGCGTCGGCCGGCCCAGCGTACGGCTGGCGGAGAAGCGCAGGCGCTGGTCCTCGCTCAGCTTGAACGTCGCATTCAACGAAGGCAGCAGGTTGTTGTAGCCACCGCTCGTGTTGCGGAAGGCGGAGGTATACGTACTGCCGCCATCATCGCTGAACGGGCTGTAGGCATCGAAGCGGGTGTGGTCGTAACGCAGGCCGCCGATCAGCAGCAGCCGGTCCCAGGCGTAGTGAGCGGACACATAGGCATTGGTGATGTCCTCCACGTACTTGTAGTCGCTGGTGAAGTTGGCATTCGGATACGCCGCATTGTTGTTGCCCAGCTTCGGCAGCAGTTCCTCGTTCCACTTGCGGTTGTCGATCAGAGGGAAGCCCGGCACGCTGCCCAGCAGCGTCGACCCCGGGTACAGGTAGTCGTTGAGCGTGGCACTGCTCCTGAAGTAGTCGAAGTCGATGTCCTGCCAGATCTTCAGGTGGCGGTACTCGGCACCGGTGGCCAGGCCGAAGCCACGCGCATCGGCGTCGATGTTGTAGCTGAAGTCCGCGCGCAGGTTGTCGATGCTCTCCTTGGCATCGCGCGGGGAGACATAGGCCTGCGCCGGATTGAGCTTGAACGCGGAGCTGGTCAACAGGCTGGAATCAGAAACCGCTACCGCGTTTGGGAACCCGTGACTGTCATTCTCGTAGTCGACGAACAGATTGCTTGGATAGGCACGCACACCCCAGTAGACCTGGTTGTTGTGGAAGGTCTCTTCGGTGTGGCCACCACGCAGGGTCAGGCGCGAACGGTCGCCGACGTCCCAGTTGAAGCTGGCGATGGCGCCACGGTTGCTGCGGTCCCAGCGGTCGTGACGGTTCTTGATGTAGATGCTGTTGATCTGGGTGGTGCCGCTGTCCTCGGTCTGGTTGCGGATCGGAAACTTGGCGTTGCCATACAGATCCGTCTTGTTCATCGTTGAGTTCTCGTAGAACCGGTACGAGTACAGCAGCAGCGATGCGTAGAACGGATCATCCGAGGGCTTCCACTCAAGCTTGGCGGAGCCACCGAAGTTGGTGATGAAGTTGGTATAGGTGCCGGTACTGAAGTTGCCAGGCGCACGCAGGCCGTTCCAGCCCTTGGCCTCGTCCGGACCCGTGGTGCCGTCGGTGAGGTATTCTCCAGCGTCGTTGTAGTAGTAGTTCGACTCCACCCAGCGCTTGACGCTGTTGCGTGAACGCTGCTCATAGCGTGCCACCGCAACGATGCCGAATTCCTGGTCGGCGCCGAACTGGTTGGAGAACACCATCTTGGCGCTCTTGCCGAAATGGCCCAGGGTCTCGTGGTTGCCGCCGGCGCTGCGCTCGACGTTGGTCTCGGCAGTGGAATAGATGCCTGCCACATCGGCAAACACGTACCTGCCGGACCGGTCGAAGGCACTACGGCTGATGATGTCGATCACACCGCCGATCGCATCCGGTGCCTGCTCCGCACTGAAGCTCTTGTAGATGTCGGTTCGGGTACCGATGTCGCTGGGAATCAGCTGCAGGTTGTTCATGCGCTCCCCGGAGCCACTGCCCCCCACGCTGGCGATCGCGATGCCATCGATGGTGGTGTAGTTGAGTTTGGCCTGCACGCCGCGCACGGTCACGTAGCGTGGTTCGCCGGCATCCTCCACCGCACTCAGGCCTGGAGCGGCCATCAGGCTCTCGGCCAGGGTCTCGTCGCCGTAGCTGTCCATCTCGTCGTAGACCACCGAATCCTTGATCACCGGCGACGACTTCTTCTGGTCGATGACCTCATGCGCGGCAATCACCTTCACCGTGCCCAGGGTCGGCGCCAGCACCGCCCCGGCCTCGCGCGGCATCGGCGCGGCTGGCTTCGGCGCATTGCGTGCGGGTGCCGGATCGATGGCGATGACATTGCCATCCACCACGGTGTAGCCAAGACCGGTACCCGCCAGCAGTGCGTCCAACGCCTGCTTGACGGTGGCGCCCCGCGGCACAGCCCCGGCCATGTGCGCTTCGCCGCTGCCCGAGTACAGGAACTGCACGCCGGAACTGCGCGACAACTGCTCAAGCGCACGTGCCAGCGGTTGCGCCGCGATCGCCGCCGACACGCGGGTTTCAAGGCCATCGGCAGTGGCCGCGGCCGCCATTGGCACGCTGCAGGGAGACAGGGCGAGGATGATCGACAGGTAGAGCGTGTTGCGCATCACGGGTCCTTGGAAGAGAAAAGGCTGCGAGGTCGCCGCGTGACTTGGCAGCGGCTTCTCCCAAGTAAGAGCCCGCATCCACCGAAGTGGAGAACACGGATTCGATGAATTTTTTCTGACAGCTCACGACCGCGCGGGCCTCAGCGACTGCCGACCCGCACTGTGTCGGCTTCGCGCCTCACCACGAAGCGTGGGTCGCGTTCGAGGAAGGCCTGCAGCGCACCGATGCGATGCGCATCGAGGCTGCCCGACAACCGTGCCGATGCTGCGCCTTCGTCCAGCACGCGCACCTGCACCTGGTTGTGCCGGTTGAAGGCAGCTGCCACCTCATCGAGCCGCTCATCGAGGAAGGAGACTTTGCGCTGCTGCCAGTCCAGCAGCATCGACAGCGGCATGTCCACTGACTCGACGGCATGGCTTCGCGCGTCGACCTGCACCACCCGGCCCTGCTCCAGCTGGGCCAGGCGGCGGGCACCCGCGCCCTGGCTCCAGACCTCGACCTCGCCGGAGACCACGCCGATGCGGGTGCTCTGCAGCCGTCGCGATACATCGAATACAGTGCCGATATCCCGGATCTCCAGGCCGTTCACTTCCACCTCGAACGGACGGCGGTCGCGGGCGATGTCGAACGTGGCCTCCCCCTGCAGCAGCTCCACCCTTCGACTGAACCAGCTCATGCGTACCCGCAGTCGGCTGTCCGCGTTGAGCCGCACCTGGGTCTGGTCGGGCAGCACCAGGTCGCGGAGTTCACCATGCCCGGCACTGTAGAGCTGCTGGGTGGGCATCATCTGCGAAACCAGGCCCACGCCGAGCAGGGCAACACAGGCCGCGGCAGAGACCGTCCACCAGCGCACGCGACCGCGACGCAGCACGGCGCGGGGCGGCGCGTGCGCACGACCGAACAGCGGCACCACCTTGGCGGCGACCTGCTGCGGTGGCACCAGCGCCGCATCAGCCAACGGCGATTGCAGCGCCTCGCCCACCTGCCGGTGCAACGCGAGCGCGCGCATGTAGGCGCGAACATGCTCGGGCGAGCGCTTCATCCAGTCCAGGAACGCGACACGCCCGGCCTTGTCCAGCACCCCCTCGCGATTGCACAGGAACCAGTGCGCCGCCTCACGTTCGATCGTGTCGTCAGGCCTGCGTGATGGATACCGATTCATGTGAGCTCCCTGGCGCCCAGCGCCTTCCTGCAGGCCTCCAGCCCCTTGCCGATATGCTTGCGCACCATGTGCACCGACACCTGCAGCTGCTGGCTGATTCCCGGGCAGTCCAGCCCGTCGCGGTAGTGCAGCTCCATCACCCGGCGCGTGGTCGCCGGCAACCGCGCGATGGTGCTGCGGATATCGTTCCAGCGCTGCGCACGCTCGAATTCGCCCTCGATGTCTTCTTCGCTTTTCAGCACTTCGGCCAGCAGATCGACGTCTTCCAGCGGCGGTAGCGACGACCGCACGCGGGCGTGCTCGCGTGCCAGGTTGGCCGCCACGGTGAACAGGTAGGCTTCCGGGTTCTCGACCGCGTCGGCATCCTCGCCGGTGCTGCGCAGCAGCCGCAGGTAGACCTCCTGCGCCAGGTCTTCGGCATCCTCGCTGGCCGAACCGCGACGCAGGAAGAAGCCACGCAGCAGCCGGCGCCGCAGTTCGTAGCTCTTCTCCCAGATCCTCACGCTGTTCACGGCCGGCCAACCACCCCGAGGCTGGAAAGCCCAGCAGGGTGACCGCCATCGATGACAGTGGCGTTTCAACGACCGGAAGGCAGCCGCTAGAATGCGGCCCCTGCAATGTCCGGGCAGCCCGCACAAGGAGTGCTCCCATCAACGCACGCACCGCCATCAACACCTTCAGCAGCCTGCTGTTCCTGCTGCTGGTCGCCCACACCACCGCCTACCAGCAGCAGATGTGGCCACCCAGCCGGGTCATCCATGTGCATCCGGTAATCGTCGTCCTCGCCTATGCGCTGGGTGTGCTCACGCTGCTGTTGTGGATCGGCGGTCGTCGTGCGCCGGAACCCGCCCAACGCCTGGCGCGCTGGTTGCCCATCGTCGCCTGGTGCCTGCTGGGCATCGGCGTGGCGATCATCCCGGTGTTCCTGCCGGGGCTGTCCCCGGCCTGATCAGAGGCAGCGCCCAGCGCATCGGCCCCTGATACGGCGCGCGGCACCAACCCTTGCTTGCCAGAGACCCAAGCCCCGCCCGCCTACCGAAGCGCGGGGGGCAGGCCTACGCTTGTCTTCTCGGTGGCCGCCACGGTCGCCCTTCGCGTCACGGCGCCCGCCGTTGCGACCCCGCTCCAGTGCTGTGCACCCTGCCGGTGTTGTCGCCCAGGCAGACGTCCGACCGGCGCCCTCTGGAGACAGCCATGAACCAAGCCCTCATTCCCTTCGATACCGACCCGCTGGAAACACGGGAGTGGCGTGAATCGCTGCAGGCGGTGATGCAGGCCGGTGGCCGGCCACGCGCGCACTACCTGATCGATCAGCTGAGCGGGCTGGACACCCAGCAGCACGACGACCTGCATACCCGCGCATGGACGGCCGGGCGACCTGGCCGTCGAGCGCCGCCTGAACGCGATGATCCGCTGGAACGTGATGGTCATGGTGCTGCGTGCTGGATGCAGGACGCCATGGGCAGGTATGGCATCGACACCGGCAAGCGCGACCGGGCCCCGGTGTAAGGCGGCGGTGTTCACCACGCCCGTTGTGCGGGCGTGGTGAACGCAGGATCGCTACGGCATGCGTTTGAACAGGTTGGTCTGCAGGATCGGCGTCCCGTCGTGAGCGTAGAACGCCTTGGTCTCGGTCATCGTCGCCTGGTCATCGGCCACGGTGTAGATACGGGTGGAGGCCGGCGTACCGTGGTCCACCAGCTGCATCACCAGGGTGTTCGGCGCCGGCAGCTTCAGGTTGGCCTTGTCCGCGCCATAGGTGCCGGACAAAGGGCCCGGCGTACCGTCCAGCGCCAGCGTGCCGTCGGACTTCATGGTATTGCCATCATGCAGGACGATATCCACGTGCGAGCTCCAGCGGCCACCACCGGCGTCCTTGAACTCCAGCACCACACGCTTCGGACGCTGCGCCTCGGGCAGTGCCGAGGTCGCGGTGTCCAGCGACCAGCGCCCCAGCAGCGGCGACGGGGACGCTTCCACCGCCAGTGCCAACCCGGCCGGCAGCGAACACGCACACAACAACACAGCGGACAACAGCTTCATACGTTGCTCCGTTCCAGTGAAGAAGGTGCTGCGTGACGCGTTGTGGGGCGCAGCGCTTCGGATCGTGCACAGCATCGGGGCCCCGCACAAGGCAGGGCGCTGAACGCGCGGCAACCTCGTTCGCGCCTCCCGCGATTCAGGTCTGGCGGCAAGGCCTCATCACGTCCTTGTCGATACAAAGCGTTACGTTATAACATTTCACTCCTATTTCACGAGTCCTGCCATGCGTCGCCACCTGCTTGCTGCCGCCATCCTGCTCGCTGTCCACACCGCCCACGCTGCGGACGCGCCTACCCTTCCCACCCTCCAGGTCCAGGCCTCCCCGCCCTCGCGCGTCGACAGCCGGGTCACCGTCGACAATCCACAGGCACAGAACCGTACCCTCGGAAGCCTGCTCGAACATGTCTCCGGCGTGCAGAGCAGCGCCTTCGGGCCGAACGCGGGCGCCCCGGTCATCCGCAGCCTCAGCGGCAACCGCGTGCAGATCCTGCAGGATGGCCAGTCCATTCTCGGCATGAACGCGATCAGCGGCGACATCAACATTCCGTTCGATCCACTGTTCGTGCGCAGCGTCATCGTCAACAAGTCCTCCGATACCGTGCGCTATGGCGGCAATGCGATCGGCGGCAGCGTGGAGATCGATTCCGGCCTCATCCCGCGCAGCATGGAAGACACGGAGCAGTCGATGGAGCTGGTCCTGCGCCAGGGCTTCAATGCCGCCGACGCGCAGGGCTTCCGCATGAACTTCAACAACCAGCGCAACCTCTCGACCAACCTGCAGGTCTCGCGTCAGCGCATCTCGCACTACGACATCCCGGGCAACAGCAAGGCCGCCGTCTGCAACACCCGCCTGTTCCCGCCGAGCGGCGGCGTCAACTCGGCGCTGGCCGACAGCTGCCAGAAAGAGGCGCGCGTCCAGCAGATCTACAACAAGGCCTCGCAGCCCTACATCGACCAGTTCATGAGCGAAAATCCGGACTGGGCCGATGGTGACTTCTCGTTCTACACCAACCATCCGACCTCGGTCTGGCAGCGCCGCACCTACATCAATCCGGCCAACCCGGCCTACGTGCCCGGCACGCCGTCGTACGTGCAGAAGCAGATCAACAACGATGTCACGCCCGACTACCATCACCGGCTGGGCAACAGCTACGCACGCAACTCGCAGGTGGCCTTCGGCTCGACGCTGTTTTTCGACCGTGGCTACGTGGGTGTCAGCATCGATACCAAGGACAGCGAATACGGCGTGCCGGGATTCTCGATGCAGAACCTGTCGTTCGGTTCGAACGATGCCGATGGCCTGCCGGTGGGCGTGGTGATCAAGCAGGAACGCTACGCGCTGGACGCCCTGCTGCGCGATCCGCTGCCGTGGTTCGAGCGCGCGGAGCTGCGAGTTTCCAGGCTGGACAACACGTCGGGCGAGCGCCTCGGTGCATCCAAGGCCAATGACTACGACTTCGAAAGCTCCCAGGCCGAGCTGCTTCTGAGCCATCAGCGCGTCGGTCCGCTCAGCGGCCTGCTCGGCTTCAGCCACCAGTCGCGCCAGGTCACCGGCAGCGGTTCACTGCGCTACCTGCCCGACGTCGACACCCGCAGCAACGCGGTGTTCCTGAAGGAGACGCTGGACTTCGGCTGGGCCAGTTTCGATGCAGGCGTGCGCCACGAGCGCGTTGACCATGACCTGCAACCAAGCCGCTTCAAGACAGCGCGCAATGCCGCCAACACGAAATTGCAGGACCGCGACTACCGGCTCAACAGCTACACCCTCGGATCGTATGTCGAGCTCGGCCCCTTGTTCGCCGCCAAGGTGCGCTACGCATCCTCGCAGCGCGCACCGGAGATCAACGAGCTGTATGCCAGCAACGCACACTATTCGGTGATGACCCAGGAAGAAGGCAACCAGAACCTCAAGCCTGAGCGCGCGAAGAACCTGGAGCTGACCGGCCTGTTCCACATCGGCGGTTTCGAGCTGTCGGCCACCGCTTACCGGATGAAGTACGAGAACTATCTCTACCTCGGCCATTCCGGCCTGCAGACCGCCAACCGTCTGCCGCTCAAGTACTGGAAGCAGACCGACACCACGGTGAAGGGTTTCGAGATCGACGCATCTCAGGTGCTGGACCTGGGCCGGTATGGCACGTTGAACATCTCTGCCTTCGCCGATCTGGTGAAGAACAAGGCCGACCACCCCGATCCGCTGCGCGCCCACAACGATGGCGAGTACCTCCCGAACATGCCGACCAACCGCTACGGTGCCAACCTGCAATGGCAGCGCGAAGGCTGGAAGGCGCAGCTGTCGAGCACCTGCTACGACACGCAGAAGTACCTCGGCCGCAACGTCAGCGAGGAAATCCCGCTGGACGCGTTCAACCTGGTTGATCTGCAGGTCAGCCGCGAACTGCCGGTGCGCAGCAGCTACATCGCCGGCATGGAAGTGTTCGTCAACGGCAGCAACCTGCTCAATGAGGAAGCGCGTCCACACAACTCGCCGCTGAAGTACATCGCGCCGCTGCCGGGGCGGGGCTTCCAGGTGGGTGTGACGGTAAAGCTCTGAGGAGAGCCTGATTCGGTCGCCATCAGCGATCAATGATCGCTGGATGGCACGCCTGGACCCTGCACCCGCGCAAAGAAAAACGCCTGCAGATCGAGGATCTGCAGGCGCTTCTTTGTATCTGGCGGAGTGAGAGGGATTCGAACCCTCGATAGAGCTTTTGACCCTATACTCCCTTAGCAGGGGAGCCCCTTCGGCCACTCGGGCATCACTCCGGGGTTTTCTCCGCGTCTGGTGCGTCGCACCTCAGCGGGGCGTGAATCATAACGTTAATCGAGTGCGAAGGTAAAGCGTTATTCGGCAGAATTTTCGCTACCGGTGCCACCGGCTTCATCACCACGCTGGATGCGCTGATAGATCTCTTCGCGATGCACAGCGACGTCCTTCGGCGCAGTGATGCCGATACGCACCTGGTTACCCTTGACGCCAAGCACGGTGACGCTCACCGAGTCTCCGATCATCAGGGTTTCGCCGACGCGGCGAGTCAGGATCAACATTTTTGTAAGTCTCCATGGAACCGTGTGGAAGGGTATCCCCCACCGGCTTGACGCTCCGTCAAGAAGCGCTACCACGACAAAGGGAAAAGATTCGCAATGGTACCGTCAGCCGTCCCGCTCCTACAAGGAGGGGGACGGCCAGGTTCATCACAGGCGGGGGCTGACCCATTCGACGACTGCAGCCAGCGCAGTGGCAAGGGCGGGCCCGTCCTCGCCACCACCCTGGGCGAGGTCCGGGCGTCCGCCGCCCTTGCCCCCGATCTGACCGGCGATATGGGACAACAGTTCCCCGGCCTTGACCTTGCCCATTGCGCTGCCGTTCACGCCTGCGACCAGGGCCGCCTTGCCGTCCTGGGCGCCGGCCAGCACGATCACCGCGTCGCCCAGCTGCTGCTTGAGGCGATCCATGGCGTCACGCAGGGCCTTGGCGTCGAAGCCCTCCAGGCGGGCAGCCAGCACCTTCACGCCAGCGACCTCGACGGCCTGGCCGGACAGGTCGGCCGTGGCACCCGCAGCAACCTTGGCCTTCACGGCCTCCAGTTCGCGCTCCAGCTGCTTCTGGCGCTGGCCGAGGGCACGGATCTTCTCGACCACGTCGGCGGCGCTGCCGCCGAGCAGCTCAGCGGCCTCGGCCAGGCGGGCCTCTTCGGCGTCCACGTAGTCCAGCGCGCCCTGGCCGGTCACGGCCTCAATGCGGCGCACGCCCGCGGAGACGCCGCCCTCGGAGGTGATCTTGAACAGGCCGATGTCGCCGGTACGGTTGACGTGGGTACCACCGCACAGCTCGGTGGAGTAGTCACCCATCTTCAGCACGCGCACGTGCTCGCCGTACTTCTCGCCGAACAGGGCCATCGCGCCGAAGTCCAGCGCTTCCTGCATGCCCATGGTGTGCACTTCGGCGGCGTTGTTGGCGCGCACCTGCTGGTTGACCTTGCGCTCGATCACCGCCAGTTCGTCGGCACTGATCGGCTGGAAGTGCGAGAAGTCGAAACGCAGGCGGTCCGGGGCGACCAGCGAGCCCTTCTGCTGCACGTGGGTGCCCAGCACTTCGCGCAGGGCGGCGTGCAGCAGGTGGGTGGCCGAATGGTTGAGGATGGTGGCGCCGCGGCGCTCGCCATCGACCTGGCCGGAGAGCACGTCGCCGACCTTCAGGCCGCCGCCGGACAGGGTGCCGACATGGCCATGGAACTGGCCGGCGAACTTCTGGGTGTCTTCCACGACCATGCGCACGCCGTTGCCGGTCAGCACGCCGGTGTCGCCGACCTGGCCGCCGGACTCGGCGTAGAACGGGGTCTGGTTGGTGATGACGATGACTGCGTCACCCGCATCGGCCGACTGCACCGGACGACCGTCCTTGAGCAGGGCCAGCACGCTCAGGCCGTCGGCCTGCAGGCGGTCGTAGCCCAGGAACCGGGTCGGGCTGAGGGTCGCCACCAGCTCGGCTGGCAGGGTCACGCCGCCACCGAACTTGCCGGCCGCGCGCGCGGTCTCGCGCTGCTGCTCCATCGCGGCATCGAAGCCGGCGATGTCGACGGTCAGGTCGCGCTCGCGGGCGATGTCCTGGGTCAGGTCGAGCGGGAAGCCATAGGTGTCATACAGGCGGAAGGCGTCAACGCCCGGGATCACGCCATTGCTGGCCTTGCCGGCCACGTCTTCGAAGATCTTCATGCCGGCATCGAGGGTTTCGGCGAAACGCTCTTCCTCGGCCTGCAGCGCACGGATGACGGTGTCCACCGCCGCCGGCAGTTCCGGATAGGCCTCGCCCATCTGCTCGACCAGCGTCGGCACCAGCTTGCTGAAGAACGGCTGGCGCACGCCCAGCATCCAGCCGTGGCGCAGGGCGCGGCGGATGATACGGCGCAGCACGTAACCCCGGCCTTCGTTGGACGGCAGCACGCCGTCGACGATCAGGAACGAGCAGGCGCGGATGTGGTCGGCAATCACGCGCAGCGACTTGTTCTCCAGGTCGGCGGTGCCGGTCAGCTCGGAGGCCTTGCGGATCAGCGCCTGGAACAGGTCGATCTCGTAGTTGGTGTGCACGTGCTGCAGGATCGCAGCCAGGCGCTCCAGGCCCATGCCGGTATCCACGCACGGCGCCGGCAGCGGCACCAGGGTGCCGTCGGGCTGGCGGTCGAACTGCATGAACACCAGGTTCCAGATTTCGATGAAGCGGTCGCCGTCTTCATCCGGCGAACCCGGGGGGCCGCCGGCGATATGGTCGCCGTGGTCGTAGAAGATCTCGGTGCACGGACCACACGGACCGGTGTCGGCCATCTGCCAGAAGTTGTCCGAAGCGAACGGCGCACCCTTGTTGTCGCCGATGCGCACGATGCGCTCTTCCGGCACGCCGACCATGTCGCGCCACAGCGCATAGGCTTCGTCATCGGTCTGGTAGACGGTGACCAGCAGGCGTTCGGCCGGCAGCTTCCAGACCTGGGTCAGCAGTTCCCAGGCCCAGGCGATCGCGTCCTTCTTGAAGTAGTCGCCGAACGACCAGTTGCCCAGCATTTCGAAGAAGGTGTGGTGGCGTGCGGTGTAGCCGACCTGGTCGAGATCGTTGTGCTTGCCGCCCGCGCGCAGGCAGCGCTGCACGTCGGCCGCGCGCACGTAGCTACGCTTCTCCGCGCCGAGGAACACGTCCTTGAACTGCACCATGCCGGAGTTGGTGAACAGCAGGGTCGGATCATTGCCCGGCACCAGCGGCGCCGAGGGCACGATGGTGTGGCCTTTGCCCTTGAAGAATTCAAGGAAGTCGCTGCGGATCTGGGATGTCGTGAATTTGGCGGATGCGTTCATTGGGGGCTGGCAGTCTGCGGGCCGGCGGACCCGGACCACCGGCCGTGTTGGCCAGAGTCGCGAGGGACCGCCGAAAACCTAAAGGGTATCAGGCCCGGCGCCGCCAGTCTCAGTCGTCCGGGTCGTAGCGGGTCGCACGGCGGATGCTGTCGCCGTCGAAGCCCCGTCGGGCCAGCAGATCGGCGGCCTTGCGCCGCTGCGTCAGGTCCTGCGGACCGGCCTCGCCAAAGCGTCGGCGGACCAGATCACGGGCGTTCTCCTGCCAGTCGCCTTCGTAGCTGTCCATCGCTGCAGCAATCGCGGCACTGTCCAGGCCGTGGGTCCCCAGCTCGGCGCGGACATGGATCGGCCCATAACCGGTGTTGGCGCGCATCCTCACCAGGTTCTCGGCAAAACGGGTGTCGTCCTGCCAGCCCGCCTCGGTCAGCTTGGCGACAGCGGCCTGCGCGGCTTCGTCTTCGATGCCACGGGCGGTCAGCTTGCGGGTGAGTTCCTTGCGCGAGTGCTCGCGGCGGACCAGCAGGCCCAGCGCCCGTTGGACGGGAGTCTGCTCACGCTGCCGGCGCTTGCGGCCGGTGGGAATGTCTTCGGCGTCGGACATCGGTGCTCCAAGGGTGGCGCCGTCCTTGGCGCCCTGCCCATCCCTGGGCGATTCGAACCTGCGGGACAGGGCGACGTCACTGACGGCGCCGCCCTGCCCCACAGCAAGCCTTACTCGTCGTCGCCTTCGTCGTCGCCTTCCTCGCGGGCCGCTTCGGCCGGCTGGAATTTCTCACGCAGCTCGGCCTCGAGCTTGGCGGCGACGGTCGGGTTGTCGCGCAGGTAGCCGCGGGCATTGTCCTTGCCCTGGCCAATGCGTTCTTCACCGTAGCTGTACCAGGCGCCGGCCTTCTCGACCAGCTTGGCATCCACGCCCATGTCGATCAGTTCGCCCTCGCGGCTGATGCCTTCGCCGTACAGGATCTCGGTGATGACCTGCTTGAACGGAGGCGCCAGCTTGTTCTTGACGACCTTGATCTTGGTCTGGTTGCCGATGATCTCATCGCCCTTCTTGATCGCACCGATACGGCGGATGTCCAGGCGGACCGAGGCATAGAACTTCAGCGCGTTGCCACCGGTGGTGGTTTCCGGGCTCTGGCCCGGCATCATCACGCCGATCTTCATGCGCAGCTGGTTGATGAAGATCACCAGGGTGTTGGAACGCTTGATGTTGCCGGTCAGCTTGCGCAGCGCCTGGCTCATCAGGCGGGCCTGCAGGCCCGGCAGCTGGTCACCCATTTCGCCTTCGATTTCGGCCTTCGGGGTCAGCGCGGCGACCGAGTCGACCACCAGGATGTCAACCGAGCCCGAACGGACCAGCATGTCGGCGATTTCCAGCGCCTGCTCACCGGTGTCCGGCTGCGACAGCAGCAGGTCGTCCACGTTCACGCCCAGCTTCGCGGCGTAGATCGGGTCAAGCGCGTGCTCGGCGTCGATGAAGGCCGCGGTACCGCCCATCTTCTGGCATTCGGCGATGGCCTGCAGGGTCAGGGTAGTCTTGCCCGAGGATTCCGGGCCGTAGATCTCAACGACACGGCCCTTCGGCAGACCGCCAATGCCCAGTGCGATGTCGAGCATCAGCGAACCGGTCGGGATGGCTTCGACGGGCTCGACCACGCGGTCGCCCATGCGCATCACCGAGCCCTTGCCGAACTGCTTCTCGATCTGGCCCAGAGCAGCAGCCAAGGCGCGCTTCTTGTTCTCGTCCATCGTATTGGTCCTTGCAGAGGTCATGTCGTTGGGGGTGCTGTCTTTGGGGGTCTTCTTTGCCATGGGTTCACTTTAAGTCGGACGTATCGCACAGGCTGAGATTCTGCCCGGCGCTCTGAAAAGAATTATCGGACATCCGTACCAACCTCAGTGGAACCAGAGAATCGCCACAAAAGACCGCGGGGTAATGCACTATGGAGCGGGTCAACGATTGGGCCGAAGCAGGCCGCAATAGAGGCCTTCGATCGCAAAATCCTGGTCCGGCAGCACCTCGATCGGCTTGTAATCGGGATTGCGTGGCAGCAGGCGGATGCGGTCCTTGGCGATCTTCAGCAGCTTGACGGTGATCTCGTCATCGATGCGGGCCACCACGATCTGCCCGGAACGGGCGTCGCGAGTGCGGTGTACGCCGATCAGGTCGCCGTCGAAGATGCCCTCGTCGATCATCGAGTCGCCCTGCACTTTCAGCAGGTAGTCCGGCGCCGGCGAGAAGAACACCCGGTCCAGCACCACGAAATCGTCGGAGCCGATGTCGGCACCGATCGGCAGGCCGGCAGCGACCCGGCCCAGCACCGGCAAGCGCAGCACGCTGTCCGGAAGGCCCGGCTCGGCGAGCTTTTCGACCGGCGGTGCCTGCACCAGACGGATGCCGCGAGCCTGGCCCGGGATGCGACGGATCGCACCGGCCTGCTCCAGGGCTTCCAGGTGGTACTGGGCCGCGCGCACGCCCTTGAAGCCGAACGCACGTGCGATTTCAGTCTGCGACGGCGGTGCGCCTTCGCTCTCGATACGCTCGGCGATCAACTGCAGGATCGCCTGCTGGGTGTCGGTCAGGTCCATGGTTAGTAGTATTACTACTAATGCGCACAACTGCAAGTGCCGGGTCTGTAGTGCCGAGCCATGCTCGGCAGTTGGGCCAATGGCCGGGCGGCAAAGGCAAAAAGCAGCCGACCAGCGATTGGCCCTACAGGAATCGCGCAGCGATTCCGCGGTTCCAGTGGGGAACCGCTGCGGCAAGCACACTATGTGTGCTTGCCGCTCCTCCATATCGAGTACAGGATCCACACGCCACAGAAGCCGGCGCCGATGAACCCGCACACCCCCAGCGCCAGCAGCCAGCGACTGGAGACCCCGCCAACGCTGTGCATGACGATCGAGGACCCGATGATCAGCGCGGCGGTGACGATACCCATCACCAGCCGGTTCGCTGCCCGATTCACCTGTTCGCCGAAGCCCTGCAGCGCGGTGGTTTCCACCTTCAGCTGGAGGCGGCCGCGGCGTGCGGCCTGGACCAGCTTGCGCAGGTCGCGCGGCAATTCCCCGGCGAAGTCGACCAGGCCCAGCAGGCTGCGTCGGCCACGCTTGAGCAGCGCCCTGGGCGCATAGCGCTGCAGCACCACCCGTTCAAGGAACGGGCGCGCGGCACTGGCCATGTCGAAATCCGGGTCCAGC
Organism: Stenotrophomonas sp. YJH_SMC_130; assembly: GCF_059369035.1. Lineage (NCBI taxonomy): Bacteria > Pseudomonadati > Pseudomonadota > Gammaproteobacteria > Lysobacterales > Lysobacteraceae > Stenotrophomonas > Stenotrophomonas sp. YJH_SMC_130. Next base: position 113,607 of record NZ_JCAFSH010000001.1, read on the forward strand.
TGGCGACCCATGCCTTCCAGGGTCAGGAACGCCTTGATCATCAGCGCCAGATCGGCCGGCAGGGTCAGGCTGTAGCTGCGCAGCAGCTGGGTAATGTCACCCAGCATCAGGCCGATGCGCAGGTCCTTCAGCGGCACGCCGCGATACTGGTCGACGAACTGGCTGATGTCGTGCTGCAGGCGGTTCTCGTCCACTTCCACGCCGCCGGCCCAGTCCAGCAGCACATCGGCCACGCCCTGCGGGTCCTGCTCGACCAGCCCGTGCAGCAGCTGCGCGACCTGGAAGCGGCGCACTTCAGACAGCGCGCCGACCATGCCGAAGTCAATCACGCCGATGCGGCCGTCACGCAGGTAGAGGATGTTGCCGGGGTGCGGGTCGGCGTGGAAGCAGCCGTCCTCCAGCACCATCTTGAGCACGATGCCGGCACCGCGCCGAGCCAGTTCGCGCCGGTCCAGGCCCGCCGCATCGACGCCGGCCAGGTCACGCCCGGGAATGCCGTCGACGAAGTCCTGGACGTTCAGGCTTTCGCAGGTCCACTGCCAGTGCACGCTGGGGATCAGGATGTCGTCACGACCACTGAAGTTGCGCGCGATGCGCTCGGCGTTGCGGCATTCGGCGGCGAAATCCAGCTCGCGGCGCAGCGACACGGTGAACTGCTGCACGACCTCGGCTGGACGATAGCGGCGCAGGTCCGGCAGCCGCGCCTCGACGATTTCGGCCAGGCGCGCCAGCAACCGCAGGTCGGCCTCGACCACGTCGCGGATACCGGGGCGCCGCACCTTCAGCACCACCTCGCGGCCGTCATGCAGGCGCGCGCGATGGGCCTGCGCCAGCGAGGCGGCGGCCATCGGGATTTCATCGAGGAAGGCGAACACGTCTGCAGGCGAGGCGCCCAGGTCGGCCTCCAGCTGCTCGCGGATATCGGCATACGGCAGCGCGGGTACCGCGTTCTGCAGCTCGGACAGTTCAGCGATCCATTCCGGCGGCAGCAGGTCGACGCGCGTCGCCAGCACCTGCCCGAGCTTGACGAAGGTCGGGCCGAGATCCTGCATCGCGCTGCGTACGCGCACCGGCGCGGTCATCCGCAGCAGTTCCTGGCGATCCTCGTTCCAGTGCAACAGGCGCCCTGCGCGCTCCAGCGTGGTGGCCAGGCCGATGCGCCGCACCACGTCACCGAAGCCATAGCGGATCAGGACGACCGCAATTTCCTGCAGTCGGCCCAGGTCACGGACCGTGCCCAGCGTTTCCCACATCATGCGTGCTCCGGACGATTACCGGAGCAGCATGTCACAGCTGGGCGTCGATGCCGCGCAATGCCGCCGCTACGGTTTGCCGGCGGATGGCTTCGCGGTCGCCCTCGAACTGGAACAGCTCGGCGCGGGCGTAGCCGCCGCGCCGCTTCCAGCCGATCCAGACGCTGCCGACCGGCTTGCCAGGGCTGCCACCGCCCGGTCCGGCAATGCCGGTCACCGCCACCGCGATGCCGGCACCGGAATTGACCAGCGCACCCGACACCATCTCCAGCACGGTTTCGCGGCTGACCGCACCGTACTGCTCCAGGGTCTGCGCCCTCACGCCCAACAGCCGCTGCTTGGCTCCGTAGCTGTAGACCACCATGCCGCAGTCGAAGAATGCCGACGAACCTGCGATGTCGGTCATGCACTTTGCAATCCAGCCACCACTGCAGCTTTCAGCGGTCACCAGCTGCAGCGAGGCCTGCTGCAGGCGCTGCCCAAGCGCGGCGGACTGGATATTGAGTTCAGCGTCGGTGGGGATGGACATCGGCATGACGGTGGGGTGAAGAACCTGCACGTTGTACCGCAGATGACAGCCAGATGTCGCGCCCCTCCGGCACGGTCGCGTTGCCGGCCAGCGGCCGGCACTACCGGGCATCGGCCGCTACCTCACCACTCCGGCAGTTTCTCCGGCAGCAGCGCCCGGATCGGCGCGCCGTCGGCACTGGCGGCAAGCTTTTCAGCTTCGGCGATCGGCAGGTCGACCTGCAACAGCCAACCGTCTTCATCAGCCTGCTCGCTGCGGATCACTTCCAGCTGGTGCAGGCGCGCGCGCAGGCGGCCGGCATCCGGCGGCAGGCGCAGTTCGCCGGAGACATGCTGCAGGCCCAGGCGCTTGCCCAGCACCGCCTGCAGCAGCTCCAGCCCCCGCCCGTCACGCGCGGAAATCCAGACCCGCTCACGACGCGACTCATCCGGGATACCGTCCTGGCCATCGTGGCGCACGTCGGCGCCGTCGATGCGGTCGATCTTGTTGAACACCAGCAATTGCGGCAGGTCACCGGCACCGACTGCGGTCAGCACCTCGTCAACCTGGGCGATGCGCTCCTCGCGGTGCGGATCGGCAGCGTCGACCACATGCAGCAGGAAGTCGGCCTCGCGCGCCTCGGACAGGGTCGAGCGGAACGCCGCGACCAGATCATGCGGCAGATCGCGGACGAAGCCGACGGTATCGGCCAGCACGACGTTGCCCCCCGGCACCGCGATGCGGCGCACGGTCGGATCCAGCGTTGCGAACAGCTGGTCGGCGGCATAGGCCTCAGCGCCGGTCATGGCGTTGAACAGAGTCGACTTGCCGGCGTTGGTGTAGCCCACCAGGGCCACGCGCGGCAGCTCGCTGCGCACACGCGCACGGCGCATCTGGGTGCGCTGCACTTCGACCTTTTCCAGGCGCTTCTGCAGCTGCTCCACCCGCTTCTGCAGCAGGCGGCGGTCGGTTTCCAGCTGGGTTTCACCCGGGCCGCGCAGGCCGATCGAACCGCCGCGCTGGCGCTCCAGATGGGTCCAGCCGCGCACCAGCCGCGTAGCCAGGTGGCGCAGCTGTGCCAGTTCGACCTGCAGCTTGCCTTCGTGGCTGTGCGCACGCTGGGCGAAGATGTCCAGGATCAGGCCGGTGCGGTCGATCACCCGGCGCTCGAGGAAACGTTCCAGGTTGCGCTCCTGGCCCGGGCTCAATGCATGGTTGACCAGGATCAGGTCGGCCCCGCTGGCGTCGGCCGCAGCCTTGATCTCGTCCAGCTTGCCGCTGCCGATCAGGGTTGACGGATTCGGACGGTCCAGGCGCGCAGTGATCGTCGCGGCGATGCTGGCCCCGGCCGAGCGGGCCAGATCACCGAATTCTTCGAGCACATCGTCTTCCAGCTTGCCGAAATGGGGCTGGATCAACAGGGCGTGTTCACCCTTTTTCGAGCGGTCAAACATTCACCGCTCCGGTATTACTCGTCTGCTTCATCACCTGCCTGACCACCTTCACCCGACTGCACGTACCCACCGCCCGGACCGACCTTTACGTTGCGTGCCGGAACGACGGTGGAAATGGCATGCTTGTAGACCATCTGACTGACCGTGTTGCGCAGCAGGACCACGAACTGGTCGAACGACTCGATCGTGCCCTGCAGCTTGATGCCGTTCACCAGGTACACCGAAACCGGCACGCGTTCGCGCCGCAGTGCGTTCAAGAAAGGATCCTGCAGCGATTGCCCCTTGGACATTGCACACTCCTGATTATTGTTCTTATTGGGTTGCCGACGGTTGCCGCGGCCCCCGAGCCGCCCGCCGACCGATGGATGTTACACGGCTGGCAGGGATTCAGCGTGCGACGAAGGTCGACACCGCGCTGGCCAGGCGCTCCCCATCAACATGGGGGTCGAACCAGCGCGCATCAAGCTCGCCGCGCAGCCAGGTCAGCTGGCGCTTGGCCAGTTGCCGGGTGGCGAAGATCGCCTTGTCACGGAAACGGGCGGCATCCCCCTCCCCATCCAGGTACTCCCAGGCCTGCCGATAGCCGACCGCGCGCACTGCCGGCAGGTCCAGGGGCGCCGCCACGGCAGCCATTTCCGGCATCGCGCGCAATGCCCGCACCTCGTCGAGAAACCCCTGCCCCAGCATGGCGTCGAAGCGCGCCTCGATGCGCTGGTGAAGAACCGCACGGTCGCGTGGGGCGAGGATCAGCTTGAGGGTGCGCACCGGCAATGGCGCTACGCCCGGCCGGCGCTGCCATTCAGTAATGGGGATACCGGTCAGGCGATAGACCTCCAGCGCCCGCTGGATGCGTTGCGGATCGGTGGCATGGATGCGTGCGGCGGCGGCCGGGTCGACCTTGGCCAGCTCGGCGTGCAGTGCCGCCCAGCCACGCTCGGCCGCCTCGGCGCTGAGCGCTTCGCGCATTGCCGGGTCGGCCTCCGGCATCGGCGACAGGCCCTGCAGCAGCGCCCGGAAGTACAGGCCGGTGCCACCGGCCAGGATCGGCGTCCTGCCACGCGCCACGATGTCGGCCACGACCCGCCCGGCATCGGCGGCGAACTCGGCCGCCGAGTAGGTCTGCCAGGGGTCACGCAGGTCCAGCAGATGGTGCGGCGCCTGCGCGCGCTCCGTCGCATCGGGCTTGGCCGAACCGATGTCCAGGTGGCGGTACACCAGTGCCGAGTCGACGCTGACGATTTCCCCACCCAGCTGCCGTGCCAGGGCGATCGCAGTGGCGGTCTTGCCACTGGCGGTCGGCCCCATCACGGCGATCGCCAGTGGCCGCCGATCGATACCCATCAGTCTTCGTCCGGCCAGCGGATTGTCGGCGCAGCGTCGGCGCGCGGCGTCGGTACGGCTTGCACCGCCTGCCAGATCTTCAGCGCATCAACTGTGGCCGCCACGTCATGCACGCGTACGATGCGCGCGCCACGCTGGACTGCGATCAGGTGCGCGGCCACCGAGGCCGCTACCCGCTCGGACGGCGTATCGCGACCGGTCAGTTCACCGAGACTGCGCTTGCGCGACAGGCCGGCCAGCATCGGCACGCCCAGCTCCAGAAAGCGCTCCGAACGCGCCAGCAGGGTCATGTTGTGGCCGGTGGTCTTGCCGAAGCCGAAACCGAGGTCGATCAGCAGGTTCTTCTTCGCGATGCCTGCCATCTCGGCAGCGAACAGGCGCTGCACCAGGAAGCCGTGCACCTCGGCGACCACATCGTCGTAGTGCGGATCGGCCTGCATGTGGCCCGGTTCGCCCTGCATGTGCATCAGCACTACCGGCACGCCGGTTTCCGCGGCGGCGTCCAGCGCCCCCTCCTGGCGCAGGCCGAAGATGTCGTTGATCATGCCGGCGCCAGCGGCCACGGCCGCGCGCATCACTTCCGGCTTGAAGGTGTCGATGCTGATCGGCACGTGGGTCCGGGCCGCCAGCTGCTCGATCACCGGAATCACCCGGCCCAGCTCCTCCTCGACCGATACCGGCGTGGCGCCCGGGCGGGTCGATTCGCCGCCGATATCGAGAAGGTCCGCGCCCTCCTCGACCAGCTTCAGGCCATGAGCGACTGCGGCCTCGGTGGTGTCGTGCGCGCCACCATCGGAAAACGAGTCCGGGGTGACGTTGACGATGCCCATGACCTGGGCACGGTCGAGGCGCAGGATGCGGCCGGCGCAGTCGAGCTGGGGCGAGGTATCGAACATGGGCAATCCTGCTGGGACAACGAAAGGTAGTTTAGTTCGGCAGGGCGGCGCCCTGCACCCGCAGAGGCCAGAGCGACAGCAACATCCGGAGCAACAGCGGGTTCACTGAAGAATGGCGGGGTGGGTCCGGTTGCGGGGGCCGCTGCAAGTACGTCCATGTAAGCTCGGTCGCCGCATCCATGCGGCTCACGCCCCCGCAACCGGACCCACCCCGCCTTCGACAGATTTCCGCGATCTGCAGTAGATCCACGCCATGCGTGGATGAATCTCCATCGGAATCGAATATTTCGAATTGGAATCGAAATGCATCCACGCATGGCGTGGATCTGCCGTGTCGACCAAGGTCGACACCCACCAACAGCAGCAGAAACCTGTCAGAGGTGGGGCGGTGTCGGAGGGCGGGGTGTCAGCCGCATGGATGCGGCTGACACCCCGCCCTCCGACACCGCCCCGCCAAACCACGGAATACCGCTGTTGCTGTTGCTCTGGCTCGTAGCAGGTGCAGGGCGCAGCCCTGCCGACACCCTTCAACGGCGGCGGCGCCTGCGGTCCACGTACAGGGTCCTGGCGATGCTCAGCACGATGCCGACCGCGATACCCACCACGCAGCCCAACAGCAGATTGTCGGCTCCGAGGCCCACACCCACGCCGACCACGGTGGCGATGACCATTTCGGCGGTGTGGGAAATCGGTTCGGGCTTCGGGGCAGACATGCGGGCTCCAGCGTCAGTTCGGTTCTTCGGAATGGGCCGGTAGCCCGGAAACGACGAAGCCGGGTTGCCCCGGCCTCGTCTGGTGTCACGTACAGCGGGCCGTCAGTGCGATTCGGCCGGGCCCGCGATCGGCGGCAGCGGACGGGCGTCGCCGCCCTTGTCGTTGCCACCATCCTTGTTCGACTTGCTCCAGCCGGCCGGCGGCGGCGGATCGCGGCCTTCCATGATGGCGTCGATCTGCGGCGCGTCGATCGTCTCGTACTGCAGCAGCAGCTGGGACATCGCGTGCAGCTTGTCCAGGTTGGCCGTCATCAGCTCGGTGGTGCGCGCGTAGGCTTCGTCGAGGATCTTGCGCACTTCCTCATCGATGCGACGCGCGGTGTCGTTGGACACGCTCTTGTGCTGGGTGACCGATCGGCCCAGGAACACCTCGTCATCCTCTTCGCCATAGGCGATCGGGCCGAGCTGGTCGGACAGGCCCCACTTGGTGACCATGTTGCGGGCCATCTTGGTGGCGCGTTCGATGTCGTTGGAAGCGCCCGTGGTGACCTTGTCGGCACCGAAGATCAGCTCCTCGGCCACACGACCACCGTACAGCGAGCACAGCTGCGACTTGATCGCCACGCGGTTCATCGAATACTTGTCGCCTTCCGGCAGGTACATGGTCACGCCCAGCGCACGGCCGCGCGGGATGATCGTGACCTTGTAGACCGGGTCGTGCTCGGGCACCAGGCGGCCGACGATGGCGTGGCCGGCTTCGTGGTAGGCGGTCAGGGTCTTCTCTTCTTCGCTCATGGCCATCGAGCGGCGCTCGGCACCCATCAGGATCTTGTCACGGGCACGGTCGAAGTGGTCCATGCGGACTTCCTTCTCGTTGCCACGCGCGGCGAACAGGGCAGCCTCGTTGCACAGGTTGGCCAGATCAGCACCGGAGAAGCCCGGGGTACCCCGCGCGATCACCATCGGCTCGACATCGTCGGCGAGCGGCAGCTTGCGCATGTGGACCTTCAGGATGTGCTCACGGCCCTTCACGTCCGGCAGGCCAACCACGACCTGGCGGTCGAAACGGCCCGGACGCAGCAGCGCCGGGTCCAGCACGTCCGGGCGGTTGGTCGCGGCGATCACGATCACGCCTTCGCCACCCTCGAAACCATCCATTTCGACCAGCAGCTGGTTCAGGGTCTGCTCGCGCTCGTCATGACCGCCGCCCAGGCCGGCGCCACGGTGGCGACCGACGGCGTCGATTTCGTCGATGAAGATGATGCACGGGGCATGCTTCTTGGCCTGCTCGAACATGTCACGCACGCGGCTGGCGCCGACGCCGACGAACATTTCCACGAAGTCCGAACCGGAGATCGAGAAGAACGGCACCTTGGCTTCGCCGGCAATGGCCTTGGCCAGCAGCGTCTTGCCGGTACCCGGCGGGCCCACCATCAGCACGCCGCGCGGAATCTTGCCGCCCAGCTTGGTGAACTTGGACGGGTCGCGCAGGAAGTCGACCAGTTCACCCACTTCTTCCTTGGCCTCGTCGCAGCCGGCGACGTCGGCGAAGGTGACCTTGATCTGGTCTTCGCCCTGCAGCTTGGCGCGCGACTTGCCGAAGGACATCGCACCCTTGGCACCGCCGCCCCCGCCCTGCATCTGGCGCATGATGAACAACCAGAAGCCGATGATCAGGATGACCGGCAGGAAATTCATCAGGATCGCGCCGAGGGAGATGCCGCTGGACGGCTCCTCCTGCACGATCTCCACGTTCTTGGTGCGCAGCACGTTGATCAGGTCGCGATCGAACGGTGCGGTGATGGTGGATGTCTGCCCGCCGCGGGTAGTGTAGGTCAGCTGGCTGGTACCGCCGCGCATGTCGCCGCCGAAGGCGACCTTCTGCACGTTGCCGCTGTCCACCTGGTCCAGGAACTGCGAGTACGACGCACCCTGCGCGCCGGCTCCGGAGGACTTCGGCGAGAAGCTCTGGAAGACCACCATCAGCACGACGGCGACGACCACCCATAGCAGGAGGTTCTTGGTCAAGTCGTTCATCCTCATTGGCTCCGGTGTTCCTCTCAGTGCTGGCGTTGCGTGGGGGTCGAACTTGCGTACATTGCGAGCTTACTTCATGTGGGCGCGTTTTCCCTGACCCAAGGCGTACACCTCGGGAGAGCGCTTGCGCGAGGCTTCCGGCTTGCGGATGGAGACCTTGTCGTACCGGCGGCGCATCTCGCGCACGTAGTCGTCAAAGCCCTCGCCCTGGAACAGCTTGATCAGGAATGCCCCACCGGTCTTCAGGTGGTTGTCGGCAAAATCCAGGGCCAGCTCCGCCAGGTGCATCATCCGCGGCTGGTCGACCGCGCCTACACCACTCTTATTGGGGGCCATGTCCGACAGCACAAGGTCTACCGGCTGATCCCCGAGCATGGCTTCAAACTGCGATAGGACGGCTTCTTCCCTGAAGTCACCATGAAGGAACTCCACGCCGGCCAGCGGCGGCATGTCCAGGATGTCCAGGGCCAGCACGCGGCCGGTGTCGCCAATCTGTCTCCGAACCTGCTGAGACCAGCCGCCCGGTGCCGCGCCGAGGTCGACCACCACCATGTGCGGCTTCAGCAGCCGGTCACGTTCAAGCAGCTCTTCGAGCTTGTAGGCGGCGCGCGAGCGCATGCCTTCGGCCTGCGCCTTCTTCACGAAGGGGTCGGAGAAGTGTTCCTTGAGCCAGCGCTGGCTGCTTTTGCTGCGGGTAGCCATTGAAAATAGGGGCTGATGGGGTCCTCATGATACCCTGATCGCCCCATTCAACCGTGTTTTCCTGCATGTCCATCGCCCTGACCGCCTCCCAGACCCGTTTCCTGCGCGGCCAAGCCCACGACCTGAAGGCCCTGCTGCAGACCGGCGGCAAGGGCGTGACCCCGGCCTTCATCGCTGAGCTGAACGAAGTGCTGGAGCGCCACGAACTGGTCAAGGTGAAGGTCGCCGCCGAGGATCGCGACGCCCGTGACGTGATGATCGGCGAGATCGTCGAAGCCACCGGGAGCGCGCTGGTGCAGCGCATCGGCCACGTCGCCGTGCTGTACCGCCCGAGCAGGGAACAGCGCCAGATCGTGCTGCCGCGCGGCTGATCGCCCTACCGTCATGCAGCTGAACCACGAACCACCCGACTACGCCTACAGCCTGCGCGCCGCCGATGGCCGCTCGGCCAAGGTCAATGACCAGGTGCTGGACGGCAGCTTCTTCCTGACCCCGGACCAGCTGGTCGCGCATTGGCCGGTGGCGAGTGCCGCTGCGTTGCAGCTGGCGGACCTCGAGCCGATCCTGGCGCTGAACCCGGCGCTGATCGTGCTGGGTACCGGTGACCGCCAGGTGTTCCCGCCGGCGGTGGTGATGGCCGCCTGCCTGTCCCGCGGCATCGGCCTGGAAGTGATGAACAATCCGGCTGCCGCACGCACCTTCAACATCCTGGCCGGCGAAGGCCGCAAGGTCGCCGCCGCCTTCATTCTCGAAGGCTGACGTGGCGTCGCCGGGCATGGCCCGGCGGTACCCTGGATCACACGTACTCTGTAGCGCCCGAGCCCATGCTCGGGCGGCGCCGCGACGCGGCGCGGAAAGCCGCCGGGCGTGACCCGGCGCTACCCGATCACACGGTGATCAGCGTGCCGGCAGGTACTGCTGCGGATCGACCGGCTTGCCGTTGTAGCGAATCTCGAAGTGGACCATGTCGCGGTTCGCACCGGTGCGGCCCATTTCGGCGATCTGCTCGCCAGCCTTCACGCTCTGCCCTTCATTCACCAGGCGCTTGCGGTTGTGACCATAGGCGGACAGCCACTGGTCGCTGTGCTTGATGATGATCAGTTCGCCGTAGCCGACCAGGCCGGCACCGGAGTACACCACCACACCGTTGGCGGTTGCCTTGACCGGCTGGCCGCTGGTGCCGGCGATGTCCACGCCCTGCTTGGTCGCGTCACCGGCCACGTAGCGGCCGACGATCGCGCCATCGGCTGGCCAGCGCCAGGCGATGTTGCTCTTCACCGGCCCGACCGGCGCCGGGGCCGGCGCGGTGCTGCCGCCACTGCTGCCAGCCGAACGCGGCGGGGTGACCACCGTGGTCGGCGCACGGCCGCTGGTGGCCCCCTGCGGATACAGGCGGATCACCTGGCCGGGGTAGATGGTCGACGGGTTGTCCAGACGATTCCAGGCAATCAGGTCGGCCGGGGTGATGTCATGGATGCGGGCCAGCGCATAGATGGTGTCGCCCTTGCGCACCACCACGGTCTGCCCGGGCTTGGGTACCGAGGTCTTCGGCGTGGTCACGCCACCAGCGTTGCCGCCGCCCGGGCGGACCACGGTGGCGGTACCGCAGGCGGCCAGTGTGGAAACCAGCAACGCCAGCGCGCCGATGCGCACTCCCTTGCTCAGACGATCAGGATTCATGCGAACTTCGACCTCCATACAAGCCAGGCGATCAGCACCACCACCAGCACGGTGGCGATCCAGCCCAGCGGTTCAATCCAGCGACGCAGCGCCGCTTCGGCACGCGCACCACCGATACGGATGACCGCGGCCAGCACGAACACGCGCTTGCCACGACCGATCAACATGCTCAACAGGTACTGCGGCATCGGTACGCCGACGATACCCGATGCCCACGTGAAGACCTTCATCGGGATCGGCATGAAGCCGCCCAGCACCAGGAAGGTGAACACCGCCCACGGTGATTCGGCCATCTTCGCCTGCACGGTGGTGATGCCCTGCTCGATCGCTGGAAGCATGCCCAGCGCCTCGAACACTGGCTTGATCGCCTCGAAAGCGTAATGACCCAGCGCATAACCAACCAGCGCGCCGACCATCGAGCCCGCCAGGCTGAGGGTGGCGAACCACCAGCCACGCTTGGGCTGGGCCACGCACATCGGTGCCAGCATCACTTCCGGCATCACCGGGAAGATGATCGCTTCAAAGAAACTCAATACCGTCAGATAGGTCGGCGCGCGTTCGTGCGCCGCCCACTTCATCGCCCGCTCGTACAGCGGCCCGAAAATCTTCATGCAACCCTGCTCCGTGGATTAGTCGAGCATGCCAGACAGCAGCGGCACGAACGTGACCGGCGCCAGCACGCGTTGTTCGATGCTGCCATCGGGCTTGCGGTCCAGCTGCACCAGCGACTGTCCGCCCGGGCCACCCACCGGCGCCACCAGGCGCCCCCCTTCAGCCAGCTGCCCGACCAGTTCATCGACCAGTGCAGGCGCCGCGGCGGTGACCACGATGGCATCGAACGGACCGTGCTCGGCCCATCCGGCGCGACCGTCGTCATGCTTGGTGCGGATGTTCATGCCCAGTGCGCGGAAGCGCTTGCGTGCCTGCCGCAACAGGTCACCGATTCGCTCCACGGTGTAGACCTCCAGGCCCAGCGCGCCCAGGATGGCGGCCTGGTAGCCCGAGCCGGTGCCGACTTCCAGCACGCGCTTCGGCGCGACCTGGAGCACCGCCTCGGTCATCCGGGCGACCACCCAGGGCTGCGAGATGGTCTGGCAATGGCCGATCGGCAGCGCGGTGTCCTCATAGGCACGCGAGGCCAGTGCTTCATCGATGAACAGGTGGCGCGGCACTACCCGGATTGCGTTCAAGGTGGACTCGTCGACGATGCCAGCGTCGCGCAGGCGATCGACCAGACGGTCACGCACGCGCTGCGAGGTCATGCCGATGCCGACAGCTTCCGGCTGCAGTCGCAGGCGTGGACTCATGCCGGCCGGTCCAGCGCGGCGCTGAGGCCACCCACCCAGCTGGCCACTTTCTCCAGCGCCTGGTAGCGGGTCAGGTCCACCTGGATCGGGGTGATCGAGATGTGGCCGGTACGCACCGCGTGGAAGTCGGTGCCCGGGCCGGAGTCCTGTTCGCGCCCGGCAGGGCCGATCCAGTACACGTCGTTGCCGCGCGGATCCTTCTGCGCGATGCAGCCTTCGGCACGATGACGGTTGCCAAGGCGGGTGACCTCGAAGCCCTGGACCTCGCTCCACGGCAGATCCGGCACGTTGACGTTGAGGATGGTGTCGGCCGGCAGCGGATCGGCCTTGAGCCGGGCCACGATCTCCACTGCGGCACGCGCGGCGGTGTCGAAGTGCTTCGGATCGTGGTTGCGGGTGACCAGCGAGACCGCCACCGCCGGCAGGCCGAGGAAGCGGCCTTCCATCGCCGCCGAGACGGTGCCGGAATAGATCACGTCGTCGCCGAGGTTGGCGGCGTTGTTGATGCCTGACACGACGATGTCCGGCTCGAATTCAAGCAGGCCGGTCAGCGCCAGATGCACGCAGTCGGTCGGCGTGCCCGCCACCGAGACGGTGTAATGGTCGATGCGCTTGAGCCGGATCGGAAGGTCCAGGGTCAGCGAGTTGCTGGCACCGGAGCGATCGCGGTCAGGCGCGACCACCGTGACTTCGTGTCCGGCCTCCCGCAGCACCGAAGCAAGCATCCGGATGCCTGCGGCGTCGACACCATCGTCATTACTGACCAGGATTCGCATCTTCGATTTAACCGCTTGATTTTCCAAGAATTCGATTCCGTCACCGTGCAGTGTGGGCGGGACCGTCGTACTCCCCTGCGGAAGCCGTCGACCCTGCAAGGGCATCGTCTATTGTGCCGCATGCGAGCCGCCGGTCCTACCCTGCCGGCGGTCACGGCCGACATCGAACCGTCATAGGCAGACCCGCGCCGGCGGTTTACCCTGTGCGCATGTCGCACCCTGAAGACGAAGATCCGGCCGCGCTGTTCCGTGCGGCCATCGGTGAAGTGACGCCGCTGCGCAAGGATGCCGAACCGGCGCCTGCTGCGCCCCGGCCGAAGCCGCGCGCACGCATGGCCGAACGCGACGACGCCGAAGCCGCGGGCGAGTTCGCCCGGCTGCTGCGCGACAGTACGCCGCTGGAAGCGGGCGACGTGGCCAGCTACCGCCGCGACAACCTGCCACCGCGCCTGTTCCAGCGTCTCAAGCGCGGCCAGTATTCGGTGCAGGATGAGCTGGACCTGCACGGCGCCACCGCCGCGCAGGCGGAAACCCTGCTGCGCCAGTTCCTGCTGGAAGCGCATGCACACGAGTATGGCTGCGTGCGCATCATTCACGGCAAGGGCCTGCAGTCCGATGGCGGTGCACCAGTGCTGAAGAACCTGGTCGATCGTCTGCTGCGGCTGCGCAACGACGTGCTGGCGTTTCATTCGGCGCCGGCCGGGCAAGGCGGCACCGGCGCGATGCTGGTGCTGCTGGCACGGCGTTGAGAAACAGGGACGGAGGGAATCAAGTCGTTTGTGCCACAAACGAGTTGACTCCCTCCGTCCCCTTTTTCTGTCAGGCCTGCGCAGCGTCTTCGACGGGGCCGAGTTCGTGCAGCACGGCGGTGGCGTAGCAGCCCGGCGGCAGCGCGAACGAGAGTTCCAGTACATCACTGGCCAGCCACTGATGCTGCAGCAGCGCCGGGCGCAGGCGCAGCGCGCGGCGCTCCTGTTTCAACCGTGCGTCTTCCAGGCCAGCGCGCAGCGCCTTCGATTCCTCGTCGTCCAGCGCGGCCAGCTCCAGCTCACGTGCAGCGTCGGCGCTGCGCAGCTCGCCTTCGCCCCACAGCGGCGCGCTGGGATGGATGTCGAAACGCGCCAGGCGCTCGGCCAGCACGTCGGTGTAGGGTTCGGGGCCGAACACGCTGCGGCTGCCATCGAGCATCCACACTTCACCGTCCAGCGGTTGATCCCAGTTGCCCTGCTCCACGCGCGCGGCGAGCACACGATTGAACAGCGCCGAGCGCGCGGCTGACAGCAGCAGCGAACGCTGGTCCTTGCGCATGCGGCGGCCACCGAACATCGCCAATGCCGCAGGCACGTTGCCGCCGTCGCGGCCGAAGCGCTGCTCGCCAAACCAGTTCGGCAGGCCGCGCCCGGCGATCTGCTGCAGGCGCTCGCTGATCGCCGCAGCATCGCCCTGCACCTCGCGCAGCACGAGCCTGAAGCGGTTGCCGGCCAGTGCGCCACGCTGCAGCTTGCGGTTGTGCCAGGTCGCTTCGAGCACTTCGATCTCGTCACTGGCCAGCTCGGCCAGGTCCGGTGCGATGCGCTTGGGCAGGTGCACGCTGAAACGCTGGGTGGTGACCGCATGCCGATCCTTCATGCCGGCGTAGCTCACCGCCATTTCCGGCAGGCCCGCCCACTTGGCCAGCAGCTTGGCCACATGCACGGTGTTGGCGCCGCGCTTGCGGATGTGCAGCAGCAGGTGCTCGCCTTCACCGGTGGCCTCGAAGGCCGGCAGTTCATCGACCTGGAAATCGTCCGGCGTGGTGCGGATGCGTGCCGTCAACAGCGGCGCACCAAACGCCAACGGCAGCGGGATCATGCCGCCACCAGCAACACGACCGCCTGCGCGGCGATGCCTTCACTGCGGCCGGTGAAGCCCAGCTTCTCCGAGGTGGTGGCCTTGACGCTGACCGCGTCCAGCGGCAGCTGCAGCAACCCACCAATGCGCTCACGCATGGCCAGCGCATGCGGGCCAACCTTCGGCCGCTCGCAGATCACGGTGATGTCGGTGTTGCCAACGCGCCAGCCACGCTCGCGCAGCAGGCTGTCGCAATGGCGCACGAAATCGCTGCTGTCGGCGCCCTTCCAGCGATCATCGCTCGGCGGGAAATGCTGGCCGATATCGCCCAGCGCCAGCGCACCGAGCATCGCATCGCACAAGGCGTGCAGGATCACGTCGCCGTCGCTGTGCGCCAGCACGCCGCAGCTGTGCGGCACGTTCACCCCGCCGAGCATGATGTGATCGCCTTCACCGAAGGCATGGACGTCGTAGCCCTGGCCGATACGGACGGGCGGGAACGGTGCGGTGCTCATGGATGCAGCCCTTGCAGCAGGGCCGCGCAGGCAGTCAGCCGGCGCGGCGGGAAAGTACGAATTCGAACCGGTCCAGATCGGCCGGGGTGGTGACCTTGAAGTTGTCCTCGCTGCCTTCCACCAGCAGCGGGCGCTGGCCCTGGCGCTCCATGGCCATGGCCTCGTCGGTGACTTCAACACCGGCAGCGGCGGCGTCAGACAGCGCGCGGCTGAGCTGGTGGCGGCGGAACAGCTGTGGTGTCAGCGCACGCCACAGCCGCTCGCGCGGTTCGGTGCCATCGATGCCACCGTCGTCGCCCGCACGTTTGAGGGTGTCGCGCACCGGTGCGGCCAGGATCGCCCCGACCGGATCGGCACGCCCGACTTCAAGCAGGCGGCCAAGATCGGCCAGCGACAGGTTGGGTCGCGCGGCGTCGTGGACCAGCACGAATTCGTCGGCGCGCACCGAGTCCGGCAGTGCCTGCAGCCCGGCCAGCACCGAGGCGGCACGGGTCGCGCCACCGATGCAGGTCAGTACCGGTTTGCCGGCCCATTCGCTCCAGCCCGGCCAGTCGCCATCGTCCTGGCCGATCACCACCATTGCGCCGGCCACGGCCGGATGCGCCAGCAGCGCGTCCAGGGTATGGGCGAGCAGGATCTGCCCGCCCGCCTGCAGGTACTGCTTGGGCAGCGGCGCACCAAAGCGGGCGCCACGGCCGGCAGCCGGAACCACCACCCAGATCGCCGCGCTCATGGAACGTCCGCCGGGTGATCGCCGGCCTGGACAGTGACGCCTGCAGCGGGCTGCGCCGGACGGACCGGCGCATCCTCGACCACGCGGTAGAACTTCTCGCCGGGCTTGATCATGCCCAGCTCGCTGCGCGCGCGTTCCTCGATGGCGGACTGGCCTTCCTTGAGGTCCTTCACTTCGGCGGCCAGCGCGTCGTTGCGCTGCTGCAGGCCCTCATTGTCCCGCTCCTGGTTGGCGACCTGGGCTTCGAGCATCATCACTTCACCCGAATTGCCCGGACCGAACCAGAAGCGGTACTGCAGCCAGCCCAGCAACAGGGCCAGCACCAGCAGCATCCAGCGCCAGTCGCGCATCGGCTCAGCGCTTCAGCGAAACGAACGCGTCACGACCGGCGTAACGCGCGCCGGCGCCGAGGGCTTCCTCGATGCGCAGCAGCTGGTTGTACTTGGCCACGCGATCGCTGCGGCACAGCGAGCCGGTCTTGATCTGGGTGGCGGTAGTGGCCACCGCGATATCGGCGATGGTGGTGTCTTCGGTTTCGCCCGAGCGGTGCGAGACCACGGCGGCATAGCCGGCGCGGTCGGCCATGGCGATCGCTTCCAGGGTTTCGCTGAGGGTGCCGATCTGGTTGACCTTGATCAGGATCGCGTTGGCGGTGCCCGAGTCGATGCCTTCCTGGAAAATCTTCGGGTTGGTCACGAACAGGTCGTCACCGACCAGCTGCACCTTCTTGCCGATGCGGTCGGTCAGCAGCTTCCAGCCCGCCCAGTCGTTCTCGGCCAGGCCGTCTTCGATCGTGATGATCGGGTACTGCGCGGCCCAGTCGGCGAGGAAGTCGACGAACTGTTCGGAGGTCAGGCGCTTGTTCTCGCCGACCAGGTTGTACTTGCCGTTCTCGAAGAACTCACTGGAGGCCACGTCCAGGCCCAGCAGCACGTCTTCACCAGCGGTGTAGCCAGCCTTGCCGATCGCTTCGAGGATGGTGTCCAGCGCTTCGACGTTGCTGCGGAAGTCCGGCGCGAAGCCGCCTTCGTCGCCCACCGCCGTGCTCAGGCCGTGGCCCTTCAGCACCGACTTCAGCGAATGGAAGATTTCGGTACCAGCGCGCAATGCTTCGGAGAACGAGGTGAAGCCCACCGGCAGCACCATGAACTCCTGGAAGTCGACGTTGTTGTCGGCATGCGCGCCGCCGTTGATGATGTTCATCATCGGCACCGGCAGCGACGGCGCCACGCCGGTCCGGGCAGCCAGGTACTGCCACAGCGCCTGCTTGCTGGATGCGGCGGCGGCGTGCGCGGCGGCCATCGAAACACCCAGCAGCGCGTTGGCACCCAGCCGCCCCTTGTTCTCGGTGCCGTCCAGATCGATCAGGCGACGGTCGAGGCCGGCCTGGTCGGTGGCTTCGAAGCCCTTCAGCGCGGCGGCAATCGTGGTGTTGACGTTGTCCACGGCCTTGCGCACGCCCTTGCCCAGGTAACGGGTCTTGTCGCCGTCACGCAGCTCGACCGCTTCCTTGGTACCGGTCGAGGCGCCGGAGGGAACCGCGGCGCGACCGAACGAACCGTCCTCCAGGATGACTTCGGCTTCCAGCGTGGGATTGCCACGGCTGTCGAGGATTTCACGGGCGTGGATGCTGCGGATCGTACTCATGGTCGGGCCGGTTACCTGTCTGGAGAGGGGGCGACAAAACGAATGCCGCGTGATTATCCCCGGCTGCCCGCCACTTGCCAAATGGCGCAGGCGCCGTCAGGCCAGAGTGGCCCCGATCACCATCAGGATCAACGACACCAGTACCACCAGCAGGCCACCGGCAATGGCGGCCAATACGCCGCCGCGGCGGCAACGCCAGGCCATCACCATCGCCACCAGGCTGCCAACAAAGGACAGCACGAGCATGGTCAGTGCAGCCAGGATCCAGTACTGCATGGCCTGCATGCCATGGCTGCCATCCCCGGGCGAACCGAAACTGGCGGCGAAGGCGAATACAGCTGCCATCAGGCCGGCCCAGGCAAGAACAGCCAGCGCCAGCGCGATCAGGCCCCAGGGCCGATCACGGGTTGCCAGGGTCGCATTCATCAGAACAGCCCGTAGAACAGGGCACCAAGCCACAGCGACAGCAGGACGATCGCCAACCCGGCGGCCACCTTGCCACGGTTCAGGCGCCAGGCCAGTACGGCGGCAGCGACGCACCCCACGGCGCCGACCAGCTCTGCCACCAGCAGCGCAATGAAGTACGCCCGAAGATCGGGCGCGCTGCTGCCATCACCCGGTGGCCGCACCGATGCAGCACCGATCAGCACCAGGCAGAACATGCCCACGGTGAACACCACGGACAGCCCCAGCGCGATCAGGCCCCACGGCCACTGTCTCCAGTGCCGGCGGTGACGCTGGGTTTCCAGCGCCACCCACGGGTCACGACTCACGCGAAGCGCGAGAAACCGTGCTTCTTGGTCACCGCGTCGAGTTCCATCAGCGTCTCGAGCAGGGCCTCCATCTGGTCCAGCGGCCACGCGTTGGGACCATCGGACAGCGCCTTGGACGGGTCCGGATGAGTCTCGGCGAACAGGCCGGAGATACCCACCGCCACGGCGGCACGGGCCAGCACCGGCACGTGCTCACGCTGGCCACCGGAACTGGTGCCCTGCCCGCCCGGCAGCTGCACCGAATGGGTGGCGTCGAACACCACCGGGCAACCGGTCTCGCGCATCACCGCCAGCGAACGCATGTCGCTGACCAGGTTGTTGTAGCCGAAGCTGGCACCGCGCTCGCAGACCATGATCTGCTCGTTGCCGGTGGCCTTGGCCTTCTCCACGACCGGCTTCATGTCCCACGGCGCCAGGAACTGGCCCTTCTTGATGTTGACCGGCTTGCCGGCCGAGCACACCTTGCGGATGAAGTCGGTCTGGCGGACCAGGAACGCCGGGGTCTGCAGCACATCCACCACCGAGGCCACTTCGTCCATCGGGGTGTACTCGTGGACGTCGGTCAGCACCGGCACGCCGATCTGCTTCCTGACCTCGGCCAGGACCTTCAGGCCCTCTTCCATGCCCGGGCCGCGGAAGGCGGTACCCGAAGTGCGGTTGGCCTTGTCGAAGCTGGACTTGAAGATGAAGTTGACGCCGAGCTTGTCGGTAATCTCCTTCAGCTTGCCGGCGGTATCGAGCTGCAGCTGCATCGACTCGATCACGCAGGGGCCGGCGATCAGGAACAGGGGCTGGTCCAGCCCGACCTC
Organism: Stenotrophomonas sp. YJH_SMC_130; assembly: GCF_059369035.1. Lineage (NCBI taxonomy): Bacteria > Pseudomonadati > Pseudomonadota > Gammaproteobacteria > Lysobacterales > Lysobacteraceae > Stenotrophomonas > Stenotrophomonas sp. YJH_SMC_130. The sequence goes on from NZ_JCAFSH010000001.1 coordinate 132,581, forward strand.
GAATCCACACAGTTTCATGGCGTTTCCTTGTTGTCCGCAGCACCGGACAGGCCGGTGCGCTGGGGGTTGAAGCATGCAGGATGGGGGCCGAAGCCCCCATTCACAAGTCAGGCGCGCGCTTCGGAAAGCAGCTTGCCGCCGGCCTTGCGCTCGCGCGCGGCACGGATGAAACCGATGAACAGCGGATGGCCGTCACGCGGCGTGGACAGGAATTCCGGGTGCGCCTGGCAGGCCAGGAACCACGGGTGGGCGTCGCGCGGCAGCTCGACCACTTCCACCAGGGTGTCGTCCATCGACTTGCCGGCGATCACCAGGCCCGCATCTTCCAGCTGGGTGCGGTAGCGGTTGTTGAACTCGTAGCGGTGGCGGTGGCGCTCGGCGACCACGTCCTTGCCGTACAGCTCGCGGGCCAGCGTGCCCGGCTTCAGGCGCTGCTCCTGCAGGCCCAGGCGCATCGTGCCGCCGAGGTCGCTCTTGTCGTCACGCTTCTCGACATCGCCGCTGGCGGTGCGCCATTCGGTGATCAGGCCGATCACCGGGTTCGGCGACTGGCGATCGTTCTCGGTGCTGTTGGCACCTTCCAGCCCGACCACGTTGCGCGCGTAATCGACCACCGCCGCCTGCATGCCGTAGCAGATGCCGAAGTACGGCACCTGCTGCTCGCGGGCGAACTTCGAGGTCAGCACCTTGCCTTCGAAACCACGATCACCGAAGCCACCCGGCACCAGGATGCCGTCGACATCGGCCAGTGCGGCCATGTCGGTGCCTTCCAGGTCCTGTGCTTCCAGCCACTTCAGGTTGACCTTGGTGCGCTGGCGCAGGCCGCCGTGCTTCAGTGCTTCGCCGACCGACTTGTAGGCGTCCTGGTGATCGACGTACTTGCCGACCACGGCGATGGTCACTTCGTCCAGCGGGTGCAGGGTCGCATCGACCGCGTCTTCCCACATCGACAGATCGACCGGACCGGCCTTGTCGGCCAGCTTCAGCTGGTTCACCACGATTTCGTCCAGGCCCTGTGCATGCAGGCCGGACGGGATGCGGTACAGCACGTCCACGTCCGGCACGCTGATCACCGCACGCTCGGAAACGTTGGTGAACTGGGCGATCTTGCGGCGCTCCGAATCCGGCACCGCCTGCTCGGAGCGGCACAGCAGCACGTCCGGCTGGATGCCGATCGAGCGCAGCTCCTTCACCGAGTGCTGGGTCGGCTTGGTCTTCAGCTCACCGGCGGCGCCGATGTACGGCACCAGGGTGAGGTGCATGAACAGCGCCTTCTCCGGGCCACGTTCGGTGCGCACCTGGCGGATCGCCTCCAGGAACGGCAGCGACTCGATGTCGCCCACGGTGCCGCCGATCTCGACCAGTGCCACGTCGTAGCCTTCGGTGGCTTCGTCGATGCAGCGACGGATCTCGTCGGTGATGTGCGGAATGACCTGCACGGTCGCGCCCAGGTAGTCGCCGCGGCGCTCCTTGCGGATCACGTTCTCGTAGATGCGGCCGGTGGTGACCGAGTTCTTGCGGCTGAGGCGGGTTCGCACGAAGCGCTCGTAGTGGCCCAGGTCGAGGTCGGTCTCCGCGCCGTCGTCGGTGACATAGACCTCACCGTGCTGGAACGGGCTCATGGTGCCCGGGTCGACGTTGATGTACGGGTCGAGCTTCATCATCGTGACCTTCAGGCCACGGGCTTCGAGAATGGCGGCCAGCGACGCGGCGGCAATGCCTTTGCCGAGCGAGGACACCACGCCGCCGGTTACGAAAATCAAGGGAGTCATGGCTGCAAGCATCCTGTCTGGAAATGGAAAACGGCAGCACCACGCGCACCCGGAGGGCGGGCATGGTGCTCAGAGGGGGTTTTCCGGTTCGCTGTAGCAGCGAGGGAGGTGCGGATCCGTGCGGCGGCAGGCGCCGGACCGGAACCATCGTGCGAGGTCGGGGCGGCCGTGCCGGCCAAATCGACCGTCACCTGCGACCCGCCTTGCTGGAAGCCACGCTTGGCCGCTCCAGCCCATTCGCAAAGGGTGGACACGCACTTACTCCCGGAAAGCCATAGTTTACAGATTGATGGCCGCCAACCCAAGAGGCTGACGCCACGTTCCTAAAAAGAAACGCCCCGCTGAGCGGGGCGTTCCGGAGCGCAACCCTTGTCGCAAGGGCGCCTGGCAGGCCGCGGGATCAGCGCTTCTTGCGCGCTTCCTCTTCCTCTTCCTGCTGCGGGGCCGGCTGGCCCTGCGCCTTCATCTGGGCATTGGCCTGGGCCCGGCGCTTGGCCTTGGCATCGGCCTCGGCCTGGGCCTTGTCGGCCTGATCACCCTGTTGCGGGGCCGACTGGCCGGCGTTCTGCGCCACCACCAGCGGCACTGCAACAGCGGCAGCGGCCAGGATCGCAATGGTCAGCAACTTCTTCATGGAGTCCTCCTCGCGGTATGGCTTGGACGTTCTGATCCAACGGAGCGCCGGCGTTCAGATTCCAGCGGCTGCCATTTTACCCCCTCTGCGTCGCCGAGACTGAACCGCAGGCGTGCAAAATCCCGTGCCAGACCCCACACTTGCCCGTCGCTCCAAGCTTTCGAAGACAGATGAACGCCCGTTATAACGCCGCCGATATTGAAGTCCTGTCCGGCCTTGACCCGGTCAAGCGCCGTCCCGGCATGTATACCGACACCGCGCGCCCGAACCACCTGGCGCAGGAAGTGATCGACAACTCGGTGGACGAAGCCCTCGCCGGCCACGCCCGTTCGATCGAGATCACCCTGTACAAGGACGGCAGCGTGGAGGTCAGCGATGACGGCCGCGGCATGCCAGTGGACATCCATCCGGAGGAGAAGATCCCGGGTGTCGAGCTGATCCTCACCCGCCTGCACGCAGGCGGCAAGTTCAGCAACAACAACTACACCTTCTCCGGCGGCCTGCACGGCGTCGGCGTCAGCGTGGTCAATGCGCTGTCGACCCTGGTGGAGGTGCACATCAAGCGCGACGGTGCCGAACACCGCATCACCTTCCGCAACGGCGACCGTGCCACGCCGCTGGAAGTGGTCGGCAGCGTCGGCAAGAAGAACACCGGTACCCGCGTGCGCTTCTGGCCGGACCCGAAGTACTTCGATACGCCGAAGTTCGCGGTGCGCGCGCTCAAGCACCTGCTGCGCGCCAAGGCCGTGCTGTGCCCGGGCCTGACTGTGAAGCTGACCGATGAAGCCACCGGTGAAGTCGATACCTGGTACTACGAAGACGGCCTGCGCGATTACCTGAAGCTGGAGCTGGGCGATCGCGAGATGCTGCCGGCCGAGCTGTTCGTCGGCAGCCTGAAGAAGGACACCGAGGTCGTGGACTGGGCAGTGGCCTGGCTGCCGGAAGGCGAGCTGGTGCAGGAAAGCTACGTCAACCTGATCCCCACCGCCCAGCACGGCACCCACGTCAACGGCCTGCGTACCGGCCTGACCGAGGCGCTGCGCGAGTTCTGCGACTTCCGCAACCTGCTGCCGCGTGGCGTCAAGCTGGCCCCGGAAGACGTGTGGGACCGCGTGTCGTTCGTGCTGTCGCTGAAGATGACCGACCCGCAGTTCAGCGGCCAGACCAAGGAGCGCCTGTCCTCGCGCCAGGCGGCCGGCTTCATCGAAGGTGCCGCCCATGATGCCTTCAGCCTGCTGCTCAACCAGAATGTGGAGCTGGGCGAGAAGATCGCGCAGATCGCCATCGAGCGTGCCAGCGCGCGCCTGAAGACCGAGAAGCTGGTCGTCCGCAAGAAGGTCACCCAGGGCCCGGCCCTGCCCGGCAAGTTGGCAGACTGCATCAGCCAGGACCTGTCGCGCACCGAGCTGTTCCTGGTGGAAGGTGACTCGGCAGGCGGCAGCGCCAAGCAGGCCCGCGACAAGGATTTCCAGGCGATCATGCCGCTGCGTGGCAAGATCCTGAACACCTGGGAAGTCTCGTCCAACAGCGTGCTGGCCTCGGAGGAAGTACACAACCTGGCCATCGCCATCGGCTGCGATCCGGGGAAGGACGACATCAGCGGCCTGCGCTACGGCAAGGTGATCATCCTGGCCGACGCGGACTCCGACGGCCTGCACATCGCAACGCTGCTGACCGCGCTGTTCCTGAAGCACTTCCCGGCGCTGGTCGATGCCGGCCACGTGTTCGTGGCGATGCCGCCGCTGTTCCGCATCGACGTAGGCAAGCAGGTGTTCTATGCCTTGGACGAAGAAGAAAAGCGCTCGATGCTGGACAAGATCGAACGCGAGAAGATCAAGGGCGCCATCAACGTGACCCGCTTCAAGGGCCTGGGCGAGATGAATCCGCCGCAGCTGCGCGAGTCGACCATCCACCCGGATACGCGCCGCCTGGTACAGCTGACCGTGGACGATGGCGAGCAGACCCGCTCGCTGATGGACATGCTGCTGGCCAAGAAGCGCGCGTCCGACCGCAAGGGCTGGCTGGAGTCGAAGGGCGACCTGGCTTCGCTGGAAGTCTGATCCCTCGCGGGGTCGGATCCGTTTCCCGCCGGGAAAGGGATCCGACCCCATCCGCCCCGGGCATTCCGCCCCCATCGGCAAACCCGGCGGCGCCATAATGCGCGTCCATCCGCGTGGACCACCGTATTGGCCAGCCACTCGCTGCTGTTCCCCGACCTGCCGCTGCACAGTGCACGGCTGGTCCTGAGCCCGATCCGCCGTGACGACGCCGCCGCGCTGTTTACGCTGCAGTCCAATCCCGATGTGATGCGCTGGTGGAATCATCCGGCCTGGACGCGACAGGCCGAGGCGCGCGAGCAGATCGACGATGATCTCGCAGCCCATGCCATCGGTACCCAGCTGAAGCTGGCCGTGCGCGAATCACTGGAAGGTCCACTGCTGGGCATCTGCGTGGTGTTTGCAGTGGACCGCACTGCAGCCCGCGCCGAGATCGGCTACCTGCTGGCACCGGATCGCCAGGGCCAGGGCTACATGCACGAGGCCCTGCAGCAGGTACTGGCCTACCTGTTCGGCACCCTCCACCTGCACCGCGTGGAAGCCGAGATCGACCCGCGCAACGCACCCTCCGCGCACGTGCTCGAACGCCTGGGCTTCCGCCGCGAGGGAGTGCTGCGCCAGCGCTGGCGCATCCAGGGGGAACTGGCCGACTCGGCCGTCTACGGCCTGCTTGCCGATGACAAAGCGGCAGCCGCCCTGCCCGCTTGACCCAAGCTGGCCAATCGCGGCCGCAACGCCGGGGCCATGTCTTTGGACACATACGGCAAGGGCCGCCACCGGCCTAGCATCGGAATCCCCTTCCGCTGCCCAGCCGGTGCCATGAAGTCTCTGTTGCACACTGCCGCGCTCTGCGTCGGCCTGCTCATCGCCCCAGCCAGCGTGCTGGCCGCGCCTGATGCCGACGCCAAGCCCGATCCGAAAGACGACAAGACCGAGGCACCTGCGTTGCCCGCAGACGCCTCGGCCCGCCAGAGCATGCGCCTGGCCGGCCGCACCCTGGACTACACCGCCACCGTCGGCACCCTGCCGGTACGCGATGCCAAGGGCAAGGTGATTGCCGACGTGGTGTTCACCGCCTACACGATGCCGGGCAAGGACCGGCCGGTGACCTTCGCGCTCAATGGCGGCCCCGGTGCATCGTCGGTCTACCTCAACATGGGCGCGATCGGGCCCAAGGTGGTGACCTTCGGCTCCGAGGGTGACAGCGCGTCGGCGCCGGCCACGCTGCACGACAACCCCGGCACCTGGCTGGACTTCACCGATCTGGTGTTCATCGATCCGGTCGGCACCGGCTTCAGCCGCGCGCGCATCGGCGACGACGAAGCGAAGAAGGCGCTGTACAACCCCAGCGCCGACATCGAATACCTGTCACGCTCGATCTACGACTGGCTGCTGCGCAACCAGCGCATGGCGTCGCGCAAGTACCTGACCGGCGAGAGCTACGGCGGCTACCGTGGCCCGCGCATCACCCACTACCTGCAGACCCGGCTGGGAGTTGCGATGAACGGCCTGGTACTGGTCTCGCCGTACCTGAGCCCGACCCTGGAAGACAACGCCGATGTCTCGCCGATGGCGTGGATGCAGACCCTGCCGTCGATCGCCGCCGCGCACCTGGAGCGCCAGGGCAAGCTGACCGATGCAGCGATGCGCGACGTGGTGGAGTACACCCGTGGCGACTACGCCACCGCGTTGATGAAGGGCCGCAGCGATCCGCAGGCGACCGAGGCAATGCTGCGCCGGGTGACCGAACTGACCGGGCTGGACCCGCAGTTCGTGCGCCGTGCCGGTGGCCGGCTGGAAACCCAGGCCTACCTGCGTGAAGTGTTCCGCGACAAGGGCACGCTGGGCAGCCGCTACGATTCCAACGTGACCGCGTTCGATCCATTCCCGAACGATCCGGAGCAGCGCGCCAACGATCCGCTGCTGGACAGCATCATTGCGCCGACCACCACGGCGATGGTCGACTTCGTGACGCGCGTGGTCGGCTGGAAGGTGGATGCGCGGTACCAGGCGCTGAACTACGACGTGAACCGGCTGTGGGACCGCAATGGCGAGCTGCGCGATGGCGCGGTGACCCAGCTGCGCCAGGCCGTGGCGATCGACCCGAACCTGCAGGTGCTGATCGTGCATGGCTGGAATGACCTGTCGTGCCCGTTCATGGGTTCGATCCTGACCGTGGACCAGATGCCGACGATGGGCAGCAATCCGGACCGGGTGCAGGTGCGGAGCTACCCGGGCGGGCACATGTTCTACAGCCGGGCGGACAGCCAGGCGGCGTTCCGGAAGGATGTGCAGGCGCTGTTCCAGCGTAATTGAGGGGTTCGGCCGGGCCTGCGGCCCGGCACCCGCTGACTGCAACGGCAACTGCAACTGCAAAAGCTGGCTTCCTGAGGGCTGGCGAGGTGGGGTGGGGTTGCAGGACACGCCGTGAACCCGTCCATGGGGGCTCGATGGCGCCATCCATGGCGCCAACGGTCCTGCAACCCCACCCCACCCCGCCGCTGACAGTTTCCGGGCGCTTGTGGGGCGTGGTCGATCGTCTGCTGTTGATGCAGAAGCATTGTTTCTCCCATGAAAAAAGCCCGCCGGTAGTCGGCGGGCTTTTTCGTGTGCACCTTGGCGTGGCGATCAGGTCCAGCCGAACAGCTCGAACAGCTTCAGGATCAGGTACGCACAGCCGCCTGCCGCGGGAATGGTCAGGATCCAGGCCCAGACGATGCGCTCGATCACGCCGAACTTCAGCGAGCGCGGGTTCTTGGCGAAACCGACGCCCATGATCGCGGTGGAGATGCTGTGCGTGGTCGAGACGGGCATGCCGAAGTGGGCGGCCAGGGTCAGGATGGTGGCCGAGCTGGTCTCTGCGGCGAAGCCGTGGATCGGGTGCAGCTTGACCATCTTGTGGCCCAGGGTCTTGATGATCTTCCAGCCACCCGAGGCGGTACCGGCAGCCATCACCACCGCACAGGTGAGTACGATCCACATGGCGATGCCGTCACCGGCGTGCGCGTCCGGGTGCATGAAGGCCAGCCAGGACGGCAGATCGTTCAGTGCGCCGGTGGCTTCGGCACCAATCAGGGTCATCGCGATGATGCCCATGGTCTTCTGCGCGTCGTTGTGGCCGTGGGCGAAGCCCATGTAGGCCGCCGAGGCGATCTGCGCCTTGCCGAAGAAGGCATTGACGATGCGCGGACGGGCCAGGCGGCCGATGGCGCCACCGATCTTGGCCAGGCCGGCGATCAGCGCCCACAGCAGCACCATCACCACGATGCCGAGCAGGAAGCCGGCGATCGGCGAGGTGATCATCGGCACGAACACCTTCCACAGCAGGCCCTTGTTCTGCGCCCAGCTGCCCAGGCGCTCCGACCAGATCAGCGCGTCCCAGTTGTTGTGGGCCGCGGCCAGGCCGGCACCACAGAGGCCACCGATCAGGGCGTGCGAGGACGAGGACGGCAGGCCCTTCCACCAGGTGATCAGGTTCCAGATGATGCCGCCCAGCAGGGCGCACAGGATCACCTGCGGAGTAACCTCGACCACGTTGGTGTTGAGCAGGCCCGAGGCGATGGTCAGCGCCACCGCCGTACCGGTCAGCGCACCGATGAGGTTCATGAAGGCGGCCAGCATCACCGCCCAGCCGGGCGAGAGCACCTTGGTCGCCACTACGGTGGCAATGGAGTTGGCAGTGTCGTGGAAGCCGTTGATGAACTCGAAGACGAGCGCGGCCAGGATCACCACCAGGACAAGGGTCAACATGCGGCGGCGTCCGTCAGCTGTTCTTCAACACGATCTGGTACGCCACCACGCCGGCCTCGCGGCAACGGTCGATGGCCTTTTCCAGAATCTCGAAGAATTCCTTCAGCAGGAACATCTGCAGGTTGTCCAGGCGACCGGAGTAGATGTCGCGGTACAGCTCGAGCATCAGGCGGTCGGCCTCGTTCTCCAGTGAGCGCAGCTTCTCGTTCAGCGCGGTCATCCGGTCCAGGTTCATGTGGCGCAGGTCGGCCACCATCTCCACCACCACGCCGGCGGCCTGTTCCAGCATCGCCGCGCGCGGCGCGAAGTCGATGTGCTCCAGGTGGGTCGTGGCCAGCGAATAGCGATCGGCGAACTTCTCGATCTGCTTCGGAATCTTGTACAGGGCCGAACCCAGCGCTTCGATGTCTTCGCGCTCGATCGGGGTCATGAAGCTGTCCACCAGCGCCTGGCTGATCTTGTCCGAGGCCGCGCGTTCGCGCAGGCGGGCCAGCTTGAAGGCGTCCAGCGCGGGCTGGCGGTCGGCCTCGCGCAGCATGGAATGCAGCGCCTTGGCGGCATCGGAAGCCGCGACGGCAGCCTCATCGAGCAGGGTGTAGAACTGTTTGCCGGAACCGAAAATGGTCTGCAGAGAGAACATTGAGAAACCTGTCAGCCGTCGCGGGAAGGACGGCACCAGAGCGAATTATGACGGCTAGATGACCATCACGGGTATCCCCGCGCCCTTTCCGGGCTCTGGGACCCCCAACCTGAACAGGCGGTTGCCACCCTGCCACGCCCCTTTGCTAAGATGCCAGCGCGCCTCCGGGCGCACCTTATGGACGACGACCCTTATCCCCCTGCGCCGCGCCGGACCCTGTTCCTGAGCGCCAGCCGCCATCGCAAGCACCCGCCCTCCCTGCCACCAACCGGGGACGACGCCCGTGTTTGAAATGATCCTGATTGTCTTCGCGCTGGTTCTACTGAACGGCTTCTTCGCCATGTCCGAGATGTCGGTCATGACCTCGCGCAAGAGCCGCCTGAAGCAGATGGCCGCCACCTCCAAGCGCGCCGCCAAGGCGCTGGAGCTTTCGGAGAAGCCGGAGAGCTTCCTGTCCACCGTGCAGATCGGCATCACCGTGATCGGCGTGCTGACCGGCTACCTCGGTGGTGATGCGATCGGCGACGCGATCGCCGGCTGGCTGCAGGGCCTGATGCCCGGCTTTGCGTACGCGCGCGAAGTGGGCACCGCCCTGGCGGTCTCGCTGATCACCTTCATCACGCTGATCTTCGGCGAACTGGTGCCCAAGCGTCTGGCCCTTACCCGCTCCGAGGCCATTGCCGGCCTGGTCGCGATGCCGATGAGCTGGCTGGCCAGGCTGGCCCTGCCCTTCGTCTGGCTCCTGTCCAAGACCACCCAGCTGGTACTGAAGGTGCTGGGCCTGGGCAAGGACGAGGCCGCGCAGGTGACTGAAGAAGAGATCCGGATGCTGGTGGCCGAGAGCCACGAAGCTGGCGTGATCGACGCCCACGAGCGCGACATGATGAACCGCGTCATGCGCCTGGGCGACCGCACCGCCGACAGCCTGATGACCCCGCGCAACCGCATTGCCTGGCTCGACACCCAGGCCGGGCTGGAGCGCAATCTGGACATCATGGCCGAGCACGAGTTCTCGCGGTACCCGGTGTACCGCGACAACGACATGGACGTGGTCGGCGTGCTGGAGCTGAAATCGCTGGCCACGCGCATGGCGCGCGGCGACAACGCGCTGTTCCAGACCCTGCGCGAACCGCTGTACGTGTCCGAATCGACCCACGCGATGAAGCTGCTGGAGATCTTCCGCGAGGAGCAGCAGTCGATGGCGCTGGTGGTGGACGAGTACGGCGAGATCCAGGGCCTGGTGACCATCAGCGACCTGATGGGCGCCGTGGTTGGCCGCCTGCAGGCGGTGGAGAATGCCGATGAAGACGCACTGGTGGTGACCCGCGAGGACGGCTCGCTGCTGGTCGACGGCTCGCTGCCGATCGAGGACCTGCGCGAGCTGATCGGAAGCAACGACCTGCCCGATGCCGAGGATGGCGACTACTACACGCTGGCCGGCATGTGCATCCATTACTTCGGCCGCATCCCGCACGCAGGCGAGTACTTCGACTGGGCCGGCTGGCGCTTCGAGGTGGTCGACCTGGACGGCGCGCGGGTGGACAAGCTGCTGCTGCGCACGTTATCCGACGAGCAGGCCGATGAGCTCACCGCCTGAGGCCGGCCAGGGCCAGGGCGCGCAGCGCCCGACCTACCGCAACGAGGGCATCCGCACCCTGCTGGAGATGTTCGCCTCCGGCGATCCTGCCGAGCACATGCCGCTTGGCCAGATCCTCAGCAACCTGCAGCAGAGCGCGTTTGGCGTGTTCCTGTTCGTGGCGATCCTGCCCTCGTTCATCCCGATCCCGGGCATGGGGGGTGCGGTCAGCGGCCCACTCGTGGTCCTGATCGGACTGCAGATGCTGTGTTGCCTGCGCCGGCCCTGGCTGCCGGGTTTCATTGCCCGACGCGGGCCGAAGCGCGGCACCATGCACCGCTTCCTGGACCGTATCGATCGCCCGTTGCGGCGGCTGGACAGGATGCTGAAACCTCGCCTGCCGCAGTTGCTGACACCGCTGCCCGCGCACGCCTTCAGCGGCCTGCTGCTGGTGCTGCTGGGCATCCTGCTGTCATTGCCGATTCCGTTCACCAACTTCCTGTTCGGCTTCCAGCTGCTGCTGTTCTCGCTGGCGCTGCTGGAGCGCGATGGTGCATTGATGCTGTTCAACTGGATCGCAGCGCTGGTGGCGATCGCGTTCTTCGGCTTCAGTTCGGGGCAGCTGGTGGGCTATACAGTGGAACTTTTCCAGCGCTGGTTCTGAAGCGGCATCCGGTAGAGCCGGCCGATGACCGGCTGCCACGTTTCCAGGGTCGCCGGCCAACGGCCGGCACTACCGGCATCCGCTAGATCCACGCAACGCGTGGATGCGGCAATCACCGAAGGTCGACGAATCCGTTGTCCGCCAGCGGTGCCGGATCGTCCTGCACCGCCGACAGCACGAAGTTCAATGCCTTGCCCAGCAAGGTGCCCGGGCCATCCCAGTATTCGGCGCTATCGGCGCGCACGTGGATCAGCCGAAGGTTGGGGTCTTCCTTGCCGGCGGGGAAGAACAGCTTCATCGCCGGCGACCACAGCTCTTCGATCTTCGCGCGATCATCGACAACCCGCGCCCGCCCCGCCACAGACACATAGGTGTTCTTCGATGGCGAGGCATAGGCCACATTGACGCGCGGGTCGAGCGCGATCTCAGCCACCTTCGGGCTGTCGGCGGTGATCACGAACCACAGGTCACCGTCGAAGGCGACCTGCTGGGTGGCCAACGGCCGGCTGTAGAGCCGCCCGTCGACGCCGGTGGTGGTGAACATCGCCACCTCCACGTCCTTGATCAGTTCAGCCAGCTGGGCAATGTGTTCGGCACGGGTCTCGGCCATGGTGGGAACTCCAGAAAGGGGAGCTCCCATCAGACGCGGATCGGCCGCAACGGGCCGTGACGCGATTGTTCAGCCCGCGTGGCGGCCATGCCAGGCGTTCATCGCCAGCTCGAAGGAACGCAGGCGCGCACGGTGGTCATACAGGTTGGCAGTGAGCATCAGCTCGTCAGGCTTGTGCCGCTCAACGAAAGCGGCGATACCCTCGGCCACCTGCTGCGGATCGCCCAGTACAGTGCAGGCCAGGGCCCGTTCCACGCCGAGCTTTTCGTGCGGCTCCCAGAAGGCTTCAATGTCGTCGATCGGCGGCGGGATCTTGCCCGGCCGGCCGCGGCGCAGGTTGACGAAACTCTGCTGTTGGCTGGTGAACAGGCGACGCGACTCGGCCTCGCTGTCGCTGGCAACAACGTTCAGGGCCAGCATCGCGTGCGGCTGCTTCAACGTGGCCGAGGGGCGGAATTCGCGGCGGTACACCGCCAGCGCTTCGTCCATCACGTCCGGCGCGAAATGCGAGGCGAATGCATACGGCAGGCCCATCGAGGCGGCCATGCGTGCGCCAAACAGGCTTGAACCGAGGATCCAGGTCGGGACCCGCAGGCCACCCCCCGGAACGGCCTGCACCGCCTGTCCAGGCTGGACCGGCTCGAAGTAGTGCAGCAGCTCGCGCACGTCCTGTGGGAACTGGTCGGCGCTATCGAAATAGCGGCGCAGTGCACGCGCGGTCGGCTGATCGGTGCCCGGCGCACGGCCCAGGCCAAGGTCGATGCGGTCCGGATACAGCGAGGCCAGCGTTCCGAACTGCTCGGCCACCTGCAGCGGGGCATGATTGGGCAGCATGATGCCGCCCGCGCCGACACGGATGCGCCGGGTGCCACCGGCAACATGGCCGATCAGCACGGCGGTGGCGGCACTGGCGATGCCGGGCATGTTGTGGTGTTCGGCCAGCCAGTAGCGGCGGTAGCCCAGCGCATCGGCATGCTGCGCCAGTTCCAGCATGTTGGCGAAGGCGGCGGTGGTGTCACTGCCCTCGCAGACCGGGGCCAGGTCAAGGATCGACAACGGGATCATCAGGCGGTTTTCCGTCACAGGATCACCCCTGCATGGGGGCGGACGGGCGCAGCGGCCAGTGACGGTGGCGGGATGCTGATTCCCGTAGGGCAGGTTCAGCGCCCACCGGATCGTGGAGCCGAGCCCATGCTCGGCTGCCTTTCGTCGACCAACAGCGGCCGAGCATGGGCTCGGCTCTACAGAAATGCAGTCAGAACGCGCTGGGGCGCGGTTCGGGCAGCGGCTGGTCGACCATCGGCTTCAGCTCGGCATCCAGCGCCACGCGCTCATCGAACACGAAGCAGCGGCCTTCGTAGCCTTCGCCACCCACCTCCTCGAAGTAGCCGAGGATGCCGCCATCGAGCTGCAGCACATTGTCCATGCCGTCATTGACCATCCACAGCGCGGCCTTCTCGCAGCGGATGCCGCCGGTGCAGAAACTGACCACGGTGTTGTCCCGCAGCGCATCGCGATGCGGCGCCAGCGCCTCGGGCAGGTCGGTGAACTTGCGGATGGGCAACACCAGCGCATCCTTGAAGGTGCCGTACTCCACTTCCTGCAGGTTGCGGGTATCGAGCATCACCACCGGCTTGCCGGCATCGTCATGCCCCTGCCGCAGCCAACGCTGCACGGTGGCCGGATCGACCGACGGTGCGCGCGGATAGTCCAACGGCTGGCCGTCATCGCGACGGAAGCTGATGATCTCGTCCTTGACCTTGGCCTTCAGCCGCGCGAACGGCTGGTGCTCGCTCAGGCTGGTCTTGACCCGCATGCCGGCGAAACGCGCATCGGCACGCAGCGCTGCATAGAAGCCCTCGACCGCCTCCGGCGCCCCCGCCAGGAACAGGTTCAGCCCCTCGCCGGCCACCAGGATCGTGCCGCGCAGCTGCGCCGTCCCGGCACGGGCCAGCAGCTGGTCGCACAGGGCCTGGGGAGCGTCGATGACGGCGAAATGATAGGCAGCGGTATTGGCGATCATCCCGCCATTTTAGCGCCAGACCGCCCCAGGGTCAGATTTACCCGTTCATCCACGGATGGCGTGGATCAACTTCAGATCGCGGGAACTGTCAGAAGCGTGGCGGTTTGGGTAGGCGGGACCGTTTGATCTGGCCCCCAAAGATGGGTTTACGGCATGACCCGCCTGCCCACACCGCCGCGCCATCCCACGGAAACCCGCTTCTGACGTTGCCGTTGCCTCTGCGGGTGCCGGGTGCAACCCGGCCGAAACCCGTTACCCCCGCAACAGCAGGAACGGCAGCAGCACCAGCGCCGCCGCGCCGGCCATCGCCAGCAGCACCAGCACCACATAGGCCGGCCGGCGCCGGAACAGGCTGCCAAATGTCTCCGCCGTCCCCTCGCGCAATGCCTGCTCGCGTTCAGCCCGCACGCGCACGCCGCGCGCCGCCTGGTACTCCGCCATCAGCGCCTTCCCACGCGGATGATCAGCGTCGTCGCGCAGCCACAGGCCACCATTGGAAATGCCCCACGGGCTGGGTTCGGTGCGATACCAGGCGATGCCGTGCTGATCGAGCAGCGTGCAGACATCGGCATATTCGTCGTCGCCGACATTGCGCAGATTGAGCAGGAGTTTTGCCATGGCCCCATGATACCCGGCGCCGATGCGCTACCCTTGCCGCCCTCGCCCCGCGCCCTTCTGGAGACGCCCGATGCGCCGCCTGCTGCTTCCCCTGCTGCTGTCCCTCGCCGCCGCTGGCTGCTCGACCGAACCATCCGGCCCGCCGCCCGGCGGCACGCTGACCACCTTCGAGCGGATCGATACCGTGCCCGGCACCGGCGCCGAAGCCATCGCCGGCAGCAAGGTCACGGTGCACTACACCGGCTGGATCTACGACAACCGTACCGAGACCAGGCACGGCAAGACCTTTGACAGCTCCTTCAAGCACGGCGAGCCGTTCACCTTCGCGCTCGGCGCCGGCCAGGTCATCCGCGGCTGGGACGAGGGCGTGGCCGGCATGAAGGTCGGCGGCAAGCGCACGCTGATGATTCCGCCGGACTACGGTTACGGGGACCGCAAGGTCGGCCCGATTCCGGCGGGCTCGTCGCTGGTGTTCGACGTCGAGCTGCTCGATGTCAAACCGTAATGCCGCCATGCCCCATCGGGTCGTCGTCATTGGCGGCGGCCCGGCCGGCCTGTTCGCCGCCGAACGCCTGCGTGCCGCTGGGCTGGAGGTCGACCTGTACGAGGCCAAGGGGTCGCCTGGCCGCAAGTTCCTGATCGCCGGTAAGGGCGGGCTCAACCTCACCCATTCCGATCCGCGGCCGTTGTTCGACAGCCGCTACCGCGAGCAGGCCGCTGTGGTCGGCAGCTGGCTGGACGGCTTCGACGCACAGGCACTGCGTGACTGGGCCGCTGGCCTGGGCGTGGAAACCTATGTGGGCAGCTCCGGCCGCGTGTTCCCGGTCGACCGCAAGGCGGCGCCGCTGCTGCGCGGCTGGGTGCGCCGGTTGAAGGATCAGGGTGTGCGCCTGCATGCCAACCACCGTTGGATCGGCTGGAGCGACGACGGCGCCCTGCGCTTTGCCACTGAGGCGGGGGAAATCGATGTGCACCCCGATGCCACGGTACTGGCGATGGGCGGCGGCAGTTGGCCGCAGCTGGGCAGCGACGGCGCCTGGGTCGTGCCACTGCAGGCGCGTGGCGTGGACATCGCGCCGCTGCAGTCAGCCAATTGTGGCTTCGACGTGGACTGGACGCCGTTCTTTGCCCAGCGCAATGCCGGCGCACCATTGAGGCCGGTGGTCGCGCACTGGATCGACCTGGCTGGACAACCGCGGTCGCTGCAAGGCGAGTGCGTGGCCAGCGAATACGGCATTGAAGGCAGCCTGGTCTACGCGTTGGCCGCCGACCTGCGCGAGACCATCAACCGCGATGGCCACGCAATGCTGTGGCTGGACCTGGTGCCGGGTCGCGACGAGGCGCGCCTGCTGGCCGACCTGTCACGTCCGCGCAAGGGCCGAAGCTTCGGCGAGCACCTGCGCCGCCAGGCGGGTCTGGATGCGGTGAAGGCCGCACTCGTGTTCGAGATTCTTGGCAGGGAGGCCGGCAACGACCTGCCGGCTGTGGCCGCCACGCTCAAGCACCTGCCGCTGCGCCTGCTGCGCCCAAGGCCGATGGCCGAGGTGATCAGCACCGCCGGTGGCGTGCGCCTGGATGCGCTGGATGATGGCCTGATGCTGCGGGCCGTTCCTGGCGTGTTCTGCGCCGGTGAAATGCTGGACTGGGAGGCCCCCACCGGCGGCTACCTGCTGACCGCGTGCTACGCCAGTGGCCGGCGTGCCGCCGAGGGCGTGATCGGTTGGTTGGCCGGGCGGTGACGCCTGCCGTGTAGCGTCGAGCCCATGCTCGACGGCACATCACCACGGCCTGCGCATGCTCACCGAGGCCAACGCCACACCGCTGGGATGTGCATAGGCTTCCTCACCCACGCTGACAAAGCCCTGCCGTTGATAGAACGGCACGGCGTTGAGCGAGGCCGACAGCACCACCTCGCGCTCACGATCAGCCATCGCCAGCAGGCGCTGCATCAGCGCCCGGCCAATGCCCAGGCCGCCATGATCCGGATCGACGAACAACGCATCGACTTCATTGGCATCGACATCAAAGACGCCGAAGCCGAGCAGGCCACCCTGCCCGTCCTCGGCCACCACGCAACCGCCCTGCCCCAGCAACCGCGCATACTGCGACGGTGGCGGCGAGGCCGACCACGGTGCAATGACCTCGGGTGGGTAATGGCTGCTGCAGGTCTCGCGCACGCAGCGCGTGCGCAACGCCCACAACATGGCCACGTCATCCATGGTGCCGGTCCTGAACTGCATGACATCTCCTCGTAGAGCCGAGCCCATGCTCGGCTGTTCTTCGTTCCGACCTCGCGATGACTGATCGAAAGGCAGTCAAGCATGGCTTGACTCTACAGCAAGGCAGCCGAGCATGGGCTCGGCTCTACAACATCACGCTACCGCGACTTGCTGGCGCGCAGAGCCTGGATCTTCGGCGGCGGCTGGAACGAGTCGCTGCGCGCATCGGCCCAGAATGCATGGAACACCGCATGGTCGGGCACCTTGTGCAGCAGCTCGCCCGGTTCCAGGTAGCGGTAAAGCGACGCCAGCGAACGGATTTCCACCGGCGACACGCGACGCAGGATGTGCTCCGGCCCCAGCTCGGCCGGATCGTTCAGGCCCGCCGCGCACAACAGTTCCTTCAAGGCATGCAGCGTGTGCTCGTGATAGCTGTACACACGGGTGGCCTTGTCCGGTGCATCCAGATGCTTCCAGCGCGCAGGGTCCTGGGTCGCGATGCCGGTCGGGCATTTGTCGGTGTGGCAGCTCAACGACTGGATGCAGCCCAGCGCGAACATGAAGCCTCGGCCGGCATTGCACCAGTCGGCACCCAGCGCGATGGTGCGCGCGATGTCGAACGCACTGGTGATCTTGCCAGCGGCGCCGATGCGGATGCGCTCGCGCAGGTCCAGGCCGACCAGGGTGTTGTGCACCAGCAGCAGTGCTTCATGCATCGGTACGCCGACATGGTCGACGAATTCAGCCGGCGCCGCGCCGGTGCCTCCCTCGGCACCATCGACCACGATGAAGTCCGGCAGCAGCCCGGTTTCCTGCATCGCCTTGGCGATGCCGAACCATTCCCAGGGGTGGCCGATGGCCAGCTTGAAACCGACCGGCTTGCCACCGGACAGCTCGCGCAGCCGGGCCACGAACTGCAACAGTTCGACCGGCGTCGAGAATGCCGAGTGACGCGACGGCGATACGCAGTCCACGCCCATCGGAACACCACGGGTCACCGATATTTCGGCGGTCACCTTTGGTGCCGGCAGCACGCCGCCGTGGCCCGGCTTGGCACCCTGCGACAGCTTGATCTCGATCATCTTGACCTGGTCGTGGGTAGCGTTGGCGACGAAGCGCTCTTCGCTGAAACCACCCTTCTCGTCACGGCAGCCGAAGTAGCCCGAGCCGATTTCCCAGACCAGATCGCCGCCCATCTCGCGGTGGTAGGGCGAAATCGAACCTTCGCCGGTGTCGTGGTAGAAGCTACCGCGCCGCGCACCTTCGTTCAGTGCGCGGATCGCGTTGGCCGAGAGCGAACCGAAGCTCATCGCCGAGATGTTGAACACGCTGGCCGAATAAGGCTTGGCGCAGTTCGGCCCAATCAGCACGCGGAAATCATGCTTGGCAATGGAGGTGGGAGCCAGCGAATGGTTGATCCACTCGTAATCCACCGCATAGGTACTGCGCAGGGTACCGAACGGCACCGTGTCCATTTCGTTCTTTGCGCGCTGGTAGATCAGCGCACGCTGCTGGCGCGAGAACGGCACGTCCTCCAGGTCGCTCTGCACGAAGTACTGGCGGATTTCCGGGCCGATTGATTCCAGGCCATAGCGGAAATGCGCCATCACCGGATAGTTGCGGCGCAGCGTGCTGCGCTTCTGCAGCAGATCCCAGGTCCCCAGCGCCACCATCGCGGCAGTCAGGCCGACGCCCCAGTACCAGGCCGGCCAGATCGTGGCCAACCACAGGCAGATGGGAAACATCAGGATGGCGAGCAGGTAGACGATATACCGGTGCATGGCGTTCCTTGGTTGCAACTGCCTGCGAGTCTACCGCGCCGGCCATCACCGGCGTTTACAGGCGACCGTCAACCACGTTGCGCGGCCAGGCCGATTTCACGTCGTAGACGATGCCGCCGGGCGCCAGCAGCGCCTGGATTGCGGCGTCATCCATGGCTTTGAATCGGGCATGGGCCACTGCCAGAACTACGGCGTCGTAACTCCCCGCCAACGGCTCGGCCAGCCAGTGCACGCCCGCGTCGGCCAATGCCGCCGGGCCGACCCACGGGTCGCTGACCTCCACCTGTGCGCCGGCATCACGCAGGCGCTGCGCCAGTTCCAGCGCGCGGCTGTTGCGCAGGTCCGGGCAATCCTCCTTGAAGGTCACGCCCAGCACCAGGATACGCGACTGCGCAGGTGCGCGGCCGCGTTCGGCCAGCATTGCCAGCACACGCGACGCCACGTGCTCACCGACGCGGTTGTTGACCTGCCGCGCGGTGTGGATCAGGTCCGGGTGGTAACCCACGCTCTCGGACTTGTGCAGCAGGTAGTACGGGTCCACGCCGATGCAGTGGCCGCCGACCAGGCCCGGCCGGAACGGCAGGAAGTTCCACTTGCTGCCGGCGGCGTCAAGCACATCCTGGGTGTCGATGCCGAGCCGGTCGAAGATCAGCGCCAGCTCATTGACCAGCGCGATGTTGACGTCACGCTGGATGTTCTCCACCACCTTGGCCGCTTCGGCCACACGCATCGACGGCGCCGGGAAGGTACCGGCGGCGATGATGCGCTGGTACAGGCCATCAATCACCGCAGCCACTTCCGGTGTCGACCCCGAGGTGATCTTGCGGATATCGGCCAGGCGCCGCTGTCGGTCGCCGGGGCTGACCCGCTCCGGGCTGTAACCACAGTAGAAGTCTTCGTTGAAGCGCAGTCCGGACAGCTGCTCCAGCAGCGGCACGCAGACCTCTTCGGTGGTGCCGGGGTACACCGTGGATTCGTAGATCACCAGGTCACCCGCACGCAGGTGGCTGGCGATCAGCCGCGTCGCCGAACGCAGCGGCTCCAGATCGGGCTGCTCATAGGCATCGATCGGGGTCGGCACGGTAACGATGTAGACATTGCAGGCATCGAGCAAAGCCGGATCGCTGCCGTACTGCAACTGCTGCGCACTGGCCAGCTCATCGGCCTCCATTTCCAGCGTATGGTCCTGGCCGTCACGGAGCTCGGCGATGCGATCAGCATCGATGTCGAAGCCGAGCGTCGGCCAGTGCCGGCCGAAGGCCACCGCCAGTGGCAGGCCCACGTAGCCCAGCCCGATCACCGCGAAGCGCGGCGACGCTGCTGCCGCAAGCGGCGCGCTCAACGCCGCATCCCATGCAACGGCTGAAATCGCATGCGTACTGCCATGGGCATGGCCGACCTACTCATTCGCTTTGCCACTCCGGGAAGATCCATGCCAGAAAGGCTACAGCCTAACGGCCCGGGTGCCCGGCCGCCAAGGTGGGGTCAGGAACCCAATGCGACCGCGGCCGGCTCCAGTTCGCCATCGGCGCCGGTCCAGGCCTGCAGCAGGCGCTCGAAGCCACCGCCGCCAAGCACGAAGCCCGGCCATGAGGCGTCGACGATCTGTACCAGCAGTTCTGTATCAATGCGCCGGGTCCCCATCGACCAGCGCGGGAATGCCCGCTGCGCCACCGGCGCGCGGCACAGCACCTTCAGTTGTCCATGGCTGCGCGCATTGGCGATGCGCTGGTACACCGAATCGATGCCATCCTCCGGGCCTTCCAGGTACTGCAGGAAACGGCTGCCATCGAACATCAGCACACCCGTGACACCGGCTACTCGGTTGAATGCCGTGGCATCGGCCAGCAGGCGGTCAAGATCGGTTGTCTGCAGGTCGGCGCGGGCCTCGCTGGCATAGGCAATCGCGTGCAGCGACATCGGGTGGCTCCCCCCCTGGGAACGAGGCTTTGGACTATGACATGAATGGGAGCGACAGTTAAGCACACCGCCGCTCCACTGCAATCCGGTCGGGATTCTGCAGCTGGGCTACAATCGGCGCCGCGCTGCAGGCCCGGATGGCGAAACTGGTAGACGCATCGGACTTAAAATCCGCCGGGGGCAACCCCATGCCGGTTCGATTCCGGCTCCGGGCACCATCGCACTTTTCACGACGAACGTCAGATTGCACGCGAGTAGCGCGGCTGCTCGCAGGCGGCACGCAGGTACGGGTCGAAGCACATCGCCAGCAGCCGCAGCAACGGCCGTCCAGGCTCGCTGGCGCGCACTACACCGTCACGGTACTCGGCGAGGCCGTCTTCCTGCAGCCGCTGCACCGAACGCAGGTCTTCGGCGAAGTACTGCTCGAAATCCACGCCATGGCGCTGGCCCAGCACCGCACCGTCCACCTCGCCCTGGCACATCAGCTGCTGGATCAGTTCTGCGCGCAGCTGGTCGTCGGCGCTGAGCGCCACGCCGCGCCACACCGGCAACTGACCCTGGTCCACGGCATCCTCCCACGACGGCAGGTCGCGCGGATTCTGGCTGTAGGTGGCACCGATGTGGCTGATCGCACTCACGCCCAGGCCGAGCAGATCGGTATCGGCGTGGGTGGTATAGCCCATGAAATTGCGATGCAGCTGCCCGGCGCGCTGCGCACGTGACAGATCTTCTTCCGGCAATGCGAAGTGATCCATGCCAATGTACTGGTAGCCGGCCGCAGAGAGTTTCTCCACCGCCAGGCCCAGCAGCGCCAGCTTGTCTTCCGGCGAAGGCAAGTGGCGTTCGTCGATCTGCTTCTGTGCGCGGAACAGATGCGGCAGGTGTGCGTAGCCGTACACCGCCAGGCGATCCGGGCGCAATGCCAGCACCCGCTCCAGGGTGCGGCCAAACCCTTCCAGGCTCTGTCCCGGCAGCCCATAGATCAGGTCGACGTTGACCGAACGCATGCCGCTGTCGCGGCAGGCCTGCAGGATGTCCAGCGTCTGCTGCACGCCCTGCACGCGGTTGATCGCTTCCTGTACCTGTGGGTCGAAGTCCTGCACGCCCAGGCTGGCGCGGTTGAAGCCCAGCCGCGCCAGCATGGCGACATCGCGGGTATCGATGAAGCGCGGATCGAGTTCGATCGAGAAATCGCGCTGCGGCGAATCGCTGAAATCAAAGCGCCGGCGCAGTCCTTCAACCAGCGCGGTCATCGCCTCGGCCTCGAGGAAGTTCGGCGTTCCCCCGCCCAGGTGCAGCTGGATGACCTCACGGCCGTCCTCGAACTGCGGCGCCAGCAGGTCGGCCTCGGCCAGCACACGCGCGACGTAGCTGTGGCCACGGCCGCGGTCGCGGGTGATCACCCGGTTGCAGCCGCAGTAGAAGCAGGGGCTGGAGCAGTACGGCACATGCACGTACAGCGACAGCGCGCGGGCCAGCTGGTTGCTGTCGGCGATTGCCTGGCGCAGTGCCGGCGCATCGAAGCCATCGTGGAAATGAGGCGCGGTCGGATACGAGGTGTAGCGCGGCCCCGGCCGGTCATGCCGGCGCAGCAGGTCGGGGTCGAAGGTCCAGGCAAGACCGCCGGCGGCGGGAGAGAACGTGTCCATGCCGCCAGCATCGCGCCGGGCGTACCCGACCGCCTTGACCCAGATCAATCGCGGGCGGGGATTCCCAGCACCGGCAGGCCGACCTGCGGCCAGCGCAGCATCTGGTAGCGCTTCCAGAAGGTGTCACCGATGCGCGTGGCGACGTCGTTGGCCAGCACCTGCATGGGCGGGTTGCCGCACTCGGCGGTGGTGATCCGGAACAGCACCAGCCAGCGGTCGAACAGGTCCTTGTCCAGCTCGATGGCCATGTGCTTGGACATCGGCGAGCCCTTGAAGCGGCGCGTGCCGCGCAGCATTGCCGACCAGAAATCGACCAACTGCGCCAGGTGTTCCGGCCAGTCGTGTACGTGCGCCTCGAACACAGGCCCCAACCGCTCTTCCTCGCGCACGCGCGCATAGAAGTCGTGGACCAGGCGGGTCACTTCCTGCTCGGTGCACAACCCGGGCGAGGCGACGGGCAGGACGGGCGGCGGCGTTGCGTTCATCGGGGCACCCAAAGCTTGCCGGCAGTGTGCCGTAGCCGGCCGGCACCGCCGTTGATCCAGATCAATGTCGGCGCAGTTCGCTGCACCTAGGCTGGCACGCCTGCAGGAAGCATGCCCTGCGGATGCTGCGCCAGCCTCGGCGGAGTATACGCGCCGCCCTCATTCCGATCCGGGACAGCATGAACAGACCCTCTCCCAGCCGCCGCCAGCAGCTGATCCACCACTGGGGCGCCATCCTCTGGCCCAGCTTCATCGCTGCAGGCCTGGCCAGCGTGGTGTTCTTCGCCTTTGTCGACCCGCTGCGTCTGCAGGCGATCAGCTTTCCGGGTACGGCGATCAGCCGCGAACTGGGCTATACGGCAGGATTCTTCATGTTCTGGTCGGTGACCGCACTGTCCAGCGCGGTCACCTGGTACCTGCAGCGACCGATGCCAAGCGACGACGACGACGAGCTGCCGCTGGGATGAGTACGCCCTGCACCGGAATCCCACGCCGCTGGCATTGGCGCGCCGCGCTCAGCATGCTCTTGCTGGCCTTGTTCTATGCCCTGCCATGGCTGCGCTGGAATGGGCGGCAGGCCCTGCTGCTGGACATCAACGCACGGCGCTTTGACCTGTTTGGCTGGACATTGTGGCCCAGCGATGTCGGCGTGCTGATCGGGTTGCTGGCGGTGCTGGCGGTCGGCCTCGCGCTGCTCACCCACCTCGCCGGCCGCATCTGGTGCGGCCACGCCTGCCCGCAGACGCTATGGCGCTGCGCCTTCGACTGGATTGCGCGCGCCATGGCCCGGGCCTTGCCAGCGCCCGGCGTGAGCCCTGCCACCCAGGTGGCATGGGGGCTGCTGTCGCTGTGGACCGGCATCACGTTCGTCGGTCTGTTCAGCCCGATCGAAGAACTGGTGGCCGCCGCGCCGCATGCCGGCTGGAGCGGCTGGGAAACCTTCTGGGTGCTGTTCTATGCCGCCGCCACCTGGGGCAATGCCGGCTTCCTGCGCGAGCAGGTGTGCCGTTCGCTGTGCCCGTTCGCGCGCCTGCAGCCGCTGCTGACCGATCCGCATACACCGCGCATGTTGTACGACGCGCGCCGCGGCGAACCGCGCGGCATGCGTCCGTCGGGGCTGGGGGGCGTGCTCGGACGCGGCCGTGGCCTGCTCGACCCGACCACCGCACAGGACTACGTGTTCCGCGCTGCACATCCGCTGCTGGCCGGACCGATGCCTACCTTCAGCGCCGACCGCCTGGGCGACTGCACCGATTGCGCTGCCTGTGTCAGCGCCTGCCCGATGCAACTGGATATCCGCCAGGGACCTCAGGCCGATTGCCTGGCCTGCGGCGCCTGCCTGGAGGCCTGCTCGCAGCAGCAGCACCAGGCCGGTTTCGGCCCGGGGCTGGTACGCTACTGCAGTCCGCAGGCCATGGCCGGGCAACCGCGGCAATGGTGGCGACCGCGGACCCTGGCACTGCTGTCGATGCTGCTGGCGCTGTTGGCCTGCGGCGCCTGGCGCCTGCTTTGAATCAACGGATCAACGCTGCCCGTTGGCGTGCGGCGGCACCAGCTGCGCTCGTCGGACGATGCCCAGCTGCTCGATGATCAGCGCCATTTCATTGGTGACTTCGGTACGCTCGGTCCCCTGCGGGACCAGGCGGTCCAGCACCTGCTGGTAGGTATCCCAGAACGCCGGACCGCATCCGTGTTTGTGATAACTGGCTTCCAGTTCGCGGCGTACCCGTTCAGCCAAGCCATGCATGCCGTATTCCATACGACCTCCGTTGGACTTGTTCTGCATCGTTGACGGTCTACCGACTCACTTGCGAGCTACTGAAAGACTCCCGGACTTCACGTCCGGTTGATCCCAATTAGTCATAGATTTCACGACAGGTCAATTACATACCGCGACTTTCGTGATTGAAATTATTAATCGTTCACGAAACCACATACGGGGAGACGGGGTACCCGGATGGGTCGGACCCGACACACTGCTCCGATTTCCCGGCCCCGCTTTGGTAGGCGCCATCGATGGGCAAGCCCCGTTCCATCGAAGTTTCCAATGTTGCTAAGCATACTTAGCAAATACTGTTTAGAGTGCTATATGCGACAAAAGGCGGCGTAGTTGAGGCTTACTCGCCCTGCGTAGCCTCAGTCGCGGGGAACAGGTTGGGATAGCGCTGATGCAGGATGTATTGGCGTAGCGCAGGAATCGGAAAGTTCTTGGGCCATTGCGACACGGCAGATCGGCTTATGCCAAAAAAGCGCGCCAGTTCGGCATCGGTCCGGAAACCCAGCCGGGCGCGTACCTGCCCCTTGCTCCAGAATTCGGTCACGGTCGGTCCTTCTGTTAACCAGACTTATTCTTGGAACAAGGGAACTTTGCGATCCACGCGTTAAGCTGGCTTGCATAGATGAATACTCTCGGCCAACGACTCGCCATTGCCATGAAGAAAGCCGGGCACCCTCGCCCGGCCGATCTGGCCCGCGCCGCCGATTCGACGACGGCAACCATCAGCAACTGGCTCAACGACCATGTCAGCCCCGCCCATGTGAAGGCCGAACAGCTGTTCCGCATCGCCGATGCGGCCAAACTGGACGCGCGTGAACTGCTGTACGGCGTGAGTGGGCTTGGCGTCGGTGAGCGGGGCAATACCTATATTCCCAGCCAGGCCCACTTGGATGTCTGGCAGGACGCCTACGAACTGGTCAGCCATCTGGTGGAGGAGAAGGGATTGCAGATCGACCATCGCCGCCACGCGGCCCTGGACCTGCTGGCCTTCGAACTGCTGATGGACGGCTTCAGCCGCAGCAAGGTCATCCGGGTGCTGACGACCTCGATGACGTGAATGCACCGCCACTGGTAGCATGGTCGCGGATGGGGATGGGGCTCCCCCGATAACCGCCCGAAAGGGCTGATGGCTCCTGCCAGGACGAACCGGTGTTCGTCGATGGCGGGTCGTGCCTGCTGTCGGCGTTCGCCATCGAATCAGCGAACCCGCAACCGAGGCACGTGATGCACGCATTGAACAATTATCTGCTGGTCTTCATCGGCGGCGGGCTCGGCGCCTGCCTTCGCTATGCCTGCAACCTGATCGGTGCGCGGGTATCAGTCGGCAGCCCGTGGCCATGGTCGACCTTCCTGATCAACATCAGCGGTGCACTGCTGATGGGCGTGCTGGTCGAAGCCTTCGCCCTGCGCAATGGCGCCTCGCCGCAGTTGCGCCTTCTGCTGGCCACCGGCGTCCTCGGCGGCTACACCACATTTTCCACCTACGCACTGGAAATCGGACTGCTGCTGCAGCGCGGCCAGCATGGCCTGGCGGCGCTGTATGCCGGCGGTTCGGTGGCACTGGGCCTGGTCGGCCTGTTCGGTGGCATGAAACTGGCCCGGCTGGTGCTGGGCTGAGGCTCAGCCCGCGCCGGCGCGGGCCTGTCCGCGCCACTCCCGCGGCGACTGTCCGGTATGTGCCTTGAATGCGCGCGACAGTGCTGCTTCGCTGCCATAGCCGACGTCGTCAGCGATCCGCTTCAATGGGCGCCCTTGGCGCAGCGCCTGCTGCGCCAAGCCCACCCGCCAGCCCTGCAGGTACTGGCCCGGAGTAGTGCCCATCGCCTCACGGAAACTGGCAGCAAAGACGCTGCGTGACATGCCGGCGACCTCGGCCAGGTCTTCCAGGGTCCAGGACTGTGCGGGCGCTTCATGCATCGCCACCAGCGCCAGCCGCAGCCGCGGATGCCCCAGCCCGGCAAACAGGCCACCACGCATCTCGCCCCCTTCCATCAGCTGCCGCAGCACCTGGATCATCACCACCTCGAACAGCCGGTTGACCATCGCCGCACGCCCGCAGCGCTGCTCGAAGGCTTCTTCGAACAGCAGCTCCAGCGCTGCGTTGCCGCCGTACAGATCGGCCAGCGGCAGGCAGATGAAATCGGGCAACGCCGCGCTGATCGGGTTGAGCCGCCCGCCCTCGAAATGCAGATTGGCGCAGGCCATGTCGGCGCCGTGCTGCGGATCGGTACTGAATCGATGCGGCATCGGCCGTGGGTACAGCAGCAGGCTCGGCACCTCGACCTGGACGGTCTGCTGGCCATGGCTGACCTGCAACGGGCCACGTCGCACCAGATGCAGCTGCCCGGCGTCATCCTCGCCCGCCAGCGAGTTGATGCCGCACAGCGCGCCGGCATGGAACACCGAGGCAGTGACCGCAAAGCGTTCAAGCAGAATGGCGAGCCGGTCGACCATGACGGGACCCTGGGTAAAGTAGAAAGAGATCAAGGCGACACATCGTATCGGAATCCTCCCGTAGCGGACGTGATCAACTCCGGGAGCGGGCGCCCCCCAGCCCGCCCTTCCTGCGGCAGTGCAGCGCGCGCAGGCTGCTGGCGGGGTCTAAGCTGATGCCATTCCCGGATGGAATGCCCGTGATGTGTCGCTTGCTACGATGTGCCCTCACCCTCGCCCTGCTATTCCCTGCGACACAGGTGATGGCCGCACCCGCTGCATCACCGCGCACGTTCAGTGGCGAGCTGCAGAGGGCCCCGTGGCGCCTGGACGTTCCGGCTGACTGGAACGGTGACCTGGTAATGCTGGCGCACGGCTACGAGCCGGTAGGCATGCCACGTGCTACGCCGATGGCTGCCAATGACGGCACCGCGCCACTGCTGGCGGCAGGCTACGCCGTCGCGCAGAGCGCCTATGCCAGCCAGGGCTGGGCGGTGGCCGATGCGA
This sequence comes from Stenotrophomonas sp. YJH_SMC_130, assembly GCF_059369035.1. Lineage (NCBI taxonomy): Bacteria > Pseudomonadati > Pseudomonadota > Gammaproteobacteria > Lysobacterales > Lysobacteraceae > Stenotrophomonas > Stenotrophomonas sp. YJH_SMC_130. The sequence continues at coordinate 159,696 of NZ_JCAFSH010000001.1, forward strand.
TCACCGACATGGAACGCCTGCGCCGGCATGCAGTGGCTGAACTCAAGCATGTGCGCCATATCTGGATGCTGGGATTTTCGATGGGCGGCGCCGTGACCCTCGCCAGCCTCGAACGGTTCCCGCAACACTACGCTGGTGGCGTGTCGCTATGCGGCGCCAATCTTAGTGGCGAACAGATCGCGAGTGATATGCTGACCACGCTGGTCGCTTTCGATTACTTCTTTGCCAAGGCCGAAGGCCTGCCGGCTGCGGGACTGGTCTCACGCGACGCGGCTGCGCTGCCACAGGGCGAACTGTACCAGGGCATCTCCAATGCGCTGCAACGCAGCCCCTCGCATGCCGCGTTGCTGGCACAGCGGCTGCAGGTGTCCGCTGATGCACTGGCCGGCACGATCAGCCTGCATGCACTGGTCCTGCACGAACTGGCCACGCGCAGTGGCGGCATGCCGGTGGGCAACAGAGGTGTGGCTTACAGCGGCTTCGGTGACGACATGGCGTTCAATGCCGGCGTGCAACGTGTCGACGCCGTGCCTGCCGCGCAGGCCGCTGTCCGCAGGGAGCTGGCATTGAGCGGTGCGTTGAGGCGACCGCTGGTGATCCAGTTCAACAACTACGACCCGACGATCGTGCCGCGCATGCAGACGGTGTATCCGCAGACGGCCGCACGGGCCGGCGCCCGTCCGCTGCCACAGGTGCTGCCGCCCGTTGGCGAAGGCCATTGTGGCTTCTCCGGCGCGCAGATCATCGAGGCGTTGAAGGCCGCGCAGCGTTGAGCAATCGCGGCCCACGCGCAGGTCAGCCGCCCAGCGTGCCCATCGTGAAGGTGTAGCCCGAGCTCATCAGGAATTCGCGCATGCGCATTTCCGCGCGCCGTGGTGAGGCCAGGTTGGCCGGCGCGTACAGGGCATACACCAGGCCCGACCCTTCGATATGCTCGCGGCGCACCCCGCAGCGGGCGGTTTCCGAGGCGATGACCCATCCGTCCTTCAGCCGATCCGGGCCAATGGATTGCCCGTTCTTCAAGCGGAAGGTCAACCAGCGCACATCTGCCGTGACTTTGCTCATTTCCGTTTCGCTCCGTGGCTGGAACGACGCGTGATGTCCTTGCTCGCCATTGCGGCTCCCTGAGACGTGGAACTCGACCATAGCGCCTTTCCATGTCGTGGCCGGCTGAGACTGGCGACCGGGGCGCGGCGAACGGCTGCAGGTGAAGCAGCGCGGCGTCGGAAATGGCGGCCGCAGGGAGCGCCCTGCCGGCGCAGTTCACAGGCAGGGAACCCGACTCACGCAGCGCGGTCGCTGCCCTGGTTCAAGGCGTGCAGCGCATCGGCCAGCGCCTGGATTTCGGCACGCAGGGCCAGCCGCTGCAACCACCGCCCGGGGATTCCGCGCGCACCATGGAATGCGCCCGCCAGCTGCCCCGCAATGGCGGCCGTGGTGTCGGCGTCCTCGCCAAGATTGGCCGCCTCGAGTACGACGGCTTCAAAGGTGTCGTGGCGATCAAAGCACCAGAGTGCAGCTTCCAGACTGTCGACAACATAGCCATTGCCACGGATCTGCTCACGCGCGGCACCGCGGTAGCCGCCCGCCGCGATCTGCTGCAGCCGCACGCTCTCGACGGGAACATTGCTGAGATCCAGCACCCCGTCGCGGGTGCCACCTGCCAACGCCCGCTCCAGCGCGACCACCAGCAAGCGGCACGCCTCCAGGCACTCCTGCGCAGCGTGCGTGGTTCGCGAACTCAACGCGGCCATGGCCTGCAGATCGGGGGTCCCGGCGTAGCGCAATGCCACCGGCGCCAAACGCATGATCGAGCCATTGCCAGCGCTGCGCGGGTCGTCACTCCCCGCCAGCGGATGGCCATCCTGCAGGAACCGGTCGATGGCAGCCCGCGTTGCCATACCGATATCGAAGCACTCGCCGGTCGCACTCCAGTACCCATGCCGGTACCAGTTGGCGTAGCGGTTCATCTGATCGTGCACATCGAAGGTGTCACAACGCACCAGGCTCTCGGCCAGGCACATCGCCATGGAGGTATCGTCGGTCCATTGCCCCGGCTGCAGCTGGAACGGCCCACCGCCCACCATGTCGGTGATCGGGGTGAAGCTGCCACGAGGCTTGAACTCCAGCGTGGTACCGACGGCATCGCCGCACGCCAGGCCGAGCAAGGCGCCGCGGAAGTGGTCAATCTGGTTCATCAGGCAAGTGTAGCGCCGCCGCCTCCGTCATGACTGACCGCCAGCCGCGCAACGATCGCGCGAGCGGGAAAGCGATCGCAGCCAACAAAAAAGCCCTGACCGGAGTCAGGGCTTTTCAATTGGAGGCCTCAAGCGGAATCGAACCGCTGTAAACGGATTTGCAATCCGGTGCATAGCCACTCTGCCATGAGGCCAACGTACTGCGCGCCAGGAACCTAGCCCTGACAAGACAAAACCCCAAGATGGGGCCTGTCGGAACATGGAGCGGGAAACGAGACTCGAACTCGCGACCTCAACCTTGGCAAGGTTGCGCTCTACCAACTGAGCTATTCCCGCGTAAGCCGACATGCTACCGGAAATCCGGAAAACACACCAGCGATTTCACTTTTCTGACTGCGCGTAAAGCCTTGTGGCCCAACGTGCCCCGCCTTGCCGGGGCGGGAGAAAAACAAGGCCCCTACCGGGGCCCTGTAGAATCTGGAGCGGGAAACGAGACTCGAACTCGCGACCTCAACCTTGGCAAGGTTGCGCTCTACCAACTGAGCTATTCCCGCAGATTCTTCGACCTGCGTCGAAGGAGCGCTATTGTGTCCAAATTCCTTCACGCCGTCAACAGTCTTCACATCATGCGGTCACGAGCGTCCGGGCTGGGGTACGCTGCCCCGCCCAAGCACGGACACCGCCGATGCCTAGACGCTACGTCCGCCTGTTCTGGTTGCTGGTCGCGCTGACCTGGTTGGCGCTGATCGCCGCACTTGTCAATGCTGGCTTCACCCCAGACTACTGGCTGCTGCATCGCCTGGAAGGCGCCCAGCTGCCCTACCCGACCAGCACCGTCATCGTGTTCGCGTTGCTGGGCACGGTTGAACTGGTGGTGGCGGCGCTGATCGTGCGCCCGTGGAAGCTCAAACGCCTGTGGCTGCGCCTGCTTATCGCCTTCGCCCTGCTGCTGGTGTGGTCGATACCGTGGATGCTGTCGGCGATGCACCAGCCGCCGGTACAAGGCATGCACCTGCTGTGGTTGCTGCTGCTGGACGTGGGATTGCTGCTGGCGCTGTGCGTGGTGTCGGCGGTGAGCGCGTGGCGGGCGCTCTGCCGGCGCGGGTCACCACAGACTCCCCCGCCGCAGCGCTAGAGACCTACTTCCGGAACTCCACCCGCACATGCTGGCCGAAGCGTGCCTTGGCCTCGCCGTCAAACTCCAGCACGCACTCCACCACCTTGGCCACGCCACGCCCGGCATCTTCAGGCAGGCGTGCCTGCGCGAACACCGGGCTGATGCGTACCACGCGTGCAGGTGGCAACGTGCCCGTGTTCTCCGCACCATCACTGTCCGGCACGACAGCAGCCTTCATGCCCACCTGCACGGCATCGGCGTAGGCGGCGCTGAGCTCGGCACGCACCTGCAGCGGGCGCGCCGGCAGCAACGAGATCGCCGGCTTGCCCGCCTGCACGAAGGCACCGACGCCCGGCACCTGGCCGACCACGGTGCCGGCTTCCGGCGCGCTCAACGACATCTGCTGCAGTCTCAGCTTCGCGTGCTCCAGCTTGTGCTGCGCCAGGTCGACCTGCGCACCGGCCACCTCGACATCGGCACGCACACCGGCCAGCTGCTGTTTGGCCGCATCGGCCTGCTGGTTCGAGGACACACCTTCACTGGCGCCCGTGGACAGTCGGGTGGCGTTGCGCTCCAGTTCGCGCAGCTGCGCCTGGCTGCCCTTCAGGCGGTCATTGGCCAAGGCCAGATCGGCGGTGGCCATTGCCACTTCCTGCTGCAACAGGGCGCCATCCAGCGACAGCAGCAGCTGCCCCTTCTTCACCGTGGCGCCTTCCTTCACCGGCGCGGCAGTGATCGAGCCATCCACCGGCGGTGCCAGTGCGATCAGGCCACCTTCGATGTCAATGATGCCCCGTGCCACGGCGACCTTGCCGGCGGCGGCAGTACCCGCCTTGCCTGAGGGGGCCGATGCGACGGTGGGCGCTTCCCTGGAACAGGCGCCGAGCAGCAGTGCCGCGGACAGGGCCAGGCTGAGGGGAAGCAGATGCGACGTCTTGGTCATGGGGCGGACTCTACGGTTTCGTTCTGGCGGCGGTCATCACGGACCATGCCGTCTTCCATGGCGATCACCCGATCGGCATGCCGGATCAGGCGCGGATCGTGGCTCACGCACAGCACAGTCGCGCCATGCGCCCGCGCATAGCGATGCAGGATGTCGATCACGCGCTGACCGTTCTCGGCGTCCAGCGCGCTGGTGGGTTCGTCGGCGAAGATCAGCGTTGGCGACTTGGCGAAGGCACGCGCCACCGCCACGCGCTGTTTCTCGCCACCGGACAGCTGCGCCGGGCGCATGTGGCTGCGGTGGCTGAGGCCGACTTCTTCCAGCGCCCTGCGGGCCAGCGGCTCGCTTTCGCGATTGCGCATGCCGCGGTAGCCCAGTGGCAGCTGTACCTGCTCCAACGCAGTCAGTGCCGGGAACAGGTTGAAGCCCTGGAACACGAACCCGACATGGTGCAGGCGGAAACGCTCCACTTCACTGCGGGTCATGTGGCCCACGTCCTGGCCCAGCGCGTGCACGCGACCGCCATCGGGTGCGGACAGGCCGGACAGCAGCGACAGCAGTGTGCTCTTGCCGCAGCCGGACGGGCCCGACACCAGGGTCAGCTCGCCAGGATAGATGTCCAGCGACAGGCCACGCAGCACCGGCACCTGCACATCACCGGACATGAAGCCTTTTTCCAATGCGTCGGCCTGCAGGGTCGGGACGACGGCGCGTGCGGAAGTCATCGGCCGGTCCTCAACGCAGCAGCAACGATGGATCGGAGCGGACGACACTGCGCACCGCCATGATGCTGGAGAGCATGGCCATCACCGCGACCAGCGCCACGCAGCCGAGGATCACCATCGGCGTCAGCTGCACCGGCACGCGCTGGGTCTGCGCGATCAACAGCACCACGGTACTGAACGCCGCCGCCAGCAGCATGCCCACGCCACCGATCAGCAATGCCTGCTCGAACACCACCCGCGCCAGCGCATAGCGGCCTGCACCGAGTGCATTGAGCGTGGCGTACTCGCGTACCGAGCCGGCCACCACCGAGGCGAACGACTGGTTGGTGATCACCGCACCGACGAAGCAGACGATGACGGCCATGAACAACACGGCGATCCCTGCGCCGGTATCGAACAGCCAATACTGCTGCGAACGGCTGGCGAACGCCGGCGCGGTCCAGAACTCGACCGGTGTGGCCTGGCCCATCGACGCGGCCAAGCGGTCACGCACGCGGTCGGCCAGGTCCGGCGAGCGCAGGCCCGCCACGAAATAGGTGCTGCCCTCGTGCGGGTCAGTGCCGGCGATGGCGCGCGCGGTGTCCAGCGAGGCCAGAACGTTGACGCCACCGAGGCCGCGCAGGCCCGATTGTGCGGCGACCACGCGCACTGCCTTGCCATTGATCCAGGCACGGTTGTTCTGCAGGTCCACGCCCAGCGTATCCAGATCGGCGCTGTCGACGATCACCGCACCCGGCTCGCGCAGCTGCGCGCGCAGGTTCGCAGGCAGGATGCGCGCGAACATCATCGCGTCGTCCCGGGTGGAGATGCCGGACAGGTACACCGACACATTGCCGGTGCCCTGCGCGCCGGACCGCCATTCGCCGTCGACCCACTCGTAGGGTTCGACGCGGGTGACATCGGGGTCCATGCGCAGGTGGCTTTCCACATCGGCGCTGATCGCATGACCGTAGTTGACGCTCTGGGTGCCGGGAAAACCGGCCCAGAGATCGGCCGAGGATGCCTTCACGTAGATCGCGGCGGTACCGAAGATGCCCAGCACCAGTGCCGCCTGCACGATCAACAGTACACCGGCGAAACACATCGCCAGCACCACCGGCAGGAAACGGCGCCACTCATAGGCCAGGGTCTTGCGCGCGAGTGCGATCATTGCGGTTCGCCCTCACCCTCGGCAGGCAGCGGGGCACCGCCGAGGGCGCGGTACAGCGATGCAAAGGCCAGCACGCGCGCGCCCTGCGCAGCGATCAGGTCGGCCTGCGAGGCGAGTGCGGCGCGTTGCGTATCCAGCCCGTCGAATTCGCTGGACAGGCCCAGCTGCACCTGCCGCGCCTGCCGCTTGACCTGCTGGTTGGCGGCATCATTGGCCGCACGCAGCGATTGGATGCTGCTGTCCTGGCGCGCCAGGCTACCCAGTGCACCTTCCACTTCGCTCACGCCTTCCAGCACGGCCTTGCGGTAGCCGAGCAAGGCGGCGTCCAGTTGCTTCTCGTCGGCATGGAACCGCGCGCGACGCTGGCCCCAGTCCCACAGCGGAATATCGATGTACGGGCCGATCGACGGGCTCGAATCGGAATTGGAGCGGGCGTTCTGGGTGAGGTTGTACGCGTACAGGATGGAGCCGCCAAGGCTGATCCGCGGATACATTGCAGCGCGCGCCGAACCCTTGCTGGCCGCTGCCTGCATCACCTCTGATTCGGCCAGCAGAATCTGCGGGCGGTGGCGCAGCAGATCCGCAGGGACCTGCTGCAGCGTGAACGCACCCAGCGTCGGCGGGGTGCGGTAGGCGTGCCAGGCCGGATCCGGACGCTCGCGGCCCAGCAGCAATGCCAGCGCACGGGCGGCGTTGTCGGCGTTTTCCCGCGCCTGCGCGATGGCCGCACGGGTGGCCGCCTGCCGCGCGCGCAGCCGTTGCAGCTCGCCCGGCTCATCCAGACGCAGCCGCTGACGGACCAGCGCCAGCTGTTCGCCGCGGTCGTCCACAGCCTGCTGCCGGGCCAGCAGGTCCTGCTGGGCCTGTGCCACGGTAAGGTCCAGATAGCTGCGCACCACGTCGGCAATCACCGCCACCTGTGCGGCATTGCGCAGCGCCTCGGCATTGCCGGTCGAGGCCTGCGCGCTCAGCTGCGCGCTCTCGGCGGCGCCGAACAGCCCCAGGTCCCAGATCGCTTCGATGCCTGCATGGAAATAGGTGTCGACCGCGGCGGCGTCCTGTACCTGCTTGGCGCTGGCCGAGATCTCCGGCAGGAAGCGCGAATCCGAGGCGCCGGCGACGATCCGCACTGCCTGCAGGCGCAACGTGGCCTGCTGCAGATCAAGGTTGCCTGCGATGGCCTGGTCCACCAGTCCGTCCAGCGCCGGGTCGGCCAGCACCTTCCACCACTGCCTGGCGTCCACCGCCACACCCAGCCCCTGCGGCACCTGGGTCCAGGCGCTGGGTGTGCGATCAGGCAGGTCCGGGACGGACACCGACATGCAACCCGCCAAGGCCAGGGTTGCCAACAACGCGCCGGGGCGCAGCACTGCCTGCAGGGAGAGTCCACGCCCTGTCCTGGGCGCTGCCACTGAAGTGATACGCCTGACCACCAGCCCGCCAACGTGTAGAAGGAGCATGAAGGCTACCGCGCGATTGTGGAGCGAACATGGAGAAATCGTCCGAAAAAGGTCACAGCACGCGTGCGGTTCAGGCAACGCCGACCCAGCCTTTCACTACGCTTTCAATGCGTTCCCGGCACGGAACACTGGACGACTTTCACGGCGTATTGCACATTGCCGCAATTCCTTGCTTCGATGCTGCACGACCGTGAAACACCCTCGCCGTTGGCTGCTGATTGGCTCGATCACGACAGCGACTGTCGGTGTGATCGTGCTCGTCCTGACCACCCCACTGGTCTCGAACGCCCTGCTGCTACTGATGGAGCGCAGCAACTTCATTCCCGCCGAATCCTCGATCCTCACCTTCGAGCCGTATGCGATCAACGACGGCTCGTCGAACTACTGGTTGTATGGGAAGGACCGCACCTACTACTACCACTTCACCTACGAGGATGACGTTCCCTACGTCTACATCCCGCAGGACAACCGCTGCCCCGGTTTCGACCGGCAGAATGCCCGGACCTGGTGCAGCGCCCTGCCCGGCAAGGCACGCTGGCGCGGTGGTGGTGCAACCGGTGTGACAAACGAAAAACGCCCCCTTTCGGGAGCGTTCTTCTTGAATCTGGAGCGGGAAACGAGACTCGAACTCGCGACCTCAACCTTGGCAAGGTTGCGCTCTACCAACTGAGCTATTCCCGCAGATTTCGTTCGACCTGCGTCGAAGGAGCGCTATTGTGTCGATATTGCTGCACGGCGTCAACAGGAATTTTCGGCCGCATTGTGGGGCGGCGTTCAGGCCCTTGGACCCGGCCCTCAGGTCCGCAGGCCACGCCGGACTTCCCGCAACAGAGCTACGTTCTCGTTGATGCGCCCCTGGATCATGATCAAGGTATCTTGAGCAATAACGTTTGAGTACATGCTGTTGGCGATTTCCGTGAATTGGCTGGCCACGTCGCAAATGCTGCCAATCGCCAGGCTGGCGTCCCCGTGCTGCACTTCTGCCTCTTCGGCAAGGCGAAGCAGGTCAGCACGGGAAATCTCCAGTGCCTCCCCCATGACGTCCATCTGGTGATATCCGTTGGGTCCTTCGCAGAAGGTCACGTCGTAGGCCGGAGCCAAACGCCATTGCCCATCTGGCGACATGATGTAGGCAAAGTTTTTCGGATGATCGTCCCGGTTGTTGAACGCAACGTTGAAGACCGCACGTTCGAAGGCCACGGCCATTTGCCGCACGTCATTGGTGCACAACCGGGTCGCGCGCAGGAAGTTGACATAGTCCAACGACCCCGCCGTCTGGTAGTTGGCGCCCGTGAATGCAGCAAGACTCTGCATCGGCACACGCAACCCATCGTGGCGATCAAAGCGCTTGCTGGCGAACGCGGCCAGTCCGTTGGGCAGGCTGAAGTACTGCGTGTCCGGGGTCTCGATGCCACACCTGCGCAGACACTCGGCGTAGACCATTTCGATGGCGCACACCTCGGCATGCTCTTCTCTGGCCGGGAACTTGATCAACCAGGCTTCGAAGCCGGGCGTGACGGCCGTGGTGAACGCGCCCGATCGCGGATCGCGATAGACCAGGGCCTTGGGCCTTGCACCTTGGGGCGAACCACCCACCAGCAGCAAGGTCTGCAGGAATTCACCGCCTTCTCCGTGGAGCACCTGCTGCACTTCCGCGGAAAGCTGCTCTAGCGGTATATGGACCTTCGGCGCCTCACCTTCGGGCGCCACGGGCTCAAACGTCATGGCCCCCATCGCGTTGCCACCGACATAGGCCAGCCGCTGGAGCGGGCCAATGCGTGCTGCGTTGATTCCGCGGCGCCTGAACATGCGGTCCATCAGCAGCATGCCCCAGCCGTCTGGCAACGCGTCATACACAGGCCCTGGCAGTTGCAGCTGATGGTCCGGAAAATCCCGCCGCAACGGAGGGCCGGCCAGCGGCAGCTTGTACGAAGACAGTTCCAGTCCCCTTCGCCGGGCCTCGTTGCTGTACTCGAACGCGACCAGCGGGCGACCGGTCAGGGCGATGCTGGAGATCAGCGTTCCCCAGTGCCATCGCTCTCCCCACCCTTCGTAGAAGACCTTCACCTGTTCAGGCATTACGGGGCTTCCTCTTCGTCCGGAGGCGGTTCGCGGCCTCTTCGTAGCGCCGAATGTCTTCGATGCTGTCCAACTTTGGCTGGAACAGGCCTTCGAGCTCGTTGATCCGACCAAGGACCATCGCCACGCGGACCACCGCCTCGAAGCCAACATTGCGCCCGGCCTCCAGGTTGGACACGGTGTTGGTACCAATGCCGGCACGCCCGGCCAGATCCGACTGTGTCATGCCCAACGCCATGCGTTCTGTACGCAAGCGCCCGCAGAGTCGCTTGACGACCTCGCTGGGCTTGCTGAGGCTTAAATCCAACATAGCGTGCATGATCCCCTATCTATGCTATTTAGCACCCAAAATTATAGAATTAACCCCAACTCCATTCAATTGATTTAACTCCCGAATTTTGTGTTTTATTTGCGCATTCAGCTATATAAATACAGAATTCTGGAATTACATTGGCAAAGCGCGCGTCACGTGCGCAGGCCACGGCGGTGGAAGTAGACCTGCTCGGCAATGCGCCGCGTGGCCGCCGTGTGCAGCAGTGCGTTGAACGGCCAGTCGGCCTGCAGATGATCCATCGCCCAGCGCAGCAGGCGCTTGCCATGGAACGCCGGCGCCACCTGCCGCGCCACCCGTTCCGCATCCGGCCCCTGCCCACGCAGATGGCGGGCCATCGCCTCGCCGACCGCCCAGCCGTGCCGCCACGAGGAGTGGATGCCCCCTGCGGAGAGCGGCGAGACGATGCCCGCCGCGTCGCCGGTCAGGATCACGCGTTGGCCGGTGATCGGCCCATCCGGCCGGCCGCAGGGCACCAGGCCGGCGCGGGTGGCCGAGGGACGCGCAGATGGCGGGATGCCGACCACATCGCGCACATACTCAAGGAAACCATCAATATCCGGCGGCCGCGCCTGTCGCGGATCATGGCGCAGGGCCAGCCCGACCTGCAGGCCGGTTGGATTCTGCGCGACCCAGCCGATGTAGCCCGGTGCAAAGCGCTTGCTGACGAAGCAATGCAACGCGTCGCCCTCTGTCACCTGCAGGCCGGCGAACTCACGCTCGACGCCGTAGAGGTTGTCACGCACCTGGCCAAGCCCGGTGCGCTGGGCAACGCGTGAGCGTGCGCCATCTGCGCCGACCAGATAGGCGCAGCGCCCTGTCCCTTCGACCTGCCAGCCGTCACCACAGCGGCGAGCGTCGGTGAAGGACTGCTGCAGGCGCAGGTCGACACCGTTCGCGCGCAGTTCGCTGGCCAGCCAACGCATCACGTTCGGCGTATCGGTGGTGAGGAAGTAATAGCCCGGTGCGGCCAGCAATACGCTGCGCAGGTTCGGCGCATAGAGGCGCACGTTGGCGACCCGCTGCACCAGATGTTCGGGCATGCGCCCCAGCCAGGTCTGCTCCATCGCTTCCTTCACCACGATGCCGGTGGTGTGCAGGCGCTCGCCGGGGTCGGTCCTGCGTTCCAGCACGCAGACGCGCAAGCCGTATTGAGCAGCGGCCAGCGCGCAGGCGGCACCGGCGAAGCTGGCGCCGACGATGACCACATCGTGGTCGTAGGCGGAGGGAGTGTGAGGCATTGCGGCATCGCCGTGGAGAGTCGGAGATGCAGCTTCGCTAGCGCGGATGGAGGGGCGATGGAGTGTGGGTGAAGTGGGGATGAAGCATGCAATTTGCCAATGGGAAAACGTCTTCAGTTTCGGGATCGCTTTTCTGCTTCGACTCTTTGCGCATCACCTCATCAGGAAACGCAACCTACCCTCCTGATGCATTCATTCTTACCTATTCAGCATATTCTGCAACTAGTTGCATGTTTGATCCTACTTCGAGCATCTATAACGAAATGTCGCGATTCCATCGCTCTGGCAGCACTATCGAATGTCACTTCGCACAACCCATTGGGCCTCGACAGGACCTCTCATCTTGGCAACCGGCCGCACCACCCTTTCACTGCTATTGGTTTCGATGGCATTAATCACATCGGGATGCCGGACGGCAGCTGTCATCAGCAAGGAAATTGCACTTTCCACGACCAAGCGCGCATCTTCGAGAACATTCAACTTGACAGCCCAACTGCCGGCACAGCTGCACATGACTCTTGTCGCACACTATGCACCACGAGATGCGAAAGATCTGAACTGCAGCGGAGTAACTTCCTTTGTGAGCAACATCCCCGGCCCGAGATCTGTCACAAAGGCATTTCATCTATCCAGCCCGGATGAATCCAAGCCATCACGTGTAAACATCCCCGTGCATTACTCCATCGGAGCTTGCAAACTGCCACTGGAAGCGGTCGGACTAACACTCCAGAACGAACCTAGAAAGAGCGCAATCAATTCAGGGGAGTACCGCTTCCATCTACATGTCCGAGATGCAACAGAAGACGCTACTTATCTGAATGCGGGGATCAAGGAGCTTCGACTCACCCAGCACTGCAAGCAACTCGTTCATCAAAGCAGCTCTTCCAAGGAAGAGTTGAGGAAGTTACTGATCTGCGACGGGAAAAAAGAGGTCAATCTTGATCGTAAGAATCTTAAAGAAATGAGCGTTCGCCTACACGTTACGCTGGACCCGATCGAAGCTCCTCTCTATCAGAAATGACAAGGATTGTCAGGGAGCGCTGCTGATCCACGCACCATGCATCGCAGCCAACGAAGCACCGCGCGCTACGAAAGGACCGCCGCATCAGACTCCGACCTTATGAATCAGCATGAGGACCGCCTCGTCCTGTCGTCTACCTTCTTGATGGATTCAATTTCGCGACCTTCCGTCTGCTTCCGGCCAGTGCAGAACAACACCGAATAGGCCTCTGCTGAGTGCACAGAAGAATTCAGCCTGAACACATACGCCAAGCCTGGCCGCAGTTCCAACACTCTCTCCCTTCCTCTCAAGGGTTCGACAGCGTATGAGCTGGGCACACGCCCATATGAGAAGCAGTCACCGGGTTTCAGCATCAATGGTGCAGCACCATCCTTCAGTTCAATGCTCCAGACCCCATCGTTCTGATCACTGGCTTCAGACAGCGTTGCCCAGCCTATGGGGAAAGGTGATCGGGCCTTTTTCGGAAGGCAGATCGCAGGCCGCCCATCAATAAGGGAAACTTCGGCTTGCTTGTCATATCCCAGAGGAGTCGCATGCGCATTGACAGAAAAAACGAGCATCCCGACGGCAACCAACGGTCGAATCATCATGGAACTCCGGATGTAGATGAATAGAAAGTTTCGGCGTCCATTCATATCAATGAAGCTGGCATGCCAACGCCCGTCCATTGAGCGATGAGCATCGCGCCGTGCAGTCAATATGCAGATGGAAAAGTAGCTGAGCGCAAGGGGCCCACCAACACAGCTTCTCCATCAACTCGTACTTTCTTGGTTCTTCCTTGCCCATCACGTCAGCAATGGCAACTGTACCAAGGGGCAAGCCCGGCTGAACTCACTGTGAGAGAGAGGTCGCTTGCGAAAGCGCTACCGATGCTCTGGATATCGCACAACGCCGAGGTCTCTGCCATGTCAGCTGACCATTTGCGACATTCTGCGCAGCTGTCGAGCACTACGATCAATTCATTCAAAGTTGCCTGCGTTGTTCACTCGCCACCGACGTCCACCTTGCATCCAGGCACAACCGTTTTGTCCGACGACCAACAGGTAGGTGCCGTCCGCAAAGCTGACGCCAACGATGACCATGTCGAGATCCCAGGTGGAGAAAGATCACAGCATCCACTATCGGGCAGAAGCAACGCCCCCGTCCGAGAACGTTGCTTGCAGGACTTCTTTGCGCCGTCAGGCCACCACAATCCGCAGCGAATCTGCAGACGCCAGGATCTCCGCACGCTCACCCGTGGGCGGATAGATCCATTCGGTGTTGATCCGGGTCCTGAGCGCCTTGGCTTCAGCGCCGGACAGCGTTACCTAGCGATCCCAGCCCTCGGTGTAGACAGCACCCCACGGCCCCAGGTCCAGGCAGGTCACGTACTTGGGCTGCGCATACGGAATCATCGCTTCCCCGGTCAGGTCAGCCGCGGCGTTGTGTCCGGCGGAGCGCCCCAGGTTCATCGCGTGCTGGCAGGACATCATCGCCACGTTGCCCTCGTCATCGGTGGCGGCATGCGCGCAGTCCCCGGTGGCGAACACCGCGTCGACACTCTTCGCCTTGAGAGTGCGATCCACATGCAGGCGACCCACCGCATCGTGCTAGCCAGGAATCTGAGCAGTCAACGCACTGGCACGTGCACCGGCCGTCCAGACAACGGTGGCGGCGTCGATGCGTTCTCCGTTTTCCAACGTCACGCCCTCCGCATCCACGCGAGCGACGCCCGAGCCCAGACGCCAGGACACACCCAACTCCCTGTGGGCGCTGCGCGCTGTTTGATGGTGCCCCACCCGCTGGGCCAACCGCGGTGTGTGCGTCATCCACGCGGTGATGATCAATGCGCAGAAGGCCATGCGCGAAGAACTGGCACGTTCCAAGCTGCCCTCGATTGCCGAGGGCGTGCAGGGCAAGGGACGCCCGGCGAGTTTCGCCGGTGATGTGCAGGAGTGGTTCGCGGACCGCCAGGTGGCATGCGTTGGCGCGCGACGGCGCAGGACAATGATTGATCTGCGCGGGTACCGCCGCGCATAACGAAAAACGCCCCTTTGCGGGAGCGTTTTTCTTGAATCTGGAGCGGGAAACGAGACTCGAACTCGCGACCTCAACCTTGGCAAGGTTGCGCTCTACCAACTGAGCTATTCCCGCTTGGGAGGCGAAATTCTACCTGTTCTGGAAATGGCGTCAAGCGCTTTTTGAGGGGCTACCGAGGCACCTGGCACCGCGTATCCACGCATGGCGTGGATCTACTACGGCGTCTCGGCAAACTGATGGATCCGCCCCCTCCGTGGATGCGGCATTTCCAGTAGATCCACGCCATGCGTGGATAGGCGCATCGATGGGGTCAGAGCCCTTTCCTTCGGAAAGGGGTCCGACCCCGGGGCTCAGACCCCGGGGCTCAGTTGCCCAGCTTCTTCTGCCGTGCACGCTCGCGCGCGGCACGCTCGTCATCGCGCAGGCTCGGCCAGGCAGCGTGCAGGTACTGCAGGCCCGACCACAGGGTCAGCACCGCGGCAATGGCCAGGGTCCAGTCGCCGATATGGAACACCGGCCAGCCCATCCAGATGTCTTCCACCGGCACGTTCGGGGCCACCGAATACAGCAGGCACAGCAGTGCGACCATCTGCGCGGTGGTCTTGACCTTGCCAATCATCGCCACACGCACCTTGGCACGCTGGCCCAGCTCGGCCATCCATTCGCGCAGCGCCGACACCGCGATCTCACGGCCGACGATGACCGCCGCCCAGAACGCCATCCACGGCGTCGGATGGCCCTGCACGATCAGGAACAGTGCCACTGCCACCATCAGCTTGTCCGCGACCGGGTCGAGGAAGGCGCCGAAGGCCGACTCCAGCTGGTAACGGCGTGCGATCCAGCCATCGAGCCAGTCGGTGATCGCGGCCAGGCCGAAGATCGCCGCCGAAGCGAAGTTGGTCCAGGTGTAGGGCAGGTAGAACACCAGCACCAGCACCGGGATCATCACGATCCGCAACAGCGTCAGCCAGGTGGGCAGGGTCAACTTCATGCTTGCGTGCTTCTCTCTCTACTCGGCCGCATCAGGCGTGGCCAACCCGTGCAGGTTAGCGTAGATACGTGCCGCGAGGGCGTCATTGATGCCTTCCACCTTGGCGATTTCCGCTTCGCCAGCGGCTTTCAGGCCCACCAGGCCGCCGAAATGCTTGAGCAGGCTGGCGCGGCGGCGCGGCCCGATGCCGGGGATGTCCTCCAGCTTGCTGGTCATCCGCGCCTTCTGCCGGCGGCCGCGGTGGCCGGTGATGGCGAAGCGGTGCGCCTCGTCGCGCACCTGCTGGATGAACTGCAGCGCCGGGTTAGCGGCGCCGGGGCGCAGCTCGCGGCCGTCGGGCATCACCAGCGCTTCATGCCCGGCGCGGCGCTCCACGCCCTTGGCCACGCCCACCAGCAGCACACCTTCCACGCCCAGGTCGGCCAGTGCGGCCTGCGCCTGCGCCAGCTGCCCGGCGCCGCCGTCGATCAGCAGCACGTCCGGCAGCACGCCCTGCTCTTCCACCGCACGGCGGAAACGGCGGTCGATGGCCTGGCGCATGGCGGCGTAGTCGTCGCCCGGCTCGATGCCGCTGATGTTGAAGCGGCGGTACTGCGCGCGTACCGGACCGGCGGCGTCGAACACCACGCACGAGGCCACAGTGGCCTCGCCCAGCGTATGGCTGATATCGAAGCACTCGACCCGCTTGACCGGCTCGGCCAGGCCCAGCATCTCGCGCAGTGCATCGCTGCGCGCATGCTGCGCATTGCGGCTGTTGAGTTCAGTGGCCAGGGTGAGCTGCGCGTTGCGGCTGGCCAGCTCCACGTAGCCGGCGCGCTCGCCGCGCACGTTCCACTTCAGCTGCACCTTGCGCTCGGCCGAGGCCGACAGCGCCGCGACCAGCAGGTCGGCATCGGGAATCTCGCGATCCAGCAGGATCTCGCGCGGCGGCTCGAATTCGATGTAGTACTGCGAGACGAACGCGGCCAGCACTTCCTCCGGACTCTCCTCGCCGTTGGTACGCGGGAAGAACGGGCGGGTGCCGAGGTTGCGGCCATCGCGGAAAGCCAGCAGCAGCACGCAGGCCTGCGAACCCTGCATGGCCACCGCCAGCACGTCCAGGTCGGCGGCGCGGCCGTCCACGTACTGGCGCGTCTGCATGCTGCGCAGCGAGGAGATCAGGTCGCGCAGGCGCGCGGCCTGCTCGAACTCCAGCGCCTCGCTGGCGGCCTGCATCTGCTCGCCCAGCTCGCGGGTCAGTTCGTCGCTCTTGCCTTCCAGGAACAGCGCAGCGCGGCGCACCGACTCGGCGTAGTCCGGCGCCGGTACCAGCTCCACGCAGGGCGCGCTGCAGCGGCCGATCTGGTACTGCAGGCACGGCCGCGAGCGGTTGCGGAACACACTGTCTTCGCAGCTGCGCAGCTTGAACAGCTTGTGCATCAGGTTCAGCGTTTCGCGCACTGCCGTAACGCCGGGATATGGCCCGAAATAGCGGCCGGGAATGGCGCGCGGGCCACGATGCAGGGCGATGCGCGGCCAGTCCTCGCGGGTCAGCAGCACATGCGGGTAGGTCTTGTCGTCGCGCAGCGAGACGTTGTAACGCGGCGACAGCGACTTGATCAACTGGTTTTCCAGCAGCAACGCCTCGGCTTCCGAGCGCGTCACGGTCACGTCCATGCGCGTGATCTGCGAGATCATCGACATGATCCGCGCGTTCTTCGGGCTGCCATTGAAATAGCTGCCGACCCGGTTGCGCAGCGCGCGCGCCTTGCCCACGTACAGCAGGGTGTCGTCGGCCGCGTACATGCGGTACACGCCGGGGGCAGTGCTGAGCTGGGCCGCGAAGGCCTTGCCGTCGAAGGCCGGGGCGGGAACGTCGGTCATTCGCTGATCGGCACTTCGCTGAGCACGCCGCTGTCGGGGTCGAATCGCAGCACGGCATGGGCGTCGGTCTCGGCAATCCACACCGCGCCTGCGCCCACCGCCAGTCCAGCCGGGCCATGCAGGCGGCGCGGCAGCGGCTGGGTGGTCAGTTCGCCACCGCCCAGGCGCAACGTGCGCAGGCGACCGTTGCCGGTGTCGGCGATCCACAGCAGCGGGGCGTCCGCGCCCAGTGCGATCGCCTGCGGGAACTGCAGGCTGGCCTGCGCGCGCGGGCCATCTTCACTGCCGAAGCGCCACGGCCCCTGCCCGACCAGGGTCTGCACCAGGTCACCACGCAGTTGCAATGCACGGATCGAGGATCCCAACGCATCGGCGACGTACAGCACCTGCTGCACCACGGCCAGCGCGGTCGGTTGCGCGAAGGCAGCCAGATGGCCACTGCCATCACGCTCGTCGATGGAACCACTGCCGGCGCGCCATTGCAGGCTGCGCTGGCCCAGGTGGTAGCTCCAGATGCGGTTGTCGCCGGCCATCGCGATGTGCAGCTGGTTGTCGGCGATGGCCAGGCCAATCGGATGGTCCAGCGAGACCTGCCGCGCCTGCGCGACCGGGCCTTCCACCGGCGCACCGGGTCGCCCGTTGCCGCACAACGTGTCGACGATGCCGGTCAGCAGGTTGATACGGCGCACCGCGTGGTTGCCGGTGTCGGCGACGTACAGCGAATCGCGCTCCAGCACCAGCGCCTGCGGGCGGTGGAATGCCGCTTCGGCGAGGTTGCCGTCCATGAAATCGGCGGTGCCGAGGCCGAACTGGCGCAGGATGCGTCCGCCATGGCTGCATTCGAGAATGCGGTGATGGCCGCTGTCGGCGATGTACAGGCGTTCGGTGCTGACCGCCAGCCCCTGCGGGAAGCGCAGGGCCTGGCGCGGTTCCGGATGCAGTTCGCTGCCGCCGCGCGGCGGCGCCGAAGGTGCACCCTGGCACAGCGCGTTCAAGGCGCGCTCCAGTTCACCGGGCGCGCCCTGCCCGACCAGCCGTTGCTGTTCGCGGCCCTGTGCGTCCAGCAGCACCATGGTCGGCCAGGCGGTAACGCCGAAGCGGCGCCAGCCATCCCAGTCGGCATCGAGCAGCACGGGCATGGTCAGGCCCTGACGGCGCAGCAGCTTCAGTGCGGCCGTGGCATCGCGTTCGAAATCAAAACGCGGCACCTGCAGCACCAGCGGCTGCAGCTTGCCCGGGTGGCGCGACAGCCATTGGCCGAACTCGGCCAGGCGTTGCGCACTCCAGGCGGAGACCGCATTGACGAACAGCAGCGCGACCGGCCGGCCGCGCAGTTCGGTCAGGGTGCAGGGGGTGGCATTGAGCCAGGTGGCGAATTCGGGCAGGTCCGGGACGGGCTGGACGTTCATGACCTGATTATGCCGGAGTCGGCGTCATGCAACAGTCGTGCCACCGCACGTTTTGCAGCATCGTCGACCAGCGACCAGACCTGTTCGAAATGATCGCTGCCGCCGGTGTAGGGGTCAGGGATGGCTACCCGCCCCTGCCCGCCGGACCAGGGCAGGTACAACGCCAGCCGTTCACGCTGGGCCGCCGACGCCAGGCGCCCGGCATCACGCAGGTTGGTCTCGTCGGCACACAGGATCCAGTCGAAACGGTCGAAATCCACGGCCTGCAGCTGACGTGCGCGCAGGCCGCCGATGTCCACGCCGTGTCCGGCCGCGCAGGCGATCGCGCGGCGGTCCGGCGGCTCGCCCACGTGCCAGTCGCCCGTGCCGGCCGAATCGACCTGCACCCGCCCGGCCAGCGGCGAGGCATCCAGGCGTGCGCGCAGCGCCCCTTCGGCCATCGGCGAACGGCAGATGTTGCCGAGGCAGACGACCAGCAACTTCATCGCGCGGCCATCGTCTGCAGCAACGCTTCGGCGCGCTCCAGGTCCTCGGGCGTATCGATGCCCGGCGGGAACGGCTCGGGCGAGATCGCCACGCTGATCGGGTAGCCCGCTTCCAGCACGCGCAGCTGCTCCAGCGATTCGACCTGCTCCAGCTGGCCCGGCGGCATCGCCGCGAACTGCTGCAGGAAGCCGGCGCGATAGCCATAGATGCCGATGTGGCGCAGCCAGTGGTGACCGGCCGGCAACGTGTCGCGGCTGCGTGCGAAGCCGTCGCGGTGCCAGGCGATCGGCGCGCGGCTGAAGTACATCGCCTCGTTGCGCACGTTGCTCACCAGCTTCACGACGTTCGCGTCGAACAGGGTGTGTGCGTCCTCGACGGTCGTGGCAAGAGTCGACATCGGCGCAGTGCCAGCGACCAACGCATCTGCCACCGCGCGGATGCCGGTCGCCGGCGCGAACGGTTCGTCGCCCTGCAGGTTGACCACCACCGTGTCATCGGCCCAGCCGGCAATGCGTGCGCACTCGGCCAGGCGATCGGTGCCCGAGGCATGCGTGGTCGCGGTCATCGCCACCTTCACCTCGGCCAACCCGGACAGTGCATCGGAAATGCGTTGGTCGTCGGTCGCCACCCAGACCTCGCGGGCACCGGCCTGCAGCGCGCGGCGCGCCACATGCAGCACCAGCGGCTCACCGCCCAGCGGGCGCAACGGCTTGCCCGGCAGCCGCGAGGCGGCAAAGCGGGCCGGAATGGCGACGACGAATTCGGTCATGCGGGCGGTTCTCGGCAGGCTCGTTACAACGGGAATGCGGCCAGCGGCGCGTGAATGCAAGCGCCGCGGCGCCGCTCAGTTCGGTCGCAGCTTGTCCAGGCGATCGGTCAGCGCCACCCAGAACGCGGCGGGCAACTCGGCGCGCAGCGGAACCGCGTAGTGCCAGTCGTTGCCGAACGCCCGGCATTTCACCGCATCCTTTTCGGTCATCAGTACCGGCAGCTGGCTGCCGAAGGACAAGTCCTGCGGCTGGTAGGCCTGGTGGTCGGCGAATGCATGCGGCACCACGCCGATCCCGCGCGCGCGCAGCATGTCGAAGAAGCGCTGTGGATGGGCGATGCCGGCCACCGCGTGCACGCGCTGGCCCTTGAAGTACGCCAGCGGGCGCGCGCGGCCACCGGCCAGCGGCTGCGCACTGTCGATGTGCAGGGCCATTGGCCACTGACCGAAGCCACAGGCCTGTGCCGCGGTCCCCTCATCGGCCTGGCCGAGGTTGACCACGCGGAAATCGCACTCGCTGGCGCGGCTGACCGGCTCGCGCAACGGCCCGGCCGGAATCATCCGGCCATTGCCATAGCGACGCTGGGCATCGACCACTTCGATCTCGATGTCGCGCGCCAGCCGGTAGTGCTGCAAACCGTCGTCGCAGACGATCACATCGCAGCCGGCCTCGATCAGCGCCTTGCCCGCAGCAACCCGATCACTGTCCACGCGCACCGGCACGCCGGTCTTCCAGGCGATCAGCACCGGCTCGTCACCGCCTTTCGCGGTTGGCGTGTCGGCCTGCACCCACAGCGGCTTGTCGGCGTCTTCGCGACCATAGCCGCGGCTGGCCACGCCCGGCTTCCAGCCGGCCGCACGCAGGCGTTCGACCAGGGCAATCGTCAGCGGCGTCTTGCCGGTACCACCGGCGGTGATGTTGCCGACCACGATGACCGGCACCGGCAGCGAGTGGCGCTTGCGCCAGCCACGCCGATAGGCGCGCCGGCGCAGTGCGGTGACACCTGCGTACAGCGGCGCCAGCAGGCGCATCGCCCACGGAACGGGGGTGCCGTCATACCAGTACGGCGGGGTCTGGGTGCCCTTGCCGGCCATCAGTCCTGCCTTTCGCGGAACTGCATGCTGTGCAGATGCTGGTACAGGCCGCCCAGTTCGAGCAGCTCCTTGTGCGTGCCGCGTTCAACGATGCGGCCGTGATCCATGACCAGTACCTGGTCGGCATGCTCGATGGTCGACAGCCGGTGCGCGATGACCAGCGTGGTGCGTTCGGGCATCAGGCGCTGCAGCGCGTCCTGCACCAGGCGCTCGGATTCGTTGTCCAGCGCCGCAGTGGCTTCGTCGAGGATCAGGATCGGGGCGTCGCGCAGGATCGCGCGGGCAATGGCCAGGCGCTGGCGCTGGCCACCGGACAGCAGCGCGCCGTTCTCGCCCACCGGGGTCTGCAGCTGCTGCGGCATGCGTGCGATGAACTCCCACGCGTTGGCGGCCTCGGCCGCCGCGCGGATCTGCTCGTCGGTCGCTTCCATGCCATAGGCGATGTTGGCGGCGATGGTGTCATCGAACAGCATGACCTTCTGCCCGACCATTGCCACCTGCCGGCGCAGGTCGGCCAGCGGGTAGTCGTCCAGTGCCACGCCGTCGAGGGTGATGACACCGCCGCTGGGCTCGTAGAAGCGTGGCACCAGCCGGATCAGGCTGGTCTTGCCACTGCCGGAACGGCCAACAATGGCCGTCACCGTGCCTGGCCTGGCAACGAAGCTGATGTCGTCCAGGGCGATGCCGCTGTCCTCGCGGTAACGCAGCATGACGTGGTCGAACGCCAGTTCGCCCCGCACGCGCTGCACGCGTCGCTGCCCCTGGTCGCGCTCCACTGGCATGTCGAGGATGCCGAACAGGCGCTCGGCAGCGGACACACCGCGCGAAATCGACGTCTGTACGCTGGTCAGACGGCGCAGCGATGGAATGATGGCCATCATCGATGTCATCAGGCCCATGAACTGGCCGGCATTGAGCCGGCCCGCCAGGGCTTCGCGGGTCGACACCCAGACGATCACCGCCAGCGCCAGTGCAGCCAGGAACTGCACCACGCTGGAGGCGGCGGCGCGGGTGACCTCGACCTTCATGTTCAGCGCCAGCATGCGGTTGGCCAGGCGCGAGTAGCGCGAGATCTCATGCTGCTGGGTGCCGTGCACCTTCACTTCCTGCTGCGCGGCCAGCGACTGCTCGGCAGTCTGCGCCATGGTGCCCATGCCGTCCTGGATGCCACGGCTGATGCGCCGGTAGCGCTTGCCCACGTAGGACACGATGCCACCGATCAGCGGCACCACCAGCAGCATCGCCAGGGTGACCTTGACACTCATCTGCAGCATCACCGCCAGCATCGCGATGATGGTGAGGGTGTCGGCCACCACGGTCTTCAGCGCGTCGGCGCTGGCCTGGGTGACCTGCTCGGTATCGAAGTTCAGGCGGCTGACCATCACCGGCGTCGCTTCGGTATCGAAGTGCGACGACGGCAGGTGCAGGTACTTCTGCAGCACCTGCTCACGCAGGTCGCGGACCACGCTGCGACCGGTCTTGGCCAGCGTGTAATCACTGACCCAGGTGGCCACGCTGCGCATCAGGAACAGGCCGAGGATGGTCAGCGGCAGCACCACGGCCGCGCGCGGCTGCGGGTCGACGAAACCTTCGTTGACCAGCGGCTCCATCAGCTTGGTGAAGTGGTAGCCGGCCAGGGCCTCGACCACCATGGCGATGACCGCGCCCACCATGAACACCCAGTAGGTGCGGGTGTAGCCCAGCAGACGTTTGTAGATCGGCCACACCGGCGCGTGATGGGAACTCATGGACGCACCTCTGGCGCAGTTGCAATGGCGATACGACGGAAACCGAGTTGACCGAGCGCGTCCTGCGCGGTCACCACGGCCTGGTAGGGAGTGCGTGCGTCGGCGCGCAGCAGCACGGGCTGGCTACGGTCACTGCCGGCCACGGACGCGATGGTCTGCTTGACCGACTCGACGTCGCTGCGCAGCACTTCCTGGTCATTGATGAAATAGCGGCCTTCGGCGTTGATCAGCACGCTGAGCGAACGCGGCGGCTCGTTGTTGGGCTGCTGGCTGGCGGTAGGCAGCTGCACCTGCAGCGTCGAGCGCGCATCGAAAGTGGTGGTGACCACGAAGAAGATGATCAGCACCAGGATGACGTCGATCAGCGGGACCAGATCGATATGCGGTTCATCCTGGGAGCGGTCATTGCCGATACGCATCGATCAGGCCTTCGCCGCAGCGGCGTTGGCCGGTCGCGCCGGCGCGACCGGGTTCATCACCCCGGGGCGACCGTCGAGCGTGTCCAGCAGGGCACTGGCTTCCTGCTCCATTTCCACCACGTAGCCGTGGATGCGGCCCTTGAAGTAGCGATGGAACATCAGTGCCGGAATGGCCACGATCATGCCCGTGGCGGTGCACACCAGCGCCTTGCCGATACCGCCGGCCAGCTGGTTCACGTCGCCCACCCCATGGTCGAGGATGCCCAGGAACATCTGGATCATGCCGATCACGGTGCCCAGCAGGCCCAGCAGCGGGCCGGCCGAGGCAATGGTGCCCAGCGCGTTGAGGAAACGTTCCATGCGGTGCACCAGGTGGCGGCCGGTGTCCTCGATGCGCTCGCGGATCTGGTCGCGCGGACGATTGCGCGCTTCCAGCGCGGCCGCCAGCAATGCCCCCAGCGGCGAGTTGGCACGCAGGGTCTGCAGGTGCGCCGGGTCAAGCTTGCCGCGTGCGGCCCAGTTGCGCACTTCCTGGCCGAGGCCGGGCGGCAGCACTTCAGTCCGCCGCAGGGACCAGAAACGCTCCAGGATGATCGCCAAAGCCAGTACGCCCAACAGCAGCAGCGGCACCATCGGCCAGCCACCGGCCTTGACCAGTTCCCACACGTTTCAACCCTCCGGCCCAACGGCCGCTTGTTTGATCGGCGATAGGATAACAGCCGACCGCGCCCGCCCAGCGGCATCCCACCACCGGGATGCATGGATACGCTGTTCACGCAGCTGCAGCCCTTGTGCGCCAAGCCATACGCGGATCGCCCCGGACTCCGCAGTGGACACCACCTCGGCTCCCTGCGCCTGCCAGCGCCGGACCACGTCCCGGCGCGGGTGGCCGAAGCGGTTCTGGTGCCCGGCCGAAACCAGCGCCAGCCGGGCTGACACCGCCGCCACCCAGGGCGCGCTGGAGCTGCCGCCGCTGCCATGGTGCGGCACCAGCACCACATCCGCCTTCAGCGCCGCCGGAGACGCCCGCAGCAGCGCCTGTTCGGCCGGGCGGCCGATGTCCCCGGGCAACAGGACCCCACCATGCGCGCTGGCCACGCGCAGCACGCAGCTGTCCTCGTTTTCAGCCCGCTGGCTGCCGGCATCCGGGTGCAGCACCTGGAAGTCGACGCCGTCCCAGTGCCAGCGCAGGCCGCGCTGGCAGCGCCCGGCCCCGGCGATCGCGCTGCCCGGCGGCGCCAACAGGGGCAGCTCCGGCAACTGAAGGCGCAGGCTCGGCAGGTTGCCGGCATGATCGAGATCGTCGTGACTGATCAGCACGCGGTCGGGCCGTGCCTGCCCCAGCGCCCGCAATGACGGAACCAGGACCCGCTCACTGCCCTCACCCCCGATCGGCGGTCCCACGTCGTACCAGAGCGCATGCCGCGCGGTACGCAGCAACACCGCCGTGCCCTGCCCGACGTCGTGCACCAGCAGCTCCAGCTCCCCCTCGGCCGGCCGCTCGCGCAATGGCCACAGCAGCGGCAGGCACAGCAGGAGGCCAGCCAGCCAGCCCCCGGCACCGCGTGGCAGCAGCCACCAGAACACGCCCAGCAGCGCCGCCGGCACTGCCCAGGCCGGTGCCTCGGCCAACCACCACATCGCCTGTGGATGCGCCGCCAGTGGCTGCAGGGCCTGCCAGCTGATTTCGAACAACCACGCCGCTGCACGCCACGCCCAGCATCCGGCGCCGTCATGCAGCACCTGCAGGGCGGTGCCCAGCAGCGACAAGGGCACCACCAGCAATGTCCACCACGGGATGACCGGCAGGTTCACCAGCGGCCCCAGCCAGGCGGTGCCGCCGAACAAGGCGATGCCCAGCGGCAACAGGCCGACGCTGGCCACCCCTTGTGCGGCTAGGAACCCGCGCAGGTTGGCGACCACGCCTCGCGGACGTCCCTGCGGCAGGCACCAGACCAGCCACAGGACGCCGCCGAAGCTGAGCCAGAAGCCCGCGGACAGCACTGACAGGGGCGCCGGCAGCAGCAGCGCCAGCGCCGCCAGTGAAAGCCCCTGCACGAGACCCAGTGGGCGCCGCCCACTACGCGCCAGCGCCACCAGCCCGATCATCAGTGCGGTGCGCACGGTCGGCAATTCACCGCCGGCCAGCACCGCATAGCCCGCTGCGGACAGGGCCGCGGCGCAGGCCGCCGCCTGGGGGCGTGGCCAATGCCGGCCCAGCAGCGGGCACAGCCACCACAGCCCTCGGCACAGCAACGCCCCCAGTCCCGCCACCACCCCGACATGGAACCCGGAAATGGCCACCAGATGGGTCAGGCCCAGCGCCCGCAACTGATCCCAATCGGCGTCGGACAGGCCACGTGTATCGCCCAGGGCAAGCGCCTGCACGAAGCGCGCAGCTGGATGGGCCACCTGCGCGGCGATGGCAGCGCTGGTGCGTTCACGC
Source organism: Stenotrophomonas sp. YJH_SMC_130 (assembly GCF_059369035.1). Classification (NCBI taxonomy): domain Bacteria; kingdom Pseudomonadati; phylum Pseudomonadota; class Gammaproteobacteria; order Lysobacterales; family Lysobacteraceae; genus Stenotrophomonas; species Stenotrophomonas sp. YJH_SMC_130. The sequence continues at coordinate 185,206 of NZ_JCAFSH010000001.1, forward strand.
CACGCCGGCAGGCCATGCGCGGCCTGAAGCTCACGCGCGCTGGTCGGCGCCCGAACCGTGCCGTTGCCGGACACGCCGCGCAGCAGCGCATGGCGTTCACCGTCGAAACCACCGGGATTGATCCGCGAACGCGGCGCCCGCACGCGCAGGGCCAGATGCCACTGCGCGCCGGCCAGGACCTGATGGCGCCCACGCCCGGCGTCGGTGGCGTCAGCGGCACGCCAGGCATCGTTCCAGGTGACCTGCAGGCGCTTGCCGCGCAGCGATGGCAGTTCGCTGCTCTCGCTGACCTGCAGCAGGAAGCGGGTGTGCGCGGCTCCATGGTCCGGCAGATCGATGACCCGTCCACTGACCACCACATCCCGTGCTGGCTGGCCTGGCGGCAGCTGTTCCTGCATTGCCCAGTGTCCGTGCATCGCCGTCCATCCGGCGCCCAGCAGCACGACCGCGGGCAGGCGCCCCCGCCAACGCAGGCCCCACCCTGCCATGCCAAGCACGATCATCACCATGCAGCCCCACAGCGGCGGCAGCTGTGGCAGCTGCACGCAGGCCAGCGCCCCCAGTGTCAGCGCCGCAGCGGCGCCACTGCCCAGCAAGGGAGACGGGGAACGCTCGACGGCCATGGGTCCAGCCTGCCGCTACCGGCGGCAGGTTGCCTATCGGGACTTGCCCCGCAAACGCGTCAGCGCCGGACGCTGCCGCGATGGAAATTGACCCGGAAGCTTGCGCCGCCCCCCGCAGCCTCACCGACACTGACCGAGCCACCGTGGTGCTGCACGATCTCCTTCACCAGATGCAGGCCCAGGCCACTGCCGCTGCCCGCCGCGCGCAGGCGATGGAACGGCTCGAAGATCGCCTCGCGGTCGCCCACTGGAATGCCCGCGCCCTGATCGCTGACTTCCAGCAAGCCACGCGCATCCAACCGCACGCAGATGGTGCCACGGCCACCACCATGCACGATCGCGTTGTGCACCAGGTTGGCAATCACCCGCCCCAGCGCCAGACTGTCGCCGTGGATCCACACCGGCGATTCCGGCGCGTCCACTTCGAATCCATAGCCGGCGCCGACCACCAACGGCGCCAGGTCCGCGGCGGCCTCACGCACCAGCAGCGCCAGGTCCAGCCGCTGCAATGCGCCGACATTGCGGTCAAGGCGCTGCAGATCGAGCAGGTGCTCGGCAACATTGCCCAGCCGCGCCACGTCGGTCAGCAACTGCGATTTCAGCTCACCCTGTGGCAGCTGCGCCAGGCGCGCCTGCACCACGGCGATCGGCACGCGCAGCTCGTGCGCCGCGTCGGCGAGGAACTTGTCGCGCGCGGCGTAGCCCTGCTGCACCTTGTCGATAGCATCGTTGAACGCTTCCACCAGCGGCGCCACTTCCGTGGAGACCAGCCGCGCATCCAGCCGCGCACCGGGCTGGCCGATATCCAGTTCCTTGGCCTGCTGCGCAGAACGGCGCACGCCGCGCATTGCACGGTGGATCACGGTCGGCATCACCAGCAGGGTGACCACGATCAGTGGCAGGAAGAACCACAGGCCGATCAGGCGCAGCACCATCAGCGCGCCATCCAGCAGCCCGCCCTTGGGTGCGCCACCGACCATCACGGTGATGCGGCGCCCGTCCTCGTTGCGGATCATCACCCGCGCCACGTCCAGGTAAGGGGGCACCAGCGAGCCCAGTTCCGTGGCGCCCACGGTCGGCAGCCGCGCGAGCATCGGCGCGTGGATCGCTGGGATGGTGCCGCGCTCCAGCCACATGCCCTTGTCATCCACCGCGGCGAACCAGAGATTTCCACCGGCGTTGGCATCGAGCTTGTCCCAGCGCGCCTGGTCCAGCACCAGGCGGCCACCTTCGCTGTGCACCGCCTTGGCCACCGCCTCGGCAACGAACATGTCCATGCCCCAGGAGTCCTTGTCACCCCAGGTCAGGATCAACGCGACCACCGCGAACAGTACGGTGAAGGCCTGTGCCAGGAACAGGCGCCAAGCCAAGCCAAGGGTGATCGAACGGATCGGACGGGCCATCTCAGGCCTCCGCCAGCAGGTAGCCGACGCCCCGGATCACGTGGATCTCCACCCCCGCCCCGGCCTGCTGCAGCGCTTTGCGCAGCTTGGAGATATGCGCATCGAGCGCATTGGACTGGATCTCATCATCGAACCCGTACACTGCAGCCTCCAGGGCACTGCGGGTCACCGTGCGGCCCTGCCGCATCGCCAACGCCTGCAGCACCAGCACCTGCCGACGTGGCAATGCCAAGGGCTGGCCCTCCACCTGTGCCTGCAGCGATTCGAAATCGAACTCGAGCCGCCCCAGCCGCAGGCTCGGCGTCACCATCGCCGAAGGCCTGCGCGATACCGCGCGGATGCGTGCCATCAGCTCCTCGATCGCCACCGGCTTGACCAGATAGTCATCGGCACCGACGTCCAGGCCTTCGACCTTGTCCGACAGCGTGCCCTTGGCGGTGAGCATGATCACCGCCAGGTTCGGCCGCAGCGCACGCGCCGACGCGACGAATCCAGCACCATCGCCATCGGGCAGCTGGCGATCGAGCAGCAGCAGCTGGTGCACCGGTTCGCGCAACGCGAGCGCGGCCTCGGCCAGGCTGCCGACCACATCGGCGACCACGCCCTGCCGCTCCAGGCCCGATTGCAGGGCGCGGGACAGATCAGGATCGTCTTCGACCAGGAGGATGCGCATCAGGAACTCGTCTACCGGAAACGCTGCCGATCATAGTGCCTGGGGCCATGGTTTTGCGCCCATGCATGCCAGCGGTTGCAGGCGCAATGTTCTGACAATGTTGCCCCTTCAGCATGCGCAGCCATCACCCGCAATGTGGCCGAACGATGCTGTCGCTGCCCCTGACAAGGACCCCCATGGCCTCCGTCTCCCCCACCGCAGAAGCCCACGCGATCCTGCGTGCACCGGACCTGGACAGCGCAGAACGCGCCTATCTGGGACTGATGCCCGACCTTGAACATGTGAATGCACTGGCCCGCCGTGCAGTGAGCCTGTCACGCGTTGCCGACGCGGCACGCGGCTATGCGTTGGCGATGACTCTGGTCGGACTGCGCCTGCAGGAGCTGGAAATGGGCGAGCCAACGGCCAGGGAACATCGCCAGGCCACCCTGCGCAGCCTGCGCCAGGCCTTCAGCGCCTGACAGCACCCGCACAGGCACTGCCGCCGCACCGGCGGCAGCGGGAGTGATCGGGTCAGCAGGACCCGCCACCCGGCAGGCCTGGCGCGGCAGCGTCATTCAGCGCAGCGTGGTCCACGCCAGCAGCGCGCTGAGGATTGCGACCCAGATCACTGCCTTGAACGTGCCTTCCAGCATGTTGCCGCCGAACAGGCGTTCCAGGAGCGGGTTGGGCCTGGACACCGGGACGTGATCACTCATGCGGCAGCTCCTTGCAGTAATGGCGCGTTTGCGCAGCAGCGCCGAGTCTACGCCTGCGCGGCCCGGATTCATCGCCATCTGCCTGCCTTTGGCGGCCCAATTCCCGCCTTCGTCGCAGGCCGGCTGCGATGCCCGGCCGACCCTGCCAGCCTGCACGCACTTTCCCGCTGGAGCACCGTGCCATGCCGATGCTTGCCCTGATCCTGCTGTTCTCCAGCCTGTTCGGCGACGGCTGCGGGCCCACCGAGGATGCCCTGCGCAGCCAGATCCTGCGCACCGAGGATCGGCAGGCCATACATGAAGCGCAGCCCCTTCAGCTCTATCACCTGCGCCAGGACCGCGTGCTGCGGCTGGGCAGCCAGCAATCGCCAGACGACACTGGCGCCAGCCCTCATCCGGCACTGGTCCGGGTAGGTGTGGCGCAGCTGTGGGAACGCGTCGACGGCCAGTGGCGCATCCAGCGTTCGATCAGCATTACCCACTGATTTCATGCCAATGAACCGGCACGGATGCAGCTTCGCGGGAACGCCAGGCTCGCCGGAACGAAAAAAGCCGGCCCCGGGGCCGGCTTTCATCGTTTCCACCGCTTCACCGGCAACGCCGGGAGCAGGTGGTGGGCGGTACAGGGTTCGAACCTGTGACCCCTACCATGTCAAGGTAGTGCTCTACCGCTGAGCTAACCGCCCATCGTGTTCTTGCCGCCCGAAGGCTGGCCTTGCTACGTAAAAACCCGGCGCCAGGGCCGGGCTTTGCAGTTCACGACAACTCTCTTCCGAGGGTTTCGTGGTGGGCGGTACAGGGTTCGAACCTGTGACCCCTACCATGTCAAGGTAGTGCTCTACCGCTGAGCTAACCGCCCGTTTTGCTTCTGCATTTCCGCGATTGCGTCGGTGCAGGCCGCGTATATTACGGATGCGGGCCGTGAAGCGCAATACTTTTGTGAAGATGATGCTGCACTGCCACGTTCAGCCCAGGCTGGCTTCCTTCAGCTGCCGGATCTGGTCACGCACCCGTGCGGCATCCTCGAATTCCAGGTCCTTGGCGTGCTGGTACATCTGCTGTTCCAGCGCCTTGAGACGGGTCGCCAGCTGCGCCGGAGACAGCGAACGATAGTCGGCCGCTTCTTCGGCCACACCCGCCCGGCCCTTGCCCTTACCCTTCTTGGCTTCCTTCTCGGCGGCATCCGAACGCGCGCCTTCAAGGACATCGACGATCGGGCGCGCCACCGAGCGCGGCACGATGCCATGTTCTTCGTTGTACTCGACCTGCTTGGCACGGCGCCGGTCGGTCTCATCGATCGCCGCCTGCATCGAGCGGGTAATCTTGTCGGCGTACAGGATCGCCTTGCCACGCACGTTGCGTGCGGCGCGGCCGATGGTCTGGATCAGCGAGCCGGTGGAGCGCAGGAAGCCTTCCTTGTCGGCATCGAGGATCGCCACCAGCGATACCTCGGGCATGTCCAGGCCTTCGCGCAGCAGGTTGATGCCGACCAGCACGTCGAACTTGCCCAGGCGCAGGTCGCGGATGATCTCCACGCGCTCGACCGTATCCACGTCCGAGTGCAGGTAGCGCACGCGGATACCGTGTTCGGTGAGGTACTCGGTGAGGTTTTCAGCCATGCGCTTGGTCAGCGTGGTGACCAGCACGCGGTCGCCCGCCTTGATGCGCGCGTTGGCCTCGCTCATCAGGTCGTCGACCTGGGTACCGACCGGCCTGATCTCCACCACCGGGTCGATCAGGCCAGTCGGGCGCACCACCAGTTCGGTGATCTCGTCACCGGCTTCACGCAGTTCATAGGGCCCGGGCGTGGCCGACACGTAGATGCTGCGCGGACAGCGCTCCTCCCATTCCTCGAAGCGCAGCGGGCGGTTGTCCAGCGCCGACGGCAGGCGGAAACCGAACTCAACCAGGGTTTCCTTGCGCGAGCGGTCCCCCTTGAACATGGCGCCGATCTGCGGGATGGTCACATGCGATTCGTCGATCACCAGCAGCGCATCCGGCGGCAGGTAGTCGAACAGGGTCGGTGGCGGCTCGCCGGCATTCTTGCCGGTCAGGTGCCGGGAGTAGTTCTCGATGCCGTTGCAGTAACCGACCTCGGCCATCATCTCCAGGTCGAACTGCGTGCGCTGGGCCAGGCGCTGCGCCTCCACCAGCTTGTTCTGCGCGTAGAGCTGCTCCAGCCGCTCCTTCAGCTCTACCTTGATCGTCTCGATCGCCGCCAGCACGCGCTCGCGCGTGGTCGCATAGTGGGTCTTCGGGTAGACCGTGAAGCGCTGCATGTTGCGCAGCGTCTCGCCGGTGAGCGGGTCGAACAGGGTGATCTTCTCGACCTCGCCATCGAACAGTTCGAGGCGCAGTGCTTCGCTGTCCGACTCGGCCGGGAACACGTCGATCACTTCGCCGCGCACGCGGAAGGTACCGCGCTGCAGCTCGTACTCATTGCGCGTGTACTGTAGCTGGGTCAGGTGGTTGATCAGGTCGCGCTGGTCGATGCGCTCGCCCTTGGACAGGATCAGGCGCAGTGAAAGGTAGTCTTCCGGCGCACCCAGGCCATAGATCGCGGACACCGTGGCCACCACGATCGCGTCCGGGCGCGACAGCAGGGTCTTGGTCGCGGCCAGCCGCATCTGCTCGATGTGTTCGTTGATCGAACTGTCCTTCTCGATGAAGGTGTCCGACGACGGCACGTAGGCTTCGGGCTGGTAGTAGTCGTAATAACTGACGAAGTACTCCACCGCGTTGTGCGGGAAGAACGCCTTGAACTCGCCATACAGCTGCGCCGCCAGCGTCTTGTTCGGTGCCATGATCAGCGTCGGCTTCTGAACGTTCTGGATGACGTTGGCGATGGTGTAGGTCTTGCCCGAGCCGGTCACGCCCAGCAGGGTCTGCTTGGCGATGCCGGCCTCGAAGTTGCTGGTCAGCTTCGCGATGGCGTTGGGCTGGTCGCCCGCCGGCGAATACGGCGAGACAAGTTCAAAACTGTCGCTCATGGTGTTGCCAGTTCCCGGGAAGGGTGAGTATACGGGGCGAGGAGTGACGGCCGGCTGAGGGGTTGCCGGGCAGACCGCTACGGGGATTCCCGATGGCGGCCGCACAGCCGGGCGCGGAGGCTGGATGCATGCACACTGCCCAAGCCCCCTGCCCGCTCGGCCCCCGCTCTGCGCGGGGCGTGCACCTGACCGAACTGCTGGTGGTCATCACTGTGCTGGCGGTGCTGCTGGCCGCGTCCTGGCCGGCGCTGCAGCCCCTGCTGCTGCGGCAACGCGCCGATGCACTGCAACTGACCCTGCATGCCAGCCTGTCCGGCGCACGCAGCGAGGCCGTGCGCAGACGGGAGCTGATCGGCCTCTGCGCCAGTGTCGATGGCCGGCACTGCAGTGACGACTGGAGCGCCGGCTGGATCATCTACCGCAGCGGCGACCAGCGCGGGGAGCCTGCCTCGCCGGAGGCGATCCTGAGCCACCACACCGGGCGCTCGGACGTCTCGATCCTTGCCCAGGCCAGCAGCGGGCGACCGCTGCTGTTCTTCCAGGCAGATGGACGCAGCCCGGGGGCCAACCTGACCCTGCGCATCTGCGCGGGCAACCAGCTGCATGGCGCATTGATCGTCAACAATGGCGGCCGCGTCCGGAGCGAGCGCGTGAACCGCGATACACCCTGCTGAATGCCTGCGCAGAAAAGCAGAAGCCGCGATTTCTCGCGGCTTCTGCAGTGTCTGGCGCCCGAAGTTGGACTCGAACCAACGACCCCCTGATTAACAGTCAAGTGCTCTAACCGGCTGAGCTATTCGGGCGGGGAGGCGCATTGTACTGGTCGATTACAGGAAGATCAACACCTGTTTCACCAGCAGCTGGCAACGCCACCGTCGGCCGTCTTGCGGTTGGCCTGGTCCACGCTCAACTTGCCACAGCTGTCCTTGGCCTGCGTGCCCTGCGGGGTGGCGGTGATGGTGAAGCTGGTGCCGTCTCCCTTGTAATCCAGGTTGTAGCGCGCAGTCCCTCCATCACGCGGCGACACCTTGGTCGGCAGTGCGTAGCCGGTGTAGGAGTTGTTGCTGGTGTGGTAGCGCTCCGCACGCTGCGCATACTCGGCCAGGTCCGCCTTCACCACGGCGCGATGCGATCGGCGCACGTACTCCTGGTAAGACGGAATGGCGATCGCCGCCAGGATGCCGATGACGATCACCACGATCATCAATTCAATGAGCGTGAAGCCAGCCGCGCGGCGAGGCATGGGAGTGTGCAACATGGGCGTGGATCCTCGCACTTGGGTTACTGGAGCTGGCGCCAGGACTGGCGACCGCACGGGTAAGGCAGATACAGCGACTGGCTGCCCGCAGCACCCACCGCCATCCAGCAGGAACTGCCACCGGGCGGTGCCTTGTTGTCCGTCGGACGTGGCAACACCGACAGCGAAACGTCACGCACCGGCGCGGTTCCTCCTGTCTTCAATGCAATGGCCGCGGTGCCGGAGGCGGGTCGGCTACCGGTCGGCGAGCCATAACGGACGTTCTCCAGCATCGGCAGGCCGCTGATCGACGACAACCCGAACAGCCAGTTCGAACCACTGGTCGAACAGCCAACCGTTTCCATGTTGGGTACATAGGTCGGCATGAAGACAATGCCACTGACCAGGATCGGGTTACCTACTGCGCGTTCACCGTTGCGGGCAGGCAGCTGGATCATCCAGCCGCGGGCGTTGGCCGGCGCCGCACCCGCGGTGATCTTGCGCTCATCAACGCCTGCAGCGGCGGCCGCGGCCGTGTACGGTACCAGGTTGGCAGCGGTCACCGTCGAGGTCACCGTCTTGCCCGACAGATCGTTCACGGCGTACAGCGCCTGCTGCGACTTGTCATCCTTGTCGCTGGTGAAGGAGAAGCTGCCGGTGCCGAAGTAAAGCATCACGCCGCCCGAAGGACCGGTCGCGGCGGTCATGCCACCGGTGATCGGCTGACGGTAGGTCCTGTTGGAGGAGTCCTGGGCAACCTGGCTGGTGAACATCGGCACGGTCAACGTGGTATTCGCACTGCTGGTCAGGTCGAACTTCCACACGGCGCCACGCTGATCGGCGGCATAGACGGTGTCGGCCAGGCCATCACGACCGCGCGCATCCTGGTTGGTACCGGTCCAACGATCGACAACGACCACATTGCCCAATCCGTTGTCACCGGAGATGCCAGCGCCCGAGGTACCCTCGACGGCTTCGATCATCCGGATGTCGCCACTGGCCATATCGACCACGAACAACACCGCCTTGCCGTTGGCGCTGCCGTAGCCATTACCGAAGATCGCCTTCCAGGCCACGCCGGTGCCACTCTTCACCGGCACGATCACCGGCTTGCCCAGCACGAAACCGATGTTGTTGCGCACCTCATCCCGCAGCGACGAATTGATGTCACTGATTTCCCACAGCACGTTGCCGGTGCCGAAGCTGCCCGGCGTGGTGACGTCCAGTGCGAACACCGAACGGCCACCCGCACCCGTGGTGCCTACCAGGCTGGTCTGCCAGGCGGTACCGTTGAAGGTATCGGACACCGTCACCGGACCATCGACGTAGTAACGATGACGGAAGGTCTGGTCGGCCGTGTCGGACTTGTAGGGGAACAGCAGGTTGGCCATGTGGCCCAGCGCGGTGGCCGGGATGTAGGCAAAGCTCTCCGTGCCACCGGTGCCGTCCTGCCTGGCATCGGCCTTCATGCCGCCGTCGAAGGCGTGCAGCATGCCGTCATTGGCGCCGACATAGACCATGTACCGCTGCGACTTGGCCTTGGTGGCCAGGTAGTCCGTATAGCTCTTTGCGTAGGTGCCACCCAACTGGCGGTAACCGTAGTCGTCCAGCGGCGAGCTCACCACCGGCGCCGAATTGACGATGTCACCCAGCGGCGTGGTGCGGTCACGATACTTGCCACCGTTGCGGACTTCGGTCGAGCTGTCGGCACTGAGATAGTTGATCGCGCTGGCCAGATCAGCCTTGATCGCCGTCAGCTTGTCGGTGGAGCACACCAGCATCGTCGCGTACTTGCCGTCAGGCTTGCTGCACAGGTCCTGCAGGCTGATGCGGGCGCTGTTGAAATCCACGGGCGAACCCAGCTTGTTGGCGACGATCCGGCGGCCGGACGATGTCAGGCGGCTGGAGGCTTCCCACACCTCGGTGAGCTCGGCCACTTGGTTGGCGTTGACCTTGACGCTGGACGCGGTCAGCTTGCTCGACCAATCAGTGCCGCTGTTGGTGATGTCATAACGCGGGGTGACCGCCAGCGAACCGGTACCGATGCGTGCACCACTGATACCGATCGTGCCTGAAGGCGACGCACCACCGGTGATCGAGGACAGTACCCGGCGCATGGCCTCGGTGACGTCGGCCGGCGTCTGCGCATTGATGAACTCGCCACGGCTGTTGACGGCCGCGTGCCACAGTTCATCGATGACCGTACCGTCGTCGACATTCAGCGGGTTGCCGTTGCCAGCCCAGTTCGGCGGGTTCTTGTAGGGATCGTCGGTCGCTGCCTGGTTGACGCCATAGATCTTGCCCTGCGCGCCCAGGGTCACGCCGTAGAAGTTCATGTGCAGGTCGGTCTGGCAGTCCAGGCGCTTCCAGTCCGGGCTGCTCTTGTCCAGCGAACTGCACTTGTCACTGACCGGCACCTGGCCGGCCGGGAAGCTGGTGCCGGTGCGCAGGGGTGTGCGGGCGCCGGCATAGGCCGCCGCCGCGATGTCGGCGATGGTATTGCTGTAGCCATCGGCGAACGGAATGGACGGCAGGTGCGTGGAATTCACCGAGTCCGCATCACCGAACGATCCGTTGGGTGCATTGCCGGAGTTGGTGTAGCCGTCGGTGAACAGCATGCCGCCATTGCGCTGGCAGGCCAGCTGCACGGGGGCGTCGGCATCGGTACGACGGAACTGGTCGACCAGATATTCAACCGCGCGGCGGTTGGGCGTGCCGCCATTGCCGGTGAGCGTGTAGATCTGCTTGTAGAGATCGGCACGATTGGTGACCATGTCATACATGGTCGCGTTGCTGAGCTTGTTGATGGTGAAGTAGCCCACGCGCATCGTATCGACGCTCACCAGGGCGGCAGTCGACGAACCGACGATGGCCAGCACGCGATTGCGGTGATACTGGAACCAGTTGGAGAAATTCTGGATCGCGGCGTTGTAGGCGGCCGGGCTCGAGTAGTTGCCCGACTTGATCTGGTAGCGGCGCAGGTCGCAGCCCGGACCACAGGCATCCTTGATCACCGGGCGACTGGCGTCGTCGGTCTTGTATCCGTCCGGTGTAGGCGCTGCGGCCGGCAGGTAGAAGGTGGCCGGGAAGTAGCTGATCGCGTATGTGGTATTGCCGGTGTTGCTGATCGCAGCGGTCTTCCACCCGCCATCCCGCCAGCTGTCGACATAGTATTCATTGCCGGTGCCGGAAAGGTCGGGAATCCGCATGCCGCTGACGAACTGGAACTTCTCCGACGTCTCGGCGCGATTGACGGTCATGTTGTACACGGCATTGTAGCCGCGCTGCCCGGACCGGGGATCGGCGCGGGTCTGGGTGATCGAGGCATTCGGCCACAGCGTGCCGTCGGCATTGGTCCACGGCCGGTAGGTCACTGCCGGATTGAAGTAACTGGCGTTGTAGACATGCGAACGCGCGAAACCGTAGATGTCCAACGGCGGAATGGCCCGGCCCGGTGAATACTCCTTGTTGAATTCCGCGTGCGGGTAAAGGTAGAGGTAACAGTCCACCGAGTTGTTGGCACACGCCGAGCCCACGCTGAAGAAGCTTCCGTCGTTGTTGAAGAAGCTGTTGGTGTTGCTGTTCCAGCGCATGCGGCCGTCACCACCGGGGAACATGCGCTCGAAGTTCATCGAACCCGAATCGTCCACCGCCATGATGAACGCCGGTGTCGCGCGGGTCTGCACGTTCATCGGCTCCTGTGCCAGTACGCCCTGCGCCTGTGCGGCAAACAAGGTATGCGCCAGATAGCCGCCAGCGGCCAACACGGCAAGGCCAACGCCTGCCAGGATCCTGCGGTTGCGAGTGTTCATGGGTTCCCCACCCTCACAGCTTGAATACGGTATCGATCGCCGCACGCGACGTCGCATCACTGGTGGTATCACCGGCATAGGTCGTGATCTGGTAGACCGGCGTTGGCTTCTCCACCGACTTGCCCATGTCCAGCGCACCCTCCCCCTGGATGCAACCCTGGATCTCACGGACATAGATGGCCGGCTTGCTGCCCAGCTTGGTTTTCGCGACCCAGGCCGACGGATCGAAGCCGTCATCGCACTGCTGGCTGATGTCGGCGGACGCTACGGCCGGATTGGCACCGGCATCCTTGCGATTGGCGATGTTCTCCACCGCGTTCTCGGCGCTGCGTGCCGCGCCTTCGGCGTTCTGGAACGCCATGTTGGTCGCCCGGTAGCCGGCCGCCATGCGCTCCTGCATGCCGGCCACCTGCATGCCGATGACGCCCAGCAGGGCCAGCAGCACCAGCATGATCAGCGCGACGTAGAGAACGGCACCCTGCTGTCGTGCGTGGGCAACGAAGGGACGGCGTCGGGAGGAAGGATGAGTGCGCATGGTCGTCAGTTCCCGAACAAGCGGTTGCGCAGCGCAACGGACGCTTCATAGGCGCCCCGATGGCGCTGGTCGTAAGGATCGGCCGGGGCAAAGCCCACCCCGAGGATGGCCGGATAGGTGGCCGCGCTGCCCGGTGCCTCGGCCGACGCACGCTGCGGGCTGCGCGCCAGCAGGCCGACCTGCACCATGCCGACGCGGCGCCACTGCCCTGCGGCGGTGGCATCGGTACCGGTGCTGACCGCACTGGCCACGCGCTGGTCGACGATGCGACCGGTCGGCGGCGTGGGCAGGGCGATATCCGGGGTGGCATCCAGTCCGTACAGGAACTGCATGTTCTCGATGCCTTCCACCAGCTCCTCGCCATCGGCGTAGCCGCCGGCGCCATTCGCGCGTGCCCGGTAAAGCGCCGGCTCGCCATTGGGATTGGTCGCGATGTAGTACGCCATGCCATCGGCGCGATACAGCATGGTCATCGCGTTGTTGATCGAATAGTTGCTCAGGTCGACCTTGTCCACCTTCACCGTCGAACCGCTGATGGTGGCCGGGAACACGTCGGCACGGGTGCAGTCGGCTATGCCGAAGACCGTCGGCGCACCTGCGGCGTTGGCCTTCAGCCGGGCCATGCCATCACTGGAGACGGTCAGCGTGGTCGCGCCCGCGGCCACGGAGATGCCGGTCACCACGGCCCCTTCCGGACTCATCAGGCGCAGCACCAGGATGTCGCTGCCCGGCAGTGGCGCCGGCTTGAGGTTGGCGATGCTCTTCGGCACCGACTGCGCCGCGCTCCACGCGCGGCCCAGGGTCAGGGTGGCGCCCGGCGCCGTACCTGCTGCCTCATACCCCTGCACCGGAACCGAGAAATCCTGCGGGTCGCCACTGCCCGAGCTGATGCCCAGGTGATAACCGACATCGCCGGTGTTCTTGACCACATGAGCCTGGTCGTTGACGCAGCCGAAGTGGCCGGCCATGCGCAGGTCACGCTGCAGGAAGTCCAGCGCGAAGCGCGCGTTCTCCTGGGTACGGGCCGCACCTTCGGACAGGCGCGATGCCGCACGCGAGGCGATGAAGATCTGGGTGACGCCCAGCATCAGGACCAGGCCGATGACCATGGCGATCATCAGTTCGATCAGCGACAGGCCTCGGGTGCGCGAAATTGGACTCATGGGCATGTTCACAGGAAGGTCGTCAGGCCGAAGGTGGTAAGGCTGTCGGGGTCCTTCGGATCCCAGCGCTGGTCACCCCAGCTGATGGCCACGGTGACCTCGCCGGTGCTCTGCACGAAGGTCACCTGTGCGCTGGCCTTCTCGCCCAGCGTGCGTGCGACCTCGCACTGCCAGCGCGCGACGTTCGCCTGCGGCGTCACGGCGGCGCCGGTCGGCCAGGCGCAGGCGCCGCTGGGCTTCACCGAGCCGGCCGAGAACGAGGCCGAGGAATAGGCGCCACCGGCCAGGGTGTCGGTGCGCTGCGCGCGCATCAGTTCGATCAGGTCGTTGGCCAGGTTGGTCGCCTGGGTGCGGTAGTTCGCGCTCTGCACGAAGCGGACGTTGGTGGTCTGCAGCAGGGCGAAGCCCAGCAGCCCGAATGCCAGGATCAGCACCGCCACCATCACTTCGATCAGGCTGAAGCCCCCCTGCGACGAACGCGGGCGGGCCAGGTTGCGGCGGCTCATGAGCAGGTTCCCTTGGTCACCCGGACCTGGCCGGATTGGTTGATCGTCAACGTGCTTTTCGATTCGCCGGCCTTGCACGCATCCGGCGACAGCACCAGCGTCTGATCGGCGACCGCCCTGCGCCGGCCGCGCCCGTCGAAGGCGATGACCGCGCCCGGCGGGCCAACTACGCTCAGCTGCGGATTGCCCTGTGAAAAGCGCAGCGCGACGTCATTGCTGCCCATCTGGCCGTCGCCATCCAGGTCCGACCAGGCCAGTACCCCCTTGGACCAGTCGCCATCACAGGCTTTGCCATCGGCGCTGCCACAGACGCCGCCACCGTTGCTGTTGCGGATGCCTTCGCTGCGGGCCAGGTTGGCCAGCGCGATCAGCTCGTTGTTGGCGGTCGCCAGCCGGTTCGAGCGGATCATGCCGCGGAAGCTCGGATAGGCGATCGACGCCAGGACCACGAAGACGGCCAGCGTGACCATCAGTTCAACCAGCGTGAAGCCGTTTTGCCGGCGCAAAGACATTGGACGCTCCCCAGCGTGTTGGTGGCCACGATGGGCCATCGCCCCGCCACCGGCAAGCGGCGGCAGGATGAACGGTCAATCCGGGGCGACGGGCGTCAAAGGCTTGACGACCCGCCCTCCCCTGCCAGTGCCGGCGCGATCCCCATCACGCCGGCCCGGGTTCAGGCCAGCACCTGGTAGCAGGGCTGGTACTCGCCGGAGATCTTCATCCGGCGCTGCTCGACGAAGGCGCGCAGCAGCGCATCCAGCGCCTGCATCATGTCCGGGTCGCCGTGGATCTGGAACGGCCCGAACTGCTCGATGCGGCGCATGCCGTCTTCCTTCACGTTGCCGGCGACGATGCCCGAGAACGCGCGGCGCAGGTCGGCCGCCAGCGCGTGCGGGGCACGCCCGTGGTGCAGGTCCAGCGCCGCCATCGCTTCGTGGGTGGGTACGAACGGCTGCTGGTACTCCCACGGAATCTCGATCGACCAGTTGAAGAAGAACGAGTCCTTCTGCGCCAGGCGGTGCTCGCGCACGCGCTTGATGCCGGTGGCCATCTTCTTCGCAACCGCCACCGGGTCGCCGATGATGATCTCGTAGCGCTCGGCAGCCGCATCGCCCAGGGTCAGGCGGATGAAGCGATCAATCTGCTCGAAGTACGGTGCCGCTACCGTCGGGCCGGTCAGGATCAGCGGGAACGGCAGGTCCTTGTTCTCCTCGCGCAGCAGGATGCCGAGCAGGTACAGGATCTCTTCGGCGGTACCGACGCCACCGGCGAACACGATGATGCCGTGCCCGATGCGGACGAAGGCCTCAAGGCGCTTCTCGATGTCCGGCATGATCACCAGGTGGTTGACGATCGGGTTCGGCGACTCGGCGGCAATGATGCCCGGCTCGGTCAGGCCGATGTAACGCGTCACGGTACGGCGCTGCTTGGCATGGGCGATGGTGGCACCCTTCATCGGGCCCTTCATCGCACCGGGGCCGCAACCGGTGCAGATGTCCAGGCCGCGCAGGCCCAGCTCATAGCCCACCTGCTTGGTGTACAGGTATTCGTCGCGCGAGATCGAGTGTCCGCCCCAGCACACCACCAGGTTCGGGTCGCCCGGATTGAGGATGCGCGCGTTGCGCAGCAGGCCGAACACCGCGTTGGTGATGCCCTCGGATGACTCCAGCTCGGCCGCGTAGGCCGGGCCCATTTCGATGGCCATGTAGGCCAGGTCGCGCACGACGGCGAACAGCAGTTCGGCGACACCGCGGATGATCTCGCCGTCGACGAAGGCCATCGCCGGTGCGTTGACCAGATCGATGCGCACGCCGCGATCCTGCTGCGCCACCTGGATGTCGAAATCAGGGTAGAGGTCGCGCGCCGCGCGCGGATCGTCCGAGGCGCTGCCGCTGGTCAGCACGGCCAGCGCGCAGCGGCGCAGCAGCTCATGCATGCCGCCGGCGGAGGCATCGCGCAGGCGTGCCACTTCGGCCCGCGACAGCACGTCCAGCCCACCGCGCGGGTAGATCCGCGCATCCTGTACCGGCAGCGCACGGGCTGATTTTTCGTTCGTGGTCATATCCAATTTTTCGCTTCCTTCAAGGTTTCCGACTGTACTGCCGCCCCCTTAAAAAGCAAAACGGCCGGGAAGCCCGACCGTTGGATGTGTGCTGCCCGCGTTCGCCATTCCGGGACCGCATCGGCGGCGTTGGCACCGCGCACATTTCTGGATGCTACGCCGTTCCCCGACACCCTGCAAGAACTTTCGCCTGAACGGAAAACGGCCGGGTTTCCCCGGCCGTTTCCACTTACCACTTCAAGCGCTGACGGATCAGAACTTGTACTTCAGGGTCAGCTGCATCGACCAACGCGACACGGCGGTGTTGCCCTTGTCGTTGTTGTTTTCCTGCACCGACGGGTTGTCGGTCGAACCAGTGAAGGAGTACACGTACTTGCCGGTGGCCGGATCGATACCTGCGTAGTTGGCAACGCGACGGGTCGAGTAGAAGCCGTAGTCGTCGATCAGGCCCCACTTCTTGTTCAGCAGGTTGCCGACATTCATGATGTCCAGGGCGACTTCACCCTTGTGACCCTTCATGAAGCCCGGGAATTCCTGGCTGACGCGGACATCGAAGCTGTTGACCCACGAGGCGCGGTGGCGGTTGGCCGGGACCACGCTGCCACGGTAGGCATCGAGTTCCGGGTTCTGCGCCAGCCAGTCGAAGAACTGCTTCTCCATCGCGGCACCGCCGGTGAACAGCACGTCGCCCGGACCCTTCGGCACGTAGAACAGGTCGTTGGTGGCAGCACCGTCGCCGTTGGCATCGTTGTAGAAGATGTAGCTGTACGGACGGCCCGAACGGCCTTCGTAGAACAGGCCGACGCGGGTGGCGTTGTCACCGAAGAAGTTGTGCTTCCACTCCAGGGTGCCGGTGACGCGGTCCTTCATCGCATAACGCGAGTTGTAGGCCACGTTCTCGTTGGCATTGAAGATCAGCGTGTTGTTCCAGTTCGAGGTGTTCTGCGAGCTGGACAGCGGGCTGACCTCGGTCGACTTGGTGTAGGTGTAACCCAGCGACCAGCCCCAGTTCTCGGTCAGCGGCTTGGCCAGCGAGAAGGTGGCCTGGGTGCCGCGGCCCTTGTCGGTGTTGCGCAGGACCAGCACATCGCCGATGTCGGACGGACGGTTGGCGCGGTCAACAGCACCCTTGGTACCGGTCGACATGCCGTAGTCGACACCCTTGTCGATACGGGTATTGGCCTGATTGCGGCCAGCGGCGTTCCAGTAGATCGCGCGGCCATCCTGACCGAAGGCGGTCGGCGCCGACACGTCCAGACGGTCGAAGTAGATGCCGTCCTTGACCTTGGTGAACAGCACTTCGGCCGACGCCACGATGCCGTACCACGGCAGCTCATGGTCGAACGCCAGGTTGGCCTTCCACACCGACGGCAGGCGGGTGCCCGGCGCGATGATGTCAACGTTCTGACGGGCCGAAGCCGGGCCACCGGCCGGGATGTACGGGTTGTTGCCGTCCGGGGTGAAGGCACCGGCCGGGATGCTGCGCTCGTCGTACTCGATGTAGTTCAGGCCGGTGTTCTGGTAGGCACCTGCCAGCCATACGTTCGGGGCGGCGCCGCCGAACAGGCCCACGCCACCGCGCAGCTGGGTCGGGCGATCGCTGTCGAAGGTGTAGTTGAAGCCGACGCGCGGCTGCACCAGGTTCTTGTCGACCAGCTTGGTATTGTTGAAGCCGTACAGCTGCTCGATGCGCGGGTTGTACAGGCGCTGGGTGCTGAAGTCAGGCATGTCGATGCGCACGCCGAACATCAGGTTCAGGTTGTAGTTGATCGCCCAGGTGTCCTGCACGAACACGCCGGTGTTCTTCAGGGTGAAGTCGGCCGGGATGTCGCTGCGGCTGCCATCGGCGCGCGGAGCACGCAGCTGGTAGCGCGAAGCCTTGCCCGCCAGGAAATCGTTGACGCTGTTGAATTCGTACACGCCGTTGAGGTTGCGGCCGTAGAAGTTCATCAGGTCATTCTTCGAGTAATCGAAGCCGAACTTGACGGTGTGGTCACCGATGTACCAGGTACCGGCACCAAAGGCGCTCAGTTCCTTCGACTCGACGATGTTGACGTGGGTGTTCTGTTCGGTACCGACGTACAGCGAATCGTTGCCCGACTTGATGCGGATCTGCGGCATGTCGACCAGCGGGACGCGGTTGGCCGAGTAATCCTTGTGCGAGACCTTGAACTCGGTCGAGAAGTTCTCGGACCAGTCACTGAACAGTTCGCCCATCCAGGTTTCGTACTGGGTCGGCTGCTGGTACCAGAAGTTGCTCAGCGAGATGGCGCTGCTGCTGACCTGCGGGAAGCGAACGACGTTCTGCTCCATCTTGTTGTAGCGCAGGGCCGCACGGTGGTTCTCGTTGATGTTCCAGTCCAGCTTGACCGCATACTCTTCGATCTCGGTCTTGCTGTTCGGCGCCGTCAGGCTGCCCGGGTCGTAGCCCAGCTTGCCCAGGAAGTTCTGGACGTCGGTGATCTGCTGCTGGGTGATGGTGCCACGGCCGATCGGCGTGTCGCTCAGGGCGACGCCGGCAGCCGAGCGCTCGTACTTTTCATAGTTGGTGAAGAAGAACAGCTTGTCCTTGACGATCGGGCCGCCGAAGGTCATGCCGTAGGTCTTCTCGTCCTCGAAGCCGTTGAAGTCCTGCTTGTCACCTTCCAGGCGCGAGCGGACCATGTCCTTGTCGCGGTACGAACCGTACACGGTGCCGTGGAATTCATTGGTACCCGACTTGGTCACGGCGTTGATCACCGCGCCGGTGCCACCGGCGATGGTGGTGTCGTAGTTGGCCAGGTCGATGTTGATTTCCTGGATGGCGTCCATCGACACCGGCTGACGCTCGGTCGGCAGGTTGTTGGAACCCAGGCCGAACGGATCGGAGGCGCTGATGCCGTCGATGCGGATGGCGTTGTAACGGGTGTTCTGGCCGCCGGCCGAGATCGCGCCGTCCGCCTTGCTGACCTGCGAGATGCGCGGGTCGAGACGCACGTAGTCCTGGATGTTGCGGCTGGCCGACGGCAGCGCATCCATCGTTTCGCGGGTCACGTTGGTGCCGGTGCCCATCTTGTTGGCACTGAACAGGTCCAGGCCGCCGGCGGTGGCAACAACGTTCACCGCGTCCAGGTTGGTTGCAGCCAGGTCACCGCCCAGGTTGGCGTTGACGGTGTTGACCTGGTTCAGGTTCAGGTAGACACCTTCCTCGGTCTTGGTGCCTTCACCGGACTTGGTGATGGTGATGGTGTACGGACCACCCACGCGCAGGCCGCGCGCGTTGTATCGGCCCGACGCATCGGTGGTGGCACGCGAAACAGTGCCCGACTCGGTGTGCGTGATGGTGACTTCAGCGCCGGCGACAGGCTGGCCTGCAGCGGACATCACCTGGCCGCCGACACCGGCGGAGGTGCTGCTCTGGGCGAAGGCGGGAGCGGCAGCAAGTGCAGCCACGAGACCAAGGGTAAGCTTGGACATCCGGAGTGGGTGGGTCATTTTTCGGTAGCCTCGATGCGAGTTGGCGATGGCGGAAAAAAAGCGCATCCAAGCAGCCCTGCGGGTGGCTGATCGGAGAGTTATCTGGGGTTCCCTACCGCTCGGCTGAAGGCAGCCCTAACGGTTAACACTAGATTAACACGCTACGCCATCAATGTGACGGTTGTGCGACAAACGGCACCGGTTCGCAACGCAATCGTGACGGGTTCTTCACTCCGCCTTCCCACGGGGCTCACCTTTCCCGAGGCGTCTCACTGGCATCGAGAATCTGCCCGCGCCAGGCGCTCCCAGCGGCGGACAGCAGGGTCACCGCAGCGGCCGCCGCGGCTTCCGGGCCTTGCGCAGCCGGGTCCTGGTCCACGGAATAGGCGCGGGCCCGAAGCGCCGTGCGCAGGGGGCCGGGGTACAGGCCGCTGACCCGGATGGGACTACGGCCCAGTTCATCGTGCAGGCTGGCGATCAGGCCACGCAGGCCGTGCTGGGCCACGCCATACCCCCCCCAATAGGCCTGTCCGACCCGTTCGGGAGCATCGACCGCGAACACCAGAGCGGCATCCTCGCGTTGCCGCAGCAGCGGCAGGCAGGCCTGGGCCAGCCAGGCCGGCGCGGTCAGGGTGACATGGACCGCACGGGCGAAACTGGCCGGGTCAGCCAGTTCAAACGGAGTCAGCCCGGGGAAATGCGCGGCGCAGACCAGCAGTCCATCCAGCCGCCCCAGCTCGCGCTGCAGGGCCTGGGCCAGTTCGGCATAGTCATCGGGGCTGGCGCCTTCCAGGTCCAACGGGTACAGAAGCGGTTCCGGACCGACCGCCTGGACCTGGGCATAGACCCGGTCCAGCCGGCGCGGCTTGCGTCCCAGCAGGACCACGGTGGCCCCGGCTGCAGCTGCGGCGACCGCCGCGGCACTGCCCAGCCCTCCCCCGGCGCCGGCGACCAGTACGACGCGATCCTGCAACGGGCGGCCATCGATCGCCCCGTCAGTCGGTGACGTCGACGGCCAGGCACTCATCCCTGGGTCGCCTCTTCGACGATGCGCTTGAGCTCGCCGGATTCAAACAGTTCCATGACGATGTCGCAGCCGCCGATCAACTCACCATTGATGAACAGCTGCGGGAAGGTCGGCAGATTGGAAAAGCGCGGCAGGTTGGCGCGGATCTCCGGCTCTTCGAGCACGTTGACAGTGCGCAGGGTGACGGCGCCGGCTGCCATCAACGCCTGCACGGCGCGACTGGAAAAGCCGCACATCGGGTATTGCGGGGTGCCCTTCATGAACAGCACGAGCGGGTAACGATCGACCTCGGCCTGGATTTGCTGCATTACCGCCACAACCACACTCCTTGCTTCGCCGGACAAACCGACCGTGATGGTCGGCTAGACTGCCCACGGTAGCCGCCATTGTAAGCGGATGGAACAGGCTGCCGCCGCCCCCCTGGCCACGAACCTGTCCATGCCCGTCGAATTGCCTGCCCTGCCCTACCTCCCCGGCTCCCTGCAGCCCCACCTGTCCGCGCAGACCGTTGAGTTGCATCACGGCCGCCACCACCGCGCCTACGTTGACGCGGTCAACGCCGGCACTCTCGGCACCGAGTGGGAGGAGGCGTCACTGGAAGAGATCGTGCGCCATGCCCAGGGCACGCTGTTCGATGCGGCCGCCCAGGCCTGGAACCACGGCTTCTATTGGCAGTGCCTGCGCCCGCGCGGCGGCGGCGAGCCGCAGGGCCGGCTGGGCGAGCTGGTCAAGCGCCAGTTCGGTGATGCGCAGCGCCTGCGCGAGGAATTCAACCGCACCGCGCTGGGCCTGTTCGGCTCGGGCTGGGTGTGGCTGGTGCAGCACCCCGGTGGCCAGCTCGGCATCCAGGCCACCCGCAACGCCGGCACGCCACTGACCGGCGAAAGCACCCCGCTGCTGTGCTGCGATGTCTGGGAGCACGCCTACTACACCGATTACCAGAATGATCGCGCGCGTTACCTGGATGCCTTCTGGCAGATGGTCAACTGGGAATTCGCCGAGAGCCAGCTGCGCTGACTGCCTGTAGAGCCGAGCCCATGCTCGGCTGGCCGGACAGCAGCCGAGCATGGGCTCGGCTCTACAGATGAAGCGTCACGCGTTCTCGTGCGCAGCCACCGCGTCCATCACCCGCGCCGAGTACACCAGCGCCGCGCCGGCGTTGAGCGACACCGCCACGCCCAGTGCTTCGGCGATTTCCTCGCGGCTGGCGCCATGCTTCAGCGCAGCGTCCACGTGCACGGTGATGCAGCCGTCGCAGCGGGTGGTCACCGCCACCGCCAATGCGATCAGCTCACGGGTCTTGGCATCCAGGTGGTTGGTCTGGGCACCGGCATTGGCCAGGGTGGCGTAGCCCTTGACCGTGTCCGGCGAGAGCTTGCCGATCTCTCCGATGCGGCCCTTCAGTTCCTTGCGATAGGCATTCCAGTCGAGCATGGTCGTGACTCCTGTGAAAGGAGCGCCACGCTACCACCGGCAATGGTGCGCCGATGCCTGCACCGGCGCGCCACACCGTTGCAGGCATACAAGGTTGTGCCGGCCATTGGCCGGCACGCCCGGGCTCAGCGGTTGCGCAGCGCGTGCACTGCCGGCGCCACCTGGGCCTGGCGGTCCAGCTCCAGGCCGACCTGGTCCAGCGCATCGGCCAATGCAGCGGCATCATCGTCGCGCAACGTGGCGTGGCCGACCTTGCGACCTTCGCGCGGCTCCTTGCCGTAATCGTGCCAATGGCCACTGGCCTGACCCAGCACCGGCGCCGGATCGGGCATCTTGCCCAGCCAGTTCAGCATGCAGGCATGGCCGAGCATGCGGGTGCTGCCCAGTGGCAGGCCCAGCACGGCACGCAAGTGATTCTCGAACTGCGAGGTCTCGCTGCCTTCGATGGTCCAGTGGCCGGAGTTGTGCACGCGCGGTGCCATCTCGTTGGCCAGCAGTTCGCCGTCGCGACAGAACAGCTCCAGTGCGAACACGCCCACATACTGCAGGTGCTCGGCGACGCGGCGGGCATAGCCGATCGCTGCCTGCCGCTCGGCGTCGGACAGCACCGCCGGTGCCACGCTGGCCGACAGCACGCCGTCGACATGCCAGTTGCCGGTGACCGGCCAGGCTTCGAAGCTGCCATCGCGGCCACGCACGGCCACCACGCTGACCTCGCGCTGGAAGGCCACGAAGCCCTCCAGGATCAGTCCGGTGCGCTCCACCTGGGCACCGAGCGCATCCCATGCGGCGTCGATGTCGGCTTCGCTGCGCAGGCGGAACTGACCCTTGCCGTCGTAGCCGAGGCGGCGGGTCTTGAGGATGCACGGCAGACCGAACTCAGCCGCCTTCGCCGCCAGCTCGTCGCGGTTACGGATGTCGGCGAAGGCCGGCAGCGGAATACCCAGCTGCTGGAACAGGGTCTTCTCGCTCAACCGGTCCTGGGCCACCGCCAGCGCGGCCGGCGGCGGATAGACCGGCACGCGGTCGGCCAGGAACTGTGCACTGTCGGCAGGTACGTTCTCGAAATCGAAGGTGACCACATCGACCTTGGCGGCGAAGTCCGCCAGGGCCTGGCGGTCATCGAAGGCGCCCACGGTGAGCGGCGCCAGCGGGCCGCTGCAGGCGTCGGCGGCCGGGTCGTACAGTTCGAAGCGAAGCCCCAGCGGCGCACCGGCCAGGACCATCATGCGGGCGAGCTGGCCGCCGCCCAGGATGCCGACAGTCAGGCTCATTGGCGCGGATCGTCGTGGGCCATCACGTCTTCGGTCTGGCGTGCACGGAAGGCATCGAGCGCCTGGCCGATCGCCGGCTGGTCGCTGGCCAGCATCGCCGCCGCGAACAGCGCGGCGTTGGAGGCGCCGGCGTTGCCGATGGCGAAGGTGGCGACCGGGATGCCGGCCGGCATCTGCACGATCGACAGCAGGGAATCCATTCCGTTGAGGGCCTTGGACTGCACCGGCACACCCAGCACCGGCACGGCGGTCTTGGCCGCGATCATGCCCGGCAGGTGCGCGGCCCCGCCTGCACCGGCGATGATCGCGCGCAGGCCACGCGGGCCCGCCTGCTCGGCGTAACTGAACAACACATCCGGCGTCCGATGCGCGGACACCACCTTCACTTCGAACGGAACACCCAGGGCTTCAAGCTTCTGGGCGGCGTGCTGCATGGTTTCCCAGTCGGAACGGGAACCCATGACGATGCCGACAAGCGGCGCGATCGGATTGGGGGTCATTGGCCGTCACCTGCCTTAAAGACGTATTCTAGCCGTCTTCCACGCAAGACGAAGAACCATGGATCGCAAGCTGCTCGACCTGCTGGTGTCCCCGGACACCCGCCAGCCCCTGTCCCTGCTGGATGGCAAGGGCCTGGAAGCCCTCAACAAGGCCATTTCTGCCGGCACGGTGACCAAGGCCGATGGCAACCCGCTGGCGCAGCCGCTGCGCGAGGCGCTGGTCACCCGTGACCGCAAGCAGGTGTTCCGCGTCGACGACGGCATCCCGGTGCTGCTGGCCGAGGAAGCCGTTCCGACCGCCCAGATCGCCGACTTCCCGGCCGCATGAGCACGCTGCCGACGCCAGATGCGGCCGTTGTCGCCGCCGATGTCGCGCGCGCGCTGGCCGAGGACCTGGGCAGCGGTGACGTCACCGCCGCCCTGCTCCCCGACCAGGCGGACAGCGCCTACCTGCTGTGCAAGCAGGATGCGGTGATCGCCGGGCGCCCCTGGTTCGACGCCACCCACCGCGCGCTCGACCCTGACGTGCGCATTGAATGGCACATCGCCGAAGGCGATGCCGTCACCGCCGGCACCGTGCTGGCCCTGCTGCACGGGCGCAGCTGCAGCCTGGTCAGTGCCGAGCGCACGTCGCTGAACTTCCTGCAGACGCTGTCCGGCACCGCGACCACCACTGCCCGCTACGTGGCCGCGGTGGCCGGTACCGGTACCCGCATCCTCGACACCCGCAAGACCCTGCCCGGCCTGCGCCTGGCACAGAAGTACGCGGTGCGCTGCGGCGGCGGCGAGAACCACCGCTTCGGCCTGTACGACACGGTGATGCTGAAGGAGAACCACATCCGTGCTGCCGGTTCGCTGGCCGCGGCGGTGGCCGCCGCACGCCGGCAGTGGCCTGCGCTGCCACTGGTGGTCGAGGTTGAAGACCTGGCACAGCTGCGCCAGGCGCTCGAAGCCGGTTGCGAACGCATCCTGCTGGATGACTTCAGTCCCGACCTGCGCCGCGAGGCGGTGCGCATCACGGCCGGGCGCATTCCGCTGGAAGTCTCCGGCAGCGTCGGCCTGGGCGGCCTGCGCTCGATCGCCGAGGATGGCGTCGATTGCATCTCCATCGGCGGGCTGACCAAGCATGTGCAGGCCATCGATCTGTCGTTGAAGCTGGGCCCGCCGCCGGCTTGAGGCCTGCAGGGCCTTGTAGAGCCGAGCCCATGCTCGGCTGCTTCTCGATTTGCGGCGCGCCCTGCACGCGCTTCGCGCGATGAGCCGAGCGTAGGCTCGGCTCTACACGAGACGGGGCGCCTTCACGGCTCGGCTACGCCAGCCTCTGCGACGCTGCGGGCATCCCCCCACAGGAGCCGCGCATGCGCCGGATGCTCTTGCCTGCCTGTCTGCTGCTCGCGGCAGCCCCCTTGTCCGCCGCAGCCGCTGAAGCCTGCGATGTCCCTCCCCGCTTCGGCCTGAGCCCATTGGCGGTGGCCATCCGCAATACCGCCTGCAACGAGCACCGGCTGTGGTTCCGGCCCTTCATCGATCGCGATGGCCGCGCGGCGAGTCTGAGTGTCACCGAGGCGGAGAACGAACACCTGGCCGACAACGGGCTGATTGCCTGGCAGCGCGTGGCCGGCTACTGGCGCAACAGCGGCACGCTCAACGCGATGGGCAGCATCGCCGGTGCCAGCAGCTGCGTGGCACCGCTGGGTACGCGCTACACCGACAGCGACTGCCGCGCCTTCCTGATCGACAATCCGTGGTCGGCCGCTTTCATTTCCTGGGTGATGGTGCAGGCCGGCGTTCCCGGCTTCAACACGTCGCCGCGCCACATCGACTACATTCGTGCCGCGTACCAGGGCGGCCCCTCGGGCGTGCCGTACCGGCTGGTCGATCCCGCGACCGCAAAGCCCGCACCGGGCGACCTGTTGTGCTTCCTGCGCGACCGCAGCACGACGCTCAGCTACAGCGGGCTGGTGCAGGCGCTGGGCAACGGTTCGGTGGGCCACTGGAAATCACATTGCGAAGTGGTGGTGGCCGCCAACCTCGGCGGCGACCAGACCCTGTACCTGGTCGGTGGCAACGTGATGAACACCGTGGCGATGCGGTTGCTGCCGCTGGACCGCACCGGGCTGATCAAGCTGCCCCCGGCACGCGAACGCAACAGCACCGGCATCGACCCCAGCTGCACGCCGGGCCGCGAGGACGAATGCAGCTTCAACCGCCAGGACTGGGCGGCCCTGCTGCAGCTGACCGCGACATCACCCGTGGTGATGCCCTCGCCAACTGCCACACCAATACAGACCGCTCCGGCGCCGCAACCGGTGATCGTGCCCGCGCAGCCAGTGCCCGACGAACCACAGCCGCGGCGGTGAATGCAGCGCTTGATCCAGCGCGCGTTCGCCGCCATCTTTGCCGGATCGACCTCTGACGGCTGACGCCATGCCTACCCTGCTGCTGTTGCTGATTGCCGGCGGAATCATCTACTTCTTCTGGAACGCCGCACGCTCGGCCGCCGAGCGCGCGGTCGAGCTGGGACGCAATGCCTGCCGCGCCGCCGACGTGCAGTGGCTGGACCAGGCGGTGCACGCCACCGGCCTGCGACTGTCGCGTGGCGAGGATGGCCGACTCGGTTTCGAGCGCACCTTCAAGTTCGAGTATTCCTACGATGGCATCGATCGCCACGTGGGCCGCATGGTGCTGCGTGGCGACCAGCTGATTTCGTTCACCGGCCCCGGTGCCGCGCGGATCAGCCAGATCCGGCCGGATGTGGAGGATGTGGAGGATGCCGAGGATGCCTAGGGTTTGAAGATGTGCCGGCCAACGGTCGGCACCCACCGCCAGACGGGCCAAGAAAAACGCCGCCCATCGGGGCGGCGTCGGAATGGTTACTTGACCACGCGCAGGTTCGGGCGGCCCTTCGGCGGCGGGCTGGCCGGCGGCGTATCGTCCGGCGGCGTGCCTTCCTCGTGCAGCAGCTCATCGCTGGTCGGTGCGGTTTCGCTGCCCGGAATGTCATCCGGCAATGCCATGCCCTGCCCCGTCTCGCGGGCGTAGACGGCCAGCACGGCGCTGATCGGCACCTGCACCGGGTAGCTGGTACCGGAGAAGCGCGCCGAGAAGCTGACCATCTCGTTGTCGATCATCAGCCGCACGACAGCACGTTCGGCGATGTTGAGCACGACCCGGCCATCCTTGACCGCCGAAGGCGGGACCTGCACGCCGGGGACGCCGGCGTCGACCAGGATGTGCGGGGTCAGCTGGTTGTCGTTGATCCATTCCACCAGCGCCCGCAGCAGGTACGGGCGGTGGCTGGTCATGTGGAAGAAGTCTTCGGTCATGCGTGAAGTGTACGCGCCCGGCGCCCCGCCGGGGCGGATCGTCTGCACGCCGGTCGGCCTGCAGACGGGTAACGCGGGGCCGGATCAGACCGGCAGATCGCGCAGTTTCTTTTCCTGCTCGGTCAGGCTGCGGACAAATCCCGGATGGCGGAAGATGCGGTTGCCGTAGTCCTCGATCGCCTTGCCATCCTTCGGCAGCGGCACATCCAGCGACTGCAGGCGCCAGATGATCGGCGCCATCGCGCAGTCGGCCAGGCTCATTTCCGGATTGAGGAAGAACTTGCTGGCCTTGAACAGCGGCAGCGAGGCGGTCAGCAGTTCCTTCAGGCGCTTGCGCCCGGCCTCGGCCTGGGTCTTGTTGCCCAGCTGGATGGCCTGCACCTGCGGCACCCAGTCGTGCTCGATGCGCAGCATGGCCAGTCGGATGCGCGCACGCGACAGCGGGTCGACCGGCATCAGTGGCGGATGCGGGTAGCGCTCATCCAGGTACTCGCTGACCACCGATGCGGCGTACAGCACCAGCTCGCGTTCGACCAGGGTCGGCACCGAGTGGTACGGATTGAGGTCGATCAGGTCTTCAGGCGGGTTCTGCGGATCGACCGGAACGAAGTCGAAGGTGACGCCCTTGGCCGCCAGGACCAGGCGTACACGGTGGCACAGTACGTCGTCGTTCGAGGAAAACAGCGTCAGTGTATTGCGCATGCGTACGCTCGCCGCCATCAAAGGCTCTCCCACGACAGGAGACCGCCTGCCGCATCGGCGCCGCCGGCACCGTGCCAGCGGTCGACTCCTCCCCGAGTGTGCAACCGACCATCACAAAAGCCAATAGGCCCATGCGATGGCCGGCGGCAGAATCAGTGAACGTCCTTCCAGTATTCCTTCTTCAGCAGATACAGCAGGAAGGTCAGCAGGGCCAGGAACAGGATCACCCACACGCCCAGCTGCTGGCGCTTGAGTGCGGCCGGTTCGCCGGCGTATTCGAGGAAGTTGGTGATGTCCCGCACGGCCTGGTCGTACTGCCCGGCATCGACCGATCCCGGCGTTTCAATCTTCAGGCCGGTCACCGGCGGGTCCATGCCGGGCGCTTCCGCCTTGCCGCGCACCGCATGCTGCAGCCCCTGCATCTCCCACAGCGGGTTGGGCATGGAGGCGTTGGCGAACAGCGCGTTGTTCCAGCCCAGCGGGCGGCTGCTGTCCAGATAGAACGATTTGAGATAGGTGTAAACCCAGTCACTGCCCCGCACGCGCGAGATCAGGCTGAGATCGGGCGGCATCTTGCCGAACCACTTCTCCGCGTTTTCCTTGGGCATCGCCACCGGGATCGGGTCGCCGATCGCCGAGCCGGTGAAGTTGAGGTTGTTCATCACCTCTTCTTCGGTCAGGCCCAGGTCCTGCGCCATCCGCGAGTAGCGCAGGTACTTCAGCGCATGGCAGCCGGAGCAGTAGTTCATGTACAGCTGCGCACCCCGCTGCAGCGAGGCGCGGTCACCGAGGTCGTTGCCGGCCTGCAGCAGCTTGGTGCCGCCCTCGGCGGCGGAGGCCAGGAAACTGCCCAGCATCAGGGTGGCCGTCAGGGCCAGCCGGACCATCCAGCGCTCAGTCATGCGTGGTCACCCTCTCCGGTACCGGCTTGGTCTTGTCCAACCTTGTCCATAGCGGCATGGTGATGAAGAACGCGAAGTACAGGAAGGTCAGCACCCGCCCGATGTAAGTTTCATGCACGTCGGTGCCCGGGCCGGAGCCGATCACGCCCAGCCACACGAAGCACACCGCCAGCACGCCCAGCATCACCTTCGAGATCCAGCCGCGGTAGCGCACCGACTTCACCCTGGCCTTGTCCAGCCACGGCACCAGGAACAGGATCGCAATGGCCGAGAACATCACCAGCACGCCACCGAGCTTGTTCGGTACCACGCGCAACATCGCGTAGTAAGGCGTGTAGTACCAGACCGGCTTGATGTGTTCGGGGGTCACCAGGCGGTTGGCCTCGGTGAAGTTGTCGTGTTCCAGGAACAGGCCACCGAAGCCAGGTGCGAAGAAGATGATGAAGGCGGCGATGATCAGCAGGAAGCCGGCGCCGACACCATCCTTCAGCGTGTAGTACGGGTGGAACGGAATACCGTCGGCCGGCGCATTCGGCGACCAGCGGTTGCCCTTCGGCCCCTTCTTGATCTCCACGCCATCGGGGTTGTTCGACCCCACTTCGTGCAGCGCGCCCAGATGCAGCACCACCAGCAACAGCAGCACCAGCGGCAGTGCGATGACGTGCAATGCGAAGAAGCGGTTGAGCGTGGCGTCACTGGGCAGGTAGTCGCCCATGATCCATTCGGTCAGGCCGTTGCCGATCACCGGTATCGCGCCGAACAGCGAGATGATCACCTTGGCGCCCCAGAACGACATCTGGCCCCACGGCAGCACATAGCCCATGAAGGCTTCGGCCATCAGCACCAGGTAGATCAGCATGCCCAGGATCCACACCAGCTCGCGCGGCTTCTGGTAGCTGCCGTACAGCAGGCCGCGGAACATGTGCAGGTAGACCACGATGAAGAACAGCGAGGCGCCGGTGGAGTGCATGTAGCGGATCAGCCAGCCCCACTCCACATCACGCATGATGTATTCGATGGAGCCGAACGCCTCCGCGGCGCTGGTCTTGTAGTGCATCGTCAGGAAGATGCCGGTGACGATCTGGTTGACCAGCACCAGCAGTGCCAGCGAGCCGAAGTAGTACCAGATGTTGAAGTTCTTCGGCGCGTAGTACTCGCTGACGTGCTTGCGATAGACCGGCATCAGGCCCGGCGCGCGGGCATTGACCCAGTCGGCGACGCCGCTGGCGGTACGGCTGAGGATATTGGCCATCAGGCAGCCCCCTGCGGATCGACACCGATGATGATGGTGTTGTCGTCCTGGTAGTGGTGCGCGGGCACCTTCAGGTTGATCGGCGCCGGCACATCCTTGAAGACGCGGCCGGACATGTCGAAGCGCGACTTGTGGCAGGGGCAGAAGTAACCGCCCTTCCACTGCGGGTCATAGGGCTCGGGCCGGATCTCGGCGACCATTTCCGGCGAGCAGCCCAGGTGCGTGCACAGGCCGACCAGCACGGAGATGTCCGGCTTGATCGAGCGCAGCTCCGGGTTCTGCTTCAGCACGTAGTCCGGCTGCTGGTCCTTCTCGCCGGACTCGGGGTCCTTGAGGCGGCCATCCAGCCCGTGCAGTGCATCCAGGATCGCCTTGGACCGCTTGACGATCCAGATCGGCTGGCCACGCCACTCCACGATCAGCCGTTGGCCTTCCTGCAGGGCGCTGATGTCGGCCACGACCGGTGCACCGGCAAGCTTGGCACGGGCACTGGGATTCCAGGATTTGATGAAAGGAACGGCGGTGAATCCGACGCCGACGGCGCCAACCACAGCAGTGGTGGCAGAAAGAAAACGCCGACGTCCGGTGTTGACTGGATCGTGTACCCCATCGTTGGCCATCCGGCACTCCGATATTGATTAGGTAGCTTTAAGGCTGCCAGCGGATCCGGTGGGGGCCAGAGCCGCATTGAATCATGGGCGAGTGTAGCGGAACCGTCGCGCGCCACACAACGCTCTTTGCAAGGAGTGCCGACTGACAGTCGGCACCCACCTGTTCAAGGGAGTGCCGACCAACGGTCGGCACCTACTGGTGACTCAGGGCGGTGCGGTAACGCTCGGCCAGCTGCCCGACCCGGCGCACGTAGTACTGGGTCTCGCTGTAGGGCGGCACGCCACCGTGGCGGTCGACCGCGCCTTCGCCGGCGTTGTAGCCGGCCGCAGCCAGGGTCAGGTCGCCATTGAAGCGCTTCAGCAACCACGCAAGATACTGCACACCACCACGGATGTTCTGCGCGGCATCGTAGGAATCGCTGACCCCGAAGCGGGCCGCGGTCGGCGGCATCAGCTGCATCAGGCCCTGCGCGCCGGCGCGGCTGAGCGCGGTCGGGTTGTAGGCCGATTCGGCGTGGATGATGGCACGCACCACGGCCTCCTCGACGCCGAACTCGCGTGCCGCCGAGGTGATCTCGGTCTGGAACGCGGTGGTGTTCAGGCGCACCGAACCGAAGTCCACGCGCGGGTTGACGCCGCACGCGTAGCAGCGCTCCATGAAACTGTAGCGGATGGTGCGCACCGGACCGAGGTTGGCCACCTGGGTCGGCCGCGCACTGGTGTAGTGGCGCACCCCATCCTTCATGAAGGAATAGACCTGGCCGCTGACCATCCGCCCGGCCCGCGAGGCCGTCGGTGCCGCGGCAGGCGCGGGTGCAGCAGGCGTCGGCACGACCGCAGCGGGCGCAGCAGCGCTGGCCGCCACAGCGACCGGATTGCGTTCGATGCTGGCCACCGAGGTCGGCGCAGGCTTCGGTGCGGCCACCACGGGGCGCGGTGCCGGGCGGGTATCGCGGCTGTAGCTGATGCTGCTGCAGCGCGCGCCGGCCACTCGCTTGCTCACGTAGCTGGTGACTCCGTCGCCGCCCTGGCACTTGTACAGGGTGCCGGCGCTGGCCGGCGCAGCGGTCAGCGCAGCGATGATGATCGCCGTTGTCCCCAGTATCCCCTTCATGCCGCGAGTGTCCCAGCTTCGCCGGGGCTTGCCAAGCGACGCGGCTCAGCCTGTGACCGGTGGCACAGCCAGCACCTGGCCCAATCCGGCCAAACGCTGTGCCAGCTCATCGCGCAGGCCCGGCGGTGTGGTCCACAACGCCACCGGCACCCGGTCCAGGCTGAGGATCTGCGCCAGCATCATGCCGCCGCTCTCGGCGCCCATGCGCAACAGGCAATGGTCGGCGCCATCAGCCTCCAGCACACCACACCACGGCGGGATGCGCCCTTCCAGCTCGGTGCGGCTGCCGGCCAGGCGGACGATGGCCTGCAGTGCGAAGGGCGCCTGGCTGACCGCCTGCCGCACCATCACGTCCGGGGGCACGGGCGTGCGTCGATGCATGCCCGGCCCGGCGCATTCGCGCACCGCGCCCATCCGGTCCACGCGCAGGGTGCGCCAGTCCTGCCGGCCCAGGTCCCAGGCCAGCAGGTACCAGCGCCGCCCGTAGTTGACCAGGTGCTGCGCCTCGACCTCGCGCTGGGTCACCGCCTCCTGCGCACTGCGGTACTCGAAGGCCAGCCGTGACGCCTGCCGGCAATGCTGGGCCAGCCGTCCCAGAAGGCGTGCGTCGGTGGAGGGAAGGTCGGACAGGGTGGCCGTCGCCGCATGCACCTCGCCGGCCTGCTGGCGGCGGCGGGTCGGTACCAGCGGGTCGAGCTTGGACAACAGGCCCCGCGCGGTGTCGTCGATGCCGGCGACGGACGCGGACGCGGCACGCAGGGCGATGGCCAGGGTGGTCGCCTCCTCCTCGTCCAGCAGCATCGGCAGCACCGGCGCCCCAGCCCCGAGCTGATAGCCGCCGCCGACCCCCGAGGAGGCCCGCACCGGATAGCCCAGTTCGCGCAGGCGTTCGATATCACGGCGGATGCTGCGCCGGTCCACGCCCATGCGCTCGGCCAGCTCAGCCCCGGACCACTGGCGGCGGGCCTGCAGCAGGGCGATCAGGCGCAGCAGTCGATGGGCGGTATGGCGCATGAAGAATCGAGGACAGAAGTCGTCCGCAATGGTGCCCCAGGATGGCTTCCAGTTCACCACCCACCGCAAGGAGCAATGCCATGACCTCACGCCAGATCACCCTGTACCACGCTGCCCGATCCCGCTCGAGCGGCGCCGTGGCCCTGCTCGAAGCGCTGGGTGCCGACTACCGCATGCAGGTGCTGGACCTGAAGGCCGGCGCCAACCTGGCCCCGGCCTATCTGGCCATCAACCCGATGGGCAAGGTGCCGGCCATCGTCCACAACGGCGCGCTGGTGACCGAACAGGTGGCCATTTATCTGTACCTGGCCGACCTGTATCCGGAAGCCGGGCTGGCGCCGCCGATCGGCGACGCCCTGCGCGGGCCCTACCTGCGCTGGATGGCCTTCTACGGTGCCTGTTTCGAGCCGGCGATGATCGACAAGGCGATGCACCGCGAGCCGCCGCCGCGCATGATGTCGCCGTACAACGACGCCGAGACCGTGCTGCAGGTGGTCGAGGCCCAGCTGGCACAGGGTCCCTACCTGCTCGGCGAGACGATGAGTGCCGCCGACGTGCTGTGGGGCAATGCGCTGGCCTGGACCACGGCCTTCGGCCTGGTGCAGCCTGCGCCGGCCACGGCTGATTACATCGCACGGATGAGCGCGATGACCGCCTTCGACCGTTCGCGGCAGATCGATGCGGAGCTGGCGGCGGCATAAGCAGCGCCGGAGCAGCGCCGGCCGGCTTTCCTTGTAGAGCCGAGCCCACGCTCGGCTGGCTTCAGTAGAGCCAGGCCATGCCAGGCTGCCCCATGGGAAGCGGGAAGAGCAGCCGAGCGTGGGCTCGGCTCTACAAGGGCGCGGCGGCTGGCGCGGGATGCGGGTAGAATTGCCCGCTTTCCCGCCACCCGAATGGATTAAGCGCCATGACCGGGACGCCAGACGTCTTTCCGCCCGCCACCCCGGGCGGTACCCCGCTCGTTGCCCTGCCCGCTGGTCCGCGCAAGCCCGACCAGGTCAAGGGCAAGCTGTACATCAAGACCCACGGTTGCCAGATGAACGAGTACGACTCGGCCAAGATGGCCGACGTGCTTGCCGCCAGCGATGGCCTGGAACTGACCGACAGCCCGGACGATGCCGACGTCATCCTGGTCAACACCTGCTCCATCCGCGAGAAGGCGCAGGAGAAGGTGTTCAGCCAACTCGGCGTGTGGAAGGGCCTGAAGAACAAGGGCCGCGAGGTCATCATCGGCGTGGGCGGCTGCGTTGCCTCGCAGGAAGGCGAAGCGATCATCAAGCGCGCCCCGTTCGTGGACCTCGTGTTCGGCCCGCAGACCCTGCATCGCCTGCCGGAACTGATCCGCGCGCGGCGCGAGCAGAAGCGCCCGCAGGTGGACATCAGCTTCCCCGAGATCGAGAAGTTCGACCGCCTGCCCGAGCCACGCGCCGAAGGTGCCTCGGCGTTCGTGTCGATCATGGAAGGCTGTTCCAAGTACTGCTCGTTCTGCGTGGTGCCCTACACCCGTGGCACCGAAGTCAGCCGCCCGTTCGAGGACGTGGTGGTGGAAGTGGCGCAGCTCGCCGCGCAGGGCGTGCGCGAGATCAACCTGCTCGGCCAGAACGTCAACGCCTATCGCGGCCCGTATGGAGACGGTGAGTTTGCCGACCTCGGCCTGCTGATCCGCACCATCGCCGAGATCGATGGGGTCGGCCGCATCCGCTTCACCACCTCGCACCCGCTCGAGTTCAGCGATTCGCTGATCGATGCGTTCCGCGACGTTCCGCAGCTGGCCAACTTCCTGCACCTGCCGGTGCAGGCCGGCAGCGACCGCGTGCTGTCGGCGATGAAGCGCGGCTACACCGCGCTGGAATTCAAGTCGAAGATCCGCAAGCTGCGCGCGGTGCGCCCGGACATTTCAATCAGCTCGGACTTCATCGTCGGTTTCCCCGGCGAGACCGATGCCGACTTCGAGAAGACCATGAAGCTGATCGAAGACATCGGCTTCGACCACAGTTTCTCCTTCATCTATTCGCGTCGACCGGGTACACCGGCGGCTGATCTGGAGGACACGATCAGCGATGCCGAGAAGCACGCCCGCCTGTCGCGCCTGCAGGAGCGCATCAATGCGCACGCCGCCAGCATCTCGCAGAAGATGGTTGGTACCGTGCAGACCGTGCTAGTGGAAGGGCCATCGCGCAAGAATCCGAACGAACTGACCGGCAAGACCGAGAACATGCGGTCGGTGAATTTCCCGGCGCCTGCGCGCCTTATCGGGCAGTTCGTGGATGTGGTGATCACCGAAGCGCTGACCAACTCGCTGCGTGGGCGCGTGGTGGCGGAATAAGGTGTGCCGACCAACGGTCGGCACCTACCGGAAATGATGCCGGCCAGCGGCCGGCACTACCGAATGACGGGCCTCAATCCAATCGCTTGCGGAAACGCAGGATCGCCAACGTCATCATCACCACGATGAAGGCCAGCAGCGCCAGCGCGTCGTGCCATAGCTCCCACAGCGAGGCGCCGCGCAGCATGATGCCGCGCACCAGGCGCAGGAAGTGGGTCAGCGGCAGCACCTCGGCCAGCCACTGCACCGGCCGCGGCATGCCGGCGAACGGGAACATGAAACCCGACAGCAGGATCGACGGCAGGAACAGGAACAGCGTCATCTGCATCGCCTGGAACTGCGAACGCGCGCGCGTGGAGATCAGCAGGCCCAGCGCCAGGTTGGCCAGCACCAGCAGCACCGCGGCCAGGTAGATGTCCAGCAGGCTGCCGCGGATCGGCACCTGGAACAGCCAGGTACCCAGCGCCAGCACCAGGGTGGTCTGCAGCAGGCCGATCGCTGCATAGGGCAGCACCTTGCCGACCATCAGTTCGCTGCGCGATACCGGCGTGGCGATCAGCAGTTCCATGTTGCCGCGCTCGCGCTCGCGTACCACCGCCACCGCCGTGAACATCACCAGGGTCATGGTCAGGATCACCCCGATCAGGCCGGGCACGATGTTCACCGCCGAGCGCCGTTGCGGGTTGTAGAAACTGGTCACGCTGACCTGGCCACTGGCAATGCTGCCTTCGCGCAACGGCCGCGTATTGCTGGTCGGGCGCGTATCCAGTGGCACCTGCGCCAGCTGGATCGCCGCACTCTGCACCACGGTATCGCTGCCATCGACCAGCACCTGTACCGCTTCGCGTCCATCGAAGCGGCGACGCTCGAAGTCGGCCGGCACCACGATGCCGACGCTGATCTCGCCGCGGCGCAGCGCCTGCATCAGCTGGCCCGGGCTGTACGCTTCAGTACGCGGCGTGATCACCCCGGTGGCGACCATGTCCTGCACCAGCGCGCGTGAGGCGGCGCTGTTGGCCTGGTCGGCGATACCCGCATCGAGGTGGCGCAGGTTGAGATTGATCGCATAGCCGAACAGCAGCAGCTGCATCACCGGAATGCCGACGATCATCGCCAGCGTGACGCGGTCGCGGCGCAGCTGCCGCAGCTCCTTGAGCATGATCGCCCACAGCCTGCGCAGGTTCATGCCGCTGGCTCCCTGCCACGGCCACGGGTGGCGGCCACGAACACGTCCTCCAGGTTCGGTGCCACGCTTTCGATATGCGCTTGCGGGTCGGCGCTGGCCAGCGCGCGCCGCAGCGCCGCGACATCCGCTGCGCCTTCGTTGCACAGCACGCGCAGATGGGTGCCGATCTGCGCCACGCTCAGCACGCCGGGCAGCTCGGCCAGCACGCGGCTGGCCTGGCGTGGCTGCGATGACGTGACCTGCAGCGTTCGTCCTTGCAGCCGTGAACAGAGCTCGGCCGGCGTGCCGTCGGCCACCAGTGCGCCGCGATCAAGGATCGCCAGGCGATGGCAGCGCTCGGCTTCGTCCATGTAATGGGTCGACACCAGCACCGTGGTTCCCGCGTCGGCCAGTTCGAACAGGGCCTCCCAGAAATCGCGGCGCGACTCGGGATCGACCGCGCTGGTCGGCTCGTCCAGGAACAGCAGTTCGGGCGAATGCACCACGGCGCCGGCCAGGGCCAGGCGCTGCTTCTGTCCACCACTGAGCGTACCGGCCAGCTGCGGCTGCCGGTCCTGCAACCGGTACTGCTGCAGCAGCGCATCGACCCGTTGCCGGGCCTGGTTGCGCGGCAGGTCCTGGATGGCGGCGAGGAATTCCAGGTTCTCGCGTACCGACAGGTCTTCGTACAGCGAGAAGCGCTGGGTCATGTAGCCGATGCGCCGGCGCAGTGCTTCGGCCTGCTCGGGAACCGCCAGGCCCAGCACCTCGATCTGCCCCGCACTGGGTTCCAGCAGGCCGCACAGCATGCGGATGGTGGTCGACTTGCCTGACCCGTTCGGGCCCAGGAAGCCGTACACCTGCCCGCGCGGGACGGTCAGGTCGACCGTGTCCACGGCCAGCAGTTCACCGAAGCGGCGGGTCAGGCCCTGCGCATGCACCGCGATGTCCGCACCGGTGTTCAGAAGCGCACCTGCACCGGCAGTCCGGCCGGAAGCGTCTGCATGTCGCTGGCTGCATCCACTTCGATCTCGGCGAGGTAGCTCAGGCGCTCGACGTCATCGCCGGTCAGTGCGTAGTACGGGGTGAATGAAGGCTCGCTGCGGATCGCGCGCACATGGCCCTTCAGTACGGTGCCCCCTCCCTCCAGCTGTATCTGCGCCGGCTGACCGACCTTGACCTGCAGGCGCAGCGGCTGCGGCAGGTAGACGCGCGCATAGGGGCGCTCGCCGACCAGCATCACCGCCAGCGGCGCCCCGATCGGTGCCTGGTCACCCTGCCGGTAGGGCAAGGCATCGATCACGCCATCGCGCGGTGCGCGCAGCTGCAGCTTCTGCAGGTTGACGCCCTGCACCACCTGCTGCGCCTGTGCGGCGTCGGCGGCCGCCTGGCCCTGGGCGATGTCCTGCGCGCGACTGCCGTGCACCCGTTCCAGCCAGGCCTGCTCGGCGGCACGCACGCTGGCCGCGGCATTGCCGGCGGCCGCCCGTGCACGGTCCAGCTCGGCGGCGGCGATCAGGCGCTGGCGTGCCAATGGTTGCACCCGACGATAGTAGGCAGTGGCTTCAGCAGACTGCGCGCGCAACGCGGCCAGTTGTGCCCGGGCCTGTGCTATCTGTTCCTGGCGCGGGCCGAGCTTCAGCTCTTCCAGCTGGGCCTGCGCGCGCGCCGTGTCGGCCTGCGCCGCCGCGAACTGCGCGTCGCCGCGGGCGGGATCGAGCTGCATCAGCACGGCCCCGGCCTTGACCCGCTGGCCCTCGCGCACCTCCACCGTGGCGATCACCTCGGCCGCCGGCGCCGGCACCGTGATCCGGTCCCACTCCAGCGTGCCCAGCGCCGTTGGCGTTGACTGCCCACAGCCCGCCAGCAGGCCGATGCCCGCCAGTCCGAGTCCACGCATCCCGTTGCCGATGCCCATGCCATCCCCTCCTGCGACGGCGACACGGTGCCACCTGCCCCGTGCACCTTCAATGATTCCGATCAGCCCTGACGGTTTTTTCGCCACGCGCGGGCAAGCCTTTTGCTGCAAGGTTCCTCGCCACCTATCCACAGCTTGATTCAGCATCATTCCACAGCCGGTGTGGAGAACCGGACGGGGGCGGCCGTACTGGCTGCCTGGCAACGGAAGATGCGCTGCCGTCACAGGCGCCGGCCGACCGTGACGGTTTTTTCACCACCACCTCATACGCCTTGTGGCACAAGCACTGCGAAGGCCTATCCACAGCTTTTCGCGCCCCCCGTCCACACCGGGTGTGGAAAACCGCGTATCGGCCCGCCGCTGGCCGCATGCCCGGTACGCGCGTAACCTTGTCACCCCGAGTCCATCGCGGTGGACGGCGACCCCGCCCCACCCCAAGCAATGAAAAGCATCGATCATCGAGACTTCACCCTGTCGCCGGAAGACAACGAGCGACTGGCCAACCTGTGCGGCCCCTTCGATGGGCACCTGCGCCAGATCGAGCTGAAGCTCGGCGTGGAGATCGCCAATCGTGGCTTCGTGTTCCGCATCAGCGGGCCCAACGAAGCCATCGTCGAGGCGCAGAAGCTGGTTGAAGCGCTGTACGCCGAAGCCGGCGAAACCACCTTCGACAACCACGCCATCCACCTGCGCCTGGCGCAGGCCAACGTCGAGCAGATCGCCGAACGCTCCTACGAAGCGCAGGACGTGGCGATCAAGGTCAAGCGCGGCACGGTACGTGGCCGCGGCGCCAACCAGGGCCGCTACCTGCACCAGATCGCCACGCATGACATCAACTTCGGCATCGGCCCGGCCGGAACCGGCAAGACCTTCCTGGCCGTGGCCAGCGCGGTCGAAGCACTGAACGAGTCGCGGGTGCAGCGCCTGATCCTGGTGCGCCCGGCGGTGGAAGCCGGCGAGAAGCTGGGCTTCCTGCCCGGCGACCTGAGCCAGAAGGTCGACCCTTACCTGCGACCGCTGTACGACGCCCTGTACGAGATGATGGGCGTGGAGAAGGTGGTCAAGCTGCTGGAGAAGAACGTCATCGAGATCGCGCCGCTGGCCTACATGCGCGGCCGCACGCTCAACGATGCGTTCGTGATCCTGGACGAGGCGCAGAACACCACCATCGAGCAGATGAAGATGTTCCTGACCCGCCTGGGCTACGGCTCCACCGCGGTGGTCACCGGTGACCTGACCCAGACCGACCTGCCCAAGCACGTGAAATCCGGCCTGCGCGATGCCATCGATGTGCTGCGCGAGGTCGAGGGCGTCAGCTTCACCTTCTTCGAATCCCGCGACGTGGTCCGGCATCCGCTGGTGGCGCGCATCGTCAGCGCCTACGACCGCCGCGACCTGCATCAGATCCAGCCTGGAGCAACGCCATGACCCGTGGTCCCGTGCGACTGGACGTCGCCGTCAGTTATGCCCTGCCGCGTACCGGGCTGCCGGCGGCAGTGAGCTTCCGCAAGTGGGTGGCCGCTGCGTTGAAGGGCCGCATCCGCGAGGCCGACCTGGCCATCCGCGTGGTCGATGCCAAGGAGGGGCAATCGCTGAACCGCCATTACCGCGGCAAGGATTACGCCACCAACGTGCTCAGCTTCCCGGCCGAAGTGCCCGAAGGCCTGCCCAAGGGCGTCAAGTTCCCGCTGCTGGGTGACCTGGTGATCTGCGCACCGGTGGTGGCGCGCGAAGCCGACGAACAGGGCAAGGCGCTCAACGCCCATTACGCGCACCTGACCGTGCACGGCGTGCTGCACCTGCTTGGCTGGGACCACGAGGACGACAAGGAGGCCGAGGCGATGGAACAGCTGGAACGGGAGATCCTGGCCGAGCTCGGCATCGCCGATCCCTACGCCGGCGAGCGCTGACGGCCTATGCAGCCGCGCCTACGCTCGGCTCCAATGCATCGCCCCCGCAAACCTGACCGAAATGCAGCCGAGCATGGGCTCGGCTCTACAACGGGAATTTCCTTGTGCTGCTGCGTATTGCCGTGCCCCTGCTGCTCGTCGCGTCCGCCCCGGCCGCTGCCTTGGATCTGCCGGCCCTGATCGAATGCCGCCAGGGTGTGGCCGAGCAGGCCGCGCTGGCGCCCCTGCTGGCTGATCCACTGAAAGCCGTCGCCCACGGCCTGCAGCCGCTGCCCCAGGGCAACCAGTTCATGAGCGAGTACCGCCTGGCCCAGCCGATCAGCGTGTTCGGCGTGACCACCGAACGGGTGGCGGTGGCCGGCGCCAGCATCATGGCCGTCCTCGACCAGGCCGACCCACGCCCGCTGGCCAAGCGCCTGGCGCTGGAGACCGGCTACGACCAGGACGGCAAGTTCATGGCCGGCCGCGAGCTGGTCAGCCGCGACGTGACCGACCCGAAGACCGGCGAGGCCCAGATCGAGTCGATCATCCTCAGCGTGTCCACCGTGACCTCCCATCCGGGGAAAACGCTGGCCGGCTGTACCTACAGCCTGGACCTGCCTGAAGAAGAAGCCCCTGCCCGGCCTGAACTGGCCCCGCCGCCGATCACCGGACCGGGCAGCGACGGTCACTGACAGGCCGCCACATCCTGCTAGACTTGGGCCAACGCCCGGCCTGCCGGGTGCCTTTTTTCCAGAGATGTCAGAAGACGACAGTAGTAGCTCCCCTGCGGAGCACAGTGAAAAGAAGCGCGGTTGGCTTGAACGCCTGACCTCGGCCTTCTCCGGCGAACCCCACACCCGCGACGAGCTGGTCGCTGTCCTGCACACCGCGCAGGAAGAGGGTCTGATCGCCGCCGATACCCTGAAGATGATGGAAGGCGCCATTTCGGTGGCCGAGCTGACCGTGGGCGACGTGATGATCTCGCGCTCGCAGATGGTCTCGCTGCCGGTCGAAGCGCCCTTCCTGGAACTGATGAAGCAGGTGGTCGAATCGGGCCATTCGCGCTTCCCGGTGCACGGCGAGAACAAGGACGACATCCTTGGCATCCTGCTGGCCAAGGACCTGCTGCGCGGCGTGGTCGCCGACAACGGCCCGGCCAACGTACGCGAGCTGCTGCGCCCGGCGGTGCTGATCCCGGAGGCGAAGAAGCTGAACGTGCTCCTGAAGGAGTTCCGCCTGTCGCGCAACCACATGGCCATCGTGGTCGACGAGTACGGCGGTGTCGCCGGCCTGGTCACCATCGAGGACGTCCTGGAGCAGATCGTCGGCGAGATCGACGACGAGCACGACGAGGCCGAGGATCCGTCCGCGCAGATCGCCATCCAGTCCGACGGCCAGTACGTGGTCGACGCGCTGACCCCGATCGGCGACTTCAACGAGCGCTTCGGCGCGACGTTCTCCGACGAGGACTACGACACCATCGGTGGCCTGGTCACCGAGGCCGTGGGCCATCTGCCGGAAGTCGGCGATGAGCTGGCGCTGGACCGCTTCATGTTCCGCGTGGCCCGCGCCGATGCGCGCCGGGTGCAGGCCTTCCACGTGACCGTGCTGCCGCCGGACGCGCAGGACGACGCTTGAAGCGCCGCGGTCTGATCCTCACGGCGTGGCTGGCACTGTGTGTGCTGGCCATGACCATGGCCCTGCCACTGGCCGCCTTCGCGCAGCCGGCGGCAGCCGTGCCCGCACCTGCCACCGCCAACGCCGAGGCCCCGGTCCCGCGTATCGGCGTGGTGACCATGCAGCCGGGCACCGTGTTCTTCGAACGCTTCGGGCATGACGCCATCGTCGTGGTCGATCCGGCCAGTGGCGAAGCGACATCGTACAACTTCGGCTACTTCGATCCGTCCGAGGACGACTTCATCAGCCGCTTCGTGCGCGGCGACATGATGTATTACCTGGTGGCGCTACCGCTGCAGCAGGACCTGTCGTACTACGACGAGACCGGCCGCGGTGCCAGCGTGCAGTGGCTGGACCTGCGCCCCGACCAGGCGCGTGCCCTGGCCGCTGACCTGGCCGAGCGGGCCAAGCCGGAAAACGCGCGCTACCACTACGACTACTACACCGCCAACTGCGCCACGATGGTACGCGACACGGTGGACAAGGCGCTGGGCGGCGGCCTGCAGTCGCAGCTGTCGGGGCGTTCGCGCGGCAACACCTACCGCAGCGAGTCGGTGCGCCTGGCCTCGCCCGCCCCGTGGATGTGGCTGGGCTTCGATGTCGGCCTGGGGCCGTTCGCCGACCAGCCGCTGTCGCGCTGGCAGGAAGCGTTCGTGCCGATGCGCCTGGCCGATGCGCTGCGCCAGGCACGCAACAGTGATGGCCGGCCGCTGGTGCAGTCCGAACAGGAACTGCTGCCGCACCGCATCGATCCGGAGCCGAAGGAGTTCGCGCGTCGCTGGTGGCCGTGGCTGCTGCTTGGTCTGGCCGTGGCCGGCGGCGTGCTGGTGCTGCGCAACCGCCCGCGCCTGCTGGCCGGGCTGGCCCTGCCGTTCTGGCTGTTGTGCGCCATCGCCGGCAGCCTGCTGGTGTTCCTCTGGGGCTTCAGCACCCACTACGCCGCCTGGGCCAACCGCAATCTGCTGCTGCTTTCGCCGGTGGCCGTGCTGCTGCTGCCCGGAGCAATCCGCCTGCTGCGCCGGCGCGTGCCGGGCCGCATGTTCAGGGTCGTGCTGTGGCTGCTGGCAGTGCAGGCCGTGGCGGCACTGGTGCTGCACTGGCTGAGCCTGCAGGCGCAGTACAACGTGCAGTGGATCGTGCTGCTGCTGCCCGTCCACGTCGCGCTGGCGTGGGTACTGGGGCGCCATCCTCACTTGTCCGAAACACGGCGCTGACGCACGATGGCGGGCATGTCATTGCCCGCCTCCGCTTCCGCCCCGGCTTCAGCCAACCCCGCCTGCGTCATCAACTGCGTCCACTACGATGACGAGGGCAAACGCCACGACATCACCCTGGACGCCATCAGCGATGTCATTGCCAGTGGCAATGGCTTCGTCTGGGTCGGCCTGTACGACCCCAACGACGATGTGCTGCTGAAACTGCAGGAGGAATTCTGCCTGCACGACCTGGCCATCGAGGATGCGCGCAACGCGCACC
The DNA here is from genome assembly GCF_059369035.1 of Stenotrophomonas sp. YJH_SMC_130. Lineage (NCBI taxonomy): Bacteria > Pseudomonadati > Pseudomonadota > Gammaproteobacteria > Lysobacterales > Lysobacteraceae > Stenotrophomonas > Stenotrophomonas sp. YJH_SMC_130. The sequence continues at coordinate 227,974 of NZ_JCAFSH010000001.1, forward strand.
AGCGGCCCAAGGTCGAGACCTACGGCAATTCGATGTTCGTGGTGGTGACCACCGCGCAGATGGTCGACGAGCGCATCCAGTATGGCGAAACCCATGCCTTCCTCGGCCCGCGCTTCCTGGTAACGGTGCGCCACGGCGCCTCGCTGTCCTACGCGCCGGTACGTGCTCGGGTCGAGCGTGAGCCGCAGCTGCTGAAGATGGGCCCGTCGTACTGCCTGTACGCGGTGACCGACTTCGTGGTCGACAATTACCTGCCGATCGTGCACCGCTTCCGCGACACCCTGGACCTGCTGGAAAAGGACATCTTCGCCGAGAACTACAAGCGCAGCACCGTGGTGCGCCTGTACGAGCTCAAGCGCGAACTGAACAAGATGCGGATGGCGGTGGCGCCGCTGCAGGATGTGCTGGCCCAGCTGCGCCGTTACCAGGGCGAGCTGGTTCCGGACGAAGTGAAGCTGTACATCCGTGACGTGCACGACCACGCGGTACGCATCAGCGATGTGATCGACACCCTGCGCGAGATGCTGGGCACCGCGCTCAGCGTGAACCTGTCGCTGGTGACGCTGGCGCAGGGCGAGACGGTCAAGCGCCTCGGTGCGTGGGCTGCGCTGCTGGCGGCACCGACGCTGATCACCAGCTGGTACGGGATGAACTTCAGCCACATGCCGGAGCTGAGCCAACCGTGGGCCTACCCACTGATGATCGTTGGCGTGGGCGGCGTCTGCGTGGGCCTGTACCGGTTGTTCAAGCGTTCGGGCTGGCTGTAGCGCGTACGCAACCCTCTTCTTGTAGAGCCGAGCCCATGCTCGGCTGGCTGTTTGGCGCATTCCGTAGAGTCGAGCTTTTTCGACTGATGCCGGCGAGAGCAGCCGAGCATGGGCTCGGCTCTACAAGAGCGACGAGCAGTCGGGCATGGCTCGACTCTACAGAAGGAGGGGAATCAGGCCACGTAAACGGTCTTGATGTTCATGAACTCATGGATGCCGTGGTCGGCCAGTTCCCGGCCAAACCCAGACTGCTTGCTGCCGCCGAACGGCAGCCGCGCATCGCTCTTGACGATCGCGTTGACGAACGCGGCGCCGCACTCCATGCGTTGCGCGAAGGCTTCGCCGCGCACCGGATCGCGCGTCCACACGCTGCCGCCCAGGCCGAAGGGGGTGTCGTTGGCCACGCGCAGTGCCTCGCTCTCATCAGCGACCCGGATCACCGCAGCCACCGGACCGAACAGTTCCTCCTCGTAGGCCGGCATGCCCGGGCCGACCTGGTCGAGCACCGTGGCCGGATAGCCGGCGTGGGTGCCGGCAATCGGCTCGCCGCCTATCAGCACCCGCGCACCCTTGGCCACGCTGGCCTGTACCTGCTTGTGCAGTTCATCGCGCAGGTCGGCACGGGCCATCGGCGCCAGCGTGGTGCCCCGCTCATCGGGATCGCCGTACTGGCGCTCGGCCGCAGCTTCAACGAAGCGACGGGTGAATTCATCGGCCACCGCCTCGACCACGATGAAGCGCTTGGCCGCGATGCAGGTCTGCCCGCTGTTGTCGAAGCGCGACTTCACTGCTGCCGCAACCGTCTTGTCGAGGTCGGCATCGTCGAGCACCACGAAGGCATCGCTGCCACCCAGCTCCATCACCGACTTCTTCAACTGGCTGCCGGCGTTGGAGGCGATCGAGCGCCCTGCCCGCTCGCTGCCGGTCAGCGTCACCGCCTTCACCCGTGCGTCGCGCAGCACGTCGGCGGCCTGGTCGTTGTCGATGTGCAGCACGTCGAACACGCCGTCCGGCAGGCCGCCATCACGGCACACCGCCAGGATCAGGTCGGCACACTGCGGCACGTTGCTGGCGTGCTTGAGCAGGGCCACGTTGCCGGCCATGAACGCCGGTGCGAGGAAGCGGAACACCTGCCAGATCGGGAAATTCCACGGCATCACCGCGAACACGCAGCCGATCGGCTCGTAGCGCACATAGCTGCGCTGCGCTTCGGTGTCGATCAGCTGCGGCTTGAGATAGTCGGCCGCATGGTCGGCGTAGTACTCGCAGGCCGCCGCGCACTTGTCGACCTCGGCCAGCGCTTCGGCCTTGAGCTTGCCCATCTCGTGGGTCATCGCCTGCTGCAGGTCGTCGCGGCGCGTGCGCAGCTGCGCCGCGATCTGGCGCAGGATCGCGCCGCGCTCCTGCAGCGAACGCTCGGCCCAGCCGGGGAACGCATCGGCGGCGGCCTGCAGGCGCTGCTCGATGTCGGCAGCGCCCATCAGTTCATGGCGGTAGGTCACCTGGCCGGTGGCCGGGTCGACGATCTCGACGGTCATGGGGGATCTCCATCTGGAAGACCCCCATTGTGCGCCGCCGGCCGTGAGCCGGGCGTTGCCGGCACAGTCGACGGATCGTGTACTCAGCCGTTGTCCTGCCGCGCCAGCTGCAGGTCGCGCTGGCGCCGCTTCTCGGCACGGGCATTGATGTACCAGCCGATCACCGCGGCGATCGATACCGCCGACACCAGCAGCGTGGCCAGTGCATTGATCTTCGGGCTGATGCCCATGCGCACCGACGCGAACACCTTCATCGGCAGCGTGGTCGAGCCCGGCGTGGCGACGAAGCTGGCCACCACCACGTCATCCAGCGACAGGGTGAACGCCAGCAGCCAGCCCGCCACCAGCGCCGGCGCGATGATCGGCAGGGTGATGCGGGTGAACACGGTCAGCCGGCTGGCGCCCAGGTCCATCGCCGCCTCTTCCAGCGACAGGTCCATTTCCTGCAGCCGCGAAGACACCACCACGGTGACGAAGCACAGGGTGAAGGTGACGTGCGCGATCCAGATGGTGGCCAGGCCGCGCGCCGGGAAGCCCGGAATCGCGCCCATCGAGGCCAGCAGCGCCATCAGCGAGAAGCCCAGGATCACATCCGGCATCACCAGCGGCGCGGTGACCAGCGCACCGAACAGCGGCTTGCCACGGAAGCGCTTGAAGCGGGTCATCACCATCGCCGCCAGCGTGCCCAGCACGGTGGCGGTACAGGCGGTCCAGAACGCCACCACCAGGCTGGTCCACATCGCCTCCATCAGCGCGCGGTCGGCGAACAGGTCACTGTAGGCGCGGGTGGAGAACCCGGCCCAGACCATCGCCAGCCGCGAGCTGTTGAACGAATAGAACATCAACAGCAGGATCGGCAGGTACAGGAAGGCGAAGCCGAGCAGCAGCACGCCCAGCCCCAGGCCCTTGGCGGTACGCGGGCTCATGCCTGCTTCCCTTCCAGCAGGCGCTGCTGGGATCGGTTGAACAGCAGGATCGGCACCAGCAGCAACAGGATCATCGCCACCGCCATCGCCGAGGCACCCGGCCAGTTGCGGTTGTTGAAGAACTCGTTCCACAGCTGACGGCCGACCATCAGCGTCTCCGAGCCCCCCAGCATTTCCGGAATCACGAATTCACCCACTGCCGGGATCATCACCAGCATGCAGCCGGCGATGATGCCGGCCTTCGACAGCGGCAGGGTGATGCGCAGGAAGGCCTGCCATGGCCTGGCACCCAGGTCGTAGGCCGCTTCCAGCAGGCGGTGGTCATGCTTGACCAGGTTGGCGTACAGCGGCAGCACCATGAACGGCAGGTAGCAGTAGACGATGCCGATGTAGGCGGCGGTCGGCGTATCGATCAACTGCAGTTTCGGCAGGCCCGTCGACGTCATCAGCGCCTGCAGGCCGGTGAACTGCAGGAACTGGTCAAGCAGGCCGTTGCGGTCCAGGATCGCCTTCCACGCATACACGCGGATCAGGAACGAGGTCCACGACGGCAGCACCACCAGCATCATCGCCACGTTGCGTGCGGCCGGCGACAGGCGGGCGATGGCATAAGCCATCGGGTAGCCGATCAGCAGGGTCAGGAAGGTGGAGATGGCCGCGATCCTGATCGAGCTCAGGAAGGCCTGCGCATAGATCGAATCGCGGAACAGCGCCAGGTAATTCTCCAGGTTCAGCTTCAGCGAGAACCCGCCGTCCCCGTACTGCAGCAGCCAGGTATACGGCGGCGAGCCGACCCGGCTGAGCGAGAAACTGATCATCAGCACGATCAGGAACGGCACTGCGAAGAACAGCAGCAGCCACAGGTACGGAATGCCGATCACCGTGGCACGCAGCCCCGGCAGCCAGCGCTTCAGGCCGGCGACGCTCATGAGGTGAGCACCACGCCGTCGTTGTCGCGCCAGTGCACCCACACCTCGTCGCCCCAGGTGAAGCCATCACTGGCCCAGCGCTGCGAGTTGGCGAAGTTGGCCAGCACCTTGGCGCCGCTGGGCAGGCGCACGTGATACACCGAGTGGCTGCCGAAGTAGGCGATGTCCTCGATCACGCCCTGCGCCTTGTTGGTGTGCCCTTCCGGCTCGTCCTTGCCGATCATCACCTTCTCCGGGCGCAGCGCGAATGCGACCGGCTGCCCTTCGTAACAGGTGATGCCATGGGCGATGTAGATCGGCGCCGGGAACAGCGGCGAGCGCACGGTCACGTACTCGGGCAGATCCTCGTCGATCACCCCGTCAAACAGGTTGACCGAACCGATGAACTCGGCGACGAAGCGGTTGGCCGGCTGCTCGTAGACCTCGTCCGGCTTGCCGACCTGCTGGATCCAGCCGGCATCCATCACCGCGATGCGGGTGGCCATGGTCATCGCTTCTTCCTGGTCGTGGGTGACCATCACGCAGGTCACGCCCGACGATTCGATGATGCTGACCAGTTCCAGCTGCATCTGCGAGCGCAGCTTCTTGTCCAGCGCGCCCATCGGTTCGTCCAGCAGCAGGAGCTTCGGTCCCTTGGCCAGCGACCGCGCCAGCGCCACGCGCTGCTGCTGGCCACCGGACAGCTGGTGCGGCTTGCGCTTGCCCAGGTGGCCCATCTGCACCAGGTCGAGCATCTCGCCGACGCGCTTGCTGATCGCATCCTTGCCCAGGCCATCCTGCTTCAGGCCGAAGGCGATGTTCTGCTCGACCGTCATGTGCGGGAACAGGGCATAGGACTGGAACATCATGTTGACCGGCCGCTGGTACGGCGGCAGCGCATCCAGGCGTTGGCCATCGACGGTGATGCTGCCCTTGGTGGGCGTCTCGAAGCCGCCCAGGCAGCGCAGCAGGGTCGATTTACCACTGCCGGAGCCACCGAGCAGGGCAAAGATCTCGCCCTTGCGCACGTCCAGGTTGACGTCGTCGACGGCGACGAAACCGTCGAATTCCTTGCGCAGATCACGAATGGAGAGATAGCCGGGCGCACCGGTCGTGTCGACGACGGCGGCTACCGGCTGGGCTTCAACGGGCATGGGGGCTCCGGGAGCGGGCGGTGGACAGCGGCGGTCATTCTAACGGCCGGGGGCCGAAGGGGATATGACGGGAGTGGGTGGAAGCGGCCGCTGGCCCGCCCAGGGCCCCCGAGGGCGTGTCGGTTTCCCCCGCGATGGTGGCCTGTCCGCCCCAAGGCCCGGGCTCCCCTGGACGACCCTGCAGCCGTCCCGGCCAGACACTGCGGGCGGCAGCCCGATCTGCAACATTTTTCAGAACGGGATCCATTGAAAGCCCCGGACATTCCCCGCGCAATGTCCCGCATCTAGGCCTTGCATGGACCGCCCCTGGTGATTTCCCCGGACAGCCCCTCCCCTTTCCCGCCCCGCCTGCCGGGCTGCCTGCCTGCACGGCTGCCGCTGGTCATCATCGGCGCCGGCCAGGCCGGGTTGTCCCTCAGCGCGCTCCTGCAGGAGGTCCGCGTCGAGCATCGCGTGCTGGAGGCCGAAACCGTGGGCGCCAGCTGGCGGCGGCGCTGGGATTCGTTCCAGACCAACACCGCCAACGCGACGATGGCCCTGCATGGCCATGCCTATGCCGGGGATGACCCGGAAGGGTTCATGGGGGCCCCGGAAGTGATCCGACGGCTGCGCGACTATGCCGACGAGCGCGCGTTGCCGATCAGCGAGGGGTGCGTGGTCCATCGGGTCGGGCCGGAGTCCGGTGGCTATGCCATCGACAGCAGCCGGGGGCTGATCCATGCCCAGGCGGTGGTGGTCGCCACCGGTGAATACCGCCGGGCGCGGTTGCCCCGGGCCCCTTTCGCGCCCGCAACAGGCCTCACCGTGCTGCACTCCAGCGACTACCGCAGTCCCGGCCAGCTACCCGAGGGCGCGGTGCTGGTCATCGGCGGCGGCCAGTCCGGCGCGCAGATCGCCCAGGACCTGCGCGACGGTGGTCGCAGCGTGTACTGGTCATTGGCCGATCGTCATTCGCACACCCGTCGGCTGCGCGGCAAGGACTCGATGACCTGGTGGGACATGGCCGGGCGCATCCATCAACACGTAAGCCAATCGGCGGCCGTACTGGCAGGCGAGCCGGACGCGCTGCGCAAGGCCCGCACCGCGGAGTTCCCCCTGATTTCCGGCAAGGGACGCGCCGGCCTGGGCAGTTCGATCAGCCTGCTGGCGATGCACCGCGCAGGGATCAGGTTGCTGGGCCGGTTGCAGGAATTCAATGGAAACACCGCCCGCTTCGCCGATGTCCGCCCGCAACTTCGCACCGCGATCGAGGCGACGCGCGCCGAGTACGCCTATCTCGATTCGCTGGCCAGCGCGTACTACGCCACGCGGCCCGAGCCGCGCACCGACGATGCCCGCTACATTCCCGAAGAGGTCTATCTGCACTGGGAGCCGGACATAGCCCCGGATGAACTGGATCTGCAGACGGCAGGCATCCGCTCGGTGGTGCTGGCCACCGGTTTCGTCGCCGAATGGCCCTGGCTCGATGTGCAGGGCGCGCTGGATGCCCACGGCTATCCGCTGGGCGAGTTTGGCGTTTCCCCGCAACCGGGCTTGTTCTTCATCGGCATGCACAACCTGCAGCGGATGAGTTCGTCGTTCCTGTGCAACGGCGGCCGCGATGCACGCGACCTGCTGCCGGCCATCCTGAGGCACCTTGACCAGGCCGACGGTACCGATTCCGGCACGGTGAAGCGGTGAAGCAAGGCGGCCGCCGGGCAAGGCCCGGCGCCGCCAGACCGGCTTAACGGCCGGTCTTCACCTCGGTCCACAGCCGGGTGTAGAGCTTGTCGGTCTCCGGCGTGTTGATCGAGTAGGTGAACATCTTCTCGGCCACGTCGGCCGGCGGGTAGATCGTCGGGTCGGTGCGGATCGCCTCGTCCACCAGCGGTGTCGCGGTCGGGATCGGGTTGGCGTAGTGGATGAAGTTGGTGTTGGCCGCGGCGACCTTCGGTTCCAGCAGATAGTTGATGAACCTGTAAGCCGCTTCCGGGTGCTTGGCGTCCTTCGGGATCGCCAGCATATCGAACCACTGCGGCGCACCTTCCTTCGGGATCGAATAAGCCACGTGCACGCCATTGCTGGCTTCCTCGGCGCGGTCGCGGGCCTGGATGATGTCACCCGACCAGCCGACCACCAGGCAGGTGCCGCCATTGGCCAGCGAGCCGACGTACTGCGAGGAGTGGAAATTCTGCACGTACGGGCGGATCGACTTCAGCAGGTCGGCCGCCTTCTGCAGTTCGGCCGGGTCGCCGCTGTGCGGATCCAGGCCCAGGTAATGCAGCGCGATCGGGATCATGTCGGCCGGCGTGTCCAGGATGGTCACGCCGCAGTCCTTCATCTTGCTGATGTTCTCCGGCTTGAACACCAGGTCCCAGCTGTTGGCGACATCGGTGCTGCCGCCGAAGCGCTGCTTCAGCATGTCCACGTTGTAGCCGATGCCGGTGGTGCCGATCATGTACGGCACGCCGTACTGGTTGCCCGGGTCCTGGGTAGCGATGCGCTTCATCACCGCCGGATCGAGGTTGTCCAGGTTCGGGATCTTGCTCTTGTCCAGCGGCAGGAACACGCCGGCCTGGATCTGGCGGCCGAAGAAGTTCAGGGTCGGCACCACCACGTCGTAGCCGCTGTTGCCGGCCAGCAGCTTGGTCTCGACCATCTCATCGCTGTCGAACACATCGTAGGTCACCTTGATGCCGCTCTCCTTCTCGAAGGTCGGAATGGTGTCCTCGGCGATGTAATCGCTGTAGTTGTAGACGTTCAGGACCTGGCTGTCCTGCGCGCCGCCGTTGCCACCGCCACAGGCGGCAAGCATGGCGGAGGCCAGGCCGAGCGTGAGGATACGCAGCTTCATCGGGTGCTCCAGAATGCGGGAAGGGGGGCCGGCGGAGCCGGCGACGGGTGCCAGCCTACCCCCCGGCGGCGGATTTTTCTATTCCAGATGCTCAGACGTTCAGCAGCAGGAACTCGCGCTCCCACGAGCTGATGACGCGGAAAAAGGTCTCGTATTCCTTGCGCTTGACCGAGATGTAGGCGCGGCAGAAACGCTCGCCCAGCAGGGCCTGGAGCTCGCTGCACTGCTCCAACCCGTCCAGCGCCTCGCCCAGCGAGCGCGGCAGGTTGTAGCCCAGTTCCTTCGCGCTGCCGGTCACCGGCGCGTCCGGCGCCAGCCGCTCGCGGATGCCGAGCAGGCCGCAGGCCAGGGTGGCCGCCATTGCCAGGTACGGATTGGCGTCGGAACCGGCGAAACGACTCTCCACGCGCATGTTTTCCGGCGTATCCAGCGGCACGCGCAGGCCGCAGGTACGGTTGTCGAAGCCCCAGTGCACGTTGCTCGGCGAGACTTCGCCGAACACCAGGCGCCGGTAGGAATTCACGTTCGGCGCGAAGAACGCCATCGCCTGCGGCGCGTACTTCTGCAGGCCGCCCAGGTAGTGGCCGAACACCGGGCTGAACTCGCCCTCGGCATCGGTCTCGCCAGCGAACACATTGCTGCCATCGCTCACCCGCACCAGGCTCTGGTGGATGTGCATGGCACTACCGGGCTCGTTCTCCATGGGCTTGGCCAGGAACGTGGCGTACACCCCGTGGCGCATCGCCGCCTCGCGCATGGTGCGCTTGAACAGGAACACCTGGTCGGCCAGGTCCATCGCATCGGCATGGGTGAAGTTCACCTCCAGCTGTGCTGCGCCGGATTCGTGGATCAGCGTGTCCACGTCCAGCTTCATCGCATCGGCGTAGTCGTACATCAGGTCGAGGATCGGGTCGAACTCGTTGACCGCGTCGATCGAGTACGACTGCCGCGCGGTCTCCGGGCGCCCCGAGCGACCGGCCGGTGGCAGCAGCGGGAAGTCCGGGTCGGTGTTCTTCTGCACCAGGAAGAACTCCAGCTCCGGCGCCACCACCGGGCGCAGGCCCAGTTCCGCATAAGCCGCCAGTACGCGGCGCAGCACGTTGCGCGGCGCAAGCTCGTGCGGTTCGCCGCTCTTGGTGTAGCAATCGTGGATGACCTGCGCGGTGGCATCGGCCGCCCACGGCACCATGCGCACCGTATCCGGGTCAGGGCGCAGCATCATGTCCGAGTCCGACGGCGAGGTCAGCTCGTAGTAGTCGTCAGGGAACTCGCCGGTGACGGTGGTGGCGAAGATGCCTTCCGGCAGGCGCGTGCCGTAGTCGTGCGAGAACTTGTCGGCAGGAATGATCTTGCCGCGGGCGTTGCCGGTGATGTCCGGCACCAGGCATTCCACCTCGGTGATGCGCCGCTCCTTCAGCCAGCGCAGCAGGCTGCTTTCCTGCGGTGCGGGGGGCGTGGCCGTCTTGCGCGGGCGCGTTCGGGAACTCATCGGGAATCCAGTCGGTTCTGTTGGTGCTGCCGGCAAGCTTGGCCGAACGCACGGAAAATAGCGTGATAGAACGGCGTCTGCGTGACACGCCACTCCGGATGCCACTGTACGCCGAGCACAAATCCATGGTGCAGGCTGCGCGCTGCCTCGACCAGTCCGTCATCGGCCATGGCCTCGACCTCCAGGCCCTGCGCGAGGCGGGCGATGCCCTGTCCGTGCACCGAATTGACCTGCGCGCGGCCACTGCCGTGCCACTGCGCCAGCCAGCCGTCGGCGGCCAGGGTCACCGCATGGGCCGGCCCATACTGCACGTCCACCGGCGCCTGCGGGTCTTCGCGATGGTCGGCCAGGCCGGGCACCGCATGCACCTGCGGATGCAGGCTGCCGCCCAGTGCGACGTTCAACTCCTGGAAGCCCCGGCAGATCGCCAGCACTGGCAGGTCCAGCGCCAGCGCCTCGTGCAGCAGCGCGAAGGCATTGGCATCGCGGGCAGGGTCATGCGGATTGCCTGGCCAGCTGCGGCCGCCTTCGTAGTGCTGCGGTTCGATATTGCTGACCGCGCCGGTCAACAGCAGGCCATCGAGCCCAAGCAGCCAGTCGCTGGCCGGCAACGGTGGCTGCAGGCTCGGCAACACCACCGGGGTCACCTCGGCCGCCTCGGCCAGCGCGCGCACGTACTTCTCGCCGGCCACCGCGAAACGGTGGTGGCCGAGCACGGTGCTGTCGGTGGGCAGGCCCACCCAGGGCAGGCGGCGCATGGGAAGACTCCTTGGCGTGCCGACACGTTACCCGTCGCCTGGCAACGGCGGCAAGTCGCTGCCGTCACACCGCAGCTGCCACGCATCGGCGAAACTACCGGGGTGAACGCTGATCGACCTGCCCTGCTCCGCCCTCCCGCACTGCACCCGCGAGGCCTGCAGTGAGCGCCGCCTTTCCGCCCAGCTGGTATGCCTCCAGCCTGCCCGAACCGCCCGCACTGCCCGCGTTGCAGGGGCAGGTGCAGGCCGACGTTGCGGTGCTGGGCGCCGGCTATACCGGCCTGACCGCCGCACTGGAACTGGCCGTGCGTGGCCAACGCGTGGTGGTGCTGGACGCACAGCGGATCGGCTGGGGCGCGTCCGGCCGCAATGGTGGCCAGGCGCTGGTCGGCTATGGCTGCGAGGTGGACGAACTGGAGCGTCAGCTCGGCCGTAACGATGCGCGCCACCTGTTCGACTGGTCGCGCGACGCAGTACAGGCGATGCGCAGGCGCATCGACCGCCATGGTATCGACTGCCATTGGGTGGAGGGCCACGCCAGCGTCGCCATCCGCGAGCGCCATGAGCGCGACCTGCGCGCCAACTGCGAGCATCTTCAGCGCCACTACGACTACCCGATGCAGTGGTGGGACCGTGATGCCCTGCGCGCACAGCTGGACAGCCCGCGCTACCGCGCCGCGATGTTCGATCCGCACAGCGCGCACCTGCACCCGCTGGCCTATGCGCGTGGCCTGGCCGATGCGGCACGTGCGGCCGGCGTGGTGATCCACGAGAACTCCGCAGTGACCCGCGTGCAGCGCGGACCGCAGCCCACCCTGCATACCGCGCAGGGAAGCGTGCGCGCTGCGCATCTGGTGGTGGCCGGCAATGCCTGGCTGCAGGGCCTGCTGCCCGACCTGGAACGCCGGATCATGCCGGTCGGCACCTATATCGGCGCCAGCGCGCCGCTGGGGGCCGAGCGCGCCCGCGCCCTGATCGGCAACAACATGGCCGTGGCCGACACCGCGTGGGCACTGGACTATTTCCGCCTCAGCCACGACCACCGGCTGCTGTTCGGCGGCCGCGCCAGTTACTCGGCGCTGCCCCCACCCGGCCTGCGCGGGGTGATGCAGCGGCGCATGCACCAGGTGTTTCCACAACTGGCCGATGTGCCGCTGGAGCAGGTCTGGGGCGGTTACGTGGACATCACCCGCAACCGCGCTCCACATTGGGGCCGGCTGGACGGCAACCTGTACTTCGCGCAGGGGTTCTCCGGCCATGGGGTGGCCGCCGCCGGGCTGGCCGGCGAGGTGATCGCCGCCGCCATTGCAGGCCAGAGTGAGCGCCTGGACGTGTTCCAGCGCCTGCGGCATGCGCCTTTCCCCGGCGGCCGGCTGCTGCGCACGCCGCTGCTGGTGGCGGCGATGTCCTGGTACAAGCTGCGGGATGCGTTGTGGTGAAGATTCTGCATCTCCACCTGTATTGAACGTTCTGACAAGCGCACCGCAGCGCTGATCGTGCTGCACACGTCACAGATTTTCACGCAACATGTGTGATGGATGGTTGGTCAATTACCTAAATGCGCCGCTGTGCAATTGCATAATCGTTCGCAGACCGATAACGTCCTGAGAAACCGGGCCTCGCGGCGAATGGAAGCTGACAGGGGACACGCAGGAGAGGGGGACGTGCGATTGGACTGGTGGAAAGAAGGATTGTTGCTGAAGGTGCGCATTCGTCCGGCTGGCCTGATGCTTGCCTTGCTTTATGCAGTTGCCTATTGGGCAACCCGACAGCTGTCGCTGGATCAGTTCTATTTGCCAGCCGGCATCCGGGTGGCGGCCGTACTGTTGTGCCCGCCGCGCCTGTGGCCGTATCTGCTGCTGGGCGAATATGCGTACTTTGCACAGTCCCGCGTGCCAATGATCGAGAAGTACGGCCTGGCATGGGTCATTGTTGCCTCCGCGTTCCTCATGCCCGCAGTGATGTTGATTGTGAAGCTGCAACGGCGACTGATGGCGGAGTCGCAGACGATCGGCCTTTTGTTGATTGCCGCCGCTTCCAGCGTCGTAGTTACGCTGCTGAACCTCAGCTTTTCCCATCTGCTCTGGCCAACACCCCCTTCCACGCCCTTCCTGACCAGTGCGGCGCGTTACAGCGTGGGCGACTTCATCGGCATTCTGACGGTGGCCCCCATCGCCATGCTGTGGGCGCGACAGGACGTGGGGCAGGAGTGGAACGCTGGACGAAAGACCCCGATGCTGGCGGCACTTTCATCGATGCTCCTGATCGGGATAGCAGCAACTCAACTGCCCGCAGACGGGGTTGCGCTGAAGGCAACGCTCCTGCTGCTGTTGGCACTCCCCGCGGCCGCACTTACCTGCCTGTATGGCTGGAAGGGTGCCGCCCTTGCAGTACCGGTGCTCAACATGGTCATCGGTCTGACCACGCCCAACACCCATCCCAGCGCATTCGATCCCGCGGCCTTCATCACCCAGCAGATCATGGCGATCAGCGGCATCGTATTGCTGTTGCTCGGATCACGCATCACCCACTTCTACCATCGTTACAGGCTGCGCGAGATGGGGGAAAGGGACGCCATCCATCTTGCGAGGAGCTCGCAATTGGCCAGCGAGATGGAGCTGCGTGAGCGTGCCCTGCACCTTCGCAAGCTCGGCGACGGCATTGATACGTCACTGGTGGAACTGGCCGACTGGCTCAAGGCCCAGGGACATCACGCAGTGGCCAGCAGCCTTCTGCATACCTCGAATGTACATTCGAGGCTCTTTCGCGAACAGACAAGCATGGTCTATCCCTCGGGCCTGGAGCATCTTGGTCTTTACGTGGCTTTGCAGGCTGGTGGCATCCGTGAGTCGTGGAAGCTGACGGAGCGCGTTCTCCGCCCTGATCTGAAAGGCGACCCCTGCAACCTGAGCGTGGAACTGCAGTTGGCCGCTTACCGGACACTCATTGATGCGGTCTCCATTCTTCTCAAGCATGAAGGTGGACAGATTCGCATTCGTGCAAGATGCGGCAGAATGGGCTCCAGGCGCGGAATTCTCATGGTCGTGTCGCTGCTGGAGTCGCGTCGGCGCCTTTCCCAGCAGACAACCATGGCAGCGTTCGAGCGGCTGACCGGGCGAACCCTGCCCTATGACGGGACCGTTGACTGCTATCGCAACCGGGTCAGGATCCTGTTCCTCGACCGTGAAACAAAACTTGAGACACAGCCCAGTACTCCATCACGGTACAGCTGCCCTGCACCCTCTGCGCTGCAGTAGTGCATTCACAGTCAAGCGATCGGATCGAACCAACGCAGCGGTATCGCATAAACGTCCCGCTCATCCGCTGGCCAAAGGCGTCATGGGCACCCGGCGAACATCCGGGTGCCCATGCGGTCTGACACTGAAGCTCTCCGATATCCCGGCAACAGGCGGTATCAGGGTGCCTCTACCGCCCACAAGACATCAGCTCCGCTTGCATATCTGACCAGTGTGAATGCGGGGGACCGATAGACAACCGTCCTGGTGGCTTTGGCGGGAACAGGCAGGCGCTGCTCAGGCAACGACACCTTCGCAGATGGGTCACCTGCCGGCAGTACCCAGAACGTGCCCGCAGCATTGCCGATCACGATGTGCACGTGGCCCGCGAGATCGTTTACCTGGAAATAATCCATGCCATCGCGCTCGAACCCATAGACCAACCAGCCGGGATCCACGCTCAGGTCCTGTGCCTGCGGAATCGACTGGCCGAGTCCTTGGCCGGCCATCTTGATTCCATGGTCGTCACTCGGGGCAAAAGCAAAAACGGATACCGGCACCAACATCAATGCACCAGCACATGCATGAATTCGGAAACTTCTCACACTAACCTCCAGGTTGGATGCAATACGGATCAAGAAGGATGCTACCGCCAATCACGTCAGCATATACCGGGCAGACTCCGCAGTGCCTGTCGGACATAATCCACTGGATCGATACAAACCCATGCCACGCCGAAGCTGCGGCCGAAATCGCCAATACCCGTAGCGAAACCCGCCCACGGTGCGGGTCAGCTGCATCTGCGACAAATGACCTGGACAGGCGCGTGTAACAGCAGGACATTGTCGATTGCGCGATAGTGAACACAGTGGACAGCATCAACTGCCGAACGTAGCAGGTGCAACGGCTGCAACGTGATCGAACCGAGGACGCGCTGATTGTGGATGATTCACCGTCCGCTGGTGGCTATGCCGACGCACTGCTGACCGTGTAGGGCCACGAAGCGCAGGAAGCCGGCAATTGCAGCACAAGGGGAAGCCACGCACCTCGATTGCGCCCTTCTCCGACTGTCGATAATGTCTACGGAAGTGGCCAGTCATCATTGGCCGGGAGACGAGAGGCGCGGGCTTGGAGCGATTCAATGAATCGATTGAACTGAGCTTCCGGATACGACCCGTCGGAATCGCACTCGCGGCCGTCTACGCCCTGAGCTGCCTTTCCTTGCGTCAGTACTCGCTGGATCAGTTCTTCCTGCCTGCGGGCATCCGGGCAGCGGCACTACTGATCGTCCCGACCCGCCTGTGGCCCTACCTGCTGCTTGGCGAGTACGCCTACTTCGCAACCCTGCGCATCCCCATGATCGACAGCTACGGCCTGGCCTGGGTCATCCTGGCCTCGACGCTGCTGATGCCGATGGCGATGCTG
The DNA here is from genome assembly GCF_059369035.1 of Stenotrophomonas sp. YJH_SMC_130. Taxonomy (NCBI): domain Bacteria; kingdom Pseudomonadati; phylum Pseudomonadota; class Gammaproteobacteria; order Lysobacterales; family Lysobacteraceae; genus Stenotrophomonas; species Stenotrophomonas sp. YJH_SMC_130. The sequence goes on from NZ_JCAFSH010000001.1 coordinate 243,008, forward strand.
GTGGTCCACCTGCACCGCATGAGAATGCCATCGGAGTCCGCCGCCGGCCTCTGGCTGCTGTCGCTGACCTTCTGCACGGCGTTGTTCGTCCCGGCTCTCAATATGGGCATTTCATTCGCCCTGTGGTCGAACCCGCCGCCGAGCAACCTGCTTGGCGCAGTTGATCGCACGATCTTTGGCCACTTCGCCGCCATCATTACCCTCGTGCCACTGGCATTCCTCTGGTCGCGACGAGACGCGGCTCCCAATTGGACGCGCCGCTTTGCTGCACCTACGGTCACGGCCATCCTGGTGATGCTGGTCCTGGCCCTGTGCATGCAGCTTACGGCCATCAGCGCCCACACCACACGCACCCACCTGGTGCTGCTGTCCTCCCTACCGGCGATCGCCCTGACCTTCATGCATGGGTGGCGTGGCGCTGCCATCGCGATTCCGCTGTTGAACCTTCCACTCCATTTCGCCACTCCCAGCACCGGCCTACCGTCCTCGTTCGACCTGGGCACCTTCGCCACCCAGCAGAACATGGCCGTGATGAGTGTCGCACTGCTCGCCCTGGGATCCAGCATCAGCTATCACCACGAGCGTGCACGGTCCCGTGGACTGGCTGAGGAAACCACATTGCGCTTGGCACGTAGTTCGCATCAGATCCGTGAGCGTGAACTTCGCGAGCGCGCCTCCCATCTCAAGCAACTCGGCGAAGGCATGGACAGCTCGCTCGGCGAGATGGTCAGCTGGCTGAAGGCGCAGGGGCATCACGCGGTGGCCAACAGCCTGCAGCACGCCTCATCCGTGCACTCGCGGCTGTTCCGTGAACAGGCCAGTCTGGTCTACCCCACGGGGCTGGAGCAGGTTGGGCTGTATATCGCGCTGCGCGTTGGCGGCGCATGCGAGAACTGGGACAACTCCCATCGCGTGATACCGCCTCGGCTGGAGGGCAACCCCTGCCTGCTGACTGTTGACCTGCAGCTCGCCATCTATCGCTCGCTGATCGAGGCGGTGTCGCTGCTGCTGGAGCTGGAGTCGGGACAGGTCAGCGTGCGCGCCCGCAGCGGCCAGGCTGGCGACCGCCGCGGCATTGTGGTGGTCGTGGGCCTGCTTGACCGCAGTTGCACGCTGTCGAGTGGGACCGTTCAGCAGGCCACGGAGCGTCTGGCCGGCCGGATAATGGCCTACGGCGGTACGGTGCATTGCCGTGGCAACCGGCTCCGGCTCGTCCTGCACGAATCCATTGCGGGCACAGCGGCGTCATTCGCATCGCCCGCCTGATCGCCGAACGACACGCAGGGCATACTGCCCCGCTAAAGTTACACCCGAAACCGCCGCTATCCGTGCCGAGTCCCTCCCTCGTGAGCCACCGCATCATGCCCGTGCTGCCGCAGGCCGCCGTCGATGGCGACCTGGCCGATCCGCTGCCGCAGCGGATCCTGCTGGTCGAAAACTCCCGTGCGTTCACCGGCATGCTGCGCGAAGCCATCGAGCAGCGCCTGGAACTGCCGGTGGTGATCGCCTCCACCCTGGCCGAGGCCGACCGGCTGCTCAGCGAAGGCGGAGGCTGGTTCCTGGTGCTGACCGGACTGGTGCTGGCCGACGGCGACCGCGATGCAGTGGTCGAATTCTTCCTCAAGCGCGACCTGCCGACGGTGGTGGTCAGCGGCGTTTACGACGAGGACCTGCGCAAGCGCGTGCTGCAGCAGCAGATCATCGACTACGTGCTGAAGAACACCCCCGGCAGCATCGACTACCTGGTATGGCTGGTGCAGCGGCTGGAACGCAACCGGCGCATCGCCGCGCTGGTGGTGGACGATTCGCCGTCCGCGCGTGGCTATGCCGCCGCCCTGCTGCGGATGTATGGGCATGAGGTGCACGAAGCCGCCGACGGCAACGAGGGCCTGGCTGCTATCGAGGCGCATCCGGCGATCCGCCTGGCGGTGGTCGACCAGGAAATGCCCGGCATGCAAGGCGTGGAATTCACCCGTCGCCTCCGCACCCTGCGCTCGCGCGACAAGGTGGCGGTGATCGGCATCTCCGGCAATACCGACGCCTCATTGATCCCGCGCTTCCTGAAGAACGGCGCCAACGATTTCCTGCGCAAGCCGTTCTCGCGCGAGGAGTTCTTCTGCCGCGTCTCGCAGAACGTGGACCAGCTGGAACTGATCGGCACCCTGCAGGACCTGGCCACCCGCGACTTCCTCACCGGCCTGCCCAACCGCCGCTTCTTCCTGGAGCAGAGCCAGCGCCAGCTGCCGCAGCTGCAGCTGCACGGCCAATGCGTGGCGGTGGCGATGATCGACATCGACCACTTCAAGCACATCAACGACACCCATGGCCACGAAGCAGGCGACGACGCGCTGCGCGCGGTGGCCGGCGCGGTGACCGCGCATGCACGCAGCCACGACCTGATCGCGCGCTTCGGCGGCGAGGAGTTCTGCCTGCTGGTGCCAGACATGGAACAGGACGAGGCGCTGCTGTACTTCGAGGAGCTGCGCCAGCGCATCGCCGCACTGGAGGTGGACATCGGCACCGCTACCCTGCGCATGACGGTCAGCATCGGCCTGTGCTGCCTGCGCCCGCAGCGCGATGCGCTGCACCGGCTGATCTCCGAGGCCGACCGCCAGCTGTACCTGGCCAAGGCCGGTGGCCGCAACCGGGTCAGCTGCACCACGGTGGCCAGCCCGCTGCGTCCACGCGAGCCTGCGCTGACCTGACCGGCTCGCTTTGATCCAGATCAACGCCGTTCCCGCACGGCAGCTCTACAGTCGGCCCCGACATACGCATGAAGGGGAGCCGGGGATGGCACTACTTGTCTGGCAGGACGATCTGAACATCGGCATCGATGTGATCGACCAACAACACCGCCGCATCATCGAGATGCTCAACCACCTGCACGTGGCGCAGACCAGCCTGCAGCGTGCAGCGGTGGGTGAAGTGATCGACGAAGTCGTCGACTACACCATGTCGCACTTCGCGTTCGAGGAAGAGCTGATGGAGGAGGCGGGCTACCCGTTCTGTGCAGCGCACAAGCGCGTGCATGAGATCTTCATCAAGCGCGTGGCCGAGTACCGGTTGCGCTTCCAGGCCGGCGAGGACATCAGCGACGAACTGCGCACCATGCTCTCGCGCTGGTTGTTCAACCACATCCGCGGCGATGATCAGGCCTATGCCGAACAGGTCAAGGCGCACCTGAACCAGTTCACCCGCGAGCACCAGGGCGGTGGCTGGCTGGGACGCACGCTCAAGCGCTTCTTTGGCTGAACCGCTGTGCGCGCCGGTGCAGTGCCACCAGCGCGCACAGCGTCGCTGCCGCAGTCAGGCACAGGTAGTAGCCGACCGCGACCAGGCCGAAGCGTTCGGCCAGCCAGGTGGCCAGGTACGGCGCCGGTGCCGCACCCAGAATGCCGGCCAGGTTGAATGACAGCGATGCGCCGGTGTAGCGCACCTCCACCGGGTAGATCTCGGCGAGGAAGGTACCGCAGGGGCCATAGGTCAGGCCCATCAGGAACAGGCCCAGGCACAGGAAGGCGGTGACCAGCCACGGGCTGTGCGGCTGGAACAGCGGCGCGAACAGCACGCCGAAACCGATGATCAGCACGCTGGCCACGATCATCGTGCGGCGCGTCCCCCAGCGGTCGCCATAGCGCGCCGACAGCGGGATGCCCAGCGCGAAGAACAGCATGCCGGCCATCTGCATCAGCAGGAACTGCTCGCGGCTGTAACCCAGCACCGCGGTGCCGTGGCCGAGGCTGAACACGGTCATCAGGTAGAACAGCACGAAGGTGGCGAACGCGCCCAGGGTACCCAGCAGCATCGGCACCGGGTGGTCACGCAGCACCGTCCACATCGGCAGCCGCACCGGCGCCTTGCGCTCCAGCGCCTGCTTGAAGTCGGGGGTCTCGTGGATGTTCAACCGCACCCACAGGCCGAGGCCGACCAGCAGCGCGCTGGCCACGAACGGAATGCGCCAGCCCCACTGCAGGAAGTCGGCCTGGCTCAGGCAACGGCCGAGCACCAGGAAGATGCCGGCCGACAGCAGGAAGCCGAGCGGTGCACCCAGCTGCGGGAACATGCCGTACCAGGCACGCTTGCCCGGCGGTGCGTTCTCGGTGGCCAGCAGCACTGCCCCGCCCCACTCCCCGCCCAGACCCAGGCCCTGGCCGAAACGGCACAGCGCCAGAAGCGCCGGCGCCCACAGACCGATCTGTGCGTGCGTCGGCAGCAGGCCGATCAGCACCGTGGACAGCCCCATGGTCAGCAGCGCAGCCACCAGGGTGGCCTTGCGGCCGATGCGATCGCCGAAATGGCCGAACACTGCCGAGCCAACCGGGCGTGCGATGAAGGCCACCGCGAAGGTTGCCAGCGACTGCAGCAGGGCTGCCTGTTCGCTGCTGTCCGGGAAGAACAGGTGCGGGAACACCAGCACCGCGGCCGTGGCGTAGATGTAGAAGTCGAAGAACTCGATCGTGGTACCGATCAGGCTGGCCAGCAGCACACGACGGGGGGAATTCACGGGCGGCGCGGCAGCGGTGATCGAGGACATCGGCAACATGGGAAATGGCAGATCGCCCGATTCTGCCACGGGCTGGCGGCGGTACGGCACGATGGTTTCAGCCGACACCGATGCCAACGAGGCGGCAGGCGCCTGTAACGTCGAGCCATGCTCGACGGTTCTTCGCGAGATGCAGCCGAGCATGGCTCGGCTCCACGGAAGAACGAACGGCAGTCGAGCATCGCTCGACTCTACAGAGAGCGAACAGCCGTCCAGCAATCGCGTCGTTACAACTGGATCCAGGTGGCCTTGATCTCGCTGTACTTGTCGAACGCATGCAGCGATTTGTCGCGCCCGTTGCCGGACTGCTTGTAGCCACCGAACGGAGCGGTCATGTCCCCGCCATCCCAGCCGTTCACCCAGATGCTGCCGGCGCGCAGCTGGCGCGCGACGCGGTGGGCCCGCCCCAGGTCCCGCGTCCACAGGCCGGCGGCCAGGCCGTAGCGGCTGTCATTGGCCACGCGCACCGCTTCGGCCTCGTCTTCGAACCCCAGCACGGCCAGCACCGGCCCGAACACTTCCTCGCGCGCCAGTGCCTGCTCCGGGCGCACCTGGTCGAACACGGTGGGCTGGACGTAGCTGCCGCCGGCTTCCACTTCGGCGCGCCGCCCACCCAGCAGCAACCGGGCGCCCTCGCCTTCGGCGCGCGCGATATCGTCCATCACCTTGTCCAGGTGCGCGGCATCCACCAGCGCGCCCATCGGCGCATCGGGGTCCAATGGATGGCGGGGGTGCATGTGCTGGCCATAGGCAACCACCTGATTCACGAAATCCTCGCGGATCGAACGCTGTACCAGAAGCCGCGAACCTGCGGTACAGACCTCGCCCTGGTTGAAGAAGATACCCTGTGCCACCGCCTTCGCGGCGGCGTCCAGATCAGGGGCGTCGGCGAACACCACATGCGGGCTCTTGCCGCCACACTCCAGCCAGACCCGCTTGAGGTTGGATCGCCCTGAACACTGCAGCAGCTTCGCGCCCGTGGCGGTGGAGCCGGTGAAGGCGAGCACGTCCACATCCATGTGCAGGGCCAACGGCTCACCGACGCGCGCACCGTACCCCGGCAGCACGTTCAGCACGCCCTCTGGCAGGCCCGCCTCGGCCGCAAGTGCGGCCAGCCGCAGCGCACTCAGCGGTGACCGCTCGGACGGCTTGAGCACCACCGAGTTGCCCATGGCCAATGCAGGCGCGATCTTCCAGCAGGCCATCAGCAGCGGAAAGTTCCACGGAACGATCGCGGCCACGACCCCGGCGGCCTCGCGCGTGACCAGTCCCAGTTCGTGCGGGCCGGTCGGCGCGATCTCGCCGTACAGCTTGTCCACGGCCTCGGCGGTCCAGCGCAGGCAGCGCACCGCGCCTGGCAGGTCGATGCGGCGCGCATCACGCACCGGCTTGCCCATGTCCAGGGTTTCCAGCAGGGCCAGCTCGTCGGCGTGCTTTTCCACCAACGCCGCCAAGGCCAGCAGCACGCGTTTGCGATGGGACGGGCTTGCCTGCGACCAGTGCCCCGCCTCGAAGCTGCGCCGCGCGGCCATTACCGCGCGCTCCACGTCCTGCGCGTCGCAGTCGGCGACCGCCCCCAGTACGCGACCGTCGATCGGGCTGACGCAGTCGAAACGGGCGCCGCTGGCTGCATCGACATAGCGGCCATCGATGAAGGCCTGGCCTGGCATCGACAGCTGGAGGGCCAGCACCTGCCAATGGCTGCGGTCGGGAAAATCGACCATGGGAAGCTCCAGCATTCAACGAACCTTGGTTATACCGGGGTCACCGCGACTCCGCCGTGACGTGGCTGCGCTACATTCATCGCATCGGACCCGATGGAGCTGGCATGAAGCGTTCCGCGAGCGACCTGCACGACCTGGCCACACAGCGCCCCGAGTCACTGGACGCTTACTGGATGCCATTCACCGCCAATCGCCAGTACAAGGCGGCACCACGCATGCTGGTCCGCGCCGAAGGCATGCACTACGAAGACATCGATGGCCGACAGATCCTTGACGGCACCGCCGGCCTGTGGTGCTGCAACGCCGGCCACGCGCGACCGCGCATCGTCGAGGCCATCGCCGGGCAGGCACGCACGCTCGACTACTCGCCCGCTTTCCAGATGGGCTCGCCGCCGGCCTTCGCGCTTGCACAGCGGCTGGCCGCACTGGCTCCGGCCCCGCTCAACCATGTGTTCTTCACCAGCTCCGGCTCGGAGGCGGTGGATACCGCGATGAAGATCGTGCTGGCTTACCACCGCCAGCGTGGCGAGGGCCAGCGCACGCGCTTCATCAGCCGCGAGAAGGCGTATCACGGCGTCGGTTTCGGTGGCATGGCACTGGGCGGTCTGCCCAGCAACCACAGGGCGTTCGGCCTGCAGCTGGGGGGCGTGGACTATCTGCGCCACACCCTGGACCTGCAGCGCAACGCGTTCAGCAAGGGCCTGCCGCGCCAGGGCGCGGAGCTGGCCGACGACCTGGAACGGCTGATCGCGCTGCATGACGCCTCGACGATTGCCGCCGTCTTCGTCGAGCCCATCGCCGGCTCCGCCGGGGTGATCCTGCCCGCGCCCGGATACCTGCAGCGCCTGCGCGAATTGTGCGACCACCACGGCATCCTGCTGGTGTTCGATGAGGTCATCACCGGTTTCGGCCGGGTCGGCATGCCCTTCGCCGCACAGCGCTTCGGGGTCACCCCGGACCTGCTGACCTTTGCCAAGGCGGTCAGCAACGGCGCGGTGCCGCTGGGCGGCGTGCTGGCCAGCGACGCCGTGCATGCCACGCTGATGCAGGCCCCGCCGCAGGCCATCGAGCTGTTCCACGGCTATACCTACTCGGGGCACCCGCTGGCCTGCGCCGCAGCGCTGGCAACACTGGACGTCTACGCCGAGGAGCGCCTGTTCGAGCGCGCCATCGAACTGGGCGAGTACTGGCAGGAACGGCTGCACGCGCTGCAGGGCCTGCCCAACGTGATCGACATCCGCAACTTCGGCCTGGTCGGTGCGGTCGAGCTGGCGCCGCGCCGCGATGCACCTGGCAGCCGCGGCTACGAGGTGTTCCGGCGCTGCTTCCACGACGGCCGGCTGCTGGTGCGCTGTACCGGTGACATCATCGCGCTGTCGCCGCCGCTGATCGTGGACAAGGCACAGATCGACCAGATCACCGGCACCCTGGGTGAGATGATCGGGGCCACCGCCTGAGCCCGGGCCGGTGGTGGCGAGCGGGTACAATGGGCGGTTCCGCTCCTGCTCGCTGCCGTGCCCATGGATATCGTCGTCAAAGAAGAACTCAAGGCCTACATCGACCCGCTGACCGCGGACGAACATGACGCGCTGGAGCGCAGCATCCTGGCCGAAGGCTGCCGCGATGCGCTGGTGCTGTGGGGTAATGTGCTGGTCGATGGTCACAACCGTTTCGGCATCTGCCAGAAGCATGGCCTGCCCTTCAACACCGTGCAGAACACGCGCTTCCAGAGCATGGAAGACGTGCACCTGTGGATGATCGAGCAGCATCTGGGCCGCCGCAGCGTGTCCGATTTCCAGCGCGGTGTGCTGGCGCTGCGCAAGCGCGACATCCTGGCCGCCCGCAAGCAGGTCGAGCAGGCGCAGCTGCAGCGCGAGAGCGACGGTACCGCCGAGATTGCCGATGAGGCGGGCGAAGACAGCCCGCCGTGGGAGCCGGCACCGAAGCTCAGCCGCGCCGAGCTGGCCCGCGAAGCCAAGCTGAGTACCAGCCAGGTCGGCATGATCGAGCGCATCCACGCCCAGGCTGCCCCCGAAGTGGTGGAGGCAGTGAAGGCCGGCGTGATCTCGATCAGCGCCGCTGCAGCCGTGGCCGACCTGCCCGAAGAGGAGCAGCGCGCCGCCGCCGCCGGTGGCAAGGACGAGCTGAAGCAGGCGGCCAAGCGCGTGCGCGAATCCAAACGCAAGCCGCGCGCGCCGAAGCCGGACGCGGCCGAGATGGACTTCGAGGAGCCCAGCGAGGACGAGATCGCCAGCCGCGACGCCGAAGTGCTGTTGGCGCTGGAACAGCTGGGCGAGGATGCCCCGGCCCTACGCCGCCGCGTGGTCGCGTTGACCCGCGAGAACGACACCCTGCGCGCCCAGCTGGCCGCGCTGCGCAAGCAACTGGAAGCGCTTTAAAAAGGCGCGAACCTCTCATGTAGAGCCGGGCCCATGCCCGGCTGCGGTTTGCCGCACGCAAGGCAGCCGAGCATGGGCTCGGCTCTACAGGCAGGCATCACCGGGCTGCGGTTAGACTCGTGCAATGACGCCTGCCCACGATCCGCGCCGCGCCCAGCTGCGGCGCCTGAAAGCCCTCGCACTGGGCCTGCTGCTGTTGATGCTGGCCGGATTCGCGGTCAGCCATTGGCACGGCGAACGCGGCATCTGGGCCTGGGTTTCGGCCTTCTGCGAGGCCGCTGCGGTCGGCGCGCTGGCCGACTGGTTCGCAGTCGTTGCGCTGTTCCGGCGGCCAATGGGCCTGCCGATTCCGCACACCGCGATCATCCCGCGCAGCAAGGAGCGCATCGGCGACAGCCTGGCGCTGTTCGTGCGCGACCAGTTCCTGGAGCCAGGTGTGCTGCTGGCCAAGCTGCAGGTGTTCGATCCGGCCAGCCGTCTCGGCAGCTGGCTGTCCGACCCGGCACGCTCGCGGATGCTGGCCGACATGGCCCGCAGCTGGGCGCTGCAGGCACTGGATTTCTTCGACGAAACCGCGGTACGCCGGCAACTGCACGCCTTCGTGGTGCAGCAGCTGCGGCAGTGGAATGCCGCTGCCACCGCCGGTGAACTGCTGGCCCTGCTGACCGCCGATGGACGCCACCAGCGCGTGCTGGACGAGGGCCTGCAGCGGCTGGGGCGCTGGCTGGAGCAGCCGGAGGTGAAGGAACGCGCCTCGCAGCTGATCGTGCGCTACATCCAGCGCGAATGGCCGACGCTGTCGAGCACGGTGAACTGGGTCAAGCCGATCGACGAGATCGGCGACAGCCTGGCCGAGCGCCTGGCGCGGGCGGTGCTGGAAGAACTGCAACAGGTGCTGGCCGAGCCGCAGCATCCGCTGCGCCAGGACTATGAGACCTGGCTGCAGAACTACGTGCAGCGCCTGCGCGAAGACCCGGCGCTGGCCGAGCGCATCGAACAGCTCAAGCAGGACATGATCGACCACCCCGCCCTGCAGGACTACGTGCAGGGGCTGTGGGCGCGCATCCATGCCAGCCTGCGCGCCGACCTGCAACGCGAGGACTCGGCACTGGTCGGCCACCTGCAGCGCAGCCTGGCGTCGCTGGGCAGCAGCCTGCAGGCCGACCCGGCCCTGCGCGAGGCCCTCAACCAGCACCTGCTGGAAGGTGCGCAGCGCCTGACCGGGCGCCTGCGCGAGGGCGTGACCACGCATATCGCGCAGACCGTGAAGGGCTGGGACGAGCGGCACCTGGTCGAGCAACTGGAACTGAGCGTGGGTCGCGACCTGCAGTTCATCCGCTTCAACGGCACCCTGGTGGGCGGGTTGATCGGCCTGCTGCTGCATGCGGCAACCGTGGTGTTCAGGTTCTAGCCCCGGCCAACGCCCACGATCAGCACGCTTGATTCATAAAATGCGAATACATATCATTTACTGATCGGTTGTACGCTTAGCCAAACGGGCACGAAGACGTGCCCATCGCCCGTGTACTGCCCCGACTTCTGGGCTGCCCGTCTGCGCGGGCAGTGCTTCGTCGATGGGACACGCTGGGCGACATGCGCAGGGCGCAAGGGGGCCGCGGACGCGTTCCATCCCTTCTCCTACCTCAGGAACGCCGTGGACCGCTCGCCCACCCCCGCCAGCCCCCGCACCTTGTTCTCCAACCCGCGCTGGGGCGTGCTGTCACGCGCTTTGGCCGCGATTTTCGGCGGCTATGCGCTGGCCTCGATGACCAGCGTGTTCTGCGCGGTGGCGTTGCCCGGCGCGCGCGGCCAGACCGTGCTGACCGGCATGCTGCTGGCCATTGTGGTGGCTGCCTGCGCGGCGCTGTGGGCCTTCGCCACCCGCAGCGCGCTGCGGGCCTGGGTCGGCATCCTCGCCCCCGCCCTGCTGATGGCGGCGGTCGCACGCCTGTTGGGAGCCTGGGCATGAAGAACGGATTCCGCCAGTCGATGGCCTGGCTGCATACCTGGACGGGCCTGCTGGTCGGCTGGTTGCTGCTGCTGATCTTCATGGCCGGCACGGCCAGCTACTACCGCGAGGAAATCAGTCGCTGGATGCGCCCGGAGCTGCCGTCCAGCAACGTCAGCATCGACGTGGCCGCGCAGCGCGCGGTGGCCTACCTGCAGGCCAATGCGAGCCACGCCGAGAACTGGTTCGTCACCCTGCCGCAGCCGCGCAACCCGGCCATGCAGCTGTTCTGGCGGCTGCCACCGGAACTGGCCGACCCCAGTCGTGGCCGTCGCGGTGGCTTCGGCGACGCCACGCTCGACCCGAACACCGGCCAGGCATTGAAGGCGCGCGAGACCCGTGGCGGCGACTTCTTCTACCGCCTGCACTTCGACCTGCACTACATCCCGGTGTACTGGGCGCGCTACCTGGTCGGGTTCTGCGCGATGTTCATGCTGGTGGCGATCATCACCGGCGTCATCACCCACAAGAAAATCTTCAAGGACTTCTTCACCTTCCGCAAGGACAAGGGCCTGCGGTCCTGGCTGGATTTCCACAACGTCAGCGCGGTGATGGCCCTGCCGTACCACGCGATGATCACCTACACCGGCATCGTCACTCTGATGATCATGTACCTGCCGTGGGGGGTGAAAGTCGCCTACCCGCAGGACGAGGACAAGTTCTTCAGCGAAGCCTTCGGCGGCATGCCAGAGGTGACCGCGCCGGCACAAGGCCGCGCCACGCCGCTGCCGATCGCACAGCTGCTGGACAGCGCGCGTGCACACTGGCACGGCGTGGAAGTGGCCGGCTTCACCGTGTCCAACCCGGGCGCTGCCAATGCGGTGATCGACATCCGCCAACGCGACGGCAGGCGTTTGTCCACCGACACCCCGGCGCTGCGCTACAACATGGTCAACGGTGCGCTGCTGGAAGAGACGCCGCCGTCCGGCGGCGCCACCGCCACCCGTGGCGTGCTGTATGGCCTGCACCTGGCGCGCTTCGCCGACTGGGGCCTGCGCGCACTGTTCTTCCTGTCCGGCCTGGTCGGCTGCCTGATGGTCGCCAGCGGCGTGGTGCTGTGGGCGGTGAAGGAGCGTCCCAGGCATGCCAAGAACGGGCGTACCGGATTCGGCCTGCGCCTGGTCGATGCGCTGAACATCGGCACCGTGGCCGGCCTGCCGATCGCCTTCGCGGCGTACTTCTGGGGCAACCGCCTGCTGCCGCTGCAGATCGCCGAGCGCTCCAGTGCCGAGGCCAACGTGTTCTTCTACGCCTGGGGCGGCGCGCTGCTGGCCGCCTTCATCTGGCCGAAGCGGATGATGTGGGCGTGGCAGCTGTACCTGGGTGCGGCCGCGTTCGCACTGGTGCCGGTGGTCAATGCGCTGACCACGCACGCGCATCTGGGCATCACACTGCGCAGCGGCGACTGGGTACTGGCCGGCATCGATCTTTCGATGATCGCGTTCGGCGCGATGCTGGCGCTGTGCGGCTGGCGCATGCAGCGCTGGACGCCACCGCTGAGTGCGGCCGAGAAGAAGAAACGTGCGGCCGCTGCGGCTGCGCCGAAGGCATCGGTGAACACTGCAGAAGCGGCCGAAGCGGAGGCCAGCGCATGATGCTGCTGGCACTGGCGCTGTCGTTCTCTGCGTTCACCGCGCTGTCGCTGTCGATGGAAAAGCACCAGCACGACCTGCATGGCAAGGCCGCGGCCGCACCCGCACGGCGGATGCAGTGGCGGGTGCTGGGCTGGGCGCTGCTGGCGGCGGCGTTCGCACTGTGCGTGGCCGACCAAGGCTGGGCGATGGGCCCGGTGCTGTGGCTGGGGGCAATGACCCTGGCCGGCGTGACGCTGTCGTTCGGGTTGTATCCGTATCGTCCAACATGGATTGCGCCGCTGGCGATCGCGCTGCCGGTGCTGGGGTTGGTGCTGGAATTGCTGTAGCCGCAGGACGGGGACAGCGGCATCCTCGCATGGCGTGGATCTACAATGCCCGTATGGATAGCATGCTGCAGCGGATGTCTGGAATCGGCTTTTTTTCCCGGTTGGGTGAAACACTGCCCATAACGGCCGGCGTCGTCGCCGTTCGGTCGCTGGCCGAAGCACTGCGGACCATCGATACCGATGGTTTCGAATGGATGCCCACGACACTGGGCGATTCGGATCCGTTTCACGCCGCCCTGCCCCATCCCGCCGAACTCGCCGACGCCCGACGCGAACTCAACCGCACGTTGATGCGCGCGGTTTCGGCACTGGATCTGCCGGCACTGCGCTGTGGTGCACATGACCTGCAGCTGGTGGCGCGCGATGGGGCGATGTTCGCCTTCCGGCAACGCCTGCTGGAGATGCATCTCGGCCTGCCGGCACACTGGGAGCCTGTGCTTGCGCTGTACGAACAGGGCCATTGGCCCCTGGCCCATGCGCCGGGGCGATTGTTGGTGCTTTAGGCCGATCCACGCATGGCGTGGATCTACGGACCAGATGCGGTAATGCCGGTCGCTGGCCGGCATCCCGCAGACCTTCCACGGTTCTGACGCAGTTGCCGGCCAGCGGCCGGCACTACCGGGCTTACCCCAACCGCTTCAGTTCCCACGCGCGGTGGATGCGCGCGTTGCGCTCGAAGTCCGGACCAATCGTGCGTGCGGTGATCTCGCGGCACTGGGCGAACTCGGCGATGGCGTTCTCTTCCAGCTTGAAGCGGCGGAAGTTGTTGGAGAAGTACAGCACGCCACCCGGTGCCAGCCGCGCCACCGCCGCACGCAGCAGCTTCAGTTGTTCGCGCTGCACGTCGAAGTCGTCGGCGCGTGCGGAGTTGGAGAAAGTCGGCGGGTCACAGAAGATCACGTCGTACTGGCCACGGTCGCCTTCCAGCCAGGCCATCGCGTCGGCCTGGACCAGCAGGTGCTGGTTGCCCCCCTGTCCGTTCAACGCCAGGTTGTCGTAGCACCATTGCAGGTAGGTAGCCGACAGGTCGACGCTGGTCGTGCTGGCGGCACCCGCCACGGCGGCCTGCACGCTGGCCACGCCGGTGTAGCAGAACAGGTTCAGGAAACGCTTGCCACGCACCTGCTCGGCCATCATCCGGCGCAGCGGGCGGTGGTCAAGGAACAGGCCGGTATCGAGGTAGTCGAACAGGTTCACCTGCAGCAGCGCGTTGTTCTCTCGCACCACGATGAACTCGTCGCGCTGCTCGAAGCGGCCGTACTTGCTGCCGCCCTTGCCGCGCTCGCGCGATTTCATCGACACCTGCTCCGGCGGCACGCCGAATACTTCGCGCGCGGCGGCCAGCAGCTCATTGCGGCGGCGGCGCACGTCGTTCTCGGGAATCGCCGCCGGTGCCGCATATTCCTGCACATGCAGGAAGGTACGCCGCCTGCCACCCTCTTCCTCGTAGACGTCGATGGCCGCCGCGTACTCCGGCAGGTCGGCGTCGTAGGCGCGGAAGCAGGTGATGTCCTCGCGGGCACGCCAGCTCTTGAACTTCTTCAGGTTCTTGCGCAGGCGGTTGGCCACCATCTGCGCGCCTTCGCTCAGCTCGCGGGGCTGTGCCGGATCACGGCCTGGCACAGCGATCGGATCGCAGACGATCAGCGCGCATTCCAGCGCACCGTTGAACATCTGGTACTTCTTGCTGGCGCGCAGGCCGGTGGCAAAGGCCAGTTCGTCATTGCCACACAGCAGGCTGGCGCGCCACTGCGGCACCGCCTTCTGCAAGGCATTGCCCAGTGCACGATACAACGCCGGATCGGCGGCCAGGCGCTCGTCGTACGGCGGGTTGCAGACCACCGCACCGATCTCCTGTTCCGGCGCGGCCAGGTCGGCGACATCGGCGCGGGTGAAACGGATCGCGTGGGCGACGCCGGCGACCTCGGCATTCTCGCGGGCCGCCTGGATCGCAGCCGGGTCGATGTCGCTGCCGTGGATGACCGGCTTCAGCGCGGCCAGGCCGGCCGCTTCGCGCTCACGTGCTTCGCTCTGGATGGACTTCCAGGCCGCCTTGTCGAAGCCCAGCCAACGGCTCGGCGGCAGGCTGCCATGCCGCATCAGGCCTGGAGCAACGTCGGCGGCCATCAGCGCGCCTTCGATCAGCAGCGTGCCGCTGCCACACATCGGGTCCAGCAGCCCACCGCCGGCGGCATGCAGGCGCGGCCATTGCGCGCGCAGCAGCAGCGCGGCGGCCAGGTTTTCCTTCAGCGGCGCCTCGTGGGCGGCACCGCGCCAGCCGCGGCGATGCAGCGGGCCACCGCCGAGGTCGATCGACAGCGAGGCGCGGCCCTTGCGCAGCGAGAGGTTGACGCGCACGTCGGGCAGATCGGTATTGACCGAGGGCCGCTCCAGGCCTTCGTCGCGCATGCGGTCGACGATCGCATCCTTGATCCGCTGCGCGGCGAAGCGTGCATGGGTGATCTTGTCGCCGGACACGTGCGCATCCACCGCCAGGGTCATCTCCGGCGAGATGTGCTCGTGCCACGGCAGTGCACGCACGCCGTCATACAGGGCCTGCTCGTCCGGGCAGTCGAACTCGTCGATCGGCCACAGCACCCGGCTGGCCAGGCGCGACCACATCACGATCCGCAGCGCCTGCGCCAGTTCGCCGTCGGCGTTGACGCCGGCAATGGTGGCGGTGGCCTTGCCAAGGCCCAGGGCCGACAGTTCATCGGCAAGCAGGTATTCCAGGCCCTTGGCGCAGGAGACGAAGAATTTCACGGGATCGGTTCGCAGGTGGTCGGGCGCGGCACAGGGGCCGGGCCGGTCGGAAAGGAGGGCCGTAGGCACGGCCGGCAGGCCCGCGCCGGGGGCGGCGGGGCTGCCATTGTATTCAATGCGGGCGGGCGCGCCGTGCGCCCTGGCTTCACAGTTGCCGCAGCAGGCGCTCGAAGGCCTGCGCGGAGGCCTCCACGTGGCGCTCCAGGCGGTGACCGTCGTCAACCAGCAGCAACTGCGCCGAACGCGCCTGCGCCCAGGCAATCACGCCGGCAGCCGGTACCACATCGTCATGCCAGGCCTGCACCACCGTGGTCGGCACCGCAGCGGCGTCCAGCGCCGGCATCGGGCCCATGGTGGTCGGTGGCACCATCAGGAACAGGCCGGCTACCGGCACCTGCAGCGAGGCGATGGCGGAGATGTAGGCGCCCAGGCTGGAGCCGGCCAGCACCACCGGCCCCTGACGGGCCGCGATGGCGGCGCGTTCAACCAGACGGCGCAGGCGGGTCGGCACGTCGCCCACCCGGCTGACCTCGCTCATCGCGTCCAGGTCGGTGTAGTCGGGGCGCTCGTGGGTCCAGCCCAGGCGTTGCGCCACCTCGGCCAGCGCGGTGACCTTGGTCGCCTCCGGGCCGCTCTCGAAGCCATGGGAGAGGATGCAGTGGCCGCGGCTCATGCGCGTGCTCCGTGGGCGCGGGCCGGCGAGGAAAAGGAAGGCAGGTTCATGCCGCAATGCTAGCATCGCCGGATGCCCAACCCGCTCCTGCCCGGCCTGCAGCTGCAGCCCCTGCCCTATCACGACCGACTGCCGCTGCGGGATCCCGCCTCGCTGGAAATGGTAGTGATCCACTGCACCGAGCTGCCCGATCTGGCGATGGCCCGCGAGTACGGCGAGCGCGTGCTGTACGACAGCGGCGCCGGCAACAGCGGGCACTTCTACATCGACCGCGATGGCAGCGTGGTGCAGTACGTGGCGCCGGAACGCGTGGCCCATCACGTGCGCGGCATGAACGCGCATACGCTGGGCATCGAGCTGGTCAACCGCGGGCGCTATCCGGACTGGTTCGACAGCCGCCACCAGGCAATGGATGAGGCCTACACCGAGCCACAGCTGGAAGCGCTGGAGCGGCTGCTGCTGGCGCTGGTGGCGCGCTATCCGTCGCTGCGGCGGATTGCCGGGCACGACCAGCTGGATCTGGAGCAAATGCCGGCCAGCGATGATCCGACGCTGAGGGTGGCACGCAAGCGCGATCCGGGGCCCTTGTTCCCGTGGGCGCGGGTGCTGGCGAAGGTGCCGCTGCAGGGGTTGGAGTAAGCAGCAGGGCTGCGCCCTGCACCTGCAGAGGCAACGTCAACGTCAAGAGCTGGCATTCCGAGGGATGGCGGGGTGGATCCGATTGCGGGGGACGCCGTAAAGCCATCCATGGCGGCTTGGCCGCGGCATCCATGCCGCGGACACCCCCGCAACCGGACCCACCCCGCCTTCGACAGATCTCCGCGATCCTTCGAATCGACACGGGGTCGGCTCCCGTTGCTGCGCAACGGGCTCTGACCCCGATTTTCGGTTGATGGGGTCAGAGCCGTTTTCCGTTGGAAAACGGATCCGCCCCCGCGCGGCTCAGGCGCCGGTCGCCACCGGGCGGCTGCTGTCGCTCACCCAACCACTCCAGGAATCGGCATAGATGCGTGCGCCGCTCAGGCCGGCCGTTTCCATCGCCAGCAGCAGGTGGCAGGCGGTCACGCCGGAACCGCACATCAGCACCACCTGCTGCGGATCGCGGTTGCCGATCACGCCCTGCAGTTCGGCGCGCAGCTCCTGTGCGTCGCGCAGGCGGCCGTCGAGTACGTTCAATGCGAACGGGCGGTTGACCGCGCCCGGCACATGCCCGGCCACCGGGTCCAGCGGCTCCACTTCACCACGGAAGCGTTCACCCGCGCGCGCGTCGACCAGCCAGCCCGGTGCATGCTTCAGCCGCGCGGTGATTTCATCGGCGTTGGCGATCTGGGTGGTGTCGAAACGGCCTGGGTAATCAGGCAACGCGTTCACCCCAGCCTGGCCGCTTTCCAACGCGTGGCCGGCGGCCTGCCACGCGGCGATGCCGCCGTCGAGTACGGCCACCTTGCTGTGACCGATCAGGCGCAGCAGCCACCACAGGCGCGAGGCGGCCATGCTGCCGTCGCTGCCATCGTAGACCACGACCTGGGTGTCGGGGCCGATGCCCCACTGCCCCAGCTTCGCAGCAAAGGCATCGCTGTCCGGCAATGGATGGCGACCATGGCCGACGCGGCTGAGATCGGACAGATCACGGTTGAGATCGGCATGCACCGCAGTCGGGATATGCCCTGCCAGGTACTGGCCGCCCGCAGCCTGCGGGTCGGCCAGCGAAGCACGCGCATCGACCACGCGCACGGCGGTACTGGCGGTGGCGCGCGCGTCGACCACCCGCACGCCGTCGCCCAGCGCAGCGGCAAGGGTGGCGACATCGACCAGGGTGGTCCACGGCGGATCGATCGGCTTCATTGCACTTGCTCCAGGCGGCGACGCAGGTTGTAGAGAATGGCGGCGGTCGCGCCCCAGATGCGCTGGCCCGGCCAGCCATACTCAAGGACGTGGCGAACCCGGCCGCGATGATTGATTTCGACCTGGCGCAGGCTGTCGGGCGCCATCAGGTAATCCAGTGGCACCTCGAATACCTCGGCCACTTCACTGGGCTGCGGCACCGGCACGAACTCCGGATCGACCACCGCCACCACCGGCGTGACCCGGTAGCCGGTGATCGTCACGAAGGGATCGAGATACCCCAGCGCCTGCACCTGGCCGGGCGCCAATGCGATTTCTTCCTGGCTCTCGCGCAGCGCGGCCGCCAGCGCGTCGCGGTCATCGGGTTCGGTGCGGCCACCGGGGAATCCGACCTGGCCACCATGGGTGCGCAGTGTTTCGGTGCGACGGGTGAGGATCACCTGTGCGCCGTTGGCGCGCGGCACGATGCCGGCCAGCACCGCAGCCTCCACCGGAGGCCCGGGCGGCAGCAGGTCGGACAGCTCACTGCGGTTCCAGCCGTCGCCCGCAGGTGGTTGGGCCAAGGGGTGCAGCGCGCGCATCAGTCGCTCGTGGTCGGCCAGCGAGCCACGCAGCGATTGCTGCAGTTGTTCGCGCAGGGGCTGCACGCGATGCAGGATGCGGCTGCGTTCCTCGTTGCTCATCGACGACCACCGCACGATCTCATCGATATGCCGCCCGCAGCCGGTGCATTGCCGGTGCGGATCCAGCGTGCACACTCCGATGCAGGGACTTGCGACAACACGCGCCGTTTCTTCCATTGTTTGCACCCGCCAACAGTAGCGCGATCGGGCTGAATTTGCGCGGGACGATACGACGCCCATGGCGCAGCGCTACAGGTCGCGCACTGCGCAAACAAAAACGCGCCGGTGGGGTCACCGGCGCGTTTGGTTTGCTGCTTCGATTTACTTGACGCTGACCAGCTTGATCTCGAACTGCACAGCCACGTTCGGCGGGAGCGGGGTGCGCGGATCGGCACCGTAGGCCTGGTCCGGCGGCAGGGTGACTTCCCACTTCGAGCCTGCCGGCATCTGCAGCAGGGTCTCGCGCATGGCCTTCATTTCGACTTCGCTGACCTTGATCGACGGGATCTGCTGGGCCGGGCGCGCTTCGGTCGGGCGCTGGCCGTACGGGAACGGACCGGCCACTTCCAGCTGCACGGTGCTGGCCTGGGTCGGCTTGGCGCCCTTGCCGGCCTCGATCACGCGGTACTGGACGCCGCTCGGCAGGGACTGCACGCCGGCCTTGGCCTTGTTCGCCGCGATGAACTGGTCGCTCTTGGTCTTGTTTTCGGCAGCCGCCTTTTCGTACTCGGCCTTGGCGGCCTGGGCACGGCCCTGCTCGCGCTTCTGGAACGCTTCAACGGCCGGCTTCAGCTGCTCGGCGGTGATCGCCGGCTGCTTCTTGGCGTAGGCATCCTGCAGGCCCTTCACCACCGAGTTGATGTCCAGCTGCTCACCACGACCGGTCAGCTCCGCCAGGTTGTTGCCGTAGTCGTAACCGAAGTAGTAGCTCAGCTTGCCCTTTTCGGACGAGACGTCCTGGGCGAAGGCATTGCCCGTCAGGGCCAGGGCCGCGACGGCGACCGCGATAGAACGCAACTTCATCAAACAGTTCTCCAGGGGTGGTAACTCAGGGACGTTCTGCGCCGCCCTGAGGCGACGGGTTAGGATAACGGGCGCAACGTGTAACCGCTACTCACGATGCAGGCTATGACCCGTCTGCGTTTGCAGAGTTCAATATCACTTTTTTTTAACGTTCCAGGAGTTTCCCCGTGGCCGATGCCCTGATCGCTGTCGCTGACGACGGCGCCATCCGCACCGTGACCGTCCAGCGCCCGGACAAGCTCAATGCCCTCAACGCCGCGACCCTGCAGGCCCTGGCCGGCGCTTTCAGCGACGCCGCCGCCGATCCGGAGGTGCGCGTCGTGGTATTGACCGGGGCGGGCCCCAAGGCGTTCGTGGCCGGTGCCGACATCGCGGAAATGAACACTCTCAGCGCCGTTCAGGGACGTGATTTCTCGCTGCTGGGCCAGGCCCTGATGCGCCAGATCGAGCGCATGCCCAAGCCGGTCATCGCACGCGTGAATGGTTTCGCACTGGGCGGTGGCCTGGAACTGGCGATGGCCTGCCACCTGCGCATCGCCGCAGATACCGCCAAGGTCGGCCAACCGGAAATCAACCTCGGCCTGATCCCCGGCTTCGGCGGCAGCCAGCGCCTGCTGCGCCTGTGCGGCCGCGCCGCTACCCTGGAGCTGTGCCTGCTGGGAGCGCCGATCAACGCCGCGCGAGCGCTGGAACTGGGCATCGTCAACGAGGTCGTGCCGGCCGACGCGCTGGACGACCGCGTGCAGGACGTCGCCCGCCAGCTGGCGCGCTCGGCGCCGCTGGCCCTGCGTGGCCTGCTCGACGCGGTGCACGTGGGCGGCGAATGCAGCCTGGAGGCCGGGCTGGAATACGAAAGTGCGCAGTTCGGCCTGCTGTTCGCCACCGAGGACATGCGCGAAGGCACCAGCGCCTTCCTGCAACGCCGCGCGCCGGCCTTCCAGAACCGCTGACGCCATGGCATCCCGACCCAACCCCGCGCAGTTGTTCGCCCGGGTCCAGGCAGACGATCTCGATGGCGCCCTGCAGGCCGGGCTGATGGACTACGTCGTCCGTGCCGGCGACGACCGGTTGCTGCCCGACCACCCCGACCTTCCGCAACGCCTGTGCCAGGCCCAGCAGCAACTGCGCGCGGCCTGGGCTGCACGCGAACGCCACCGCGCCCGTGCGGTGCGCCTGGCCCGCCGCGAGGCCGAGCGCGATGCACGCCGCACCCCGGCACCCGCCCCGGACGTGAAGCCCGCCCTGCCCGCTGCGGCAGCCGCGATTCTGGCCCGGGCCAAGGCCCGCGCCCGCGCCCGCGGCAAGGAACAGTAATGGCCACCACGAAGAAGACCGCACGCGCCCCGGCGCGGCGTGGCGGCACGATGCCACGCGCCGACGTGGTGGAGATGTTCACCCGCCTGCGCGAACTCAACCCGCACCCGAAGACCGAACTGGAGTACAGCTCGCCGTTTGAGCTGCTGGTAGCGGTGGCCTTGTCGGCGCAGGCCACCGACGTCGGCGTCAACAAGGCCACGCGCCGCCTGTTCCCGGTCGCCAACACGCCGGCGAAGATCCTTGCGCTCGGCGAGGATGGCCTGAAGCAGTACATCGCCACCATCGGGCTGTTCAACGCCAAGGCAAAGAACGTGATCGCTACCTGCGCGATCCTGCTGGAGAAGCATGGCGGTGAAGTGCCGCGCGATCGCGACGCGCTGGAAGCACTGCCGGGTGTCGGGCGCAAGACCGCCAACGTGGTGCTCAACACCGCGTTCGGCGAGCCGGTGATGGCGGTGGACACGCATATCTTCCGCGTCGCCAACCGCACAGGACTGGCGCCGGGCCGGAACGTGCGCGAAGTGGAAGACAAGCTGGTGAAGGTGATTCCGGCCGAGTTCCTGCTCGACGCGCATCACTGGCTGATCCTGCACGGACGTTATGTGTGCAAGGCGCGCAAGCCGGATTGCCCGGGCTGCGTGATCGCCGACCTGTGCCGGTTCAAGGAAAAGACCACGGCCGAGTGACGCCAGCATCCACGCAGGGCGTGGATCTACTGCAACCGGGTCGCAATCCGGGCGTCATACGCAAGCGGTTTCAATGGCAGGCCCTGCCGTGACGGGGCCTGCGGCGGATGTCTGCCGCGCGTGAACTGTCACATTTACGCAATCTTTACCTTCTAGCCTGCGCGCATCTTCCCACCTGCCTGCAAGGCTCCTCTCCATGAAACTGCATCACCAACTCCTGACGGTGGCCGTGGCTGCTGCGCTCTATGTGCCGGCTGCACACGCCGAAGTCGCCATCGACGTGATCGGCGGTTCGGAAATCACCTTCGAAGGCCTGGTCCAGGCCGACGGCAACTGGTTCCACAACGATGTGGTCGACCTCAACGGTGGCGACGCCGGCAACGGCAAGAACAGCGAATTCGAACTGCGTCGCGCCGAGCTGGTGCTGAAGGGCAAGGGCCCGGGCAACGTGGAGTGGGTGGTCGGCTATGACGCCAAGGCCGACAAGTTCCTCGACACCAACGTGAAGTACAAGCTGCTGGGCAACGCCAACCACTTCCTGCAGCTGGGCCAGTTCAAGCAGCCCAACAGCCTGGAAGAACTGTCCAGCACCAAGAACAACGATTTCATTTCCAAGGCAGCGGTCACCAATACCTATGCCATCGCCCGCCGCCTGGGCGGCGCGTACAGCTACGGCCAGGACAACTGGTCGGTGACCGCCAGCGCCTTCGGTCGCGAGCTGACCCGCAACCTGGCCCACGGCAGCGGCTACGGCGCGCGTGGCACCTGGGCCCCGATCAATGAAAAGGGCCAGGTCCTGCACTTCGGTCTGAGCTACGTCAACTACGACGCCGACGCCGACACCCTGCGCGTGCGCGCGCGTCCGAATGCCGACCTCGCCACTGCCCGCCTGGTCGACAGCGGCAACCTGACCGACACCGACCGCGTCAGCACCATCGGTGCCGAAGCGATGTACTTCCAGGGCCCGTTCAAGGCCCAGGCCGAGTACTACACCAGCAAGGCCAAGCGCTACGACCACGACAACTACACCAGCGACGGCTACTACATCAGCGGCGTGTGGAACGTCACCGGCGAGACCTGGAGCTACAAGGGCGGCACTCCGGGCACCGGCCTGCCGAACAACCCGGCCGGCGGCCAGTGGCAGCTGGGCGTGCGCTACGACCACATGGACCTCAATGACGGCAACCTCGCCGCCAATCCGGTCGCCGGTCGCCCGCCGATCGTCGATGGCGTGCTGGGTGGCAAGATGGACATCTGGACCGTGGGCGCCAACTGGTACCTGCGTTCCAACTTCAAGCTGATGCTCAACTACGTGATGGTTGACAGCAAGAAGTACAGCTCCACGGCGCGCGGTTTCGTCAACGACGATCCCAACATCCTGGAAGCCCGCGCGCAGTTCTTCTGGTAAGTCCAGCCACCTGCATTGAACCGCGAAGGCACGGCCCCGGCCGTGCCTTCGTCGTTGCAGCGGTACGCGTGCCGCCCTGCCGGCACAGCGGACGTGACATCCCTCATGACGCGTGTCACGCCCGCGTCATATGACAGACGCGGACGTGTCACGCAACCGTTATGGAATGTGCACCGAAACGTCGGGCAACCGCCCTTCGACCACCACCCCAGGAGTCTCCCCGTGATCCACGCCTTCAAATCGCGCGCCGCTGTCGCCATCCTGGCTGCATCGTCCGTGTTCGCCGCCAACGCCGCCGACATCACCGGCGCGGGTGCATCGTTCATCTACCCGGTCATGTCCAAGTGGTCGGCCGACTACAGCGCCGCAACCGGCAACAAGGTCAACTACCAGTCCATCGGTTCCGGCGGCGGTATTGCCCAGATCAAGGCCAAGACCGTTGATTTCGGCTCTTCCGACGCGCCGCTGAAGCCGGAAGACCTGGCTGCTGCAGGCCTGGCGCAGTTCCCGTCGGTGATCGGTGGCGTGGTGCCGGTAGTCAACGTGGCCGGCATCGCTCCGGGCGCCCTGAAGCTGGACGGCGCCGTGCTGGCCAACATCTTCCTGGGCAAGATCAAGACCTGGAACGACCCGGCCATCGCCGCACTGAACCCGGGCGTGACCCTGCCCAACGCCAAGGTCACCGTCGTGCATCGTTCGGACGGCTCGGGCACCACCTTCAACTTCGTCAACTACCTGTCCAAGGTCAGCCCGGAGTGGAAGAGCTCGGTCGGTGAAGGCACCTCGGTGCAGTGGCCGGCCGGCATCGGCGGCAAGGGCAACGAAGGTGTTGCCGCCTACGTGAAGCAGATCAAGGGCGGCATCGGCTATGTCGAACTGTCCTACGCGCTGCAGAACAAGCTCTCCTACACGGCGATGAAGAATGCCGCCGGCAAGTTCGTGCAGCCGAGCGACACCTCGTTCGCTGCCGCCGCTGCCAGCGCCGACTGGGCCAACGCCCGCGACTTCTACCTGGTGATGACCAATGCGCCGGGCGCCGAGTCCTGGCCGATCACCGCCACCAACTTCATCCTGGTGCAGAAGACGCCGAAGAATGCTGCCAATGGCAAGGCGACCCAGGAGTTCTTCCGCTGGGTCTACAAGAACGGCGACGCCCAGGCCCGCCAGCTGGACTACGTGCCGCTGCCGGACAGCCTGGTGCGCCAGATCGAGACCTACTGGTCGCAGAACCTGAAGTAAGCGCGTTCCCCCGCAGGAACGGGGGCGGCGGGTCCTCTCTCCCCCGCCGCTCCCACCCGGGCGCGAGATCCTCGAGATCTCGCGCTCTTCTTGTTTTCGGGGATGCACCTGCCTCTGTAGAGCCGAGCCGACGCTCGGCTGCGCTCTGGAGCGTGCGGACCAACGGTCCGCACCTACCGTGGGCAGGGAGCTGTCGCGCATTGACACTGCAAGGACCAACCCGCCGTCATATCGGTGCGCAGATCCGGGGTTTCCGGGCCCCGGCCGGATCGGCGCCAGCCCTGTGAAACCCTTGTCAGAACGTGATCCAGTACACCTCTGTCATGGTCGTAATACGGCTGTAACAAAAACATCATTTCATAGCCGCATCCGCCGACCGCGTCGGCTCTTCCCCGCTATGGAGTGACCATGAAACTGCACTCGGCCGGCCTTGCCGCCCTTTCCCTGGCCATCGCCCTGGGCCTGTCGGCCTGCGGTGGCGACAAGCAGGCCGCGCAGCAGCCGGCTACCGACGGTACCGCCGCTCCGGCCGCCGCCGGTGCCAAGGTGACCGCCGAAGTGTCCGGCGCGGGCGCGTCCTTCATCTTCCCGCTGGTCTCCAAGTGGTCGGCTGACTACAACGCCAGCACCGGCGCCAAGATCAACTACCAGTCGATCGGCTCCGGCGGCGGCATCGCCCAGATCAAGGCCGGGACCGTCGACTTCGGTTCGTCCGACAAGCCGCTGAGCAGCGAAGAGCTGGCCCAGGCCGGCCTGGCGCAGTTCCCGTCGGCCATCGGCGGCGTGGTGCCGGTGGTCAACATCGAAGGCCTGGAAGCCGGCAAGCTGCGCCTGAGCGGCGCCCTGCTGGCCGACATCTTCCTGGGCAAGGTCAAGACCTGGAACGACCCGGCGATCGTCGCCGCCAACCCGGGCGTGAAGCTGCCGGACGGCAAGATCACCCTGGTCCACCGTTCGGACGGTTCGGGCACCACCTTCAACTTCTCCAACTACCTGTCCAAGGTCAGCCCGGAGTGGAAGAGCAAGGTCGGCGAAGGCACCTCGGTGCAGTGGCCGGACGGCGTCGGTGGCAAGGGCAATGAAGGCGTTGCCTCCTACGTGAAGCAGATCAAGGGCTCGATCGGCTACGTCGAACTGGCCTATGCCCTGCAGAACGGCATGCCGTACACCGCCATGCAGAACGCCGCCGGCAACTGGGTCGAGCCGAGCGCGGAAACCTTCGCCGCTGCGGCCGCCAGCGCCGACTGGGCCAGCGCCAAGGACTTCAACCTGGTCATCACCAACGCCCCGGGCGAGCAGGCGTGGCCGATCACCGCCACCAACTTCATGCTGATGCAGAAGCAGCCGAAGGACGCCAAGCGCAACCAGGACACCCTGGCCTTCTTCAAGTGGGCCTTCGAGAACGGCCAGGCCCAGGCCAACGAGCTTCACTACGTGCCGCTGCCGGCCGAACTGGTCAAGCAGATCGAGGCCTACTGGGCGACCGACCTGAAGTGATGGACTCGACGGTGCCCGCCCCGCGCGGGCACCGCTTGTTCCACGCCGTGCCGCCCCGCCCCTTCCTGGCCCAGCCGTCCCCATGAATGCCATCGCCCAGCCTGTAGCCGCCCCGTCCACGCGTGATACGCGTGATGCCCGCAACGACACACTGTTCCGATGGGTGCTGGTCGGCACCGTCATCTTCGTACTGATCGCCCTGGCCTGCGCCGCGCTGTCGATGCTGTGGGGCGGTCGCCATGCCCTGCAGATGCAGGGGCTGAGCTTCTTCTTCTCCGCCGACTGGAATCCGGTCGAAAACAAGTTCGGCGCCCTCGCCCCGATCTACGGCACCCTGGTCACCGCCGTCATCGCGATGGTCATCGCCGTGCCGGTCAGCTTCGGCATCGCCTTCTTCCTCACCGAAGTCGCGCCGCGCTGGCTGCGTGGCCCGGTCGGTACCGCCATCGAACTGCTGGCCGGCATCCCCTCGATCATCTACGGCATGTGGGGCCTGTTCGTGCTGGTGCCGGTGATGACCGAGTACGTCACCCCGTTCCTCAACGAGACCCTGGGCGAATGGCCGGTCATCGGCCCGATGTTCCAGGGCCCGCCGCTGGGCATCGGCATGCTCACCGCCGGTTTCGTGCTGGCCATCATGGTCATTCCGTTCATTTCCTCGGTGATGCGCGAGGTGTTCCTGACCGTGCCCACCCGCCTGAAGGAATCGGCCTATGCGTTGGGCTCCACCAAGTGGGAAGTGAGCTGGGACATCGTCCTGCCCTACACCCGCTCGGCGGTCATCGGCGGCATCTTCCTCGGCCTGGGCCGCGCGCTGGGCGAAACGATGGCGGTGGCCTTCGTGATCGGCAACAGCGTGCGCCTGTCGCCGTCGCTGCTGGAACCGGGCACCACCATCGCCGCGCTGATCGCCAATGATTTCGGCGAAGCCACTGAAACCTACCGTTCGGCCCTGCTGCTGCTCGGCTTCGTCCTCTTCATCGTCACCTTCGTGGTGCTGGCCATCGCCCGCCTGATGCTGATGCGCCTGTCCCGCAAGGAGGGCAACTGATGTCCACCACCGCTGATTCGCTGTACCTGCGCCGCCGCATCGGCAACGTCGTTGCGATCACTGCGTCCTGCGCCACCGCCCTGTTCGGCCTGTTCTTCCTGGGCTGGATCCTGTTCACCCTGGCGGCCAAGGGCCTGGCCGGCATCAACTGGGATCTGTTCACCAAGATGACCCCGCCGCCGATGCAGGACGGCGGCCTCGCCAACGCCTTCTTCGGCAGTGCCGTGATGTGTGCACTGGCCATCGGCATCGGCACCCCGCTGGGCGTGCTGGCCGGTACCTGGCTGGCCGAGTATGGCAACGCCCGCAAGGCCGGCACCGTGGTCCGCTTCGTCAACGACATCCTGCTGTCGGCCCCGTCCATCGTGCTGGGCCTGTTCGTCTACACGCTGTACGTGATGCAGACCGGGGGCAACTTCTCGGCATTCGCCGGCGCCCTGTCGCTGGCCTTCATCGTGCTGCCGGTGGTGGTACGCACCACCGACGAGATGCTGCGCCTGGTGCCCTCGCAGATGCGCGAAGCGGCCCTGTCGCTGGGCATCCCGCAGTGGAAGGTGATCGTGCAGGTGCTGTACCGCAGTGCCTCGGCCGGCATCATCACCGGCATCCTGCTGGCGCTGGCCCGCATCTCCGGCGAGACCGCTCCGCTGCTGTTCACCGCCTTCGGCAACCAGTACTGGAACAACAACATTTTCCAGCCGATGGCTTCGGTGCCGGTGGTGATGAACCAGTTCGCCGGCAGCCCGTATGAATCCTGGCAGGTACTGGCCTGGGCCGGTGCCCTGGTGCTGACTGTCTTCGTGCTGCTGGTCAGCCTCGCCGCCCGCGGCATCCTGCTGCGCAACCGTATCTCCCATGACTGACCTTTCCGTGGATAACGCCATGAACGACCTTTCCAACGCCGTGCCGATGCAGCGCATCGCCGTGCCGTCCTCGCACGAGAGCCTGCACACCCCGGCTCCGGTCAAGCTTGCCGCGCGCGGACTGGACTTCTACTACGACAAGTTCCACGCCCTGAAGGGCATCAACCTGGAAATCCCGGAGAAGCGCGTGACCGCGCTGATCGGTCCTTCCGGTTGCGGCAAATCGACCCTGCTGCGCATCTTCAACCGCATCTACGCGCTGTACCCGAAGCTGGAAGCGCGCGGTGAGGTGCTGCTGGACGGCGAGAACATCCTGTCGCCGAAGTACCCGATGAACCGCCTGCGCAGCAAGGTCGGCATGGTGTTCCAGAAGCCGGTGCCGTTCCCGATGACCATCTTCGAGAACGTGGCCTACGGCATCCGCCACCACGAGAAGCTGAGCAAGGCCGACATGGCCGACCGCGTCGAGCAGGCGCTGCGCCAGGGCGCGCTGTGGGACGAAGTGAAGGACAAGCTGGGGCAGAGCGCACTGGGCCTGTCCGGTGGCCAGCAGCAGCGCCTGTGCATCGCCCGTGCCGTGGCCCTGCGCCCGTCGGTGCTGCTGCTGGACGAGCCGACCTCGGCGCTGGACCCGATCTCGACCAGCCGCATCGAGCAGCTGGTGGAAGAACTCAAGCACGAGTACACGATCGTGATCGTCACCCACAACATGCAGCAGGCTGCGCGCGTGTCCGACTACACCGCCTTCATGTACCTGGGCGACCTGATCGAGCACGACCGCACCGAAGTGATCTTCTCGCAGCCGTCGCAGCGGCAGACCGAGGACTACATCACCGGTCGCTTCGGCTGAAACCTCAGTCGAGTTACATCTAACGTCAGTCGAGCATGGCTCGACTCTACAGAGTGGAATGAACATGAATCTTCCCAACGACCACATCGTCAAGAGCTACGACGAAGAGCAGCAGCGCCTGGTGGCCGAAATCGTGCGCATGGGCGAGATGGCCGTCGCCCAGCTCGAAGCGGCGATGGACGTGATCGAGAAGCGCGACGAGAACGCCGCCCATCGCATCATCGCCAACGACGAAGCGATCGATGCGCTGGAGCAGCAGATCAGCCACGACGTGATGCGCCTGGCGCTGCGTGGGCCGATGGCGCGCGACCTGCGCGAGATCCTCGCAGGCCTGCGCATCCCGGCCGACATCGAGCGCATCGGCGACTATGCAGCGAACGTGGCCAAGCGCTCGATCGCGCTGGGCAAGGTGCCGCCGCTGCCGCAGATCCAGGGCCTGCGCGCGCTGGGCCGCCTGGCCGCGCAGCAGGTGCGCCGTGCCATCGCCGCCTACCGCGACAACGATGCCGAGGCCGCACTGGCATTGCGCGAGGACGACGCCCGCCTGGACGCCCAGTACACGGCGCTGTTCCGCGAGCTGCTCACCTACATGATGGAAGACCCGCGCAACATCACCCCGTGCACCCACCTGCTGTTCATGGCCAAGAACCTGGAGCGCGTGGGCGACCACGCCACCAACATCGCCGAGAACGTGTGGTTCCTGGTGCACGGCGAGCAGCCGCTGCCACCGCGTGAGAAGCGTGACGAGACCTCCAGCACCGGCCAGCCCTGACGCTGCACTGCAACACCGGAGTCGACTCCAAGGTGGCCGCTGTCCTGTGACAGCGGCCTTCCTTTTTTGCGGTGTTCCGCCCGCGTTGTGGGCGCCGTGCTTGCCCGGCGCAGACCTTCCGGATGCCTCTGTAACAAATCTCACGAAAATTTGAGTTCTTGGCGAGGATTCGTTGAGTAGGATCGCTGCACCATCGTTTCACCCCGGGCACCTGCCCACCACCCAGGAGTAAGACCGATGAGCAGTTCCAACAAGACCCTGTCCCTGCTGACCGCTACCGCCCTGGCCGCCGGCCTGGGCATGACCGCCAGCGCCTCGGCCCTGAGCATGAGCGACCTCGCCCAGGGTTACCTGGTGGCGGGCCAGGCGGCAAAGGCTGCCGATGCCAAGCACGCCGAAGGCAAGTGCGGCGCCGACGGCAAGACCGCTGAAGGCAAGTGCGGCGGTGACAAGGGCAAGGCTGCCGAAGGCAAGTGCGGCGAAGGCAAGTGTGGCGCCGACAAGGGCAAGGCCGCTGGTGCAGCGGCTGCCAAGACCGGCGACAAGAAGTCGGCTGAAGGCAAGTGCGGCGAAGGCAAGTGCGGTGGCAAGCACTGACGCCCGCGCCAGCCTCGTCCACCCGCGGTCGCCGCTTCGTGCGGCGGCCGCCGGGTTGGGCCTGCGCCGGGCGCTGCTGCAGGACCTGCGTGACGCCCCGGAAGGCGACTTCGACTTCCTCGAATGCGCACCGGAGAACTGGATCCATGTCGGCGGCCCGGCCGGTGATGCCCTGGCCGAACTGGCGCAGCGCCATCCGCTGAGCTGCCACGGCCTGTCGCTGTCGCTGGGCGGCAGTGCACCGCTGGATACCCAGCTGCTGGAACAGGTCGGCCGGTTCCTGGAGAAGCACCGCGTGCCGCTGTACAGCGAGCACCTGAGCTACTGCAGCGACGACGGCCACCTGTACGACCTGCTGCCGATTCCCTTCACCGACGAAGCCGTGCGCCATACCGCGCAGCGCATCAGCCGCGTGCAGGACCTGCTGGGCCGCCGTATCGCGGTGGAGAACGTGTCCTACTACCTGGCACCGGAACCGGCGATGGACGAGCTGGCGTTCACCAATGCGGTGCTTGCCGAAGCCGACTGCGACCTGCTGCTGGACGTCAACAACGTCTACGTCAACGCCTGCAACCACGGCTACGATGCCGATGCCTTCATCGCCGGCCTGCCTGCACGGCGCATCGTCTGCCTGCATGTGGCCGGTCATCTGGATGAAGCCCCGGACCTGAAAATCGATACCCACGGCAGCGCGGTGATCGATCCGGTCTGGGCGCTGCTGGCGCGTACCTATGCACGGATCGGCCCGCGCCCCACCCTGCTCGAACGCGATTTCAATTTCCCGCCGTATGCGGAACTGCAGGGCGAACTGCAGACCATCCGCCGCCTGCAGGCCACGCACGCCGGGATGGCACATGATTGATTCCGCCAACACCCTGCGCGCGCAGCAGCACGCGTTCACCGCACACCTGCGCGACCCGCAGGCGGTACCTGCGCCGGCCGGCCTGGATCCACGCCGGGTCGCGGTATACCGGCACCTGCTGTTCAACAACCTGCTCGGCCTGTTGAGCAACGGTTTCCCGGTCTGCGTGCGCCTGCTTGGCGAACCGGCCTGGAGCGCCCTGGTGCACCACTACTTCGCCACGCATCGCTGCCAGACACCGCTGTTCACCGAATTGGCCGCTGAATTTGTGCAGTGGCTGCAGGCGCAGCCACAGCTGCCCCACCCGGCATTGGCCGAACTGGCGCACTACGAGTGGGTGGAAACCGCGCTGTACCAGCTGCAGGCCGAACCGCTTCCTGCGCCTGGCGATACTGATCCACTTCGGGTGCCGCTGCGGCGTTCGCCGCTGGCGTGGCCGCTGCTGTACCAATGGCCGGTGCACCGTCTCGGTGCAGAGGATGCGCCGACCCAGCCCCTTCCAGAACCCACCGGCCTGCTGGTCCGCCGCGAAGCCGACGGTGAAGTGCGATTCGCCGCGCTCAGCCCGCTGGCGGTACACCTGCTGGCCAGCATCGGCGAACGGCCCGGCCTGGAAGGACAGACGTACCTGCAGCAGCTGGCCACCTCGCACGGCCTGGCCGAAGACGCACTGGCCGAGCCCGGTGCTGCACTGCTGCTGCAGTTCCTGCAGGCCGGCGTGATCGGCCCGCTCGCACCCCCGCCCTGACGCCTCTTCCACTGGAGATCCAACGATGAACCTGCCGCTCCTGGCCGCCGCGCGCGGCCGGCTGGACCGTCTCGCCCCCTGGTTGGCGCCGCTGGGCCTGCGCCTGCTGCTCGCCTGGGAATACTTCGAATCCGGCCGTGAGAAGCTGCACGGCCAGAACTGGTTCGCCGACCTGCAGGACGCCTTCCCGTTCCCGTTCAACCAACTGCCAGCTGCCCTGAACTGGCAGCTGGCCACCTGGTTCGAACTGGTTGGCGCGGCCTGCCTGCTGTTTGGTTTCGGTACCCGCTTCGCCGCCGCCAGCCTGCTGGTGCTGACCGTGGTGGCGACCTATGCGGTGCATTGGCCGATGCAATGGAATTCGCTGGGTGACCTCGCGA
This sequence comes from Stenotrophomonas sp. YJH_SMC_130, assembly GCF_059369035.1. NCBI lineage: Bacteria > Pseudomonadati > Pseudomonadota > Gammaproteobacteria > Lysobacterales > Lysobacteraceae > Stenotrophomonas > Stenotrophomonas sp. YJH_SMC_130. The sequence goes on from NZ_JCAFSH010000001.1 coordinate 274,800, forward strand.
TGGGGTATGCCATCAGCGACCAGGGCTACGGCAACTTCAAGCTGCCGGTGCTGTTCATGGCCATGCTGCTGCCGCTGATCTTCACTGGCGCCGGCAAGCTGAGCGTGGACGCCTGGTTGGCCCGGTGGCAGCCATCGGTCACGACGGCACGGCCTGCGGTGCGCTAGATGCCGGCCATGGTCGGTGCGCCGTGTGCCAACCAAGGTTGGCACCGGAATCCTGAGCGTGCGGTGCCCGGTAGGTGTCGACCTTGGTCGACACACGCCCACGCAGGGAACCCATGCGCAGAAGGCTGGCCGGGCGCTCAGGGTCGCTCTGCTAGAATTCACGCATGACTGACTCCCCCTCCGCACCTGCCGCCGCTCCCGATTCCGCAGTACCCCAGGCGCAGCGCGCGATGTCACAACGCTTCCGCGGCTTCCTGCCGGTGGTGGTGGATGTGGAAACCGGTGGCTTCGACAGCCAGCGCAATGCGCTGCTGGAGATCGCCGCGGTGCCGATCGAGATGGACGAGAACGGCCTGCTCTACCCCGGCCAGACCGCCAGTGCCCACGTGGTCCCAGCCGAGGGCCTGGAAATCGATCCGAAGTCGCTGGAAGTGACCGGCATCATCCTCGACCACCCGTTCCGGCTGGCCAAGGAAGAAAAAGCGGCGTTGGACCACATCTTCACTCCGGTGCGTGCGGCGATGAAGAAGTACGGCTGCCAGCGCGCGATCCTGGTGGGCCACAACGCGCATTTCGACCTCGGCTTCGTCAACGCGGCCGTGGCCCGCACCGGCCACAAGCGCAACCCGTTCCATCCGTTCAGCGTGTTCGACACGGTCACCCTGGCCGGTATCGCCTACGGCCAGACCGTGCTGGCGCGTGCGGCCACCGCCGCCGGGCTGGGTTGGGATGCCAACGAGGCACACAGCGCGGTGTATGACACCGAGCAGACCGCGCGGCTGTTCTGCACCATCGCCAACGCCTGGCCGCGCTGAAGCGGCCAACGGCGGAGCCCCTCGTGGCGTGAAGCGAATCATCAGTTGGGCCGGACACGTTGCTGGGTGCCCCGGAAAGATCAGAAAAGCAGGAGCAACAGCGGATCGCTGCGCTCGTCGGGGCTGCCGACGACCTCTGTGGTGGGTACTCCTTTGGTGGGTGCCGACCATTGGTCGGCACCGCCGGTTGGTGCGGCACTCCAGTAGATCCACGTCATGCGTGGATGCGATCAACCGATGCTCGTGCGATCGCGGCCGTCGCTCTTGGCGCGGTACAGCGCGCGGTCGGCGCGCTGGTACAGCAGCGCCGGGGTGCGGTCGTCGGCATCCAGCTCTACCAGGCCCGCGCTGAAGGTGACACGCAGGCCCGCCACGCCGCCCCAATCGGGATGATCATGGAACAGGCCGCGCAGGCGCGCGCACAGCTGTGCGGCTTCCTCCAGGCGGGTGTCGTTGAGCAGCAGCGCGAACTCTTCGCCGCCGGTGCGCGCCGGCAGGTCGGAGTCGCGGCAGGCCGCTGCGATCAATGACGCCACCTGCACCAGCACGGCATCGCCGATGCTGTGGCTGTGGCGGTCGTTGACCTCCTTGAAGTGATCGATGTCGAGCACCACCAGGCACAGCGGATGACCACTGCGCTGTGACCGGGCGAAGTCACGCGCCAGCGTTTCGTCGAAGGCGCGGCGATTGGCCAGGCCGGTCAGTGCATCCTCGCGGGCCTGCCGCTCGAAGGCTTCGGCCTGGCGCGCCAGGCGCTCGGCCAGTTCGGTCTTTTCCTGGTTCAGCGCCTGCAGGTGCACCGTCTTGGCCTGCAGATCGAAGGTCGCTTCGTCCACCCGCCGTGCCAGGCGCAGGTTGCTGGCCTTCAGCTGCTGCAGCAGCAGCCGGTACAGCGCCACCAGTCCAGCCAGCAGCAGCATCCCCGCCAGCACCTGCACGCTGCGGCGCTGCCACCAGAACGGCTCCACGGTGAAGCTCCACACCGCCTCCTGCTGGCCCCAGCTGCCGCCGGGATGGGCGGCCGCCACATGCAGGGTGTAGTCGCCCGGCGGCAGGCCGACGAACTCAACGCTGCGCTGCGGGCCGCGCTCGACCCAGCCGGCATCCAGCCCGTCCAGCCGCGTGCGGTAGCGGATCCGGTCGGACATCAGGTAGCTCAGGCCGACATAACTCACCGCCAACCGGCGCCCCCCTGGAATATGGTTGCGATCCGGCCCTTCCCAATGCACCGGCGCGCCATCCACCTGCACGCTCTCGATCGCGGCCGGCGGCGATGGCCGCTCGCGGAAACGCTGCAGGCGCTGCGGGTCGACCGTGCTCAGGCCGCCTGCGGTGACCACCCAGAACGTGCCGTCCTGGCGCAGGATCGCCGATGGGCTGGAGCTGCCGTTGGCCTGTGCATTGGCCATGCCGTCGATCTCGTTGTAACGCTCCACCCCCACCCGCGGCGTGCGGCCATCGGCCACGGCGTTGAGGGTGGCCATATCGGTGCGCAGCACGCCGCGATTGCTGCTGATCCACACATTGCCAAGGCGATCCGGCACCAGCTGGAACACCGCATCCACCGGCATGCCCTGCTCGAGCCCCACCCGCGCCAGCCTGCCGTTGCGCCAGCGATACAGCCCGCGATCACTGCTGATCCACATCGCGTCGCCCAGCTGGTGGAAGCCGAACACGCTGCGGCCACCGCCCAGCGGCGCCAGGTCGATCGACTGCACGTGGTCGCCGCGCAGCACGCGGATGCCTTCGATGGTGCCGATCCACAGGTTGCCCTGATGGTCATGCTCAAGCGCGGTGATCAGGCCGCCGGGCATGCCCGGCACGTTCGAGACCTGCACTTGGTCGCCGTCGATGCGCACCACGCCCTTCTGCGTGCCGGCCCAGACCACGCCCTGCGAATCAACGCTGATCGCACGGATGTTGCCACCCGGCATGCCGTCGGCTGCCGCGTAGTTGTGGCGCAGGTGGCCGTCGCGGCCGAGCCGGTAGACCCCGTCGCCGAAGGTGCCCGCCCACAGGTCACCGTCCGGCCCCTGCGCCAGGCTCAGGACGGACGGTGCCTTGCCACCGCGGTTGTGCAGCGGCACGGCACGGAACCGGCCATCCGGCGTCTGCAGGTCCAAGCCACTGGCGCTGCCGACCCACAGCTGGCGATCTCGATCCTCGAATACCGTGCGCACGTAGTCGCCACTGAGCCCATCGCGCTCGGTGTAGCTGCTGAACAGTGTTTCGCGCAGGCGATAGAGCCCGCCGTTGGCGCCCACCCAGATGCTGCCTTCGGCATCCTCGCGCAGGCTGACCACGCGTCCGCCCGGCAGGTTCAGGCCGGCCGGCAGTCGCTCCAGGCCATGTGCGGAGATGCGCAGCAGGCCCTGGTTCTCGGTGCCCAGCCACAGGTCACCGTGCCGGTCCTGCAGCATCGAGGTCATGTGCAGCTGGCCCGGCAGGCGGTGCACCAGCACGAGCTGGTCATCCTCCACCCGGTACAGGCGCTCACCGGCGACAATCCACAACGCGCCATCCGGCGCACGGTAGGGCCACGACAGGCCACTGCCGGCACCCAGCCCCCATGCGGCGGGGGCGCGCTTGAGCACGCCATCGTTGTCGCGCAGCACCAGCCCGTCCAGCGTACCGACCCAGACCCGGTCCTGCGCATCGACCACCAGCCTGGTGAAGCTCATCGCCATCGGCAGGTCCGCCGCCGGCGCCTGGTAGACAATGCCGCTGTCCGGCGTCAGGTAGCCGATTCCCTTGCCTTCGTACAGCAGCCACAGCCGGCCCTGGCTGTCCATCTGCATGGACTGGATCAGCACCTGCGGCGTATCGGCCTGGTGCTCCCATACCCGCCATTGGCCATCACTGCCACGGTGGCTGACGTTGCCGCGCGAATCACTGATCCACAGTCCGCCCTGGCGGTCGACGAACAGGGCGCCGATGCCGTTGTCGCGCAGGCCCGGGCGCGTGCTGCGGTCGAACACGGTGAAATCCAGGCCGTTGTAGCGCACCAGCCCTTCCCAGGTGGCGAACCAGAGATGGCCTTCCGGCGTCTGCGCGATGTCGCGCAGCGAGTTGTGCGGCAGGCCGTTGCGCGAGGTCCATACATCGATGGCGTAGTCGCGCAGCGGGGGCGCGTCTTCCTGCGCAGCCAACGGCAGCGCAAGGGCCAGCAGCAGCCACAACAGGCCCTGCCGCAGTGCCCGCCTGAATCCTGATGCGCGGCGCTCCACCCAGCGCCTCTTGTCCCCCTGCCCGCCCATCACCGCAGCGGCGGCGGCCAGGTGCGGCTGCAGGACGCGGCAGCGTGCGGGAACAGCCGGGCAGCGTGCAATGGCATGCCGGCAGGAACGGGCTGGCTCATCGGGGGGAGACTGGGGAGATGCGCAGATGATAGGCCAAACCCCGGCCCCGGCGTCACCGTTCGCAGCGCGCCGACTCAGCCGGCGCGGCCGGGTGCCACCACCTGGGCACTGGCAGGCCACTGCACCACCGCCTCCAGGCCACCTTCGGCCCGGTTGCGCAGCCACAACCGGGCGCCGTCCTTCTCGGCCAGGGCGCGCGCGATGGTCAGGCCCAGGCCGGCCCCGCCGGTTTCGCGCGAACGCGAGGTCTCCACCCGCACGAACGGATCGAACACCGCCTCCAGCTGCTCTTCGGCCAAGCCCGGGCCGTCATCGGCCACCACCACGGTAATTGCACCGCCGCTGCGTTCAACCCGCACCCGTGCCCGCTGCGCGTACATCACCGCGTTGTCCACCAGGTTGGAGAACAGCCGGTGCATGGCCAACGGACGCAACATCAGCACCGAACCACTGCCCCCTTCGAAGACCACATCACCGCCGCCTTCGGCGGCGTCCTCGACAATGCTCTCCAGCAGCGAATCCAGGTCAAGTGCGGCGCGCTGCTCGGCACTCTCGGCGCTGCGCGCCAGTTCCAGGCCCTCGCGCACCAGCGCCTGCATCGCCGCCAGGTCGCCGATCAGGCGCTCACGCAGGGCCTCGTCGCTGACATTCTCCAGGCGCAGGCGCAGCCGCGTCAGCGGCGTCTGCAGGTCGTGGGTGATCGCCGCCAGCATCTGCGTGCGTTCGGCCAGGTGCCGCTGCAGGCGGTGCTGCATGGCGTTGAAGGCTTCGGCGGCACGCTGCACTTCGCGCGGCCCGCGCAGTGGCAACGGGTCGCGCTGCAGGTCATCGCCAAGGTCTTCTGCGGCTGCGGCCAGTTCCTGCAGCGGCGCGCTGGCCATGCGCGCGACGATATAGGCCAGCACGGCAATCGCCAGCACCAGCAGGGTCAGGAACCATGGGTCCACGGCGAGGATGCCGTTGTGCGCCACCGCCGGCGAGTCCAGCGCCAGCTTCAGCAGCGTGCCGTCGTTGAGGGTCACGTCCACTGCACGGCATTTCGGCGGGATGAACGCGGGGTCGCGCTCGCGCGGCGGCCGCCGGTGGCCCGTCGGCGGCGGCGGCAGCAGCTCCTGCAGTTTGGGAATGCAGGAGCGGAACGAAGCGAAGTGCACGTGCGCGCGCGACACCGGCCCGGGGCGGTCTTCCAGCACTTCCATCAGCGCCGTGTCGGCACGCCCCAGGCGTGCGCCCGGCTGCAACGCGCGCACGCTCGGCCCGCCGATCGCCAGCAGGCGCTCGCGCAGCTCCGGATTGCCGTCCAGCAGGTTGACGTAGCCCTGCAGGCGGTCGGCGATGCGGTTCAGGTTCTGCCGCTCGAACTCCTGCTGGCGCTTGGAGGTGGCCAGCATGGTCGCGCCGATCGCAGCCACCGCCATGCCCAGCAGCAGGATCACGAACAACCGCCCGACCATCGAGGACAGGAAATGGCGCAGGCGCTTCATCGCGGTTTATTCCAGGTTGACCGACGAGGCCAGCACGTAGCCTTCGTTGCGCACGGTCTTGATCAGTCCATCCGGGCCACCATCGTCGCCCAGCTTGTTGCGCAGGCGGCTGACCTGCAGGTCGATCGCGCGGTCCTGAGCTTCGTAGTTGCGGCCACTGCTGAGCGCGACCAGCTGCTCGCGCGACAGCACCTTGTTGGCGTGGGCGATGAACACCCGCAGCAGGCGGAACTCGGCGCCGGACAGCACCACCACGCGGCCATCCGGATCGACCAGGTGGCGATGCTCCAGGTCGAATACCCAGCGCGAGAAACGCGCGCGGCGTACCGCCAGCGGTTCCAGGTTGGCCGGCAGCGCCTCGGTCCGGCGCAGCACGTTGCGGATGCGCGCCAGCAGTTCGCGCGGCTCGAACGGCTTGGCCAGGTAGTCGTCGGCGCCCATTTCCAGGCCCAGCACGCGGTCGATCGGCTCGGCGCGCGCGGTCAGCATGATCACCGGCGTGTTGGAACGCGCACGCAGGTCACGGCACAGGGTCAGACCATCCTCGCGCGGCAGGTTGAGGTCCAGCACGATCAGGTCCACGTGCTCGCGGTCCAGCAGTTGGCGCATGGCGGTGCCATCGGCCGCAGTACTCACCTGGTAGCCGGCGCGGCCGAGCTGCTCGGCCAGCAGCGTGCGGATGTCGTTGTCGTCGTCGACGATCAGCAGTCGATGCATCGGGTTTTCAGTCTCCATGTCGCGATCATCCCGTGTCGGCAGCTGAACCGCATCCGGGGCAATGCGTACCAGTGTATCCACCCGCGGGCGGGATACCTGTGGTTACGCCTGTTCACCGACAGTGTTACATACAGACATACCCTGAGGATTGAGCCGTCCATCGCCCGGTCTTCACAATGCCCACCAACGCCGCCTTCGCGGCCTCGAGAGTGAAGCCACGACGTGACGTTCCGCCTGCTGCCAGCGACCCGCCGGAGTCGCCTGATGCTGATCGCCCTGCTCGCCCTGATCGTCGCCGCGACCGCCTGGTGGCTGCTGCGCAAGCCCGCCGCCCCGGCGGTGGCAACCTCGCCGGTCAGCCGCGGTGACATCGAACAAACGGTGGATGCCACTGGCGTGATCGACGCCTACAAGCTGGTCAGCGTCGGCGCGCAGGCCTCGGGCCAGATCAAATCGCTGAAGGTACAGCTGGGCGACACCGTGAAGGAAGGCGACCTGATCGCCGAGATCGATGCCACCACCCAGCAGAACCAGGTGCTCAACGCGCAGGCCTCGCTGGACCAGGTCACCGCCCAGCGCGCAGTGCAGCAAGCCACCCTGCGCCAGGCCGAACTGGAGTTCGCGCGCCAGCAGCAGATGCTGGCCGCCGAGGCCACCTCGCGCCAGGAATACGATGCCGCCGAAGCACAGCTGAAAACTGCCCGCGCCCAGCTGCAGTCCTACGAGGCGCAGATCAAGGGCCGCGAAACCGAGCTGGGCACCGCCCGCGCCAACCTGGCCTACACCCGCATCACCGCGCCGATGGACGGCACCGTGGTCGCGGTGGTGGCCGAGGAAGGCCGTACCGTGAACGCCAACCAGACCGCACCGACCATCGTCATGCTGGCGCGGCTGGACGTGGTCACCGTCAATGCCGAGATCTCCGAGGCCGACGTGGTCAAGATCAAGCCCGGCATGCCGGTGTACTTCACCACCCTGGGCGACCCGGACCGCAAGTATCACGCCACGCTGCGCCAGATCAATCCGGCGCCGGCCTCGATCGCCAACGAAAGCTCCTCCAGCTCCAGCAGTTCGTCCAGTTCCAGTTCCAGCAGTGCGGTCTACTACAACGCGCTGTTTGATGTGGAAAACCCGGACGGCACGCTGCGCATCGACATGACCGCGCAGGTCTCGGTGCTGCTCAAGCAGGCCAAGGGCGTGCTGATGGTGCCGGCGGTGGCACTGGGACCGAAGCGCCGTGGCGATGAGCGGATGGTGCGGGTGCTGGACGACAAGGGCCAGCCGCAGCCGCGCAAGGTCACCGTGGGCATCAACAACGGCGCCTCGGCCGAGATCCTGTCCGGCTTGAAGGAAGGCGAGCGCGTGGTGGTCGGCGAAGCCGCTGCGGCCGGTGCCAGCGCCGGCGGCGGCAACCGCGGCGGCATGCAGATGCGGGTCGGCGGCCCGGGCATGGGGCGCCGATGAGCACGACGGCGCCGCTGCTGCGCCTGCGCGACCTGCGACGTGAATTCCCGGCCGGCGACGATGTGATCGCCGTACTGCGCGACGTGAACCTCGACATCCACGCCGGCGAGATGGTCGCCATCGTCGGCCAGTCCGGCTCGGGCAAGTCGACGCTGATGAACATCCTCGGCTGCCTTGACCGTCCCACTCGCGGCAGCTACCAGGTGGCCGGCCGCGAAACCGGAAAGATGGAGCCGGACGAACTGGCCGAACTGCGCCGCGAGCATTTTGGTTTCATCTTCCAGCGCTACCACCTGCTCGGCGACCTCGACGCGCGCGGCAATGTGGAAGTGCCGGCCGTTTACGCCGGCAGTCCCGGCCCGGTGCGCAACGCGCGTGCCGAGCAACTGCTGCAGCGGTTGGGGCTGGGCGACCGCATGCATCACAAGCCAGGCCAGCTCTCCGGTGGCCAGCAGCAGCGCGTGTCGATCGCACGCGCCCTGATGAACGGCGGCGAGGTGATCCTGGCCGACGAACCGACAGGCGCGCTGGATACGAAATCCGGTGAGGAAGTGATGGCGATCCTCGGCGAACTGCATGCCGAAGGCCACACCATCATCATCGTCACCCACGACATGAGCGTGGCCCAGCACGCACAGCGCATCATCGAGATCCGCGATGGCGAGGTCATTGCCGACCGCGCCAATCCGGATGCGCCGAGTTACCGCGCCCAGCGCGAAGCCAGTACCGGCGTCGCCCACGGCAACAGCTGGCGGGCGGCCCGCGACCGCTTTACCGAAGCGTTCCGCATGGCGCTGCTGGCGATGAACGCCCACCGCCTGCGCACCTTCCTGACCATGCTCGGCATCATCATCGGCATCGCCTCGGTGGTCTCGGTGGTGGCCCTGGGCAACGGCTCGCAGCAGCAGATCCTGCAGAACATCAGCGCGCTCGGCACCAATACCATCGACGTCTACCCCGGCCGCGGTTTCGGCGACATGCGCTCGGCGCGGGTGCAGACGCTCAAGGCCAGCGATGCCGACGCACTGGCGAAGCAGAGTTACGTGGACAGCGCCACCCCCAGCGTGTCGACCTCGGTCACCGCGCGCTACCGCAACCAGTCTTCCACTGCGCAGGTCAGCGGCGTCGGCGAGCAGTTCTTCCGGGTCAAGGGCGTGACTCTGCTCGGTGGCAGCTTCTTCGATGCCGATGCGGTCAAGGGCCTGGGCCAGGTGGCGGTGATCGACGAAAACACCCAGACCCAGTTCTTCCCCGATGTCGACCCGGTCGGCCAGGTGATCCTGCTCGGCAACGTGCCGGCACGCGTGGTCGGCGTGGCCAAGCGCCAGAGTTTCGGCTTCGGTGGCAGCACCAGCCTCAGCGTGTGGGTGCCCTACACCACGGTGATGTCGCGCATGCTCGGCCAGAGCCATGTCTCCAGCATCACCGTGCGCGTGGACGACAACACACCGATGGATGCCGCTCAGGAAGCGATCACCCGCCTGCTGACGATGCGCCACGGCACCGAGGATTTCTTCCTCAGCAACAGCGCCGAGATCCGCGACACCATCGAGCAGACCACGCGCACGATGACCCTGCTGATCGGCGCCATCGCCGCCATCGCGCTGCTGGTCGGCGGCATCGGCGTGATGAACATCATGCTGGTGTCGGTGACCGAGCGCACCCGAGAGATCGGGGTGCGCATGGCCGTCGGTGCACGACAAAGTGATATCCGCCAGCAGTTCCTGATCGAAGCGGTGCTGGTGTGCCTGCTCGGTGGCGTGCTCGGCATCGGCCTGGCCCTGCTGCTGGGCTCGATGATCGGCCGCTTCGCCAGCGACTTCCAGGTGCTGTTCTCCACCGCCTCGATTGTTGCCGCCTTCGCCTGCTCGACCCTGATCGGCGTGGCGTTCGGCTTCCTGCCCGCGCGCAATGCCGCGCAGCTTGACCCGGTAGAGGCCCTGGCACGCGAATGAAGATGATGACCCGACTGCCCTTCCCTGCCCCCTCGCGCCGGCTGCTGGCGGGTGCCGTTCTGCTCGCCCTGTCTGGCTGCGCCTCTGTCGGCCGCTATCCGGTGGCCGATCCCGACGTGGCGGCCCAGTATGGGCGTGGCGATGCCACCCTCAACGCACCGGCCGGCGACCCGCGCAGCAGCCTGGACACACCGGGCCACGACATCCGCCAGGACACCTGGTGGACCGGCTTCGGAGACGAGCGCCTGGACCGCCTGGTGGCGCAGGCGCTGGCCGCCAACAGCGACCTGGCCGCCGCCGGCCTGGCCGTGCAGCGTTCGCGCCTGCAGGCCGGCCTGGCCAGCAACGCGCTGTGGCCGCAGCCTTCGTCATCGGGCGTCAGCGGCAATGCCAGCCGCGCCACCGGCCAGGCCGACGAATGGCGCCGCAGCTACTCCACCGGCGTATCGCTGGGCTGGGAGGTGGATCTGTGGGGACGCCTGCGCACCCAGCGCGACATCGCCCGCTGGGAAGCCGAAGCCAGCGAGGAAGACCGGCAGAATACCGCCCTGCTGGTGATCAGCGACACCATCACCCAGTACTGGAACCTGGCCTACCTGAACCAGTCGATCGCCACCGGCCAGGCCAACCTGGAGCGGCTGGAGCGCACCCGCGAACTGGTGCAGGCCCGCTTCGACGCCGGTGCGGTATCGCGTCTGGAAGTGCGCCAGGCGCTGCAGAACCTGCAATCGCAGCGCGCCTCGCAGAGCGCGCTGGAACAGCAGCGGGTGGAGGTGCGCAACGCACTGGCCGTGCTGCTGGACGGCACGCCCTGGCCACAACAGGACGAACCGCAGGACCTGCTGGGCGCACGCAGCCCGCGCATTGTCGAGGGGCTGCCGGCCGATCTGCTCGGCCGCCGCCCCGACCTGCGTGCGGCAGAACTCCGCCTGCGCAACAGCCTGAAGACCATCAGGGTCACCGCCACCCAGTACTACCCGGCGCTGAGCCTGACCGGCAGCCTCGGTTCCAGTTCGGCCTCGCTGGGCGATGTACTGCGCAATCCGGTGGCCACGCTGGGTGCCGGCCTTTCGCTGCCATTCCTCAACCTGCAGCGCGCGCAGCTGGATACCGATATCGCCGGCACCAGCTATCAGATCGCCGCGACCAATTTCCGCAAGACGCTGTACACCGCGCTCTCGGAAGTGGACAACGCCCTGTCCGCGCGCGAGCAGCTGGCGCGCCAGGTCGCTGCCTCGCAGGCTTCGTACGAGGAAGCGGTGGAAGTGGAGCGCGCGCAGGAAGTGCGTTATCGCGTGGGTGCTACCGATCTGCGCACCTGGCTGGAAGCGCAGCAGACCCGGCGCGATGCCGAGCTGTCGCTGGCGCGCGTGCGCCAGGGCCAGCTGAACAACGACGTGACCCTGTTCAAGGCACTGGGTGGCAGCGCGGGGTAGCGGCTTCTGTAGAGCCGAGCCCATGCTCGGCTGCTTTCCTGATCGGGTATGCGATAGCCGAGCGTGGGCTCGGCTCTACAGATCAACCGCGCTGGCGCACGGCCTCGAACAGGCTGACGCCGGCGGCGACGGAGACATTCAGGCTCTCGATCTCGCCCGGCATCGGGATCTTGACCAGGCCATCGCAGTTCTCGCGGGTCAGGCGGCGCAGGCCGTCGGCTTCGCCGCCCAGCACCAGCGCGATGTTGCCCTTCAGGTCCAGCTGGTACAGCGACGCGGTGGCTTCGCCGGCCAAGCCATAAATCCACACGCCCTGCTTCTGCAGGTCCTTCAGGCAGCGCGACAGGTTGGTTACCGCCACCACCGGGATGAGGTCGGCGGCGCCGGCCGAGGTCTTGCGCACGGTGGCGTTGACCGTGGCCGACTTGTCCTTGGGGATGATCACTGCAGTCGCACCGGCCGCAGCGGCCGAGCGCAGGCAGGCGCCCAGGTTGTGCGGGTCCTGCACCTCGTCCAGCACCAGCAGCAGCGCCTTGCCCTCGGCCGCAGTGACCAGGCCTTCCAGCTCGTTCTCGCTGTAGGTGCGGGCGGCGGCATAGCGCGCGGCCACGCCCTGGTGGCGCACCGAGCCGCCCACACCGTCCAGCGCCTGGCTGTTCACCTTGCGCACGTCGATGCCCTTGCGGCGGGCGTTTTCCTCGATCTCGGTCAGGCGCGGGTTCTTCGCTCCGGCCTCGACCAGCACTTCGCGGACGTTCTCGGCGTCGTTCTCGATGGAGGAGGCGACGGCGTTGACGCCGACGATCCACTGGCTGTTCTTGCTCATGCGGGCGGGGACCGGAAAGGGGGTGGCTATGGTAGAGCATCGGCGGCGGCCGCGCTTCAAGGCAGCCGAGCATGGGCTCGGCTCTACACAAACCTCACCGGCTGCGCGGTGGCCAGTGCGGCGTGTCGTGGTCGGGGTGCTGGTGGGACACGATCGTGGCCAGGAAGTCCAGGGCTGCGATGTCCTGCTCGGTACGCCGTACCGGCAGTCTGGCCAGGCTGTCGACGAAGGGCAGCTTGCGTTCGACCCCGTACTGGATCGTCGGTGGCAGGCGTTCGGGTTCGTCGAACGCGCCGGCAGCCACCGCCACGCCATCGGGCGCTTCGTAGGTCAATGGCGTGCCGCAGTCGGCGCAGAAGCCACGCCGCACCACGTTGGACGACTGGAAATAGCGCGGCTGGCCGCGGGTCCAGCTGAACTGCACACCGCGTACCGACACCAGCGGCGCGTAGTAGGCGCCGAAGGCCTTCTGGCACATGCGGCAGTGGCAGATCGAGCTGTCGGTCAGCGCGCCACGCACGTGGAAGCGGATCGCGCCGCACTGGCAGCCGCCGCTGTATTCGGGTTGGCCTTGCATGCGATGTCTCCTGGTGGTGCCGGCCGCTGGCCGGCAACCCGTCGGTGCCGAGGGTGCCATGGATGCCGGCCAGCGGCCGGCACTACCACGGTCATCAATATTTCTCTTTCTTCCGCTTGGCCGGCTTGCCCCGCTCAGGCAGCGGCGGCAGGCCATCGCCCTCGTCCTCACCCTTGTGTTCCACCAGGCGGAAGTCGATCTTGCGTTCTTCCATGCTGGCCTTCAGCACCAGGATGCGCACGCGGTCACCCAGCCGGTAGCTGCCGCCGCGGCGCTCGCCGGTCAGCGTCTTGCGGGTCGCGTCGAACTTGTAATAGTCCTGCGGCAGCTGGGTCACGTGGACCAGACCCTGTACCTTCGACTCGTCCAGCTCGACGAACAGGCCGAAGCTGGTCACGCCGCTGATCACGCCGTCGAACTGGCCGCCCACGTGCTTTTCCATCCACGCCGCGCGGTAACGCTCGTCGACCTCGCGCTCGGCCTCGTCGGCACGGCGCTCACGCTCGGAACACTGCAGCGCCAGCGCGGCCATCTCGCGGGCGTTGTAGGTGAACTTGTCCAGCGGCTTGCCGGACAGCGCATGCTTGATCGCGCGGTGCACCAGCAGGTCGGGATAGCGACGGATCGGCGAGGTGAAGTGCGCGTAGGCCTCCAGCGCCAGGCCGAAGTGGCCGTGGTTCTCCGGGCTGTAGATCGCCAGGCTCTGGCTGCGCAGCAACACCGACTCCAGCAGCGTCGCATCGGGGCGGTCGCGGATCTTCTTCAGCAGCTTGGTGTAGTCACCCGGGCGCACCTTCGACCACGGCGGCAGGCTCAGCTTGAACTCCTTGAGGAATTCCAGCAGGTCGGCGTACTTGGTTTCCGGCGGCTTCTCGTGGATGCGATACGGGGCCGGCACGTGGCGCGACAGCAGGTACTTCGCCGCCTCGACGTTGGCCGCGATCATGCATTCCTCGATCAGCTTGTGCGCGTCGTTGCGCACCAGCATGCCGGCCCGGGTGACTTCACCACGGTTGTCCAGCACGAAGCGCACTTCACTGCTTTCGAACTCGATGGCACCGCGCTTGGCGCGCGCCTTGGACAGCACCTTGTACAGCTGGTGCAGGCGCTGCACCTGCGGCAGCAGGTCACCCATCCAGGCCTTGGTATCGGCATCGTCCTCGCCCACCGCCTTCCACACCTGGGTGTAGGTCAGGCGCGCGTGCGAGTTCATCACCGCCTCGTAGAAGCGCGAATGCGTGACCAGGCCTTCGCGGTCGATCTGCATGTCGCAGACGAAGCACATGCGGTCGACCTTCGGCATCAACGAACAGATGCCGTTGGAGAGCGTCTCCGGCAGCATCGGCACCACGAAGCCGGGGAAGTAGACCGAAGTCGCACGCTTCTGCGCTTCCTCGTCCAGCGGCGTGCCGGGGCGGACGTAGTTCGAAACATCGGCAATCGCCACCACCAGGCGGAAACCGTCGGCATTCGGCTCGCAGTACACCGCGTCGTCGAAGTCCTTGGCATCCTCGCCATCGATGGTAACCAGCGGCGTGCTGCGCAGATCGACGCGGTCACCGATCATTGCCGGTTCGACCACCAGCGGCACCGAGGCCGCTTCATCCAGCACCTCCTGCGGGAACTCGAACGGCAGCTCGTGACCGTGGATGGCGGTCTCCACCACCAGCGATGCGGTCAGCTTGTCGCCGAGCACGGCGATGATGCGGCCGATCGGCGGACGGCGGCTGTCCGGGGCCTGGGTCAGTTCGCAGACCACCAGCTGGCCATCACGCGCGCCCCCGGTCTGGTCCGGCGGTACTTGCACGTTGCGCTGCACGCGCTTGTCATCGGGTACCACGTAATTGATCCCCATCTCGACGCTGAAGCGGCCGATCAGGCGGGTCATGCCGCGCTCCAGCACGCGGGCGATGCTGCCTTCGCGGCGGCCACGGTGATCGATGCCGGTCACTCGGGCCAGCACCTTGTCACCGTGCATGACCTTGCGCATTTCATACGGCGGCAGGAACAGGTCGTCGCCGCCCTCGACCGGACGCAGGAAACCGAATCCTTCCGGGTTGGCGATCACCACGCCGGTGACCAGGTTCAGGGTCTGGATCGGGGCGAAGCCGCCTCGGCGGTTCTGCACCAGCTGGCCATCGCGGACCATGGCGCCGAGCCGGCGCGACAGTGCTTCGGCACGGTCCGGGGCGGTCAGGCCCAGGCGTGCGCCCAGTTCCTCGGCGGTCTGCGGCCCTTCGCAACGCTCCAGCAGGGCCAGGATGGCCTCGCGGCTGGCGATGGGCTGTTCGTATTTCTCGGCTTCGCGGGCGGCATAGGGATCGTCGATCACCTTGCCGGTCGGCGGCAGCTTGCGGCCCGGGGCCGGGCCGGGTGCTGCCGCATCAGCGGTGCGAACCTTGCGGCCGCGTGGCGGCGCACCGCCTTCATTCAATTCGGGGAACCAGCCTGGCAGCGGCTTGCCCGGCTTGGTGGTGCGGGCTGCGCCCGCCTTCGGGCCCTTCTTCGGGCCTTGGCTGCGGGACTTGCTCCCGCCCTTGCTTGGTTTTTTGGTAGTCATCGCCCTACATGGTAGCCGTTGATGGCGTGCAGAACGGGTCAGCGCCCGCCCTGGAGGCGTTGGATGAAATAATTTCAGGAAGTCGTTGACAGCTCCCGGATTCATCTTCACAATTGCGCCTCTGGAACGCCCAGGTGGCGGAATTGGTAGACGCACTAGTTTCAGGTACTAGCGGGTAAAACCGTGGAGGTTCGAGTCCTCTCCTGGGCACCAACGAAAAAACTCCTCGCTTCGGCGGGGATTTTTTTTGCCTGCGATCCAGCGCGGGAACGCCCCTTCCTTGAGCAGGACACCGCGAGGCGCTGTTCGGAATGTCTTCACCAAGGTGTTGACACCTCCGTAACAACAGCCCATAATTTCGCTCCTCGACGCCCAGGTGGCGGAATTGGTAGACGCACTAGTTTCAGGTACTAGCGGGTAAAACCGTGGAGGTTCGAGTCCTCTCCTGGGCACCACGTCGAGAATGAGAAAGACCCGCGAAAGCGGGTTTTTTCATGCCGGGAATTTGGCATCAGAACAATGGCCGCAGCACCAGCTCCAGGCCGAGCAGCAGCAGGAAGCCAAGGAAGCACGCCCGAAACACCCGTGCGCTGATGCGCTGCCGGATCACCTGCCCCAACCACATGCCCAGCAGCGCCGGCAGCACCGCCAGTGCACTCAGCCCCAGCTGCTGGATGCCGAACGCACCGTGCAGCACCAGGCCGGTGGTCAGCGAAATCGTCGACACGGTGAACGCCAACCCGAGCGCCTGCACCAACTCTTCGCGCTGCAACCCCAGCGACTGCAGGTACGGCACCGCCGGCATCACGAACACGCCGGTGGTGCCGGTCACTACGCCGGACAGCGCGCCCACCAGCGGCCCCAGCCAGCGCTCGCGCCGCTGCGGCACGCGGAACACCGGCGCAAGCAACGCATAGGCGGCATAGACCATCAGGGCCACGCCCAGCGCAACCCGCGACCCGCTGCGATCGACCCGTACCAGCAACGCTGCCGAACCCAGCGTCACCACCACCACGGCCAGCATCATCGGCCACAGGCGCCGCACGATGTGGCCCAGTGACGGCCCGGACAGCAGCTGCCACGCATTGGTGACGAAGGTCGGGATGAACAGCATCGACGCCGCCGCCACCGGCGACAGCGCGCCACCGAGCAGGCCCATCGCCACCGTCGGCAGCCCCATGCCCGTCACGCCCTTGACCACGCCGGCCAGCACGAACACCACCACCAGCAACCCATAGAAGTACATCGATTCATTCATGCCTTCATTGGATCGGGCCGTCGCCCGGCGCACAATGCGGTCTTCCCGGCCCACCCTTCGGCTGACCCGAAGGCTCGGGCGTTGCGACGAGGGCATCACATGCGGATGGACATCGCCGACCTGCGGCTGTTCCTGGCGATTGCCGAGGCGGGCAGCATCACGGCCGGCGCAACGCAGGCGAACCTGGCACTGGCTTCAGCCAGCGAACGCCTGCGCACGATCGAAGCCGACGCCGGCACCGCGTTGTTGAACCGGCACCCGCGTGGCGTCAGCCTGACCGAAGCCGGCGCCGCCCTCGCCCACCATGCACGCCTGATCCTGCAACAGCAGGCGCAGCTGCGCGGCGAGCTGCAGGCATTCGCGCACGGCGCGCGTGGCACCCTGCACCTGTATGCCAACACCGCTGCGCTGACCAACTACCTGCCCCCGCGGCTGGCACCGTGGCTGGCCGAACGCCCGCGCCTGCACGTGGAACTGCTGGAGCGCACCAGCCCCGAAGTCGTGCGTGCAATCAGCGCTGGCCAGGCCGAGGCCGGCATCATCAGTGATGCGGTTGACGCCACCGGCCTGCAGCAGCATGTGGTGGCCGAAGATCCGCTGGTGATGCTGCTGCCTGCCGATCACCGGTTTGCATCACTGCGCAGCGTGACCTTCGCCGATGCCGCCGGCGAGACCTTCGTTGCCCTCGCCGATGGCAATGCGCTTCAGATCTACATCGAAGACCAGGCCCGCGACATCGGGCGCCGCCTCGATGTGCGCATCCGCATGAAGACCTTCGAGGGTGTCTGCATCATGGTCGGCCACGGCATCGGTGTCGGCATCGTGCCGCGGAGCATCGCGCGCCAGCATCGACGCAGTACGCATA
The DNA here is from genome assembly GCF_059369035.1 of Stenotrophomonas sp. YJH_SMC_130. Classification (NCBI taxonomy): domain Bacteria; kingdom Pseudomonadati; phylum Pseudomonadota; class Gammaproteobacteria; order Lysobacterales; family Lysobacteraceae; genus Stenotrophomonas; species Stenotrophomonas sp. YJH_SMC_130. The sequence goes on from NZ_JCAFSH010000001.1 coordinate 292,283, forward strand.
CCGTTGCGGTGCCGCTTGCCGATGCGTGGGCACAACGCCGCCTGTGCGCCTGTTTCGCCGGGTGGGCGCAGCTGTCACCGGCGATGCGCAGCCTGCTGCACCACCTGGGCGTGCAACCGCAGAAAAAAGTGTGAAATGTTGTTGACACACTCTCTGCCGTGCCGCACAATTCCTCTCCTGAGTCGCCCAGGTGGCGGAATTGGTAGACGCACTAGTTTCAGGTACTAGCGGGTAAAACCGTGGAGGTTCGAGTCCTCTCCTGGGCACCACGACTCAAGATGATCAAACCCGCGAAAGCGGGTTTTTTCGTTTCCGGGATTCGGGAACCCACACGACCCCGGGATCCATCCACGCATGGCGTGGATCTACCAAAAGAAAAACCCCGCCTTGCGGCGGGGTTTTCTGCGTTTCAACGCCAATGGTCGATCAATGCCCACCGCCCGCGGACGCCGCACCCGCGCCTGCGCCGAACGGCGGCTTGGCCAGCCACAGGAAGGTGATGATCGCCAGGAAGATCCAGCCCAGCAGGAAGAAGATGTCGTTGAAACCCATCTGCGATGCCTGGTGATTGATCATGTTGTTCAGTACCGCCGCGCCATGTTGCAGGTCGCCCCGCCCCATTGCAGTGACCTGCTCCTGCATGCCCGGCTGATAGGCCGAGATGTGCTCGGTCAGGTCGGCATGGTGCACCTGGGTACGCCGCGCCCACAGCCACGTCGTCAGCGAGGCCGCGAAGCTGCCGCCCAGCGTGCGCAGGAACGTCGCCAGGCCGGAGCCCGCCGCGATCTCGCGCCCATCCAGGTCCGACAGCAGGATCTGCAGCACCGGCATGAAGAACAGCGCCACGCCAATACCCATGATCAGCTGCACGCCGGCCACGTGCATGTAGTCCACCTGCAGGTTGAAGTTCGAGCGCAGGAAGCTGGTCATCGACAGCACGATGAAGGCCACGGTGGCCAGCATCCGCATGTCGAAGCGCGACGCATACTTGCCCACAAACGGCGTCATGATCACCGGCAGGATGCCGATCGGCGCAGTCGCCAGGCCTGCCCAGATCGCGGTGTAGCCCATGTCACGCTGCAGCCACTGCGGAATCAGCAGCGCCACGCTGAAGAACGCCGCATAGGCCACCACCATCGCCAGCGTGCCGGCACGGAAGTTGCGGTGCCGGAACAGCTTCAGGTCGACGATCGGATCCTTGTCGGTCAGTTCCCAGATCAGGAACACCGTCAGCGTCACCACCGCCACGCAGGCCAGCACCACGATCTTCATCGACGAGAACCAGTCCTCGTCGTTGCCCAGGTCGAGCACCAGCTGCAGCGCGCCGACACCAATCACCAGCGTGATCAGGCCGACGTAGTCCATCTTCGGCTTCTCGATCTGCTCCGGGCGTCCCTTCAGCTGGTTGCCCACCACCAGCGCGGCGAAGATGCCCAGTGGCACGTTGATCAGGAAGATCCATTCCCAGCTGTAGTTGTCGGTGATCCAGCCACCGAGGATCGGGCCGCAGATCGGCGCCACCACCGTGATCATCGCCAGCAGTGCCAATGCCTGCCCGCGCTTCTCACGTGGATAGATCGAGACCAGCAGCGACTGCGTGATCGGGTACATCGGGCCGGCCACGAAGCCCTGCAGCGCACGCGACACCACCAGCATGCCCATGCTCTGCGCAAGGCCGCACAGCAGCGAGGTGATGACGAAGGCGAGGGTCGCCCAGACGAACAGTTTGCGTTCGCCGAAACGGCGGCTGAGCCAGCCGGTCAGCGGCAGCGCGATGGCCGTGCTGACCGCAAACGAGGTGATGACCCAGGTCGCCTGCTGCGAACTGGCGCCGAGGTTGCCGGCGATGGTCGGCAGCGAGACGTTGGCGATGGTGGTGTCGAGCACCTGCATGAACGACGCCATCGCCAGGCCTACGGTGCACAGGGCGACGCTGGGCGGCAGGAACCCGGAGGCCGCAGCCGGCGCCGCCGGTGCGCCCGGAGCGCCGGGCGCGGCTGGAGCTTGTGCGGACATGGCGACCTCAGCCCACCTTCGCCTGCTGCTGCGGCAGGTTGCCTTGGATGATCGTGTGGATCACCTCGTCGGCATCATGCAGCTGCTTGGCATACACGTCGGTGTCGAACACCGTGCCCTTGGCCGGGGTGCTCGGCAGCACTTCGCCCTTCTGGTCGCGCAGGCTCACTTCGGCCTTCATCGACAGGCCGATGCGCAGCGGGTGCTCGGCCAGCTGCTTGGCATCGATGGCGATGCGCACCGGTACGCGCTGCACGATCTTGATCCAGTTGCCGCTGGCGTTCTGTGCCGGCAGCAGCGAGAACGCCGAGCCGGTGCCCAGGCCCAGGCTCTGGATGCGCCCCTTGTACTTCACGTCGCCGGCGTACAGGTCCGACTTCAGCTCCACTTCCTGGCCCAGGCGCATGTGGCGCAGCTGGGTTTCCTTGAAGTTGGCCTCGACCCACATCTGCTCGGTCGGCACCACGGCCATCAGGGCATTGCCCGGCTGCACGCGCTGGCCGACCTGCACCGAACGACGGGCGACGTAACCGGAGACCGGTGCAACGATGCCGGCGCGGGCGTTGTTGAGGAAGGCCTGGCGCAGCTGCGCAGCGGCGGCCTGCACGTCCGGCTGGGTGGCGATCACGGTGTCGTCGACCAGCGCGCGGTTGCGCTCGACGGTCTCGCGCGAACCGGCCACGGCCGCTTCGGCCGCGGCCAGCTCGTCGCGGGCGTGGGCCAGTTCTTCGTTGGAGATGGCGCCGGTGGCGGCCAGGTCCTTGCGGCGGGCGTAGTCTTCGCGCACGCGCTTCAGGGTCACCTGGCGGGCGTTCAGGTCCGCCTGCGCGCCTTCCACGCTGCGGTACAGGCCGCGGGTCTGGCGCACGGTCTTGGCCAGGTTGGCTTCGGCCTGCTGCAGCGCCACTGCGGTGTCGGACGGGTCCAGCTGCACCAGCAGCTGGCCGCGCTCCACGCGCATGCCGTCATCGGCATTGATGGCGACCACGGTGCCGGCCACCAGCGGGGTGATCTGCACCTGGTTGCCCTGCACGTAGGCATCGTCGGTCTCTTCGAACCAACGGCCGAACATGAAGTACCACAGCGCCAAAGCGGCAAGCAGCAGCACGACGATCACGAACAGGCCGCGCAGCAGGTGGCCGCGGCGGTTGGGGGCGGCCGGGGCCGCGGTGTCTTGGGTCTGGCTCATGTCGGAGATCTTCAGGAATGCGAGGAATCGGAATGGGAGGCGATCGGTGCGCGGTCGGCGTCAGTGGGCTGGAAACCACCGCCCAGCGCCTTGCTCAGGCGCACCGAGGACTGCACCTGCTGCGACTGCAGGCCGGCCAGCTGCTGCTGCGACTGCAGCAGGGTGGACTGCGCGGTCAGCACGTCCAGGTAGCTGCCGATGCCGGCGCGGTAGCGCTGCTGGGCCAGGTCGAAGGCAGCGCGTGCGGTGTCCACCGCCTGCTGCTGCGACTGCGCCTGCTGTGCCAACGAGCGCACCGCGTTGACCTGGTCGGCCACATCACGCAGCGCATCGAGCACGGTCTGGTTGTAGTTGGCCACCGCCAGGTCGTACTGCGCATCGGTATTGGCCAGGTTGGCGCGCAGCTTGCCGCCCTCGAAGATCGGCAGGCTCAGCGCAGGGCCGATGTAGGCGAAGGTGGAACTGCTCTTCAGCAGGTCGCCCACATTCGGGGCGACCACGCCGGCCAGCGCGGTCAGGTTGAAGCTCGGGTAGAACTTGGTCTTGGCGACCTTGATCTGCTTGTCGGCCGCTTCCACGCGCCAGCGTGCGGCGACGATGTCGGGGCGACGGCCGAGCAGTTCGCTGGGCAGCACGCCCGGCAGCTGCAGCGCCATCGGGTTCAACGGCTGCGGGCGCTGGATCGACAGGCCACGGTCCGGGCCCTTGCCGACCAGCGCGGCCAGTGCGGTGCGGGCCGCGTCGATACGCTGCTGGGCGGCCTGCACCTGCTGCTGCGCGGCCGGCACACGGGCCTCGGCCTGGCGCACCTGCAGATCATTGTCGATGCCGGCGCTGCGGCGCTGGCGGGTCAGTTCAAGTGACTTCTGCGAACGGGTCAGCTCTTCCTCGGCTACGTCGTTGAGCTGCCACGCGTAGGCCAGATCGGCATAGGCCTGGGTGATGCCAGTGGACAGGTTCAGGCGCGCGGCCTGCGCTTCAACGGTGGCGGCATGGGCGCCGTCCACGGCGGCTTCCCAGGCGGCGCGCTTGCCGCCCCACAGGTCCACGCCATAACTGAAGTCGAAGGCAACCTGGCTGCTGCCGCCGTAACGGCCGCCCATCTCGCTGCCGACCATCGATTCGGGCAGGCGCAGGCCGGTGTAGCCACCGGACACCGACAGGCTCGGCAGTTCGTCGGCACGTGCGGTGCCGACCTGGGCCTGGGCCTGGCGCAGGCGGGCATCGGCGGCGTCGAGGCTCGGGTGGCCGGCCAGGCCCTCTGCGACCAGCGCGTCCAGCTGCGCATCACCCAGTGCCTTCCACCAGTCCTGCGCCGGGAAGCCAGTGGCGCTCAGGTCGGTGTCGGCCAGGGTGCGTTCGCTGTGCAGGCTGTCCACGTCAAGCACGTGGCCCTGCGGGTTGAGGCCACGACTGCTGGCGCAGGCGGCCAGGGCCAGGGCCAGCGCTGACACCAGCAGCGCGCGCCCGGACCGGCGGAGAGTGGAATGCGGGATCGGGTTCATGGGGTCGTCAGTGAATCGCGGATTCGGGTAAGGAGGGACAGCAGCAGCGTGCGCTCGTCGGCGGAAAGATCACGCAGGGCGTAATCCATCACCGCGTCGCCACGCAGCTTCAAGCGCGCCCACAGCGCGCGGCCTTCGTCGGTCAGCACGATCTGCAATGCCCGCCGGTCCTGCGCATGCGGTTCGCGGCGGACGCAGCCCAGCGCTTCGAGCTTGTCCAGCAGCCGGGTCACCGCGCTGGGCACCTGATCGATGGCCTGGGCCAGTTCGTTGGCGGTGCACGGCGCCATGTTCGAAAGCACCTTCAACCCGATGTAGTGGGTGAAGCCGATGCCCAGATCTTCTTCAGCCATGGACGCGTCGAGTTGGCGGACCAGGCCGTCGCGCACCTGGCGCAGCAGCAGGCCGAAGCTGGGGGGAGTGGTTGCAGGACAGATCATGGGGGAGCATTCTCTTCCAAAAAAAATATTTCTCAATGGAAATATTCGATCTGGCATCGAATGCTGTGTTGCAGCAGTGGGCTGGATCAGTGAAGGCGCCTACCTTAATGACCTGGTCAGGTGGCCCGGTAGTACAATCCAGCCAATGGATGACACATTTCAGCCAGCAGACATGATGAACAAGGCAGAAATCCCTACCCCCAAACGCCTGCTCAGGGACGAAGCACTGGACTGGTTCGAGCGCAACGACGGTCCCCCGGTGGTTGGTTTCCGCTTCGACAGCCCGCAAGGGCTGGTCCGTGAAGTGGATTGGCATCATCACCAGCGCGCGCAGCTGATCTGCGTCGAGCGCGGCCTGCTGACCACCCGTACCTCGCACGGCACCTGGTCGCTGGCGCCGGGCTCGGCCGGCTGGATGCCGCCGCTGGAGCCGCACACGGTCACCCTCGACGGACCCCTGCGTGGCTGGGGCATGGCGCTGGCAGCTCCGGTCTGTGCCACCCTGCCCTCCGATCCCTGCGTGCTGGGCCTGTCCAAGCTGGCGCAGGCGCTCGCCGACCGCATCTGTGACTGGCCACCGGGCTACGACACCACCTCCGAACGCCAGCACATCATCGAGGTGCTGGTGGACGAGATCCGCACAGCGCCACGCCAGCGCATGCACCTGCCGATGCCGCATGACCGGCGCCTGCTGAAGATCGCCTCGCAGCTGCTGGCCGACCCGTCCGACGAACGCAGCCTGGCCGAATGGGCGCACTGGGCCGGCCTGTCACCGCGCAGCCTGACCCGCCACTTCCGCGACGAGACCACGCTCAGCTTCGCTCAGTGGCGGCAGCAGGCCCGGCTCTCCGAAGCCCTGCGCCAGTTGACCGATGGCCGCAGCGTCGCCGACATCGCCCACGCACTGGGCTTCAGCAGCGCCAGCGCCTTCGTCACCGTGTTCCGCCGCCACTTCGGGCTGCCACCGGGGCGCTACCTGGCGCGGGCCGGCCACGGCCTGGAAACCGGGCTGGACCCTGCGCGCGGCTTGGCATCCCCCGCCGCATCCGGATAATCACAGGATTGCGAGCGGCGACCACCGTCGCCGCCTCCCGACATAGGTAACAACGCCGCATGACCGAACTTGCCCGCCCCGTGTTCCACGGATTCGAACAACTGCCGCTGCGCGAGTACGCCGAACGCGCCTACCTCGACTACTCGATGTACGTGGTCCTGGACCGTGCCCTGCCGTTCATCGGCGACGGCCTGAAGCCAGTGCAGCGCCGCATCATCTATTCGATGAGCGAGCTGGGCCTGAATGCCGCGTCCAAGCCGAAGAAGTCCGCACGCACCGTCGGTGACGTCATCGGTAAGTACCACCCGCACGGCGACAGTGCATGCTACGAAGCACTCGTGCTGATGGCGCAGCCGTTCTCGTACCGCTACCCGCTGATCGAGGGCCAGGGCAACTTCGGCTCCAGTGACGACCCGAAGTCGTTCGCGGCGATGCGTTACACCGAATCCAAGCTGACCCCGATCGCCGAAGTGCTGCTGGGCGAACTGGGCCAGGGCACCACCGACTGGGCCCCGAACTTCGACGGCACCCTGCAGGAGCCGACCTGGATGCCGGCGCGGCTGCCGCACCTGCTGCTCAACGGCACCACCGGCATCGCCGTGGGCATGGCCACCGACGTGCCGCCGCACAATCTCAACGAGATCGTCAGCGCGCTGCTGCACCTGCTGGACAACCCCGACGCCAGCGTGCGCGACCTGTGCGAACACGTGCAGGGCCCGGACTACCCGTCCAGCGCCGAGATCATCACCGCGGCCAATGACCTGCGCAACATCTACGAGACCGGCAACGGCAGCGTGCGTGCACGCGCGACCTTCACCAGGGAAGCCAGCAACATCGTGATCACGGCGCTGCCGTTCCAGGTGTCGCCGTCGAAGGTGATCGAGCAGATCGCCGCACAGATGCGCGCCAAGAAGCTGCCGTGGCTGGAAGACATCCGCGATGAATCCGACCACGCCAACCCGGTGCGCGTGGTGCTGGTGCCGCGTTCGAACCGGGTCGACGCCGACCAGCTGATGGGCCACCTGTTCGCTACCACGGACCTGGAGCGCAGCTACCGCGTCAACCTCAACGTGATCGGGCTGGACGGCCGTCCTCAGGTGAAGAACCTGAAGATGCTGCTCAGCGAATGGCTGACCTTCCGCAGCAACACCGTCACCCGCCGCCTGCAGCACCGCCTGCAGAAGGTCGAGCGCCGCCTGCACCTGCTGGAAGGCCTGCTGGTCGCCTTCCTCAACCTGGACGAGGTGATCCACATCATCCGTACCGAAGACGAGCCGAAGGCCGCGCTGATCGCGCGCTTCGGCCTGTCCGAGGAACAGGCCGAGTACATCCTGGAAACCAAGCTGAAGCAGCTGGCCCGCCTGGAGGAAATGAAGATCCGCGGCGAGCAGGATGAACTGGCCAAGGAGCGCGAGAAGATCCTCGGCATCCTCGACAGCAAGGCCAAGCTGAAGAAGCTGATCCGCGATGAACTGACCGCCGACGCCAGGAAGTTCGGCGACGCACGCCGTTCGCCGCTGGTGCAGCGTCAGGCGGCGCAGGCCATCGACGAGACCGAGCTGGTGCCGAGCGAGCCGATGACCGTGGTGCTGTCGGAGAAGGGCTGGATCCGTGCCGCCAAGGGCCACGACGTCGATGCATCTGCCCTGTCCTACCGTGAAGGCGACGGACTGCAGGGCGCGGTGCGCGCACGCAGCACCCAGCAGGTCGCGTTCCTCGACAGCGAGGGCCGCGCCTACTCGACGCCGGTGCACACCTTGCCCTCCGCGCGTGGCAATGGTGAACCGCTGACCGGCCGCTTCTCGCCGGCACCGGGCACCAGCTTCGTGACCCTGGCCAGCGCCGAGCCGGACACCCGCTTCGTGCTGGCCTCCAGCCACGGTTATGGCTTCGTCACCCGCTTCGAGAACCTGATCGGCCGCAACAAGGCCGGCAAGGCGATGCTGAACCTGTCGGCCGGTTCGTCGGTGCTGACCCCGTCGGCAGTGGCCAACGTCGCCACCGACCGCATCGTGGCAGTGACCAGCTCCGGCAACCTGCTGGCGATCGCCGCCAACGACCTGCCGGAACTGGACAAGGGCAAGGGCAACAAGATCATCGAGATCCCGAAGGCCAAGCTCGCCACCGAACGCGTGGTCGCCATCGTGGCGATCAGCCCGGGGCAGACCCTGCAGGTACGCGCCGGCCAGCGCACGATGGGGCTGAAGTTCAACGAGCTCGACGCCTACCTCGGCGCCCGCGCCACCCGCGGCCACCTGCTGCCGCGCGGCTGGCAGAAGGTGGAAGGGTTGTCGGTGGAGTGAGGAGCACGGGGGTCGGATCCCTTTCCACCGGAAAGGGCTCTGACCCCGGACACCGCCCCTGGCAGGTGTCAACCTTGGTTGAGGTGGGTGTCAACCTTGGTTGACACGCATTACCCCGGTACACGCCAACCTCGGTTGGCAATTTCCAAGCCAATGGGATCAGAGCCGTTTTCGTCGAAAACGGATCTGACCCCGGACACGAAAAAGCCGGGGCATTCCCCGGCTTTTTCGTTGTCGGCTGGCGGGCGGTGGAGCGGCTGGCGGGCGAAGGCTGGCTGGCGGTGCTCCGGTGCTGGTGGGCGACAGAACTTTTGTAGAGTCGAGCCGGGCTCGACTCGGATCCAACAGCAGCCGAGCATGGCTCGGCTCTACATGAAGCGAGGCAGCCGAGCATTGGCTCGGCTCTACAAAAAGCGGTGCCGGCTCAGTGCGCCGGGGCGCCGCTGCCGTCGATCTTGCTCAGCTGGTACAGCTCCAGGCCGATGCGCTTGATCAGGCCCAGCTGCTGTTCCAGCCACCAGGCATGGTCTTCTTCGGTGTCCTTCAGCTGCGCCAGCAGGATGTCGCGGCTCACGTAGTCGCCCTTCTCCTCGCACAGCTTCATGCCGGCGGCCAGATTGTTCCGAACGGCGTATTCAGTGTCGAGATCCTTCTGCAGCATCTCCTCCACGGTCTTGCCCGGCTCGGTGGCATGCGGGCGCATGTCCGGGTCGCCACCCAGGAACAGGATCCGGCGCAGCAGCGCATCGGCGTGCTGGGTTTCCTCTTCCATCTCGTGGTTCAGGCGCTCGTACAGTGCGAACAGGCCCTGATCCTCGTAGCGGCGGGAATGGATGAAGTACTGGTCGCGGGCAGCGAGCTCGCCGCGCAGCAGTTCCTTCAGGCAGGCGATGACGTCCGGGTTGCCTTTCATGGGGGGCTCCTGTGAATCGATGCGGCATAGGGTGCCGCATTTCAGAATACGGTGATCTAATCGGAATCAGTCGCAGTTGCGCCTGCGGCTACAATCGGCCCACGAGTTCGGAAAGGACGTGCGATGCGACGTACATGGCGTTGGATGCTGGGCGTAGTGATCGCCATCGTGCTGATCACCGCACTGGTCCTGTGGCTGCTGCTGCACGGCAGCCTGGCCGACCTGGACGGCGAGCATCCACTGCCGGGCCTGGCCAAGCCGGTCACCATCGAGCGCGATGCGCTGGGCGTGGTCACCATCACGGCCGGCAGCCAGACCGATGCGATGCGCGCGCTGGGCCGCGTGCATGCGCAGGAGCGCTATTTCGAGATGGACCTGATGCGCCGCAGTGCCGCTGGCGAGCTGTCGGCGCTGTTCGGGCCGAAGGCCATCGACGCCGACAAGCGCATGCGCGTGCACCGGCTGCGAGCACGCACCGAGGCGAATCTGCAGGCCGCACTGGGCGACAACGGCGCGTCCGTGCGCGCCTACGTGGATGGCGTCAACAAGGGCCTGGCCGATCTCTCCGTGCGCCCGTGGGCCTATCTGCTGCTGCGGCAGTCACCGCAGCCCTGGCAGGCCAGTGACAGCGTGCTGACCGGGCTGGCCATGTACGCCGACCTGCAGGATCCCGGCAACCAGACCGAGCTTGCGCTGAGCCGCATCCGCGCGGTGGTGCCGTCGGCGCTGTACGCACTGATCGCCCACGACGGCACTGAATGGGATGCACCGCTGTTCGGCGAACCGACCGGCAACGCCACGCTGCCCGATGCCAGCCAGCTGGACCTGCGCACGCTGAAGGGAAAGCCGGGCACCGGGCAGGAAGAAGCCGACGCCGTCGGCAGCAACAACTTCGCGGTAGGCGGTGCGCTCACCGCCGACGGCCGAGCCATTGTTGCCGACGACATGCACCTGGGCCTGCGCGCACCCAGCCTGTGGTTCCGCGTGCGCCTGCGCTACCCCGACCCGCAGGCCGCTGGCGGCCAGGTCGACGTCACCGGCTTCTCGCTGCCGGGCCTTCCGGCCGTGATCGTCGGCAGCAACGGGCACGTCGCCTGGGGTTTCACCAACAGCTACATCGACACGGCGGACTACCGCACCGAACCGGCCAATGCCGCAGTGACGGTGCATGAAGAACGGATTGCGGTGGCCGGCCGGGCGGATGTGCTGTTCCCGGTACGCGAAACCGCCTGGGGACCGATCCTGCACACGCATGCCGATGGCAGCGGCGACGCGCTGCGCTGGGTCGCCCAGCTGCCCGGTGCGGTGCGCCTGGACTTCGGTGACCTGGCCCGCGCCGGTGACCTGGACGCGGCCCTGCAGTTCGCCGACCACGCCGGCATTCCCGCACAGAACCTGGTGGTCGGCGACCGCACCGGACGCATCGCCTGGCGCCTGATCGGCGCCCGCCCGGATCGCGGTCCGGGCTGCGCGCCGGCCGGCTTCAACGCCGCCCACAACCAGGACTGCGCCCCCTGGCCGATCCGCAGCGATGCCTCGCCGGCATTGATCGATCCACCCAACCACCGCCTGTGGACCGCCAACGGCCGCGTCCTCGACGGCGAGGCACTGGCCAGCGTCGGCAACGGTGGCTATGACCTGGGAGCACGGGCGCGGCAGATCCGTGACCTGCTGGCGATCCAGGAGCGCTTCGACGAGCACGACCTGCTGGCGATCCAGCTCGACGATCGCGCGGTGTTCCTGCAGCGCTGGTGGGCCCTGCTGCACGACGTCATCGAGCGCAGTGACGACCCTGTACTGAAGCGTTTGAAGGAAGTCAGCCATCAATGGGACGGCCGTGCCTCGGCCAGCTCGGTCAGCTACCGGGTGGTGCGCGAGTTCCGTACGCAGGTGATGGCAACACTGTCCGATGCACTGCTGGCACCGGCCAATGCGCAGCTGGGCGATGACTATCTGGAGCCGCGACTGGCGCAGCTGGAAGGCGTGGCCTGGCCGATGCTGCAGCAGCGGCCGGCCAATCTGCTGCCACCGGCCTTCGACAGCTGGGATGCACTGCTGATCGACGCCGCACGCCGTACCGAAAGTGAGCTGACCAGGCAGGGACCGCTGGCCAAACGCAGCTGGGGCGAACGCAATACCGCGGCGATCTGCCATCCCATCGCACGGGCGCTGCCGGACATCGCCAAACGCTGGCTGTGCATGCCGGCCAACCGCCTGCCCGGCGACCGCGACATGCCGCGCGTGCAGACGCCGAACTTCGGCGCTTCCGAGCGCATGGTGGTTTCACCGGGCCACGAGGCGGACGGCATCGTGCACATGCCCGGCGGCCAGAGTGGGCATCCACTGTCGCCCTACTGGGGTGCCGGCCACGAAGACTGGGTGCATGGCCGGCCGACGCCGTTCCTGCCGGGCAAGGCGCAGCACACCATGACGCTGGTGCCGGCGCGCTGACGGCGGCACCCACAGCGCTGCACGCTGTAGAGCCGAGCCCATGCTCGGCTGCTTCTGGCGCGGAGCCGAGCATGGGCTCGGCTCTACAGAATGCCCGCGCGGCGCTACCGGATCAGCTTCTACGCCGCTCGATCAGGTTCAGCAGTGGCCCGGTCATCGCCGTTGTCACCAGCGCCATGATCACCAGCACCGCGAACAGCCGGTCACCGAGCAGGCCAAGTTCGTAACCCAGGTTGAGCACGATCAGCTCCATCAGGCCACGGGTGTTCATCAGTGCACCCAGCCGCCACGCCTCACGGGTGGGCATGCCGGCACTGCGTGCGGCACTGAAGGTGCCCAGCAGCTTGCCGGTCGTCGCTACCGCGATCACCACCACGCACAACAGGACATCGCTGGCCTGCAGCGTATCGGCGCGCATGCGCAGCCCGGTCATGGCGAAGAACAGCGGCAGCAGCAGCGTCACCGCGAACGGTTCGACGCGCGCCATCAGCAGCTCGCGCAACTGCACATTTGACGACACCGCCACGCCAGCCGCGAACGCACCGAACAGCGCATGGATGCCGAGCATCTCGGTGACCAGGGCACTGGCCAGCGACAGCAGCAGGATGCCGAGCAGCCAGCGTCCCTCACCACCCGGCGCGATCTGCTGGCGGGCGAACCACGGCTTCACCAGCCCCAGCATCAGCGCCACGAAGGCGACTACGCACAGCAGGTTGAGGCTGGCCGGCAGCCATCCGCTGGCCTGTGCAGCCGCCACGATCAGCGCCAGCAGGCACCACGCGGTGGCATCACCCAATGCAGCGCAGGCAATCGCGGTCTGCCCCAGTGGCGCCTGCGTGATACCGCGGTCGGCAAGGATGCGCAGCAACACAGGGAAGGCCGTGATGCTCATCGATATGCCAACGAAAAGTGCGAATGCGGTGAAGCCCACGCCCTGCGGACCGTGCTGCGGGTACAGCCAGATCGCCAGGGCGACGCCAAGCACGAACGGCACCGCGATGCCGGCATGGCTGACCGTAAAGGCAAAACGCCGGCGTCCACGCAGCCCCGCCAGGTCCAGCTCGGCACCGGCCACCAGCAGGAACATCAGCACACCCAACTGGCTGAGCATGCCCAGCGGGCCCAGCGAGCTGGGCGGGAACAGGGCTCCATGCAGCGGCGGCAACAGGCTGCCGAGCATCAATGGGCCCATCATCAGGCCGGCGGCCATTTCGCCGATCACCGCCGGCTGTCCCATGCGCTTGAGCAGCGCCCCCGCGCCCTTGGCCACCAGCAGCAGTACCAGCAGCTGCAGCAGGAACAGGCCCAGCGGCGACGCCAGATGCTGCACCCAGGTGGCTTCGGCCGTGGCCGTAGCGCGGGCAACAGCCTCGGGCGCCGCCGGCCCGGCATAACGGGCCAGCAGCACGCCAGCCAGCAGCGGGACCCCGGCCCAGGCCAGGTAGCGCCATCCCCACTTCGTCGGTGGCGCCGGGCCCCCGCTGTGTACGTCCATGAACATTCCCCAATGTGCAGGGGGGCGATCATACAAAAAGGGGACGGAGGGGATTAAGTCGTTAGTGGCACAAGCGCCCCGGCCCCCCTCCGTCCCTTTTTCGGGGCTTACGCCAGTGCCTGCTCGTGCACGCCAGCGATCGCGCGCCCCGACGGATCTGCAGCTGCGGCGAAGCTGGCATCCCAAGCGATCGCCGCCGGCGACGAGCAGGCGATGGACTTGCCACCCGGCACGGTCTCGGCGGCCGCACGGCTCGGGAAGAACTGCTCGAACAGATGACGGTAGTAGTAGGCCTCCTTGGTCTGCGGCGGGTTGTGCGGGAAGCGCTTGTCGGCCGCTGCCAGCACACGGTCGCTCACCTGAGCTTCGGCATGCGCCTTCAGCCCGTCGATCCAGCCATAGCCAACGCCATCGCTGAACTGCTCCTTCTGCCGCCACAGGATGCTGTCCGGCAGGTAGCCTTCGAACGCCTCGCGCAGCACCGCCTTCTCGATGCGGCGGCCACCAAAGCCCGCACCGACCATCTTGTGCGCGGCGTCGAAGCGCATCGCCACATCGAGAAATTCGCGATCCAGGAACGGCACACGCGGCTCCACGCCCCAGGCCATCATCGACTTGTTGGCGCGCAGGCAGTCGTAGTTGTGCAGCGCGTCGAGCTTGCGTACCAGTTCGTCGTGGAATTCACGCGCATCCGGCGCCTTGTGGAAATACAGGTAGCCACCAAAGATCTCGTCGCTGCCCTCGCCGGAAAGCACCATCTTCACCCCCATTGCCTTGATCCGCCGTGCCAGCAGGAACATCGGCGTCGATGCGCGGATGGTGGTGACGTCATAGGTTTCGATATGGCGGATCACTTCCGGCAGTGCATCAAGGCCCTCCTCGAACGTGTACTCGAAACCGTGATGCACGGTGCCCAGCGCTTCGGCGGCGATCGCTGCGGCGGCCAGATCGGGCGAGCCCTTCAAGCCGATCGCGAACGAGTGCAGGCGCGGCCACCAGGCTTCGGTCTGTCCCCCATCCTCGATGCGACGACGTGCATAGCGCGCGGCCACCGCCGCCACCAGCGACGAGTCAAGGCCACCGGACAGCAGCACGCCGTACGGCACATCGCTCATCAGCTGGCGCTCCACCGCATGCTCGAAGGCCTGGCGCAGTTCAGCCAGATCGGCCTGGCGACCCTGCACGTCAGCGTAGTCGCGCCACGGCTGCTGGTAGTAGCGCACCAGCTCACCGCTGGCACTGTCGAAATAATGGCCCGGCGGGAACTGGGCGACGTCGGCACAGGTATCGACCAGTGCCTTCATTTCCGAGGCCACTCGCAGACGTCCCTGGGCATCGTGGCCCCAGTACAGCGGCACCACGCCGACCGGGTCACGCGCCACCAGCACACGACCGGCACCACGGTCCCACAGCGCGAACGCGAAGATGCCATTGAGCTGCTCCAGCCACTGCGCCGGCGAAGCGCCCTGGCGGTACAGCGCATTGATCACTTCACAGTCCGAACCGGTCTGGAAGTCATAGGCGGTGGTCAGTGCGGCCTTCAGTTGCTGGTGGTTGTAGATCTCGCCGTTGACCGCCAGCGCCAGCTGGCCGTCGGCCGACAGCAGCGGTTGCGAGCCGCCGGCCGGGTCGACGATGGCCAGCCGCTCGTGGACCAGCAGCGCACCTTCGTCAAGATACACGCCGCTCCAGTCCGGGCCGCGGTGGCGCTGGCGCTGCGACAGTTCCAGCGCATGGCGGCGCAGGGCCGGAAGATCGTCACCGGCCTGCAGGCCGAAGATTCCGAAGATCGAACACATGGGGGAGCTCCTGTTGGGGGAATTTCACGGGTGGGAGGGTGTTCGACCGGCCATCCAGGCCCGGGTGGGGCTGCGCCCGGGCACAAAAAAACCCGCATCGACCGATGCGGGTTTTCTGGTGTCCGGGCGTGTGTTGCTGTCTATCTACCCAGGGCGCAGTCCCGCATCGGCCGCGCACGATTATTCGCGCGCAGATTATTGCGGTTGTTGTTATTGACGGCGGTGGCCAGGCGGATCGACATGGCATCGACCCTACCCCGGTTTCCGGCACGGCGCAACCGTTGCGTTGGCAACCACTCCCCGGCGCGCATAATGGCCCGCCGTGAAACGTGTAATGGAAATGCAACACCGCACTGGACGCAGCGCCGCGCTGGCCGCCCTGCCCTGTCTGGGCCTGGCCGCCTGCCAGACCCTGCTCCGGCCGTCGCCCCTGCCGCCGGCTCAGCTGCGGGGCCTGGAACAACGCGGCACCGACGGCAGCTTCGAGGGTGCCTTTGATACCGCGCAGACCTTCGAACACTTCAACGATCCGCGCGCCATCGACTACTACGAGCGCGCCGCAGCGGTCACGCCCTCGACCCTCCACAACACCAGGGCGGAAGAAGCACTGGGCAGGATCTGGATCTCCGGCACGCTGCGCCATGCCGACAGCCCCCACATCAACCCGGCACCGGTGCTGCGCGCGTCCTGGCGATGCGGTGAACGTGCCTATCTGGCGGCCGCCGACCACGGCAATCCCTATGCGTTCCACGAACTCGCCAAGGCCTATCGCCAGCAAGGCGACGCGCAACAGGCACTGCGCTGGGACCTGCGCGGAATGATCTACGAGCGCTATCCGGGTTCATCGTCACGACGGCCGGATGCGGTCGCCGCACAGGGTGACACCGTGCATCCACGGGTTGCGCAGATCCAGCGTCGCGCCGACGTGGCGATGCCGACGCACAGGTCGATCTGGGCGCGCTGCTGGAAAAGGGCGTAGGCCTGCCACGCGATCCTGCGCGTGCGCTGCAGCTGTACCAGCGCGCCGGTGCGAAGGGCAATGTGTTCGGCCAGTACTTCGCCGGGCTGCTGCTGGGCCGCGGTGCGCCGGGCGTGGAGAAGGACACCGACGCAGCGGCGCTCTGGTTCGCCGGGGCCGAAGCGCAGGACTTCTACATGGCCGCGCCGAGTTACTGGAAGAAGGCGGTCGAGCCGCCGTTCTTCCTCTTTTCGGAATAGTAGAGCCGAGCCATGCTCGGCTGCTTCTGCCGGGCAAAACCAGCCGAGCATGGCTCGGCTCTACAGGGATGCAGCCCCGGCGGGATGCGTGCCGACCAACGGTCGGCACCCACCATTCTCACCCCACCGTCCTCACACCAGCAGCCGTTCCACCAGGTTCTGGTACAGCCCGGGCAGTGCTTCCAGTTCGTCCACGCGCACGTTCTCGTCCACCTGATGGATGCTGGCGTTGACCGGCCCCACTTCGATGCACTGCGCGCCCAATGGCGCGATGAAGCGGGCATCGGACGTGCCGCCGCCAGTGCTTTCCTCCGGTGCACGGCCGATGTGCTCGGCCAGCACCGCACGCGCAGTGGCGCGCAGGGTGCCTTCCGGGGTGTAGAACGGTTCGCCGCTGCGATGCCACTTCAGCGTGTACTGCAGGGCATGCCGATCCAGCAGCGCGGTGATCTCCGCTTCCAGTTTCGGCGCATCCCAGTGCGGGTTGTAGCGGATGTTGAAATCCACTTCGAGCTCGCCGGGAATCACATTGTTGGCGCCCGTACCGGCATGGATGTTGGAGACCTGCAGGCTGGTCGGCGGGAAACTCTCGTAGCCGTCATCCCAGCGCCGTGCGCTCAACTCGGCCAGGGCGGGCGCCGCCTGGTGGATCGGGTTGTGTGCCTTCTCCGGGTACGCCACATGGCCCTGTACGCCCTGCACCCGCAGCTTGGCCGACAGGCTGCCACGACGACCCACGCGCAGCAGGTCACCGAGCGTCGCGGTCGACGACGGCTCGCCGGTGATGCACCAGTCGATGCGTTGGCCGCGCTCGGCGAACAGCCGTGCGACGTGGCGCACGCCATCGATGGCATCGCCCTCCTCGTCGCTGGTCAGCAGCACCGCCAGCGTGCCGGGGTGATCGGGATGCGCGGCAACGAACTGCTCGGCCGCCACCACGAACGCCGCCACGCTGCCCTTCATGTCGGCGGTGCCGCGACCATACAGCACGCCATCACGGATCGTCGGCGTGAAAGGATCGCTGGTCCAGGCCTCGCGCGGCCCCGTCGGCACCACATCGGTATGGCCCAGCAACACCAGTACCGGCGCGCCCTGGCCATGGGTCGCCCACAGGTTGTCGACCTCGCCCAGCCGCAGGTGATCGCACTGGAACCCGGCCTGCTTCAAGCGTGCCGCCAGCAGTGCCTGGCAGCCGGCATCATCGGGCGTCACCGAGGGCCGTGCGATCAGCTCGCAGGTCAGGTCGAGGACCGCGCTCACGCGTCACCCACGCCGAAGCGGGCCTTGAAGCCATTGTCACTGAAACCCTGGCTGACCGTGCCGTCGGCGGTGACCACCAGCGGGCGCTTGATCAGCTGCGGGTACTCGCGCAGCAGCAGCTTCCATTCGGCCTCGGAATCGGCGGCCTTGCGGTTGTCCGGCAGCTGCCGCCAGGTGGTGGAGGACCTGTTGACCATCGCGGCCAGGCCACCCAGCTGCTCAGCCCACGCCAGCAGTGTTTCCGGGCTGGGCTTGTTGTCGCGGTAGTCAACGAAGGTGTACGGCACGCCGAAGCGGTCCAGCCACTTGGTCGCCTTCTTGCAGGTATCGCAGTTCTTCAAACCGTAGACAGTGGTGCTCATGGCCATCTGTGATGCTGGAAAACAGAGGCCCAGAATCTCACAACAGGCGCTCGGACACGACCCGGAACGGTACCCTTGGCAGCCGGAAGGCCATCCCCTCGTGCAGCGCCACGTCCATCGCCTGCAGGCGCGGGCACTGCAGTTCGCCTTCCAGCTGCAGCGGCTGCAGGCTGTCGACATCCACCGGCAGCGCGATGCGGGTGCTGGCCCAGCGCCGGTCACAGGTGCGCGCAACGGCCTCATCCTGGCAGGTCAGGAAGCGCAGCAGGGCCTGATGGCCACCGAAGGCCCCCCGCCACGCCCCGTCCTCCCAGCCCGCAGCGGCCCGCCACTGCAGGTGCAGGGCAGGCGCACTGCCCTGCCCGCCTTCGATCAGGGTGTGCCCATCGCCATCGGCGCGCACCACATGCTCGAAGCGCGTGGACAGGTGGGGCTGCATGGCATCGCTGAAAGCGCGCGCGCCGGCGACGAAGGCCAGCTGGTCCATCACGTTGCGATCGAACAGCACCACCGGGGCCCCGCCTGGATCATCGTCACGGCGCAGGTACCAGCGCCAGTTGCTCTGCCTTGGCGACGGCATCAAGCAGCGCAACGGTCCCGCCAGCACCGGCCCGAAATGGCCATGGCGATAGCTGAGAACGGTGTAAGGCGTGCGTCCAGCATGGACCACGTAGTGATGGCCAGGTGGCACTGGCGGGGCATGGCGCACATCGACCCACCAGCTCGCGTAGATCACGTCGCGCACGTCGCTGGCCAGCACCGGCATCGGCCAGCGCCGCGACAGTGCCCGGCGCAACCGGGTCCAGCGCGGAGCGTGCAGCAGGCGCGGCAGCATCCGTCCGAGCGCGTTGTCGGACGGATGCAGGTAGATCGCGGACTGCGCCAGGTCCTCCGGCGCACTCACCTTCAGTCGGCCAGGCCGCGCAGCAGGTCGTTGACGCTGGTCTTGCTGCGGGTCTTGGCATCAACCTGCTTGACGATCACCGCGCAGTACAGCGAGTGGGTGCCGTCCTTGCTCGGCAGCGAGCCGGACACCACCACGCTGTACGGCGGGATGTAGCCGTAGCTGATCTCGCCGGTGGCGCGGTTGTAGATGCGGGTGCTCTGGCTGAGGAACACGCCCATGCCGATCACGCTGTGGTGGCCGACCACCACGCCTTCCACCACTTCCGAACGCGCACCGATGAAACAGTGGTCCTCGATGATGGTCGGGCTGGCCTGCAGCGGCTCCAGTACGCCGCCGATGCCGGCGCCGCCGGACAGGTGGCAGTGCTGGCCGATCTGCGCGCAGGAACCGACGGTGGCCCAGGTGTCGACCATGGTGCCTTCGCCGACGTAGGCGCCGATGTTGGTGAAGCTCGGCATCAACACTACGTCCTTGCCGAAGTACGTGCCGCGGCGGGCGATCGCACCGGGCACCACGCGCACGCCGCCACGGCGGAACTTCGCTTCGTCATAGCCGGCGAAGCGCGATTCGACCTTGTCCCAGAACGGTGCCGGTCGTGCATCGACCACCGCCATGTCGTTGACGCGGAAATACAGCAGCACGGCCTTCTTCAGCCACTCGTTGACCTTCCAGCCGCCCTGGCCGTCCGGCTCGGCGACGCGGAATTCACCGCTCTCGAGACCGTCGATCACGCGGTTGACCAGCGGCCTGGTCGAGCCTTCCAGCTCATGCAGGGTCAAGGTGGCGCGGCGCTCGAAGGCGCTCTCGATGCCGAACCTGAGTTCTTCCACGCCGGGTGCCGACGGCTTGCGCAGCGACTTGCGGGCGATGGTTTCGGCGCGGACGGCTTCGGCGCTCTTGGCCGGGGCCGGCTTCTTCACAGCACGCTTGACCGCAGCCGTTTTCTTCGCCGGGGCCTTCACCGCAGCGGCCTTCTTCGGCGCAGTGGCCTTCTTTGCGGCCGGTGCGGCTGCAGCAGGTTTCCGGGCCGCTGCGCTCTTCGGGGTCGCGGCGGTCTTCTTGGCGGGCTTGGTGGCCATCAGGCGGGGTCTCCGGCGTTTCGATCAGGGTCCAGGCAGGCCAGCATTGCGTCATGCAGCTGCTGCCGGGCAGGTTCAGTCAGGGGGAGGTCGTGTTCGTCACTGATCACGAAGGTGTCTTCGGCGCGCTCGCCGAACGTGGCAATGCGCGCATCATGCACGCGCAGGCCCTGGTTGCGCAGCACGAACGCCACATCGGCCAGCAGGCCGGGACGGTCGGGAGCGACCAGGGCAAAACGGGTTGCGCCCGGTTCATCGCGGAACTCGATGCGCGGGGCGAAGCGGAAGTGCCGCAGTTGCCGAGGTACCACACGGCGCGACGGCCGCAGGCGCGACAGGTCACCACTGAGTGCCTCGCGCAGCGCCGCCTCCAGGTTGGCGCTGCTGCCATCGGCAAACGTGTCGGCCGGGTTCACTTCGAAGGTATCGAAGATGGTATCGGCCGGACCGTCCAGCACGCGTGCGCGGTGAATGCCATAGCCCTTGCGGTCCAGGGTCATCACGATCGCGGCGAACAGGCCGTCGCGGTCGGGCGAGTGCACGAACACTTCCAGCGCCGGGTCATCCACACTGATCCGGCGCACCTTCACCAGCGCCTGGCCCTGCTTCACCGGTACCAGCGCGGCTGCCTGCCAGGCCAGCTGCTCGGGGCGCAGACGAATGAAGCCCTCATCCGGCATCACCGCGAACTGGCGATCGATGGTGGCGTCGTCGTAACCCTGCTCGCGCACCAGTGCGCGCACGCTGTCACGTGCCTCGGCCACGCGTTCGGCGGCCGGTACCGGATGCTCCAGCCCCTCGCGCAGCGCGCGCCGGGTGGCGAAGTACAGGTCGGCCAGCAGGCGGTCCTTCCAGGCATTCCACAGCTTCGGGCTGGTGCCGGCGATGTCGGCACAGGTCAGCAGGTACAGGTAGTCCAGGCGGTCGCGGCTGCCGACCAGGGTGGCGAAGCGATGGATCACCACCGGATCGGCGATGTCCTGCTTCTGCGCGGTCACCGACATGCGCAGATGCTGTTCGACCAGCCATGCCACCAGCTCGGTATCGGTGCCACTGAGCGCATGCGCCTGGCAGAACGCACGCGCGTCCACCGCACCCAGCTCCGAGTGGTCGCCGCCGCGGCCCTTGGCGATGTCATGGAACAGGCCGGCCAGCAGCAGCAGTTCCGGCTTGCGCAGGCGGGGCCACACTTCGTGCGCGATCGAGAAGCGCTCGTCGGCACGGCTGCTGGCGAACAGGCCGATGTTGCGCAGGACCATCAGCGTGTGCTGGTCGACCGTATAGACATGGAACAGGTCGAACTGCATGCGCCCGCTGACCTGGGCAAACGCGGGGATCCACTGGCCAAGCACGCCCAGCCGCGCCATGCGCGAAAGCGTGTCGACCGGGCGCTGGCCGCGCAGCAGGGACAGGAACTGCTCGCGTGCATCGGCATCGGCCTGGTCGTAGGCCGGCAACAACGGCAGTGCTTCGGCCAGCGCGCGCGCAGTCAGCGAATGCAGGCCTCGCACCTGTGGATTGTTGGCCCAGCTGGAAAACAGGGCGAACACCTGGCCGATGTCACCGCGCGGCCAGTCGGCCTCGTTCGCGGCCAGGTAGCCGCGGCGCAGGGAGAAGCCTACGGTCAGCGGTTCCGGCTGGGCCTCGCCATCGAACTGCTCCTCGAAGCGCTGCAGCAGGCGGTCGCTGATCCGGCGCACCACCAGTGCGGCGCGGTAGAAGCCCTGCATCATTTTCTCGACACCGAGATTCTCGGCATCGTCTTCGAAGCCCAGGCGCGCGGCCAGGGTCTTCTGGTAATCGAAGCGCAACCGTTCTTCCGGGCGGCGCGCGACCAGGTGCAGGCCGAAGCGCAGCCGCGCCAGCACCGCACGCTCGCGCTTCAGCGCAGCCGCTTCGTCGGCGCCCAGGTGGCCCAGGCCGACCAGCGCTTCCAGGTCGCGTACGCCGAAGGCGCGCAGCGCCATCCAGCCCAGCGTGTTGAGATCGCGCAGGCCGCCGGGACCATCCTTGAGATCCGGTTCCAGGTTGTCGGCAGTGTCGCCGAAGCGCTGGTGGCGGTTGCGCAGCTCTTCCAGCTTGGCCAGGAAGAAGGCACGCGCCGGCCACAGCTCGCGGTCGTCGATGGCCTCGCGCAGCGCACGGCGCGCTGCATCATCAGCCAGGATCGGACGCGCCTCGATCAGCGCGGTCAGCACGGTCTGGTCAGCCGCCGCCTCGCGGCACTGCAATGCAGAACGCACCGCATGGCTGACCGCCAATCCGCAGTCCCACAGCAGCGCGAACAGGCGTGCCAATGCCGCTTCATGCGCCCGTTGTGCGGGCGGGTCGCCGAACACCAGCAGGTCGATGTCCGAACGCGGAAACAGTTCACCCCGGCCATAGCCACCGACCGCGAACAGCGACAGGCCGCTGTCGGCCGGCAGGCAACGCTGCCAGGCCAGGCGGATCAGATGGTCGGCCGCGCGCGCCCGCAGCGCCAGCAGGCGCTCAATGTTGTCGCCCTGGTCGAAGCGGCGATACAGGCGCGCGTCGGCCTGCTGCAGCGCCTGGCGCGCGGCAGCAGCCCAGTCCGGGTCGTTGAGCGACGCGGCCGGCGTGTCCAGCAGCGAACTCGCCGGCAGCATCGTCAGGAAACCTGCGACTCGCCCGGCGACAGCGTCAGCACGTCGACGCCGGTCTCGGTGACCGCGACCATGTGCTCCCACTGCGCCGACAGCTTGCGGTCCTTGGTCACCACGGTCCAGCCATCCGGCAGCACCTTGTTGTAGCGGGTGCCCTCGTTGATCATCGGTTCGATGGTGAAGGTCATGCCCGGCTGCAGCACCAGGCCCTGGCCCGGGCGGCCGTAATGCACCACCTGCGGCTCATCGTGGTAGACCTTGCCGATGCCGTGGCCGCAGTACTCGCGCACCACGCTGAAACGCTCGCCTTCGGCATAGCTCTGGATGGCATGGCCGATGTCGCCCAGGGTGGCGCCCGGGCGCACCGCGCGGATGCCGCGCCACATGGCTTCGTAGGTGGTTTCCACCAGGCGGCGGGCCATCACCGACGGGGTGCCGACGAAGTACATGCGGCTGGTGTCGCCGTGCCAGCCATCCTTGATGACGGTGACGTCGATGTTGATGATGTCGCCATCCTTGAGCACCTTCCCTTCGCTGGGGATGCCATGGCAGATGACGTTATTGACCGAGGTGCACACGGTCTTCGGGAAGCCGCGGTAGCCGACGTTGGCCGGAATCGCGCCCTGCACGTTCACGATGTGGTCGTGGCAGATGCGGTCCAGTTCCTCGGTGGTGACACCGGGCTTGACGTGGGGGGTGACGATGTCGAGCACTTCGCTGGCCAGGCGGCCGGCGATGCGCATCATCTCGATTTCCTGCGGGGTTTTCAGATTCACGCTCATGGCACCCATTATCGCCGATCCGGCCGCAATCTGAACGAACGCCACCCAACTGCCGATCCGGGTCATGCACGGTTCCGGCAAGGAAAGTGAAAGCGTGATGGTCTCCGCTCTTTCGTCTGCCTAATTATCACGGATTACAGACACTTACGCCTCCTAAGCTGGATCCACCGTCGTCAAAGCGGCACCGAACGTGCCGTCTTCGCCTTGTTCAACGGACCTTCGGGTCAGGGAGGTTGTTCATGCGATCCCCAGTTCGATCCCCGCTGGCATGGGCCGTGGCCGGGTTCCTGCTGTCCAGCCCGGCACTGGCCGCCGATACCACCACCTTCAATGTCACCCTGGTGGTCACCAAGGCCTGCACCATCACCGCGGCGGCGGCCACCAACGTGGACTTCGGCACCGCGGCCTCGACCACCGCCACGCCCACCCTGGGCCAGGGCACGGTGACCGCGCAGTGCTCGGCACTGACCCCGTACACGATTTCGCTGAATGCGGGCGCCAATGCCGGCACCGCCAACGACGTCACCACCCGCCGGATGAAGAACACCAACGCCGCGGTGACCGCCAACAACTATGTCGGCTACCAGCTCTACCAGGATGCCGCACACACCCTGGTCTGGGGTGCCACAACCGGCACCAACACCCAGGCCGGCATCGGCACAGGCCTGGCCGTGCCCTACATCGTCTACGGCCAGATCCTGAACCTGAGCACCAACAACCCGGCCGCCGGTAGCTACCTGGATACGGTTACCGCCACGATCACCTATTGATGGAGCACGCCCGCATGGCCGGATCCCGCCCGTGGCGCGCCACCGGCGTGGCGCTGCTCGCCCTGTACCTGCTTGCCATCGCGGCCGCCGGCGCCACCAGCCTGCAGGTGGCCCCGACCAGCCTGCAGCTGGAAGCCCGCCAGCGTGCCGGCGAATTGTGGCTGACCAACAGCGGCACCTCACCGGTGAAGCTGCAGGTACGCGTGTTCCGCTGGGTGCAGCAGGACGGCCAGGAACAGCTGCTGCCCACCGATGCGTTGATGGCCACTCCGCCAATGCAGGAACTGGCCGCCGGACAGCAGCAGCTGGTGCGGGTCATGCGTGCGGACAAGGAACCGCCAGCGGCACAGCAACATTACCGCCTGATCGTTGACGAGGTGCCCGACCTGGCCATCCGCGCGGGTGGCATGCAGTTCGTCCTGCGCTATTCGATCCCGGTGTTCGTGCAGCCCTCGGCCGGCACGCTGGCGCCGCAGCTGCAGGCCCGGCTGGTAAAGCTGGCGGACGGCCGCAACGGCGTCGAAGTAGCCAATTCGGGCAACAGTTACGCTCAGATCGCCGATCTCGCGCTGGGCAGCGCCACGCGCCCACGCATCGTCCATCCTGGACTGCTGGGCTACGTACTGCCCGGTCAGGTGATGCGCTGGCCGATCGAACGCACGGCGATCGACCGCGACAACGACCAGATCACGGCCAAGCTCAATGGCGAGTCGGAACAGACGCCACTGTCGCCCCCACCGGCTCGCTGAGGCGTTGATGGGCGCGTTGCTGGCTGCCCTGGCTCCCGCGGCGACCGAGGCCGCCGATGTGTCCGGCGTGGCCACGGCGGCTGATGTATCCGGCGTGTCGGCCGATGCGATCCTGCCCGCCCCCACCCCACTGACCGCCAGCCAGACGCTGTACCTGGATGTGTCGCTCAACAGCACGCCGCGCGGCCTGCTGCCGTTCACCGAGAACCGTGGCCGGCTGCAGGCCAGCCCCGAAGTGCTGCGCCAGCTCGGCTTCAACGCCAGCGGCGATGCACCGGTCTACCTGGACCAGATCAGCGGTGCGGTGGTGCGCTACGACGCCCACATGCAGACCCTGGCGCTGGACGTGCCGCTGGACCAGCTGACACTGCCGACCACCGTGCTCAGCCGCCCGCAGACGCGCGCCCCCACCAGCAGCGCCTCGCCCGGCGTGCTGCTCAACTACAACGTCTACGGCAGCCGGGTGGACACGCTCGGCAACCTCAGCCTGAGCTCGGAGCTGCGCGTATTCGGCGTCGGCAATGGCACTTTCGAGAACACCGCCATCAGCCGCCGCTACCAGCAACCCGGCGACCGCCATTGGCGCGGCGAGAGCGTGCGCCTGGACACGCGCTGGAGCCTGGATTTCCCCGATAGCGCAACGACCCTGGAGATCGGCGATTTCTACAGCGGGTTCGTCGACTGGACCCGCCCCGTGCGCCTGGGTGGCCTGCAGATCGGCCGCAACTATGGCCTGCAGCCCTACCGCGTGCTGACGCCCACGCCGAGTTTCCTCGGCCAGGCCGTGGTGCCCTCCACTGTCGAGCTGTATGTCGATGGCCTGCGCCAGTACAGCGGGCAGGTGCCGATCGGTCCCTTCCAGCTCGCAGCACAGCCCGGCATCAGCGGCACCGGCAACGCGCAGGTGGTGGTGACCGACGCATTCGGCCGCATGCAGACGCTGGACTTCAGCTTCTACGGCACCCAGCAGCTGCTGGCCAAGGGCCTGTCGGACTGGTCGGTCGGCGTCGGCCACCTGCGCCGGGATTTCGGCGAGCGCTCCTTCGCCTATGACGATCGCACGGTGGCCAGCGCCAGCTGGCGCGGCGGTGTCACCGACACGTTCACCGGCGAGGCGCATGCCGAAGGCGGCGGCGGCCTGGCCCAGGGCGGCATTGGCGGCTGGTGGTTGCTCGGCGCCGCCGGCGTGTTCAATGCCGCCTATGCGCACAGTGACTACCACGGCCTGCAGGGTGGGCAATGGGCGCTGGGCTACAGCTGGAACAACCGTCGCTTCAACGTCAATCTGCGCAGCGTGCGCAGCCACGGCGACTACCGCGACCTGGGCGCGCTGCAGGGCAAC
Source organism: Stenotrophomonas sp. YJH_SMC_130 (assembly GCF_059369035.1). Classification (NCBI taxonomy): domain Bacteria; kingdom Pseudomonadati; phylum Pseudomonadota; class Gammaproteobacteria; order Lysobacterales; family Lysobacteraceae; genus Stenotrophomonas; species Stenotrophomonas sp. YJH_SMC_130. The sequence goes on from NZ_JCAFSH010000001.1 coordinate 318,541, forward strand.
CTGCCACCAAGCATCAGCGAGCAGGCCACGGTCGGCCTGGACCTGCTGCGGCTGGGCACGCTCAGCGCCAGCTATCTGCGCCTGCGCTACCCCGACGGCGACGACAATCGCTATGCCAGCCTGTTCTGGTCGCGCACCTGGAGCCAACGCTGGTCGGCCTACCTGTCAGTGAACCAGAACCTCGACCGCAGCGATGACCGCAGCATCTACCTGTCGATGACTGCCAGCCTGGGCAACAATCGCCAGGCCAGCCTCTCCAGCCAGCGCAACGGCGACAGCCAGAGCTGGGTCGCGGACGTGACCCAGCCGGTGCCCGGCGATGGCAGCGCCGGCGGCGTCGGCTGGCGCGCGCAGCTGCGCCACGGCGAGGACGGCAACGGCGGCCTGGCCGAGGTCGGCATCCTCAACGATGTCGGCCGCTATTCTTTCGGTGCCTCGCGCCAGGGCGGGCTCAACCATGCCTACGCCAGTGCCAGCGGCAGCCTGGTGTGGATGGGCGGGCACGCCTTCGCCACGCGCGAGGTATCCGATGCGTTCGCGGTGATCAGCACCAGTGGCGTCGGCGGCGTCCCGGTACGGCTGGAGAACCGCCTGATCGGTGTCACCGACGATCGCGGCCTGCTGCTGGTCAGTCCGTTGCTGTCCTGGCAGCGCAACCGGGTCTCGATCGACACCCTGGACCTGCCCGAAGACATGCGTGCCGACCGCATCGAGGACTGGGTCACGCCGCGCCAGCGCGCCGGCACCCGCGTGACCTTCCAGCTGCGTTCGCGGTCGTCACTGAGCCTGACCCTGCTGGCGATGGACGGCCAGCCTCTGGAGGTGGGCAGCGAGGTGCAGCTGCCTGACGGTCGCCAGGCCACGGTCGGCTACGACGGCCTGCTCTATCTGGAAGACGTCGCCGCCGGCAGCGTGCTGTACGTCACCACCAGCCATGGCCCGTGCCGGGTGAAGGTACCGGACCCGCCCAAGGTGGTGGCGTCCGGTGCCCGCCCGAAGCCGGCACCGCAGCAGTGCATTCCGGAGGTGGCGCCATGAAGGTGCTGCTGCTCGTCCTGCTGCTGTGGGCCGGCCTGCTGGCAGCGGCGCCGGCCGGTGCCACCGCGGTCTGCACGGCGGTCGCCAATCCGACCCTGCCGTTCGGCAACATCAACAGCAATGCACCCGGCCCGAGCACGGCCAACCTCAACATCACGGTGACCTGCACCACCGCCGCGCTGAGCCTGCTGGCCACCACCGGCGTGCGCGTCTGCGTGGGCATCGGCGCAGGCAGTGGCGGCGGCAGCAGTTCCACGTTCCGCACGATGGCCACCTCCACCGGCGACACGATGAATTTCCAGCTATATAACAACGCCAGCTTCGGCCAGGTCACTGGCCTGGTCCCGCGCGGCACGCCGCCAGCGCAGGAGCTGACCATGAGCTACAACGTACCGCTGCTGACCGGCGGCAGTGGTGCGCAGACTGTGCAGCTGTTCGGTCAGATTCCGGCCAACCAGGTCCTGGCCTCCGGCGCGTACAGCAGCACCTTCAGCGGCGCCAGCGTGGTGCTGACCTGGGCCTGGAACGAAGTCCTGCTCGGCACCGCCACCGTTCCCGCCACCTGCAACGGCGGCGCCACCGGTACCAACAGCGCGAGCGCGGCCTTCAGTTTCACCGCCACCGCCAACGTGCTGCCGCAGTGCGGCAGCTACGTCACCACCAACATGAATTTCGGCAACGTCACCGGCGGCATCCCGGCCAACATCGACCAGACCGCCACCCTGACCCTGACCTGCCTGAAGAACACCGCCTTCCAGGTCGGCCTGAACAACGGCCAGAACAATCCCGCCGCCACCACCACCCGGCGCATGGCCACCACCATCGGCAGCGGCACCTACTACCTGCCCTACGAGCTGTACCGGGATCCGGCACGAAGCCAGCGCTGGGGCAACACCCTGACGGTCGACACGGCCAGCAGCACCGGCACCGGAAGCGCACAGCAGCTGACCATCTACGGCCGGGTACCGCCGGTCACCGGCCAGCCCCCGGCCGGCACCTACAACGACCTGGTGACGGTGACGATCACCTACTGACCTGCGTACCGACCAACGGTCGGCACCCACCGGACGAAGGCCGTGCCGAGCGCGGGCTCGGCGCTACAGTTGCGGCGCATCCGGCCGATACCGCGCAGCGAGTCTTTCAGCACGGTGGGTGGCAGGTGGTTCGCGCATTTCTGATCGGGGCGATGCTGGTCGCCAGCACGCCGGCCCGCGCCGAACCGCGCAGCAGCACGCTGCAGATCCGGCTGACCGTGGTCGAATCCTGCAGCGACGATGCCGGCGCTCCCCGTTGCGCGGCGCCACACCAGCGCAGTGACGCCCCCAAGGTGCCGCCCCAGGTCCGCGACCTCGCACCACCGGCGACAGACGACAGCGCAATGCCCTCCGTGACCCTCATCTACTGATGCGCGCGCTGCTGATCCTGCTTGGACTGCTGCTGGCGCAGCCCTCGGCGGCGCTGGAGCTGTTGCCGACCACCCTGCAGCTACCCGCCGAAGGCGGCCGCGCCGAACTATGGCTGCGCAATCCGGGGCCCGGCCGCTGGCAGGGCCAGGTGCAGGTGCTGGCCTGGGAGCAGCAACTGGACGCCGAACGACTGCAGCCCAGCGACCGGATCCGGGTCAGCCCCGCGCGGCTGGACCTGGCCCCTGGCAGCACCCAGCGCGTCTGGCTGCTGCCAGGCGGTCCGCCAGCATCGGTGGGTGAACAGGCCTATCGGATCGTACTGGCGCCGGCCTTGCCGGGATTGCCCCGCTACTCGCTGCCGTTGTTCCGCGGCCCAGCGGCGCCAGCGCTGCAGGCCCGGCTGCAGGCCCGCGTCGAGGCACATGGGCCTCAGGCCATGCTGCGACTCAGCAATTCCAGTACGCTGCATGGCCGCCTGCACGATCTGCGGTTCACAGCGGCCGACGGCCAATCGTCGCTGCTGGTGGCCGGGCTGGCCGGCTACATCCTCGCAGGCCATGAACGCCGCTGGCCCCTGCCTGCCCGCCCCGATGGCTATGTGGGCGGCCACTTCCGGGCCCGCCTGCAGGACGGCCGCGAGGTCGATCTGGCCGCATCTGACCCTGCCATTGCAGCGGACGCCCCCAGCGGGCTATAATCGACCGGATTCCTGCCGCCTGCGTGCGCGGGAGCCCGTCCACACCGGACGTCACCGGTGAATCCACACCTGCTGCCCCCATCCGTGCCGGGGTGCTCCGCAAGGAGTTCGGCCACGGAGGCAACAGGGAAGCCCAACCCCGGAACCGATCGCGCTTCCACGCGTCCCGCATACCTATCCCGCGGGCGGAATCGCTGGTTCCATATCAGGAGTATTGCAATGCCCCAGGTCACCATGCGTCAGATGCTGGAAGCCGGCGTCCACTTCGGCCACCAGACCCGCTACTGGAACCCGAAGATGGCTCCGTACATCTTCGGCGCCCGCGGCAAGATCCACATCATCAACCTGGAAAAGACCGTCCCGCTGTTCAACGATGCGATGAACTTCATCTCGTCGGTTGCCCAGAAGCGCGGCACCGTCCTGTTCCTGGGCACCAAGCGCAGCGCCCGCGAAACCATCAAGGAAGAAGCCGAGCGTTGCGGCATGCCGTTCATGAACCAGCGTTGGCTGGGCGGCACCCTGACCAACTTCCGTACCGTCAAGCAGTCGGTTGCCCGCCTGAAGGAACTGGAAGCCGGTGAAACCGACGGCACCTTCGAGAAGCTGGTCAAGCACGAAGTGCTGGGCCTGCGTCGCGAGCGCGACAAGCTGGAAGCCTCGCTGGGCGGCATCAAGGACATGAACCGTCTGCCGGACGCCATCTTCGTGATCGACATCGGCCACGAAGACATCGCGATCAAGGAAGCCAAGAAGCTGGGCATTCCGGTCATCGCCGTGGTCGACACCAACTACAACCCGGAACTGGTGGACTACGCCATCCCGGGCAACGACGACGCCATCCGCGCTGTGCAGCTGTACGCCCGCGCCGCTGCCGACGCCGTGCTGGAAGGCAAGGCCGCTGCGCCGCACGCCGCTTCGGTGCGCGAGGAAGAGTTCGCGGAAGCCGCTGCTGAAGGCGAAGAGAAGCCGGCCCGCCGCGCTCCGGCCAAGAAGGCTGCCAAGAAGGGCGACGACGCCCAGGCCTGATCCAGGCCCCGGGTGGACGCCCGGCGTCCACCCTCCCTGCACGCAGCCCCTGGCGCGTGACAGGACCGTGTCACACGGGCCGGCCACCATGCCGGCCCAACCCCTTTCTTTCGTGAGGTAATCCCGTGGAAATCACTGCTTCCCTGGTCAAGGAACTGCGCGAGCGCACCGGCGCCGGCATGATGGAATGCAAGAAGGCGCTTACCGAAGCCAACGGCGACATCAACGCCGCTGCTGAAGCCATGCGCAAGTCCGGCGCTGCCAAGGCCGACAAGAAGGCTGACCGCGTGGCCGCCGAAGGCCGTCTGGGCCTGGCCCAGGACGGCGGCAAGGCCGTGCTGGTCGAAGTCAACTCGGAAACCGACTTCGTCGCCAACGACGACAACTTCAAGACCTTCGTCAACGCCGTCGCCGCTGCCGCCCTGGCATCGGGCGCCAACGACGTCGAAGCCGTGAAGGCCGCCACGCTGGCCGACGGCCGCACCGTTGAAGAAGCCCGCGCCACCGCCGTGCAGACCCTGGGCGAGAACATCCAGATCCGCCGCATGGTCAAGGTCGACACCACCGGCAACATCGGTGCCTACGTCCACACCAACGGCAAGGTTGGCGTGCTGGTCGACCTGATCGGCGGCGACGTCGAGCTGGCCCGTGGCCTGGCGATGCACGTGGCCGCGCTGAAGCCGCCGCACAACAAGGCTGCGGACGTTCCGGCCGAGTTCGTTGAAAAGGAAAAGGAAATCGAGCTGGCCAAGATGACCGAGAAGGACAAGGCCAAGCCGGCCGACATCCTGGAAAAGATCATCAGCGGCAAGATCAACAAGATCGTCAGCGACGTGACCCTGTACGGCCAGACCTACGTGCTGGGCGACACCACCGTCGAGCAGGTGGTCAAGGCCGCTGGTGCGGACGTGGCAGGCTTCAAGCTGCTGATCGTCGGCGAAGGCATCGAAAAGGTGGTGGAAGACTACGCCGCCGAAGTTGCCAAGGCGATGCAGGTCTGATTCCAGCCCTCCGGCTGTGAAGCGACCAGAAGGAGCCGCGGGAAACCGCGGCTCTTTTTTTATGCATGGGCCCAGGGATTAACCCATGGCCCATCGGTGGGTGCGCACCGTCGGTGCGCACAACCGGCACCTTTGCGTTGCGCTCGAATCAAGCCGATACTCAGTCGCAGGGAATCCTCAGTCACTTAGCAGGAACGAAAATCGCGGACTGTGATGCATTCCTAGGTATTCTTGTCCCAATGGAATTGAACGACCCGACATGCCTCCCGAGCTGACAGCTGCCCTGGCGCTCTGCCGCAACCTGCCTTCGCCACCCGGTATTGCCCTGCGCATCATCGAACTGGCTCAGGACCCGGAAGCGGACATCGCCACCGCCGCCGACATCATCGCCATCGACATGGCGCTGAGCGCTCGCATGCTGCGCATCGCCAATTCGCCGCTGTATGCCAGCCGCCGCCGCATCGAGAACCTCGGCCAGGCGCTGACCATGCTGGGCCTGAACGCCACGATCAGCCTCGCCCTCGGCTTCACCGTCACCCAGGGCCTGACCGGCGGTGGCGCCGATCATGACCTGCGCCAGCGCGCGTGGAAGCGCAGCATCCTCAGTGCCCTGGCCGCCAGCCAACTGGGCCAGGCGCGCGGCCTGCGCCGGCTGGAGGAGCTGATGCTGGCCGGACTGCTGCAGGACCTGGGCGTGCTGTGCCTGGCCCAGGCCGAGTCGGAGCGCTACCTGCCACTGCTGCGCGAGGCACGCGACAACATCGACCTGGTTTCCCGCGAGCGCGAGGCGCTGGGCTGCAGCCACGCCGACGTCGGCGCCTGGGTGGCCGAGCAATGGGGCCTGCCACGTTACCTGGTGGAGAGCATCAGCCACAGCGAGGACGAGGACGCCGCCGAATCGCCATTCCAGGTCTGCGTGCAACTGTCCGGCGCAGTGGCCGACATCTGGCTGGATAACGATGCCGATGCCGCGCGCGAGCGCGCACTGCAGCAGGTGCACGACCGCCTGGAGCTGGACAGCGCGCGCTTCGACCAGGTGCTGGCCCGCATCAGCGAGGCCTTGCCCGACATCGCCAGCCTGTTCGATGCCAGCCTCAATTCGCCGGCGCGGGTACGCGAGCTGATCGATCACGCGCAGGAACTGGCCACGCTGCGCAACCTGCGCGAACTGCAGGATGCCGACCAGGCACGCCGCCGTGCCGACGAATTCGAGGCGCGCGCCAAGCGCCTGGCCGACCAGGCCCATCGTGATGCATTGACAGGCGTGCTCAACCGCCGCCAGCTGGAAGCGGTGCTGGAGGAGGAATTCCTGCGTGCCGGCCGCCAGGGCTGGCCACTGTCGGTGGCCTTCATCGACCTGGACGACTTCAAGAAGATCAACGACGCCCACGGCCACCTGACCGGCGACGAGGTGCTGCGCGCCTTCGCCGGCAAGCTGCAGGGCCAGTTGCGCAACAGCGACACCGTGGCCCGCTTCGGCGGCGAGGAGTTCGTCGCGCTGCTGCCCAACACCAGCGAAAGCGTGGCCCTGGACGTGATCCGCCGGGTGCTGGCCAACATCGTCGCCACGCCGATGGCCGAGCTGGAGGGTGGTCCGCTGTTCGTCACCTTCTCCGCCGGCGTGGCCACCCAAGGCGGCTACGAGCGCTTCGCCGACGTCCAGGACCTGCTGCGCGCGGCCGACGACGTGCTGTACCGCTCCAAGAACCTGGGCCGCAACCGGGTGATCGCCCGCTCGCCGGGGGCGCTGGGCCATGACGAGCTGTCGGCCACGGCCAGCGCCGAACTGGGCTGAACGGGACGCCCCGGCCGACCGGGCGAACCACCGGATTCTGCGCCGCAGTGCACAAAACACTTTGGCACAACGCCGCATGCGCGTAGAATCGCCCGCGATTTCCACGCACCCGAGGTCCCCATGTCCAAGCTCGCCTATCGCCGCATCCTTCTGAAACTGTCCGGGGAGGCGCTGATGGGAGACGAGGACTACGGCATCGACCCGAAGATCATCAATCGCCTCGCCCGTGAGGTCATCGAAGCCCAGCAGGCCGGTGCCGAGGTCGCGCTGGTGATCGGAGGTGGCAACATCTTCCGCGGCGCCGGTCTGGCCGCCGGCGGCATGGACCGCGTAACCGGCGACCAGATGGGCATGCTGGCCACCGTCATCAACGCCCTGGCCATGCAGGACGCCCTCGAGAAGCTGGGTGCCAAGGCCCGGGTGATGAGCGCGATCAAGATCAACGACGTGTGCGAGGACTACATCCGCCGCCGCGCCATCCGCCACCTGGAAAAGGGCCGCCTGGTGATCTTCGCTGCCGGCGTCGGCAGCCCGTTCTTCACCACCGACTCCGGCGCCGCGCTGCGCGCGATCGAGATCGGCGCTGACCTGCTGCTGAAGGCCACCAAGGTCGATGGCGTGTACGACAAGGACCCGAACAAGCACAGCGATGCGGTCCGCTTCGACAGCCTGAGCTACGACGAAGTGATCCGCCGCGGCCTGGAAGTGATGGACACGGCGGCCTTCGCTCTGGCCCGCGACAGCGACCTGCCGATGCGCGTGTTCGACATGGGCCAGCCGGGCGAACTGCTGAAGATCCTCAACGGCGCGAACATCGGCACCCTGGTCCAGGGCCGCGACCCGGCCTGAGCCTGAGCGCAAAGCGACAACCGGGCCGATTCAGGCCCGGCAGCGTCCCGTATTCGCCTATAATCGCCCGATTCCAGATACATCCAGGACCGGGCGATGCTCAACGACATCAAGAACAACGCGCAGACGCGCATGGCCAAGAGCATTGACGCTCTGAAGCACACCCTCACCTCCATCCGGACCGGCCGTGCCACCCCGGCCCTGCTGGACCGCGTGACGGTCAGCGCCTATGGCAACGCCAGCACCCCGCTGAACCAGGTCGCGTCGATCTCCAACGCCGACGCCCACTCGCTGCTGGTCACCCCGTTCGACAAAGGCATGATCAAGGAGATCGAAAAGGGTCTCTACAACGCCGAGTTCACTCCGAACACGCTGGGCACCGCGATCCGCATCAACATGCCGCCGCCGACCGAAGAGCGCCGCAAGGAGCTGGTCAAGCAGGTGCAGAAGGAAGGGGAAGGCGCCAAGATCGCGATCCGCAACATCCGTCAGGACGCGAACAAGGAAATCGCCAAGCTGGTCAAGGACAAGGCGATCAGCGAAGACGAGAAGAAGCGCGGCGAAGACGACATCCAGAAGCTGACCGACGCCAACATCAAGGACGTCGACAAGGTCGTTTCCGACAAGGAAAAAGAACTGCTGTCGGTCTGAAGTCGATGCCTTCAGTCCCGCCTCCGTTGCCTGCCTCCCTGCCCCGCCACATTGCCATCATCATGGATGGCAATGGGCGTTGGGCACAGCAGCGCCGTCGCCCCCGCGTGATCGGCCACCGTGCCGGCGCGCGCGCGGTCAACCGCACCATCGAGCGCTGCCTTGAACTGGGCATTCCGGCGCTGACCCTGTTCGCCTTCTCCAGCGAGAACTGGGGCCGGCCGCAGGAGGAAGTGGACGCGCTGATGAAGCTGTTCCTCGGTGCACTCGACCGCGAAGTGGACGAGCTGCACCGGCGTGGCGTGCGCGTGCGCTTCATCGGCGAACGCGAGCGCTTCGGCGCCGGGCTGGTCAGCCGCATGCAGCTGGCCGAGCAGCGCACCGCCGACAACACCACCCTGACCCTGTCGATCGCCGCCAGCTACGGTGGCCGCCAGGACATCGCCCGCGCCGCGCGCGCCCTGGCCGTCGAAGTGGCGGCCGGTCGCCTTCTGCCCGAGCAGATCGATGAATCGCTGCTGGGCAGCCAGGTGGCCCTGGCCGACCTGCCGCCTCCGGACCTGTTCATCCGCACCGGCGGCGACACCCGCATCAGCAACTTCCTGCTGTGGCAGCTCGCCTATACCGAACTGTGGTTCACCGAGGCCCTGTGGCCGGACTTCGACGCCGGGCAGCTGCAGCAGGCGCTCGACGCCTATGCCGGTCGCGAGCGTCGTTTCGGCCTGACCAGCGCCCAGATTGCCGCACTGGCCACCGAGACTTCCAGCCCATGACCAAGACCCGAGTCCTTGCCGCGCTGATCATGGCGCCGCTAGCCATTGCGGCGATCCTGCTGCTGCCTACGCAATGGCTGGCCGCCGCCGCCGCCGCCGTGCTGCTGATCGGCCTGTGGGAATGGCTGAAGCTGGCCGGTATCGAAGACACCCTGGCGCGCACTGTGCTGCTGGTGCTGAACCTGCTGCTGATGGTGCTGCTGGTCTGGGCCGATGGCAGCACCCTGGTCCTGTTCCAGATAACCACGCTGGCCGGCGTTGCCTGGTGGCTGGCCGCGCTGGTCTGGTTGCGCTTCTTCAACTTCGGTGCGCAGCCGTCGGCACCCTCGCGGATCCTGAAGATGCTGGCCGGTACCCTGGCCATCGTGCCGGCGTGGGCCGCGCTGGTGCTGATCCATGCCGGCGGCGATCCGCCGGGCCAGCAGGGCCACCTGTGGCTGCTGGCTGCGCTGGCGCTGGTGTGGGCGGCCGACTCGGGCGCCTATTTCGCTGGCCGCCATTTCGGCAAGCACAAGCTGGCGCCGCGGATCAGCCCCAACAAGACCTGGGAAGGCCTGTTCGGCGGCCTGCTGGCCGGTGTCGCCGTGGCCCTCGGCCTGGGCTGGCTGGCTGGCATCGATGCCGCACACCTGCCCGGCCTGTTGATCACCGCGGTGGTGGCGGTGTTCGCCTCGGTCCTGGGCGACCTGTTCGAGAGCCTGATCAAGCGCCATGCAGGCGCCAAGGACTCGGGCCACCTGATCCCAGGCCACGGTGGCGTGCTCGACCGAGTCGACGGCGTCCTCGCCGCCGTGCCGGTGTTCGCGCTGGGCAAGGAAATCTTCGGGTTCTGACCATGAATGCAGCTGCAGACCTGCGCCGGGTCGCCGTGTTCGGCGCTACCGGCTCGATCGGCGCCTCCACGCTGGACGTGATCGCCCGCCACCCGCACCGCTACCAGGCCACGGTGCTCGCTGCCGGCCGCCAGGTGCAGGCGCTGCTGGCGCTGTGCCGCCAGCACAAACCCGCGCACGCGGTGATCGCCGACGCATCGCTGTTCGCCGAGCTGCGTGACGGCCTGCGCGAGGCCGGACTGGCCACCGAGGCCCATGCCGGGCAGGCCGCGCTGGACCAGCTGGCCGCCAGCGATGCCTGCGATACCGTGGTCGCGGCCATCGTCGGCGCGGCCGGCCTGTCCTCGACCCTGGCTGCCGCCGCCGCCGGCAAGCGCATCCTGCTGGCCAACAAGGAATCGCTGGTGCTGGCCGGCGAACTGCTGACCCGGACGGCCGAACGTGCCGGTGCCGAAATCATCCCGATCGACAGCGAGCACAGCGCGATCTTTCAGTGCCTGCGCTCGCGCGATGCCAGTGTCGACGGCGCCGGCGTGCGCCGGATCCTGCTGACCGCCTCCGGCGGCCCGTTCCGTGGCCGCAGCCGCGCCGAGCTGGCCCAGGTCACCCCCGCCCAGGCCGTTGCCCACCCCAAGTGGTCGATGGGGCCGAAGATCTCGGTCGATTCGGCGACGTTGATGAACAAGGGCCTGGAAGTCATCGAGGCCCACCACCTGTTCGGCGTGCCAGGCGAGCGCATCGAGGTGCTGGTGCACCCGCAGAGCCTGGTCCATTCGCTGGTCGAGTTCGTCGATGGCTCGACCCTGGCCCAGATGGGCCTGCCGGACATGCGCACCACCCTCGCCGTTGGCTTGGGCTGGCCGCAGCGCATCGAATCGGGCGTGGCCGGGCTGGACCTGCTGGCCCAGGGCCGCCTGGATTTCGAGGCCCCGGATACCGACGCCTTCCCCTGCCTGGCGCTGGCCTGGCAGGCGATGCAGGCCGGCGGCACCGCGCCGGCAGTGCTGAACGCCGCCAATGAAGAGGCGGTTTCAGCGTTTCTTCAGGGCCGGATCGGTTTCCTGACGATCCCGGAGCTGGTTGCTAACGCTCTTTCAACACTGCCGACCCAGCCAGCCGATACACTGGAGGTCCTGTTGTCCGCCGACCAGCGGGCACGCCAGCTCACCCTGAACGCCATCGACGCCGCCTGAACGACCGCCTCGCCCAGCATGACGCCGCCGCCCTTGCCCACCACTGTGAGCCTGCATGACTGACTTCATCGGATCGGTCTGGTGGATGATCGTCAGCCTCGGGCTGCTGGTCACCTTTCACGAGTTCGGGCATTACTGGGTCGGGCGCCTGTGCGGGGTCAAGATCCTGCGTTTCTCGGTCGGCTTCGGCCGGCCGCTGTGGTCGCGCCGCGACCGGCACGGCACCGAGTTCGCCATCGCCGCCATCCCGCTGGGCGGTTACGTGAAGTTCCTCGACGAACGCGAGGTCGAAGTCCACCCGCACGAGCGCGGCCAGGCCTTCAACCACAAGACCGTCTGGCAGCGCATCGCGATCGTTGCCGCCGGCCCGATCGCCAATCTGCTGCTGTGCATCCTGCTGCTGTGGGCGATGTTCGTGATCGGCAAGCAGGATTACTCGCCCACCATCGGCCGTGTCAGCGGCATCGCCGCCAGTGCCGGCCTGGCCAGCGGCGACCGCGTGCTGCGCGTGGACGACCGCCAGGTGGTCACCCTCGGCGAGGCCAGCATGGCGCTGACCGCAGCCGCGATGGACCGCCGCGACGTGAAGCTGGAAGTGCTGGATACGGCCGACCAGGTACGCACGCGCACCCTGCCGCTGTCGCAGCTGCCGGCGGGTTTCGATGAGCGGCGGGTGCCGATCCTGGCTGGCCTGCACTGGCAGTCGTGGCTGCAGCCGGCGCAAGTGGAGTCGCTGACTGCGGACTCCGTGGTGGCAGGGCAACTGCAGCCAGGCGACCTGATCGTGGCCATCGACGGCCAGCGCATCGACAGCGTCGACCAGGTGATCGGCGAGATCCAGGCCCTGGGCCGTGCCGGCGGGCCGGGAATGATCGAGGTCCTGCGTGGCGGCGAGCGCCTGGCGCTGGAAGTCACCCCGCGCCAGGGCAAGGACGGCAAGGGCAATCCGGTCTGGCAGATCGGCGTCGGCTTCCCCACCAGCTACAGCCCCTCCTATGACACCCTGCTGCGCTATGGCCCGCTGGATGCGGTGACCGTGGCGGTGCGCGAGACCGGCCGCCTGGCCGCCGACTCGCTGGGCATGATGGGCCGCATCGTGACCGGCAAGGCCTCGCTGCAGAACGTTTCCGGGCCGGTCACGATCGCCCGCGTGGCCAATGTCTCGGCCAAGCGCGGCCTCGACTGGTTCCTGCAGTTCCTTGCCCTGCTGTCGCTCAGCCTGTGCATCATCAACCTGCTGCCGATCCCGATCTTGGACGGCGGCCACCTGCTGTATTACCTTATCGAGTTGGTCAAGGGCAGCCCGCTGAGCGAGCGTGCCATCGCCGCCGGCCAATACATCGGCCTGGCGTTGCTGGCCGGGCTGATGGGGTTGGCGTTCTACAACGACATCCTCGGCCTGGTCCCGCGATGAACTTTTCCACGTTGTTGCCGTCTACAGCGTCGGCATCCCGCACCAATGAAATCGACCTTCCTACCGGACGTGACATGACGCGACTCCCCAATCGCCGCCTGCTGGCCCTCGCCCTCGCCGCCGTCACCGGCGCTCCCGCCCTGGCCCAGGCAGCCGAGCCCTTCACTGTCAGCGACATCCGCGTCGATGGCCTGCAGCGCATCAGCTCGGGCACGGTGTTCACCTACCTGCCGGTGGAACGCGGCGAGACGATCACCGACAACAAGGTCGGCGAGACGATCCGCGCCCTGTACAAGACCGGCTTCTTCGAAGACGTGCAGCTGGACCGCCAGGGCACGATCCTGGTGGTGACCGTCAAGGAACGCCCGGCGATCAACAAGCTGACCGTGACCGGCAACAAGGACATCAAGTCCGACCAGCTGCTCAAGGGCCTGTCCGACATCGGCCTGACCGAGGGCGGCACCTTCGATCGCCTGAGCCTGGACCGCGTGACCCAGGAACTGCGCCGCCAGTACAACGACCGTGGCAAGTACAACGTCGACATCACCCCGACGGTGAGCCCGCTGGACCGCAACCGCGTGGACATCGCCATCGCCATCAAGGAAGGCAAGGCCGCCAAGATCCGCCACGTCAACCTGGTGGGCACCGAAAAGTTCGAGAGCAAGGACATCCTGGAGACCTGGGAGTCCAAGGAGCACAACTGGGCGTCGTGGTACCGCCGTGACGACCAGTACTCCAAGGAAAAGCTGTCCGGCGACCTGGAAAAGCTCAACTCCTGGTACCTGGATCGCGGCTACGTCGATTTCAGCATCGATTCCACCCAGGTCTCGATCAGCCCCGACAAGCGCGACATGTTCCTGACCGCGGGCGTGACCGAGGGTGCGCAGTACAAGATCTCCGAGATCAAGGTCAGCGGCGACACCATCCTCCCGCAGGAGGACGTCGAGCGCATGGTGATCCAGAAGTCCGGCGACACGTTCTCGCGTGCCCTGCTGGAATTCAGCTCGGACACCATCACCAATTCGCTGTCCAACATCGGCTACGCGTTCGCCAAGGTGAACCCGATCCCGACCACCAACCGCGCCGAGCAGACCGTGGCCATCAACATGCAGGTCGTGCCCGGCCCGCGCGTGTCGGTGCGCCGCATCCTGTTCCGCGGCAACACCCGCACGTCCGATGAAGTGATGCGTCGCGAAATGCGCCAGTTCGAGAACAGCTGGTACTCGCAGGCCGCGATCGACCGCTCCAAGATCCGCCTGCAGCGCCTGGGCTACTTCGAATCGGTGGAAGTGGAGACCCCGGCCGTCAGCGGCAGCAACGACCAGGTCGACGTCGTCTACAACGTCAAGGAAACCACCTCGGGCAGCTTCGTGTTCGGCCTGGGCTACTCGCAGTCCTACGGCATGACCACCTCGGTGCAGCTGTCGCAGAACAACTTCCTCGGCGGCGGCAACCGCGTGTCGGTCGAAGCCTCGCGCAGCAGCTACCTGCAGCGCTACGGCTTCAGCTACACCAACCCGTACTTCACCGATGACGGCGTGTCGCTGGGCTACAACCTGTCCTGGCGCGAACTGGATTACTCCGACTTCAACACCGCGCAGTACAACAGCACCAACGGTGCCGCGCAGGTGGTGTTCGGTGTGCCGCTGACCGAGACCGATACCGTCTCGCTGATGTTCGGCATCGACAGCAACCAGATCACCACCTACCAGGGCTCGACCCCGCAGTCGATCATCGACTACATCAACGCCGTCGGTAAGCGCACCTTCCATGCCTGGCGCACCGAGCTGGGCTGGGCGCGCGACTCGCGCAACGACTACTTCATGCCGACCCGCGGTACCTACCAGCGCGTGGGCCTGGAAACCACACTGCCGGGTTCGACCATCGAGTACTACAAGCTGAACTACCAGATCAGCAAGTACTGGCCGATCATGCCGTCGCTGGTGATCAACACCCGCGCCGAAATCGGCTACGGCGATGCCTACGGCAAGGACTACACCCGTACGCTGACCAATCCGGATGGCACCACCCGCACCGTCACCGCCAGCGGCCTGCCGTTCTTCGAGAACTTCTACGCCGGTGGTACCAACTCGGTACGCGGCTTCGAGGACAACACCCTCGGCCCGCGCGAAGTCACCACTGGTTATCCGGAAGGCCAGCCGCTGGGTGGCTCGCTGAAGACCGTCGGTTCGGTGGAAGCCTACTTCCCGCGCCTGTTCGACAGCCCGTCGGCGCGCGTGTCGGCCTTCGTCGACTTCGGCAACGTGTATACCGGCGTGGACAACTTCAAGGCCAACGAGCTGCGCGTATCCACCGGTGTGGCCCTGCTGTGGCGCGCCCCGGTCGGCCCGATCTCGATCAGCTACGCCTTCCCGTTGAAGAAGGAAGACGATGACAAGATCGAGCGCCTGCAATTCACGTTCGGTGGCCAGTTCTGAGGAACTTTGTTCCTCAGAACTGATCCACCTCCGGTGAATTGCCCGCGCATTTCACCTATCCCCCGCGCCGCTGGCGCGCCCCCCTTAACAAAGGGGGGCTCTCCACCAAACGGGGTGCGAAGCGCCGGGCTCTGCCCGGCGTTTTCGTTTGGCCTGGATGCCGGAAGCGTCCGCTCTGCTTTTGATCTTTTCTGTTTTTCCGTGGCTGGCACTCGCGCCAAGCCGTCGGAGGTCGGATGGGGCGGGGCTGCGGGGGTGTGAGCCGCATGGATGCGGCGACCAAGGCTACATGGACGTACTTGCGCCGCCCCCCGCAGTCCCGCCCCGTCCGACCCAGCCCATGACACTGGCTCTGCCGGCCGCGAGGGGCCCTGCCGTTGGCTGCATATGCCCCCCGCATGACCGCAATGGCGTCACACGTTAAACTCCCGCCGTGAATACTCCCACCTACACCGCCCAGCAACTCGCCGCGCAGTTCGGCCTGCAGGTCCATGGCGATCCCGCTACCGCCATCCATGGCGTGGCCACCCTCGCCCATGCCGGCCCTGGCCAGCTGACCTTCCTCGCCAACCCGCGCTACCGCGCCCAGCTGGCCGACAGCCAGGCCTCGCTGGTGGTCCTGCGTGCCGATGACGTCGAGGCCGCCCCCGGCGCCGCGCTCGTCGCCAAGGACCCGTACACCGCATTCGCCAAGATTGCCGCACTGTTCGACATCGCGCCGACCCGCCCGCCGGGCATCCATCCCAGCGCAGTGATCGATCCCAGCGCCCAGGTCGCGGCCAGCGCCCATATCGGCCCGTTCGTCTCAGTGGGTGCGCGCAGCGTCGTCGGCGAGAACTGCATCATCGGCACCGGCAGCGTGATCGGCGAGGACTGCAGCCTGGATTCCGGCTGTGAGCTGATCGCACGCGTGACCCTGGTCACCCGGGTCAGGCTGGGCAAGCGCGTGCGCGTGCATCCCGGTGCCGTGCTCGGCGCCGACGGCTTCGGCCTGGCGATGGACGCCGGCAAGTGGATCAAGGTGCCGCAGCTCGGCGGCGTCCGCATCGGCGATGACTGCGAGATCGGCGCCAACACCTGCGTCGACCGTGGTGCGCTGGAAGACACCGTGCTGGACGAAGACGTGCGCCTGGACAACCTGGTGCAGATCGCGCACAACGTGCAGATCGGCGCGCACTCGGCCATTGCCGGCTGCACCGGCATCGCCGGCAGCGCCAAGATCGGCCGCTACTGCCTGCTCGGCGGCCACGTTGGCGTGGTCGGCCACCTCGAGATCTGCGACAAGGTCGTGATCACCGGCAAGTCGGTGGTCCGCAACTCCATCCATGAGCCGGGCGAGTACTCGTCCGGCACCCCATTGACCGACAACCGCACGTGGCGCAAGAACGCCGCGCGCTTCAAGCAGCTGGACGCATTGGCTCGCCGCGTTCTGGCTGCTGGCAAGGAGAAAGAATGAACGATTCGCTGCAGCTTCCGATCGACGTCTGCCAGATCCAGGAACTGCTTCCGCACCGCTACCCGTTCCTGCTGGTGGACCGGGTGCTTGAACTCGACGTCGAGGCCAAGCGGATCCTGGCGCAGAAGAACGTCAGCATCAACGAGCCGTTCTTCCAGGGCCACTTCCCGGGCCGCCCGATCATGCCCGGGGTGCTGATCATCGAAGCGCTGGCGCAGGCTGGCGGCGTCATGACCCAGCTCACGCTCGGCCGCGATGCGCAGTCCAAGCTGTTCTACATGGTCAAGGTGGAAAACGCCCGCTTCAACAAGCAGGTCGTGCCCGGTGACGTGCTGATGCTGGACGTGCAGATGAAGCGCCTGATCCGCAACATGGGCTGGTACTACGGCGAAGCCAAGGTCAACGGCGAAGTCGTCGCGTCGGCCGAGGTCATGTGTGCCGGCGCCAAGGGCTGATCCACTGGAGGCAGCAATGACTGACAACGCACCGCGGATCCACCCCACCGCCGTCATCGACCCGGCCGCACGCCTGGCCGACGATGTCCAGGTGGGCGCCTTCACCCTGATCGGCCCCGACGTTGAAATCGGTGCCGGCACGGTGGTGGGCCCCCATTGCAGCATCCACGGCCCGACCCGGATCGGCCGCGACAACCGCTTCGTCGGCCATGCCGCGATCGGTGGCGAGCCGCAGGACAAGAAGTTCGGCGGCGAGCGCACCGAACTGGTGATCGGCGATCGCAACGTGTTCCGCGAGTTCGTCACGCTCAACCGTGGCACCGGCGGCGGCGGCGGCATCACCACCATCGGCAACGACAACTGGATGCTGGCCTACACGCACGTGGCGCACGACTGCCATGTCGGCAACTTCTGCGTGTTCTCCAACAACACCACTCTGGCTGGCCACGTGACCGTGGGCGACTACGTGATCATCAGCGGCTTCGCCGGTGCCCACCAGTTCTGCCGCATCGGCGCGCATGCCTTCCTCGGCATGGGCGCGCTGACCAATGGTGATGTACCGCCGTTCACCATGGTCGGTACCGATTCGCTGGGACGCCCGCGTGGCATCAACAGTGAAGGCCTGAAGCGGCGCGGCTTCGACGCTGACCGCATTTCGGCCATCAAGCGTGCGTACCGCACGCTGTACGTTGCGGGCCTGCCGCTGGCAGAGGCCAAGGTGCAGCTGACCGAACAGGCGCGTGACAGCGACGACGTGAAGGCGATGCTGGACTTCATCGAGCACGCCGAGAGGCCCCTGCTGCGATGAGCAGCTCGACCGGCCAGGCGCCGGCCGGCGCCGCGGTGATCCCGCTGGCCTCGATGGCCGGCAGCGTTCCCGCGCAGCGGGTGCTCAGCGAGCGCCCGTTGCGGATCGCGCTGGTTGCCGGTGAAGCCTCCGGCGACCTGCTCGGTGCGGGCCTGGTGCGTGAACTGAAGGCGCGCTTCCCGAATGCCGAGTTCGCCGGTATCGGCGGCGATGCCATGCGCAGCGCCGGCTGCCAGACCTGGCACGATGCCAGCGAGCTGGCGGTGATGGGCCTGACCGAAGTGCTGCGCCACCTGCCGCGCCTGCTCAAGCTGCGCTCGGCATTCCGCCAGCGTGCGCTGGACTGGCAGCCGGACGTCTTCATCGGCATCGACGCCCCCGACTTCAACCTGGGCATCGAGCGCTGGTTGAAACAGCGCGGCGTGCGCACCGTCCATTACGTCAGCCCGTCAGTCTGGGCCTGGCGCGAAAAGCGCGCCGAGAAAATCGGCAGCAGCGCCGACCTGGTGCTGTGCCTGTTCCCGATGGAGCCGCCGATCTATGCCCGGCACGGCATCGACGCGCGCTTCGTCGGCCACCCGATGGCCGATGACATTCCGCTGCAGGGCAACCGCGAGGAAGCACGCGCCGCGCTCGGCCTGCCGGCCTCGGCCAAGGTGCTGGCGGTGTTGCCGGGCAGCCGCCTCGGCGAGATCTCGCGCCTGGGCGAGCCGTTCTTCGAAGCCGCCTGGCAGGTCTCCGAACGCATTCCGAGCCTGCATGTGGTGGTGCCTGCCGCCAACCCGGCCTGCAGGCAGCTGATCGAAGAACAGCTGTCGCGCTCGGCGCTGCCGGTGGCCTACTCGCACGTGCTTGACGGCCAGGCGCGCAACGCGATGATCGCCGCCGACGTGGTGGTGCTGGCCTCCGGCACCGCGACCCTGGAAGCCATGCTGGTGAAGCGGCCGATGGTGGTCGGTTACCGCGTCAACGAACTGACCTATCGACTGGTCAAGGCGCTTGGCCTGATCAAGGTCGACCGCTTCGCCCTGCCCAACATCCTGGCCGGCCAGGACCTGGCGCCGGAACTGATGCAGCACGACTGCACGCCGGACAGGCTGGCCTCGGCCATCCAGCAGTGGTTCGACCACCCGCAGCGGGTGAGCGACCTGCAGGACACGTACGTGCGCCTGCACCAGCGACTGCGACGCAACGCCTCGGCGCGTGCCGCCGATGCCGTCGGCGAGCTGCTGATGCGCGACCAGGCGCAGGCATGAGCCGCCGCCACGCCGCAGCAGCCAGCCTGACCCTGTTCGACGGTACGGCAGTGATCGAGCCGGAGCGCCTGGTCGCCGGTGTCGACGAGGCCGGGCGTGGCCCGCTGGCTGGGCCGGTGGCGGTGGCGGCGGTGGTATTCGATCCGTCACGGCCACGCATCAACGGCCTGGATGATTCCAAGCAGTTGACCGCTGCCCGCCGCGAGCAGCTGCATGACCGCATCATCGAGCGCGCCCTGGCCTGGCATGTGGTGCTGGTGGACGTGGACACCATCGACCGCCTGAACATCTACCAGGCCACCCTGCAGGGCATGCGTGACGTCGTTGCAGCGGTCGCCCATGTGGCCGGCTTCGCCCGCATCGACGGCAACGTGGTGCCCAAGGGCCTGGTACTGCCGGCGCAGGCGCTGGTCGGCGGTGATGGCATCGACCGCGCGATCATGGCCGCATCGATCCTGGCCAAGGTCTCGCGCGATCGCTACATGCAGGCCGTGCACGCCCGCCACCCTCAGTATGGATTCGAGCAGCACAAGGGCTATGGCACTCCGGCCCACCTGGCCGCCCTGCGCGAGCACGGCCCCTGCGTGGAGCACCGGCGCAGCTTCGCCCCGGTGCGGGAGTGCCTCGGTTGACCTTGTAGAGCCGAGCCCATGCTCGGCTTTCCGCAGCAGCCGAGCGTGGGCTCGGCTCTACAGGAAACGGGCTCCCGCACGCCTGAACCCGGTCGTCCTCCGGGGCCTGTCAAGCCTTGTGGCAACCCCCTGCCCTCGCTACCCTGACCGGGCATTCCAGCGCTTCCCGACCCCGGCGACGAACCTCCGTCAGCACCCGGGGCCCGCGCGCTCCAACCTGGTCCGGCATGTCCAACTCCCGCTTCGTACATCTCCACGTCCACACCGAGTTCTCGCTGGCGGACTCGACCATCCGCGTGCCGGCCAAGCCGGACCAGGCGGACCCGAAGAAGGCCAAGCAGGCCAACCTGCTGTCGCGCTCGGTCGAGCTCGGCCTGCCTGCGCTGGCGGTGACCGACCTCAACAACCTGTTCGCCCTGGTCAAGTTCTACAAGGCCGCCGAAGGCGTGGGCATCAAGCCGATCGCCGGTGCCGACGTGCTGATCGCCGAGGAAGGCCAGGACCCGTGGCGGATGACCCTGCTGTGCCGCGACCGCGAGGGCTACCTGAGCCTGTCGCGGCTGCTGACCCGCGCCTGGATGGAAGGCCATCGCCCGGAAGGCGGTGTGGCCATCCACCCGGACTGGCTGAAGGCCGGCAACGCCAACCTGTTCGCGCTGGCCGGCCGGCAGAGCCTGGCCGGGCGCCTGGCACTGGACGGCAAGCATGAACTGGCCGAGCAGCAGCTGGCCGACTGGCAGCGCGTATTCGGCGATGGCCTGCACCTGGAGCTGACCCGTACCGGCCGCGAGGGCGAGGAAACCTTCAACCAGTTCGCGCTGATGGCCGCTGGCCAGCGCGGCCTGCCGGTGGTCGCCAGCAATGACGTGCGCTTCCTGTCGCCGTCGGATTTCAGCGCGCACGAAGCGCGCGTGTGCATTTCCACCGGCCGCGTGCTGGACGATCCCAAGCGTCCGCGCGAGTACAGCGACCAGCAGTACCTGAAGTCGGCCGAGGAGATGTGCGCGCTGTTCGCCGACATCCCCGATGCGATCGACAACACGCTGGCGCTGGCCGAGCGCTGCAACATCGAGATGCGGCTGGGCACCTACTTCCTGCCCAACTACCCGGTGCCCGACGACGAGACCCTGGACACCTGGATCCAGAAGATGTCGCGCGACGGCCTGGAAGAGCGCCTGGAGAAGAATCCGCTGGCGCCGGGCAAGACCCGTGAGGAGTACTTCGAGCGCCTGGAGTTCGAGCTCAACACCATCATCAAGATGGGCTTCCCCGGCTACTTCCTGATCGTGGCCGACTTCATCCAGTGGGGCAAGAACCAGGGCATCCCGATCGGTCCCGGCCGCGGCTCGGGTGCCGGCTCGCTGGTGGCCTGGGCGCTGAAGATCACCGATCTGGACCCGCTGCCGTACAACCTGCTGTTCGAGCGATTCCTGAACCCGGAACGCGTGTCGATGCCCGACTTCGACATCGACTTCTGCATGGACCGCCGCGACGAGGTGATCGACTACGTCGCCCGCAAGTACGGGCGCGAGCGCGTCAGCCAGATCATCACCTACGGCACCATGGCCGCCAAGGCGGTGGTGCGCGACTCCGGCCGCGTGCTCGGCTTCCCGTATGGCCTGGTCGACGGTGTTTCCAAGCTGATCCCGAACATCCTGGGCATCCACCTGAAGGATGCGCTGGGCAAGGGCAAGGAAGGCCCGAGCTCGGAAATGGCCTCGGCCGAACTGATCCAGCGCTATGAGACCGAGGACGATGTCCGCGACCTGATCGATCTGGCGCTGCAGCTGGAAGACCTGACCCGCAACGCCGGCAAGCACGCCGGTGGCGTGGTGATCGGGCCCGAGCCGCTGAGCGAGTTCTGCCCGCTGTACGCCGAACACGACGAAAATGGGCTCGGCAAGAACCCGGTCACCCAGTTCGACAAGAACGACGTGGAAGAAGTGGGCCTGGTGAAGTTCGACTTCCTCGGCCTGCGCACGCTGACCATCATCGACTGGGCAGTGAAGGCGATCAACAAGCGCCACGAACGCGCGGGCATTCCGCCGGTCGACATTGCCGCGATCCCGCTCGACGATGCGCCCACCTACAAGGACATCTTCGCCAACGGCAACACCGGCGCGGTGTTCCAGTTCGAATCCTCGGGCATGCGCCGCCTGCTGAAGGACGCGCGCCCCGACCGCTTCGAAGACCTGATCGCGCTGGTGTCGCTGTATCGCCCCGGCCCGATGGACCTGATTCCCTCCTTCAACGCGCGCAAGCACGGCCAGGAAGAGATCATCTATCCCGATCCGCGCACCGAAGCGATCCTGAAGGACACCTACGGCATCATGGTGTACCAGGAGCAGGTGATGCAGATGGCGCAGATCGTCGGCGGCTACTCGCTGGGCGGCGCTGACCTGCTGCGACGCGCGATGGGCAAGAAGGTGCCGGCGGAAATGGCCAAGCACCGCGAGATCTTCCGCGAAGGTGCAGCCAAGGGCGGCGTCGACGGCCCCAAGGCCGACGAAATCTTCGACCTGATGGAGAAGTTCGCCGGCTATGGCTTCAACAAGTCGCACGCCGCTGCATACGCACTGGTCAGCTACCAGACCGCCTGGCTGAAGCGCCATTACCCGGCCGAGTTCATGGCGGCCACGCTGTCTTCGGACCTGGACAACACCGACAAGGTGGTTGGCTTCCTCGACGAGGTGCGCAACCTCGGCCTGACCGTGCTGCCGCCGAAGGTGAACCAGTCGGCCTTCATGTTCGAAGCGGTCACGCCGGACACGATCCAGTACGGTCTGGGCGCGATCAAGGGCGTCGGCCAGGGCGCCTGCGAAGCGGTGGTCGAGGAACGACTGAAGGGCGGACCGTTCAAGGATCTGCTGGACTTCTGCACCCGCGTCGGCTCGGCCAAGCTCAACCGGCGCACGCTGGAAGCGATGATCAACTGCGGTGCGCTCGATGAACTCGGCCGCAACCGTGCCTCGCTGATGCTGCAGCTGCCGGAAGTGATCAAGGCCACCGACCAGATGGCACGCGAGCGTGCGTCCGGGCAGAATTCGCTGTTTGGCGGGCCCGATCCGAGCACCGTTTCGATCCAGCTGGACCTGCCGGAAGCCGAAGAATGGCCGCTGCTGCAGCGCCTCAACGGCGAGCGCGATACGCTGGGCTTCTACCTCAGCGGCCACCCGTTCGATCCCTGGCGCGACGATGTGCGCGATCTGGTAGGCAACGACCTGGGTTCGGTGGAGAAAATCTGGAGCGCCAACAGCGGTGGCGGCGGTGGCGGCGAGAAGCGCTGGCGCCCGGAGGTGCAGACCGTGCTGGCCGGCCAGGTGGTCGGCGTGCGCCGCAAGGGCGAAAGCCAGATCTTCATCCAGCTGGAGGATGGCCGCGGCCGCGTCGAGTGCAGTGCGTTCTCCGATGCAATGGCCGAGTTCGGCCACCTGATGACCAAGGACCGCATCCTGGTGGTCAAGGGCGGCCTGCGCGAGGACGAGTTCAACGGTGGCTACGCGCTGCGCATCCGCCAGTGCTGGGACTTCGACGAAGTCTGCGCCAACTACGCCACGCGGCTGTCGCTGCGCCTGGACCTGCGCCAGCAGCGCCCGGTCTGGGAGCGCATCAATGCCCTGCTCGACCGCCATCGCCCGGGGCGGACGCCGCTGCGCCTGGACCTGCTGCTGAAGGGCCCGCACGGCGGTGTCGCCGGCATGCTGGATGTCTCCGGGCAGAGCGCAGTGCGCATCGATTCCAAGCTGATGGAGGCGCTGCGCGCCGACCCGGCCGTACGCACGCTGAAGGTGCGCTACAGCCCGCCGTGGGCCAGCTGAGGCTGGCTGCTTCGTGTTCCTGTTTTCCCGTTCCAGTCATCAAGGACGATTGCCGATGAAGACCCTGCTGTTCCCGTTCGTTGCCACACTGGCGCTGGCCGCCTGCTCGCCGTCGAAGATCGAGTTCCAGATCGACAACCCGACCGACACGCCGCTGGCGCTGAGCATCGACGGCCAGGACCTGCCAGTGGCTGCGCACGGCTCGCGCCCGGTCTCCCTGGCCATTGGCGAGCATCGCCTGCACACCGACACGCTCGGCGATGTGCGCTTCATCGTCTACGTCGATGGCCGCGGCGGCCTGATCAACCCGACCCTGAGCGAGTACGTGATCGCTCGCGAGGTCTATGTCACCGACGAGAGCAAGCTGAAGAACTTCGGCACCGGCAAGGCTGGCATCGAGCTGGGCGGCGTCGACTTCGAGGGCCCGTTCGAGAAGAGCCACGAACTGTTCATCGACAAGACCTGGACCTACGGCGTGCGCGAACCGTTCCCGAAGGAAAAGGTGGTCGCCCACGTCGATTCCAGTGGTGGCCAGATCGTCGCCAAGGTGTTCACGGCACCGGATTTCATCGCCTACGTCGAGGAAGGCATGGGCGAGCCGGGCGCGTTCAAGCGCGAACAGCCGGCCGGCTACGTGGCCCCGGCATACAGCCTTGAACCGGCACCGGCCAGCCTGCCGGCGCTGGCACCGGCCTTCGAGGCGCATGCCGCGCCGCTGCGCGAGGTCTACGCGCAGTGGCTGAAGGCCACCACCGCCGATGAACAGAAGGCCCTGCGCAAGCAGGACTTCGCTGCGCAGATGGCCTTCACCTCGGCCACCGCCACCCTGGGCAGCGGCCTGGGCCGGGAGGCCAACGAGGCCTACAACGACTTCGTTTCCCGGCGCAGCCAGTTGATGGGCCGCAGCGCCCTGGTGGTGCCCTGAGCTGACTGGCGCCGCCTGCCCGGCTGCGCTACCGTCGCCTTCCAGACGAAGGCGTACGGGTGGTTTGCACGCATTCGGCTAGAATTGCCCCCTTCTTTACACGACGGCTTCCGATGAATCCGAACTACCTCGACTTCGAGCAACCCATCGCCGACCTGGAAGCCAAGATCCAGGAACTGCGCAACGCCAGTGCCGGGCCGGCGGTCAATGTCGAGGCGGAAGTGCACGCGCTGCAGGACAAGCTGCGCATGCGCACCGCGCAGATCTTCCGCAACCTGACCTCGTGGCAGGTGCTGCAGCTGGCCCGGCACCCGTCGCGTCCGTACACCGCCGACTACATCCGCGTCATGTTCGATGAGTTCCAGGAGCTGGCCGGTGACCGCGCCTTCGCCGACGACAAGGCGATCATGGGCGGCCTGGCCCGCATCAATGGCCGCGCGGTAATGGTGATCGGCCACCAGAAGGGCCGCGACACCAAGGAAAAGATCAAGCGCAACTTCGGCATGCCCAAGCCGGAGGGTTACCGCAAGGCGCTGCGCCTGATGAAGATGGCAGAGCGCTTCGGCCTGCCGGTGCTGACCCTGATCGACACCGCCGGCGCCTGGCCGGGCATCGACGCCGAGTCGCGCGGCCAGTCCGAAGCGATCGCGCGCAACCTGATCGAGATGGCCGAGCTGAAGGTGCCGATCATCTGCACCGTGATCGGTGAAGGCGGCTCCGGCGGTGCGTTGGCACTGGGCGTGGGCGACCGCACCGTGATGCTGGAATACGCGGTGTACTCGACCATCACCCCGGAAGGCTGCGCCTCGATCCTGTGGAAGGACGCGGGCAAGGCCAAGGAAGCGGCCGAGCAACTGGGCCTGACCGCCCCGCGCCTGAAGAGCCTGGGCCTGGTCGACAAGGTCGTGCGCGAGCCGACCGGTGGCGCCCACCGCAACCCGACCCAGATGGCCAAGCGCCTGAAGGCCGTGCTGCTGAACGAGCTGGACGCGCTGGAAAAGCTCTCCACCGAGCAACTGCTGGAGCAGCGCTACACGCGCCTGCGCAGTTACGGCACGTACGAAGCAGCCTGATTCATCGGCTTGTTACTTTCTTGCTCGTGCAAGAAAGTAACCAAAGAACACGCCGCCGAACGCGAGCCGGTGCCACGCACCGGTTCCCTGCGCTTCTCGGTGAATCAGGGGACGGCGCCGAACTCGCTGCGCTCAGACATCGGCGCCTCTTCGCCCCTGTATCACCTGCGATGCTCGGCTCGCTCATGGCGGACCTGAACATCAAAAGCCACAGCTGCACCCAGTAGATCCACGCCATGCGTGGATGCATCTGTGCGATGCGCTGCGCGCCCCGTTCAGAACGGCTTGGCCAGCACCAGCCACACGATCGGAATGAACGCCAGCAGCGGGATCTCGTTGATCCAGCGCAGCGCGCGCGACGACGGCAGCGCCCGGCCCTTGGCCACGCCCTTGAGCAGGCGACCGGTCCAGCCGAAGTACACCAGCAGCACCACCACCAGCCCCAGCTTGGCGTGCAGCCAGCCGGCAGCTCCCGGAGCCACCATGGTCGGGAAATCGGGGATGACCTTGTAGCCCAGCCACAGCACCAGGCCGAGCAGGAACGCCAGGCCGAACATCGAGTGGCCGAAGCGGTACAGGCGCAGGCCCATCAGCTGCAGGCGCTCTCTCACCGCCGGCTGGCCCGCGGTCTCGGCCAGGTTGACCAGGATGCGCGGCAGGTAGAACACCGTGGCCATCCACGCCACCACGAACACGATGTGGAAGGTCTTGACCCAGTAGTAGCTCTGCATGCGCTCGCTCCGGCGGCTGGCGTAGGTTGGCGGCCATTCTCGCATGCCGTGGCGAAGCCGCCGCAGGCACGCCCGCCGCGACACATCGACGCATGGCGCGCCGCAACACCGTACGATAGGCGCCGTTTTCCCCGATCGCGCACCGCCCCATGGACAAGACCTACGACGCCGCCTACTTCCAACGCTGGTACCGCCGCGCCGACATCGGCGGCAGCGCCCGCCTGGCGCGCAAGGTGGCCCTGGCCGTGGCCAGCGCCGAGTACTACCTGGAACGACCGATCCGCAGTGTGCTGGACATCGGCTGCGGCGAAGGCGCCTGGCGTGCGCCGCTGCTGAAGCTGCGTCCGAAGGTCGAATACCTGGGCTTCGACAGCAGCGAGTACGCTGTGCGCCGCTACGGCCGCACCCGCAACCTGCACCTGGCCCGCTTCGGCGACTTCGCCTGGCTTCGGCCCTGCGCGCCGGTCGACCTGCTGGTGTGTTCGGACGTGATGCACTACGTGCCCGACCGCGAGCTGCGCGCCGGCCTGGCCGGCGTGGCCGAGCTGACCGGCGGCGTGGCCTTCCTGGAGACCTTCGCCGCCGAAGACGCGTTCGACGGCGACCACGAGGGCTTCCAGGCCCGCCCGGCACGCTGGTATCGGCGGACGCTGGCCCGGCACGGCCTGCAGCCGGTCGGGTCGCACTGCTGGCTCGGCCCCGCCCTGGCAGGCGACGCCGCCGCGCTGGAACGGATGTGAATCCAGATTCATTATTTTCAGCCAACTTAACCTGCGGGACACCCGGATGGGATATGCTGCACGGCAACATATGACCATACATATTCGGTCGTCATGCTCTATCAACTGCACGAACTGACCCGCAACCTGCTCGCCCCCTGGGTGCACCAGGCCCAGGCCAACGCCAGATTCTTCGCCAACCCGGGCCACTGGTGGTCGCAGATGCCCGGCGCCGATCGCCTGGCGGCGGTCAATGAGCTGTTCCACCGCATCGGCAAGGATTACGAGAAGCCCGAGTGGGGCATCAACGAAATCGAGGTCGACGGCGAGCGCGTGCCGATCGTCGTGCACGAGGAAGTGAGCAAGCCGTTCTGCAAGCTGCTGCGCTTCAAGCGCCACAGCAATGAAGCCGAACAGCTGCACACCATGCTCAACCAGCCGTTCGTGCTGGTCGTGGCACCGCTGTCCGGGCACCACGCCACGTTGCTGCGCGATACCGTGCGCACGCTGCTGCGCGACCACCGTGTGTACGTCACCGACTGGGTGGACGCGCGCATGGTGCCGGCCAGCGAAGGCGAGTTTGGCCTGGACGATTACATCGCCTACATCCAGGAGTTCATCCGCCATCTGGGCGTCGAACGCCTGCACGTGGTCAGCGTGTGCCAGCCGACGGTACCGGTGCTGGCCGCGGTTTCACTGATGGCCAGCCGTGGCGAGCCGACACCGCGCACCCTGGTGATGATGGGCGGCCCGATCGATGCACGCTGCAGCCCGACCGCAGTGAACAACCTGGCCACGCAGAACCCGCTGTCGTGGTTCGAGAACAACGTCATCCACACCGTGCCGGCCAGTTACCCCGGCGCCGGCCGCCGCGTGTATCCGGGCTTCCTGCAGCACGCCGGCTTCCTGTCGATGAACCCGAGCCGCCACTTCAGCTCGCACTGGGATTTCTACACCGACCTGGTCAAGGGCGACCTGGAAGACGCCGACGCGCACCGTCGCTTCTACGACGAGTACAACGCGGTGCTGGACATGCCGGCCAAGTACTACCTGGATACCATCCGCGTGGTGTTCCAGGACTTCCTGCTGCCGCGTGGCGAGTGGGTGGTCAATGGCGAGAAGGTCGATCCGTCGGCGATCCGCGATACCGCGCTGCTGAGCATCGAGGGCGAACTGGATGACATCGCCGGACTCGGCCAGACCGAAGCAGCGCAGGCGCTGTGCACCGGCATTGCTGCTGACCGCCGCGAGCATTTCATCGTCGAAGGCGCCGGCCACTACGGCATCTTCAGCGGCCGTCGCTGGCGCGAAGTGGTGTACCCGAAGGTCCGCGACTTCTTCGCCGCGCACGCCGAAGCCCCGGCGGCGAAGGCCACGAAGAAGAAGAGCAACGTCACTCCGTTGCGGCGAAAGGCGGGGTAACTCCCCGCCGTGGGGTCGGATCCCTTTCCAACGGAAAGGGCTCTGACCCAGCATGATGGGATCCGGGGTCAGAGCCCTGTTCTGCGAACAGGGATCCGACCCCTGGCCTGTTACAACCGCACCAGCAGGTTCTTGGCAATCAGCCCGTGCAGCTTGCCGATACCGCGTGCCAGGTGCATCGTCAACAGCAGCAGCAGCACGCCCACAGCTGCGATCACGATGCCCACCAGCGGCGAAGCGGCCATCGGCAACACGTTCACGCCGTCGACGTACACGCCCGGAATGTCACCGCTGAACAGCGCGGCCACCGGTGCCCAGATGAACCCCAGTGACAGCGACAGCAGCGTCACCGCGATGGTGAAGTAGACCACGCCCAGCGGCAGCATCAGCACGAAGTACAGCAGGGTCAGCCAGGTACGGCCATCGGTGAACATGTCGCCGATGCGCTGCAGCCATGTGCGGCTACGGTCGGTGTAGCGCGGACGGCGCGGCATGCGCTCGCCCAGCAATGCTTCCACCAGCCGCCCTTCCAGCAGCGCCAGCCCGCGCACCGAGCCGAAGAACAGCACGGTCAGCGGAATCCCGACGATCAGGATCAACAGGCCGAGCGAGAGCGACAGGCCGGTCACCACCCAGGTGAAGAAGAAGATGCCGGTGGCCAGCGACAGCAGCATGTAGAACAGCGCGCCATAGGTATGCGGATCGGCCACCACCCCGAAGAATCGCGCCAGCAGCGAACGCTGCACCGGCGCCGGCGGCGGCGCGGCCGGTTCGACGCCACTGGCTTCGGCAGCGGCACGCAGTACCGGCGCGGTATCCGCACGCGGCGTACGCAGCGCGCGGTTCACCGTCACTTCGGTCTCGCGGTAGATGTCGGCCACTTCGTCCGGCGCGCCATAGCTGCCGGCCACATCGGCGATCACCTCGGCCTCCCTGCGGCCGGGCTGCGCCGCCAGCTCCGAGCGCAGGTATTCCTCGGCGTCGTACAACGCGTCCTGCACCATCGCCGGATCGGCACCTTCCAGCGCAGCGCGCAGCTGCGCCAGGTACTGCGGAATGGTGGTCGGCAGGGCGCGGCCTGCCAGGCTCGGGTCGTTCATTGCGGTACCCCCTCCAACACGGAATCGACGGAATCACGGGTGGCCTGCCACGCCTGGCGCCACTGCGCCAGCACCTCGCGGCCACGTTCATTGATGCGGTAGTAGCGCCGCGGCGGCCCGCTGCTGGACGGTTCCACATGGCTTACCAGCAGGCCGGCGGCCTCCAGGTTGCGCAGTACCGGGTACAGCGCGCTCTGCTTGCCGCTCAGCACGCCCTCGCCCACCCGCTCCAGCTCCTTGGCAATGAGGTAGCCGTACAGCGGCTCCCCGGCCCGGGCCAGCACCGCCAGCAGGGCCAGCGACACCGTTCCGGCGCTGAGCTCCTTCTGAAACTTCTTCAGGTGGACATCGTCCTCGGACATGGCCGGCCCTCCACTACGTTGAAGTCCACAGTAGTGCGAAGTTCGGTATAGCGAATGTGTCGTTAGTCACTCTGCCGGTTGGCGTGACCGAATTGCTCGCGCAGAATCGAAGCCTTGTTCATGTTCCGGGGTTCCCATGCCGCACCGTCGTCGCCTTGCCCTGACCGCCCTCGCCCTCGCCTGCCTGCTGCCCGCCCTGGCCAGCGCCGCCACGCCCTACCGCAGCCCGCAGCAGATCCTCGATGCCTCGGCGGCCAACGACTGGCGCACGCCGGACCCGGCCAACCTGCTGTACATGGACCTGCCGGCTGGGCGGGTGATCATCGAGCTGGCGCCGCAGTTCGCCCCGCGCCATGTCGCCAACATCCAGACCTTCGCCCACGAGCACTTCTGGGACAGCACCAGCATCTACCGCTCGCAGGACAACTTCGTGGTGCAGTTCGGCGATGCCGACGCCGATGACGCGGCCAAGGCCAAGCCGTTCGGCAGCGCCGCGCGCAAGCTGCCGGCCGAGTTCGAACGCGCCAGCGCCGGCCTGAAGGTCAGCGTGCTGCCGGATCGCGATGGCTGGGCCGCGCAGACCGGTTTCGTCGACGGCTTCCCGGTCGGCCAGGACCCGCAGGCTGGCAAGGCCTGGCTGGCGCATTGCTACGGCATGCTGGGCGCGGGCCGCAGCAACGAGGAAGACAGCAGCATCGGCGCCGAACTGTACGTGGTGACCGGCCAGTCACCGCGTCAGCTGGACCGCAACATCACGCTGGTTGGTCGCGTGCTGAAGGGCATGGAGCTGCTGAGCGCAACGCCGCGCGGACCGGCGCCGATGGGCTTCTACACCGACCCGAAGCTGCGTACGCCGATCGTGTCGATCCGCCGTGCCAGCGATGTGCCGCTGGCCGAGCGCACACCGATCCAGGTACTGCGTACCGACTCGAAGACCTTCGCCGATACGGTGGAGGCGCGACGCAATCGCGTGGATGATTTCTACAAGCGCCCGGCGGGGCATATCGATCTTTGCAATATTCCGGTGCCGGTGAAGTAACGCCGTCGCGGATTCTGCGCGTGGCGCGTGCTGAAGGTGCTTCACTGTTCATGGGCGTTACTTTTCTTTGTACGCAAAGAAAAGTAACCAAAAGAAACGTTCCGCCAGTCACGAGCCGGTGCTGCGCACCGGTGCCCTGCGCTCCTCGGCCCGTCGAGGGACGGCGCGGGAACTCGCTGCGCTCAGACACCCGCGCCTCTTCGCCCTCGCCGGACCTGCGGTGCTCGGCTCGCTCAAGGCGGATCCAAGAGCAAAGGCAGAAGCGGTCGCTCCGCTCGCCGGGCCCGGCCCGGTCCGGCCCGGCACTACCAAACATCGTCGTGCAGCTGTGGCTCTTGACCTTGGATCCGCCTTGAGCGAGCCGAGCATCGCAGGGGAATCAGGGGCGAAGAGGTGCCGATGTCTGAGCGCAGCGAGTTTGGCACCGCCCCCTGATTCACCGAGAAGCGCAGGGGACCGACGTGCGAAGCACGGCGGCTCGCGACCTGGCGGAACGTTTCTTTTGGTTACTTTTCTTTGCGTACAAAGAAAAGTAACGCCCATGAACAGTGAAGCACCTTCAGCACGTGCCACGTGCAAAAACGTCTCAGCCCTTCTGACTCACCGCCACGCTACCCAGAATCAACACACCCGCAATCAACATCTGCAGCGTCACCGCCTCACCCAGGAACAACCACGCAAACGCCGCACCGAACAGCGGAATCAGGTAGGTCACCGTCGACGCCCGCGACGGGCCGATACGACCGATCAGGCGATAGAACATCAGGAACGCCAAGCCAGTACAGGCCACGCCCAGCGCGATCGCCGCGCCCCAGGCCTTCAGTGGAATCGCCGCCTGCGGCCAGTGGGTCACCGCCATCGGCAGCATCCACAGCGAGGCACACGACAGCGTTGCCGCCGCGGCGGCGGCCGACGGCAACCCGGTCATGTGCCGCTTCACCAGATTTACGCCCAGACCGTACAGCAGCGAAGCCGCCGCACCGGCCAGCACTGCGGTACCGATGCTGAGGCCGGACACTTTCGCCGTGGCCAGCACCACCACCCCGGCAAAGCCGACCAGCAACGCACCGGCACGGCGCATGCCGATCTTCTCGCCGAAGAACAGGAACGCGATCAGCGCGGCGAACAGCACCGTCATCGCATTACAGATCGCACCGATCGCAGCCGGCGCCTGCTCGGCGGCATAGGCAAACAGCACGAACGGCAGCGCCGAATTGATCAGGCCGATCGGCGCCAGCCATAGCCAGCGGCGCGGCGGGAACTGCGCGCGGGCGTGCCACAGGAACGGCAGCAGCACCAGCGCGCCCAGCACCAGCCGCACCTCGACCAGCGCGAATGGGCCGAACGACGGCACCGCCACCCGCATGAACAGGAACGAGCAGCCCCAGATGGCGCCCAGCAGGGTCAATTCCAGCGGCGTGCGCCAGTCGCGCTCGGCCGCCTGTGGGATCGCATTCATGTCCTGCCTCCGTCCATCGTCTGTTCCTCGCCAAGGCAGACAGGATCAGGCGCAGACGCCCGCCGCACAAGCGCGTAGTATCGCTGTCAGCCACAAATATGGTTTGAGGCTCGACATGCAGCTTCGCCCTTCCCTGCTCCCCGCGCTGGCCGTGTTCGCGGTCGCCGCACGGCACCAGAATTTCGCCCAGGCCGCGCAGGAGCTGCACCTGACCGCCAGCGCGGTCAGTCACCACGTGCGCCGCCTGGAAGAAGTGCTGGAAACCCGGCTGTTCCTGCGCCACGCCCGCGGCGTGCGCCTGACCGCCGAGGGCCGGCAGCTGGCCGACGCCGCCAGCGCCGCCTTCACCGATGTCGCGGCGGTGGCCCATCACCTGCAACCGGATGCCGACAGCGTGCCGCTGCGGATCACCACGCTGCGCTCGCTCTCGTACTGCTGGCTGCTGCCGCGACTGCCACGCTTCACCCAGGCCTATCCACACATCCGCATCGAGCTGCACACCGGCAGCGGGCTGGATCGCTACGACGACAACGGACCGGAAGTCGGCATCCGCTACGGGCTGGGCCAATGGCCGGGCCTGCGTGCACAGCACCTGATGGATGACTTCCTGTTCCCGGTGGCCTCACCGGCGCTGGCCGGGGTCGAAGCACTGGTTGATCCGGCGCGCATCGCCGACCTGCCGCTGCTGACCGACCTGTCGCCGCAGGGCTGGCGTGACTGGTTCCGCCACGCCGGCGTGCGCCCACCGTCGCCGCTGCCGCCGATGCACACGTTCGCCGACAGCACCGACGCGATGCGTGCGGCGGTGTATGGCATGGGCGCGGTGCTGGCGCGCACCCACATCGCCCAGCCCTACCTGCAGCGCTACGAGGTGGTGCGCCTGCCCGGTCCGGCATTGAAGGCACGCTATGCCTACCACGTGGTGCACGCAGAAGGGCAACCGCCGAGCCCGGCCGCGCGCCTGTTCATCGACTGGTTGCTGGAACAGGCGCAGGACGAGCGCACGCCGATCCCGGCATTGCCGGACAGCCTGCTCGGGCGGCCGGCGACGCACGCCTGACTGCGCCCTCACCCGTTCTTTGCCTCACGCTGGCTAGGCTGCTGGCGAACCCACAACGTACCTATGCCATGGCCATGCTGCGACTGCGCATCACCGGAACCGAAGACGACGCCCGCGCCATCAGCGACCTGCTGCTCGGCCTGGACGGCATCGAACATGTCGAGGAAACCGACGACCTGATGCCGCACATGGACGACGACGATTCCAGTTCGGCCGGGCTGTCCGATGACATCGGCCCGGGCATCCACGAGTTGGAAGTGGAAGTCGGAAATGAAAGCACCGCGCAGAAGGTGCGCGATGCGGTGCAGGAACTGGCGCTGGAGCTGGATGTGTTCGTCGAGTACGAGACCGACGAGGGCTGATGCCGGCTGACGGCCCGCATCAGCCTTCACCTCAGCGGTTGGGCGGTAGCTTGCGGCGGCGACGCCACCATGCCCGCACACCCCAGGCTGCGATCAAGGCCAGCACCGCCACCGGCAGCAGTGCGGCCGCAGCTCGGATCAGGAACGCGATGCTGGTGCTGAGGATGCCGCCCGACTCGCTCAGCGCCTCACCGATCTCGCTGCGGCTGCGCTGGCCAGAGGTGGTGTCGAAGTGGATCGCCACCAGCTGGGTATCGATGCGCCGGCGCTGCTGCGCAGCATCCTTGTTGGCCTGCTCGACACCCGCCTCGATCTCTGACAGGCGCGTGGTGATCGCCATCAGGTCTTCGATCTTCAGGTCCTTGCGGTCCTGGTAGGACAGCAGGCGGGCGTGCTCCTTTTCAAGCCGTGCCTTGGTCAATGCCGTGTCGGCCACCGCCTGCGCGAGATCCTCGGCGCGCGTATTGCGCGACTGCAGCTTGCCGCCTTCACCAGCCATCGCGATCAGCGGCTCGGTACCCTTCGGGGCGATGCGCACCTTCACTTCACCGCTGGGCTGCTCGCCGCCGTGCTGCTCGACCTGCAACACTGCACAGTCGCCGAACTTCGCGCTCTGGCAGGCCTGAGCGATCTGCTGGATGCGCGGTGCGATCTGCGCCGCTTCCAGCTGCACCTGCACGTCATGTTCGTAGGCCAGGAATGCGCCTTCCGGCGAAGCGATGGCAGCCTCGGCGGCCGTGGCGCCCGCATCCCCCACCATGTCGCCCTGCTTGGCGCAGGCGCCCAGCGCCAGCAGCAGTACCGGCAGCGCCGCCCTGCGCGTCCACGCTCGCACCGGCCTCACAGTGCCGCTCCGTCGTAGGAGGTCACCGAAAGGCCCGCCAGATCGACCTGCGGCACGCAGCGCACGTTCACCGCCACCATCGGTGTGCCGGTACGCGGATCGACCGCTTCGCTGTAGGGAGCGATACCGCATTCGCGGCAGTGATGGTGGTCGATGTGGGCCTTGTTGAAGTGGTAGGTGGCCACGTCAGCCGGATCGCTGGCCAGCTGGAACGCCGCACGCGGAGCGAACCACAGCAGGCTGCCGCGACGCCGGCACATCGAACAGTTGCAGTCGATGACGTCGCTGATCGGCGCCTCGGCCTGCACGGTGAATGCGATCCTGCCGCAATGGCAGCTTCCCTGGTATTCCATGTCCTGCGCTCCTTTGGAGGGTCCTTGAATCCGCCCATGGTAATCCTATGGCACGGGGACAAAGCAGCAACGGGGCCCTATGCTCAGGGTTTGACCCCGTACAGGAATGCCGATGCGCCCGCATCTTCTTGCCCTCGCCCTGGTCGCCGCGCTGGCCGGTTGCCAGCCGGCCGACGCCCCGACCACCGCTTCCACCCCGGCCGCCAGCCAGCAGGCCGGTGACGCGGCGGTCGATGCCGCCTTCGCCGATCTGTCCAAGCGCGCCCTGGACACCTGGATGCAGCTGTCGCCGGTCAGCGCCACCCAGATCGGTGACCACCGCTACGACAGCGAGCTGGACGACCTGAGCGCCGCCGGCCAGCAGAAGACCGTGGCCGCCTACAAGGCGCTGCTGGGCGAGCTGGACAAGATCGAAGTGGCCAAGCTGGGCCGCGAGAACCAGGTGGACGCGGCGATCCTGCGCAACCAGCTGCAGTCGGAAATCTGGAACGCTGAAGTGCTGCAGTCCGGCAAGTGGGACCCGCAGCTGTACAACGGCATCGCCGGCAGCGCGATCTACGGCCTGATGGCGCGCGAGTTCGCACCGCTGCCGGAGCGCCTGAAGGCGGCCACCGCGCGCATGGAAAAGCTGCCGGCGATCTTCGCCCAGGCGCGCGAGAACCTGGATCCGGCCCGCGTGCCGAAGATCCATGCCGAGACCGTTGCCAAGCAGAACAAGGGCATCCTCAGCATCGTCGATACCTTCATCACCCCGCATATCGGCGAACTGCCGCAGGCCGACCAGCAGCGCCTGCAAGCGGCCATCGACGGCCTGAAGAAGGCCGTGGACGAGCAGCAGACCTGGCTGGACAAGACCCTGGTGCCGAACGCCAAGGGCGACTTCCGCATCGGTGCGGAGAAGTACGACCAGAAGCTGAAATTCGCGCTGAGCTCCTCGCTGTCGCGCCAGGAGATCGGTGAGCGAGCGCGCGCCGAACTCAAGCGCGTGCGCGAGGACATGTACGGCATCGCGCAGACCGTGCTGAAGGACAAGCCGGGTGCACCGGAGATGCCGGCCCAGCCGACCGACGAGCAGCAGCAGAAGGCGATCGAGGCCGCGCTGGAACTGGCCTACGCCGACAAGCCGGCACGCGACAAGGT
Source organism: Stenotrophomonas sp. YJH_SMC_130 (assembly GCF_059369035.1). Lineage (NCBI taxonomy): Bacteria > Pseudomonadati > Pseudomonadota > Gammaproteobacteria > Lysobacterales > Lysobacteraceae > Stenotrophomonas > Stenotrophomonas sp. YJH_SMC_130. The sequence goes on from NZ_JCAFSH010000001.1 coordinate 354,669, forward strand.
GGTTGACGATGCCAAGGCCGCGCTGGAGCAGTCCACCGCGTTCGTGCGCGAGCACGATCTGATGACGCTGCCCGATGCGCCGGTGGACATCATCCTGATGCCGGAATTCCAGCGTGGCGTGGCCGTGGCCTACTGCGATTCGCCGGGCCCGCTGGACAAGAACCTGAAGACCTTCTACGCCGTGTCGCCGATTCCTGACGACTGGAACGAGAAGCAGGTCGACTCGTTCCTGCGTGAGTACAACTCGCGCATGATCCACCTGCTGAGCATCCACGAAGGCACCCCGGGCCACTACCTGGAAGGCTGGCACTCGGCCAAGTTCCCCTCGACCCTGCGTGCGGTGCTGCGTTCGGGCCTGTTCGCCGAAGGCTGGGCGGTCTACACCGAGCGCATGATGCAGGAGCAGGGTTACCTCAACAACGATCCGCTGTTCCACCTGGTGCAGCTGAAGTTCTACCTGCGCACGATCTCCAACGCGATCCTCGACCAGGGCGTGCACGTGGACAACTGGGATCGCGAAAAGGCGATGCACCTGATGACCCACGACGCGTTCCAGCAGGAAAGCGAAGCGGCCGGCAAGTGGGTGCGCGCGCAGCTGACGTCGGCACAGCTGCCGACCTACTTCGTCGGTGCGCAGGAACACTTCGACACCCGCAAGGCAGTGCAGGAGAAGCTGGGGGACAAGTTCAACCTGAAGGCGTACCACGACCAGGTGCTGTCCTACGGCGCGCCGCCGGTGCGTTTCGCCCGCCAGCTGATGCTGGACCAGCCGATCGAGTGATCGGGACGGTGTGAGATGAAGCGGAGCGGCCCGGGGAAACCCGGGCCGCTTTCTTTGTTCGCCCCTGCTTGGGCTGCTGCCGGATCAGAGCAGATGGATGTACATTTTCTTTGAGCCCAGCCGCAGATCCACGAAGTACTCGGCACCACAGCCACGACAGGCTGCAGGACAATCCTCATCGCTGCCCCGCTCGTTTTCCAATGAGCCAGCCACGACCGGGTATCCGCACTCGAAACAGTTGAAAGCCACATGGTTGCCATGCGGATCAGCAGGGATCTGGTCACCCTCACCGTCCATCACCAGGAAATCCGTGATTCTCATTTCCACTCCCTCCCGCTGAATTGAGGACGAAAGACGAGCCGAACATCTAGCGTCAGTTGTGCGAAAGCAACGCGCGGATTGCACCACAGCGTGGCGCTTTACGTCCGCATCAGATCTCGATGCGTCGAAGCAATTGCCTGGGCTCCGCCTCCGTGCCCCGTTCAAAAAGCCTTGAAGCAATCACTGCTCCGCGGCCACGAAACCACCGGTCTGTCGCGCCCACAAGCGCGCGTACAGGCCACCGGCCGCGATCAGTTCGGCATGACTGCCGGTCTCGACGATGCGTCCCTGGTCCATCACAACCAACCGGTCCATGCGCGCGATGGTCGACAGCCGGTGCGCGATCGCGATCACCGTCTTGCCGCCCATCAGCTCATCCAGGCTGTCCTGGATCGCCGCTTCGACTTCCGAGTCGAGTGCCGAGGTCGCTTCGTCCAGCACCAGGATCGGCGCATCCTTCAGCAGCACGCGGGCAATGGCGATGCGCTGGCGCTGGCCACCGGACAGCTTCACGCCGCGCTCGCCGACATGCGCGTCGTAGCCACGGCGCCCCTGCCCGTCCACCAGCGTATCGATGAAGGCCTCGGCACGCGCCTTGGCTACGGCAGCACGCAGCTGCTCCTCGGTCGCGTCGGGGCGGCCGTACAGCAGGTTGTCGCGGATCGAGCGATGCAGCAGCGAAGTGTCCTGGGTGACCACGCCGATCTGCTGGCGCAGGCTTTCCTGGGTGACGTAGGCGATGTCCTGGCCGTCGATCAGGATGCGGCCGCTCTCCAGGTCGTACAGGCGCAGCAGCACGTTCACCAGGGTCGACTTGCCGGCACCGGAAGGACCGACCAGGCCGATCTTCTCGCCCGGCTTCACCACCAGGTCGAGGCCGGCGATCACGCCGCCCTTCTTGCCGTAATGAAAGTGGATGTCCTGGAACTGCACGCCACCACGGGTCACCTGCAGCGGCACCGCGTCCTCGCGGTCCTGCACGGTCAGCGGCTGGGCGATGGTGGTGATGCCATCCTGCACCGTGCCGATGTCCTCGAAGATGCCGTTGATGGTCCACATGATCCAGCCGGACATGTTGTGGATGCGGATCACCAGGCCGGTCGCCAGGGTGATCGCGCCCACGGTGATATGGCCACCATTCCACAGCCACAGCGCGAGCCCACAGGTACCGGCAATCAGGAAACCGTTGACGATGGCGATGGTCAGGTCCATGCCGGTGGTCACCCGGGTCTGCGCGCGGTGCTTGACCGCCAGTTCCTGGATCGACTCGGCCACGTAGGCCTGCTCGCGCCCGCCATGGGCGAACAGCTTCAGCGTGGGAATGTTGGTGTAGCCATCGACGATGCGGCCCATTGCCTTGGAGCGCGCTTCGGACGCAATCCAGGCCCGTTCCTTCGCGCGCGGCACGAAGTAGACCATGATCACCGCATAGGCGAGCAGCCACAGGACCAGCGGCACCATCAACCGCCAGTCCGCCTGCGCGAACAGGTACAGCGCCGTGCCGGTATAGACCACGATGTACCAGAGCGAATCGACCATCTGTACCGCCGACTCGCGCAGCGAGGTACCGGTCTGCATGACCCGGTTGGCGACACTGCCGGCGAAGTCGTTCTGGAAGAAGCTCAGGCTCTGCCGAACCACGTAGTTGTGCATCAGCCAGCGCGAGCGGTTGCTCAGGCCGGGCACGATCGCCTGGTTGACCAGCAGGTTGTGCAGGCCGACCAGGATCGGCCGCGCGATGACCGTGATGAACAGCATCCAGCCCAGTTCATTGGCATGGCGCTTGAAGAAATCGGCACCGGGTTGCTCGGCGACCATGTCGACGATGCGGCCCAGGTAATCGAACATGGCCACTTCCACCAGCGCCAGGAGCAGGCCGGCGATGAGCGTGGCCAGCAGCACCGGCCACACCGGGCGCAGGTAGTGCAGGTAGAACGGCAGCACCTTGCGCGGTGGCATGCGCCCATCCACGGGCGGGAACACCGGAATCAGGGATTCAAACCAACGGAACATCGCATTCCCTCGCCATCAATAGCCGGCGGAGTATCCCACGCCGGATGTGTACGCCGGCCGACGATGCCGTGGCGCCGGTAGTGCCGGCCGCTGGCCGGCAACCTCGCGACGTTTCCAGGGATCATGAGGTTGCCGGCCAGCGGCCGGCGCTACCCTCATTCTTTGACCGGGGTGAACAGCAGGTCCTGAAAATCGAAACTGAAATCGGTCAGGTCGGAAATCGGCTGCATGCGCACCTCACGCACCTTGCCATCCGGGTCCAGGCTGAAGTTCACGAACGCATCGGCGTTGAGCGAACGGTCGTCCCAGCGCACGATGAAGGTGTCGTGCTGCCAGTGCTCCAGGCGCCCGCTCAGCTGCGCGGTCTTCGCAAAGCGCAGGCGCAGGCCCTTGCCTTCGGCGCTGATCTGCATGTCGCCATACCAGCGGTCACGGAAGCTGCCGGTGTAGCCGGCCAGCGCCAGCGATGGCCTGCTGCCCTTGTCGCGTGCGCTCTGGTGCTTGGCCCAGGCCTCGTCGGCCTTGTCCTGACCCTTGGCCACGGCCTTGCCATAGGCGTCCACCCAATCGTGCTTTTCTCCGCCCAGGTAAGCGTCAAGCACGCTCAGGGTGATCGCATTGAACGCCGCACCCACTTCCTGGTTGGTCAGCACCACCACGCCCAGCTTCTCGCCTGGCACCAGGGTCAACCGCGAGACCATGCCCGGCCAGCCACCGGTGTGCCAGACCAGCTTCTGCCCGCGGTAGTCGCTCAGGCTCCAGCCTTCGCCGTAGCCAGCGAAGTTGGCCCGCGCCGGTGCCAGCTCCGGCACGCTCGGCGCCGGGATCGACTGCGGGGTGATCATCCGCCACATCTGCTGCTGGCTCTTCTCGCTGAACAACGGCGTGCCGTCAGCCAGCTTGCCTTCGGCCAGCTGCACCTGCATCCAGCGCGCCATGTCGTGCGCGCTGGAATAGATGCCACCGGCGCCGGCATTGTTCGACCAGGTCAGTGGTGCAACGGTGCGCAGGTCCTTGAAATCGTACTTGGCGTGGCCGACCGCCGCCTTGTCACCTGGCTTCAGGTGGTCGGCGTTGTAGCGCGTGCCGGCCATCCCCACCTTGTCGAAGATGCGCGTCTGCAGGAACTGCTGGTAGCTCATGCCGGACACGCGCTCGATCACCTGTTGGGCGACCGCGTACAGGATATTGTCGTAGGCATAGCTTTCGCGGAAGCCGCCCTTCAGCGGCACCCTGCCCAGTCGCTCCACCACTTCGGCGTTGCTGTAGGAGGTGGCCGGCCAGAACAGCAGGTCACCGGCGCCCAGGCTCAGCCCGCTGCGATGCGACAGCAGGTCGCGGATCGTCATCTGCCCGGTCACGAACGGATCGGACATGCGGAACGACGGCAGGTGGTCGATCACCTTGTCATCCATCTTCAGCTTGCCGTCCTCGGCCAGCAGGTTCAGCGAGGTGGCGGTGAACGCCTTGGTATTGGAAGCGATGGCAAACAGGGTGTCGGCCTGCACCGGTTCCGGCTTGCCCTGCTCGCGCACGCCCCAGCCACGTTCCAGCACCACCTGGCCGTCCTTGACCACGGCCACGGCGATGCCGGGCACGTCGAACTGCGCGCGCACGCGCTCGACGGTCGCATCCAGCTCCTGCAACTGCGCCGGGGTGGCAGCGCTCGCCATGGTCGTGCACGCCAGCAGCACGGCTCCTCCAATCCAGGGTTTCATCCAGCACGATCTCCGAACAGGGGTGGCGGCCATGTGCAGGCCGTCACCGGGGTTTCGCGGGATGGTAACGGTCGCCGATGCACCCTGCCCTGTGCCATAGGAGGGGTGTCATGGGCGGGAACGGCCAACCAAGCAACGGCTCCACCATCATTCCGTGCCTGCGCTACCGCGACGCGCTGGCCGCCATCGACTGGCTGCAACGGGCCTTCGGCTTCCATGCCCAGGCCGTGTATGCCGATGGCGATACGGTCTTCCATGCCCAGCTGACCTTCGGCAACGGCATGATCATGCTCGGTTCGGCCAACAACCAGAGCGCGTGGAGCAAACACGCGGTCCTGCCCGGAGAAGTCGGCGGCCGCCAGACCCAGAGTGCCTGCGTGATCGTCACCGATGTCGATGCGCACTATGCGCGGGCCAAGGCGGCTGGGGCGCGCATCGTCATCGACATTGCCGACCAGGACTACGGTGGCCGCGGCTACGCCTGTGCCGATCCTGAAGGCTACCTGTGGTGGTTCGGCAGCTACGACCCCTGGCGCGAGGACCACGACCAGTGACCGCGACCGCCCGGCAGGCGGAGATCCGCTGCGGCATCGGTGGCTGGGTGTTTCCCGAGTGGCGCGGCGGCATGTTCTATCCGGTGGGACTGCCGCAGCGCGAGGAACTGGCCCATGCCAGCCGCGCCCTGCGCTGCATCGAGATCAACGGCACCTTCTACCGCACGCCGACTGCGGCCCAGTGCGCGCAGTGGGCCGCGCAGACGCCGGAAGGCTTCCGTTTCTCGGTGAAGGCGCCACGCTACCTGGTGCAGCGCCGCGACCTGGCCAGCACCGTGGAAGCGGCCACGCCGTTCCTGCAGGCGGCACTTGCGCTCGGTGACCGGCTCGGCCCGCTGCTGTGGCAGTTCGATCCGCACCATCCGGCCGACGCCGATGCATTGGAAGCGCTGATGGCGCAGCTGCCGAAGCAGCTCGAGGGCGTGCCGTTGCAGCACGCTCTGGAAGTGCGCAACGCCGAGGCACATGGACCGGCTCTGGTCGCCGCCGCGCGCCGCCACGGCGTGGCGCTGGTGATCGAGGACAGCGACGAGGCGCCATTGCATGGCGATGTCAGTGCGGGCTTCGTCTACGCGCGGATCAAGCGCAGCCAGGCCCGCTTGAACGAGGGCCTGCCTGCGTCCGTGCAGCAGCGCTGGGCTGAACGCGCACGACGCTGGTCACGCGGCGAGCCGGTGGACGACCTGCCCTGCCTGGCCGGGCCCGCCCCGGAAACCCCGCGCGAGGTCTACCTGCTGTGCATCGGTGCCGGCAAGGCCCGCAACCCGGCCGCAGCGATGGCCCTGCAGCGCCTCATCGACGGCGCCAGCGGTCCAGCCCCCACAGCAGGGTCCAGCCCACCACGAACACGCCCGCAACGCGCAGCACGTTGAGCAGGAAGGCCGCCAGCCCCAGGCGTTGCAGTTCGAGGAATGGATACGGCGCCTGTCCGGTCATTGCAGCGACCAGCATCGCCCAGCCAAGGTAGACCAGCGGTACCAGCAGCACGCCGCCCAGCGCGCGCCAGCGCAGCGCCCCATGCGGCAGCAGCCACCACCACCCGAGCAGGTACAGCGCCGGCACAGCGTAGTGCAGGCCGGCATCGACCCACCATTGCAGCCCGGTGGGCTGCCACAGCCCCTGCAACGCCAGCACGTAGATGCACGCGGTCACCCCGATGCACAACCCGATCACCGCGGCGACAGTCGTGTTCAGCACACCCGCACGGATCAGCCTGACGCATCCCAGGCACACCGCCAGGTTGCTGAGAATCGTGAAGTAACCAACGAAGCGCAGCGTCGCCATGCCAACCCCGGCAGCCGCCCCGGGACCGCGTAGCAAGAACAGGTATTGCAGCAGCAACGCGGTGGCGGCCACCAGTGCAGTCAGGCCTGCCCATGCACGCAGGGCGCAGCGGTTGGCAGCCATTGCTGGGTTCCCCTGGGGGGTTTCCGCCAGCATGCCACAGTCATCGCCGACAGCCGCGCGATTGCCTCACAATAGGCCGATGAGCACACCCGATACCCGCAAAGCGCTTTGGCAGATCCATTTCTGTGTCCTGCTGTGGGGCATCACGGCCATCCTCGGCAAGCTGATCACCCTGCCCGCACTGCCGCTGGTGTGGTGGCGCATGCTGCTGGTGACGGCGATGCTGGCGCTGCTGCCGCGGGTCTGGCGCGGGTTGCGTACCCTGCCCCTGCGGCTGGTCGCCGGCTACGCCGGCATCGGCGCGCTGGTCGCCCTGCACTGGCTGACGTTCTACGGCGCGGTGAAGCTGGCCAATGCCTCGGTGGCTGCCACCTGCATCGCACTGGCACCGGTGTTCACCTCGATCATCGAGCCGTGGGTGGCCAAGCGGCCGTTCCAGCTGCGTGAGCTGGCGTTTGGCCTGGCGGTGCTGCCGGGTGTTGCGCTGGTGGTCGGTGGCGTGCCCGATGGCATGCGCCTGGGTGTGTTGATCGGCGCGATCTCGGCGCTGCTGGTGGCGGTGTTCGGTTCGCTCAACAAGCGCATGGTCAGCCATGCCGATCCGCTCACGGTCACCGCGCTGGAGCTGGGTGCCGGCACCCTCACCCTGACCCTGCTGGCGCCGCTGATGCCCTATCTGCTGCCGGCGCTGGCCAGCCCGCTGTGGGTGGTCCCGAATCTGCACGACGGGATCCTGCTGCTGGTGCTGGCCGGGTTCTGCACGCTGCTGCCGTTCGCCCTGGCCCTGGTCGCGCTCCGCCACCTGAGCGCCTACACGGTGCAGCTGGTGACCAACCTGGAGCCGGTCTATGCGGTGGTACTGGCGGTGGTGCTGCTCCGCGAGCAGCACGAAGTCACCCCGTGGTTCTACCTGGGCGTGGCGATCATCGTCGGCGCGGTGTTCCTGCATCCGCTGCTGAACCGCCGCAAGCCGGTGCAGCATCCGGAAATCCTCGGCACGGCCGAAGCGCGCAACATCGCCGATTGAGTGCATCCACGCATGGCGTGGATGGCCGCATCAGCGCTGCGGCCAATGCCAGGCCGGCGCATCCAGCAGGCCCTGCCCGCTCAACAGCGTGCGGCCCTGTTCCTTGTACAGATGCAGCGAATGGCACCCTGGCGCCTGTTCCAACGCCGCGATCAGCCGGCTGGCGTGCGACACCACCCATACCTGGCTGCGCGCACTGGCTGCGATGATGAGCCGCGCCAGCGCCGGCAGCAGGTCCGGGTGCAGGCTGGTCTCCGGTTCGTTGAGCACCATCAGCGGCGGTGGGCGTGGTGTGTGCAGCGCCGCCGCCAGCAGCAGGAAGCGCAGCGTGCCGTCGGAGAGCTCGGCCATCGACAATGGCCGCAGCAACCCAGGTTGGTGGAAGCGCAGCGCCAGGCGTCCATCCAGCGCCTCGAAATCGACCGTGGCGCCCGGGAACGCGTCGTCGACGCTGCGTGCCAACGCAACCGGGTCGCCGATCTCGAGGATGGTCACCCAGGCCGCCGCCAGGTCCCGGCCATCGTGATGCAGCACCGGCGTGCGCGTGGCCATCGCCGGTTGCCGCGCCGGGGCATCGCCATCGCTGCGGAAATGGTCATAGAAGCGCCAGCAACGAATGTACTCACGCAGGGTGATCGTTTCGGGCATGCGCTGCGGATCGCCGACCTGGGTGAACAGGCTGTCGAACAGCGACAACCGGTCATCCACCAGATCCCAACCGCGCGCATGGCGCTGCCGCACCATCGCCCCGCGACGATCGACCAGCTGGTTGGCGCTGCGCAGGAACGGCCCCGCCCAGATCGCCTCGGCCTTGATCTGCGGGTCCAGCGCAAACGCCGAACGGCTGGGCGGCGGGTAGCCGAGATCGATGGCGTAGCCGAATTCGTCGGTGGTGAAGCCGAGCTTCAATCCCACCGATTCCTGGCGTGGGCCGCCCTGCAAGGGGATTTCGCCGGCAGCAACCCGACGGTCTATTTTTTCCGGGCCCGCCCACAGCGCCGAGCCCAGCCCACCTTCGCGGGCCAGCACCGCCGCGACGCCGCCCTGCGCGGTCTCGGCCAGCAGGCGCAGCGCGCGGTAGAGGCTGGACTTGCCACTGCCATTGTCGCCGGTCACCACATTCAACTGCTGCAGCGGCAATACCAGCCCGTGCAGCGAGCGATAGTGGGCGATGGCCAGGGTCTGCAACATGGGCGGCGTCCGGGGAAACAGGGCGTCATGCTGGCCGGTTCTGATCGCAGGAGCTGCGACGCCAAGTGAAACGGGAGAGCATCCACGCATGGCGTGGATCTACTGGAGCGGCATCGAATCATCCACGCGTCGCATGCGTTCAACGCGCGAACCGCCGTGTTTCAGTCCGCCCGTTCCACCCGGTTGCGACCTTTGCCCTTGGCCCGGTACAGCGCCTTGTCGGCACGTGCCAGCGTGTCGTCCACGCTTTCACCGGGCTGGTGCTGGGCGATGCCGATACTGATCGTGACCGGAAAGCCCAGTGGCAGGTCGGCCACGGCCAGGCGCAGGAACTCGCACTGAAGTTCGGCGGTGCGCAGGTCGGTTGCGGGCATCACTGCCACGAACTCCTCGCCGCCATAGCGCGCCGCCATGCCACGGCCGGCAAAGTGCGACCGCAGCAGCGCGCCCAGTTCGGCCAGCACGCGGTCGCCGGTGGCGTGGCCCTGGAAGTCGTTGATGTGCTTGAAATGATCGATGTCCAGCAGCGCGACGCAGGCCTCAGCGGGCTGCTCCCCGGTCATCGCCACGGCCTCGTCCAGCGCCGCCGCCATCGCGCGGCGGTTCGGCAGGCCGGTCAGCGCATCGGTGCGGCTCTGCTCGGCCAGGTCGGCGTTCTGCGCCAGCAGCACGTCGTGGTACTCCGACAGCAGGCGCTCGTAATCATCGCGTTCCAGCATGTGGTTCTGGATGTCGAGCGCGAAACGGCGCAGCTCCATCACCAGCATCACCTGCCGCGACAGCGCGGCCAGCGCCTCGGCCTTGTCGCTTGGCAGGTGCTGCGGCTGTGCATCGAACACGCACAGCGTACCCAGCGGCAGGCCATCGGAACTGATCAGCGGCGCACCGGCATAGAAGCGGATGTGCGGATCGCCGACCACCACCGGATTGTCGTGGAAGCGCGCATCCTGCAGCGCATCCTCGACCACCATGATCTGCTGCGGCTGCAGGATGGCATGGCCGCACATCGATTCGCTGCGCAGGTTTTCCGCCGCATCGATGCCCTGGATCGACTTGAACCATTGCCGTTCGACATCGATCAGGGTCACCGCCGCCATCGAGGTGCCGCAGACCGCCTTGGCGATCACCACCAGGTCGTCGAATGACTTCTCGCGCTGCGAATCAAGGATCCGGTAGCGGTACAGCGCCTCGAGCCGAAGGGCTTCGTTGGCAGGCTTGTCGGGCTTGATCATGCAGCGTCACGTTCCGGCAGGTCACTGCGGAGTCTAGCCGATGTAGAGCCGAGCCCATGCTCGGCTGCACCCGGACAAAAGAGCAGCCGAGCATGGGCTCGGCTCTACAGAAGCCGTTTACCAGTCCAGCTGCTTCGGCAGCAGGCCCTGCAGCTCCTGCTCGGTCAGGTTGCGCCACTGGCCCGGCTTCAGCGCGCCAATCTTGATGTTGTCGATGCGCACGCGGCGCAGCTGGGTCACGCGATAGCCGAACTCGGCGGCCATCAGGCGGATCTGCCGGTTCAGGCCCTGCTGCAGGGTGATGCGGAAACCGAACTTGGCGATGCGCGAAGTCTTGCATGGCAGCGTCATCTGGTCGTGGATGCGCACACCACGCGCCATGCCGCGCAGGAACTCATCGGTGACCGGCTTGTTGACCGCCACCAGATACTCCTTCTGGTGGCCATTCTCGGCACGCAGGATCTGGTTGACGATGTCGCCGTTGCTGGTCATCAGGATCAGGCCTTCGGAGTCCTTGTCGAGGCGGCCGATCGGGAAGATGCGCTGTTCATGGCCGACGAAGTCGACGATGTTGCCCTTGACCGACGTCTCGGTGGTGCAGGTGACGCCGACCGGCTTGTTCAGCGCGATGTAGACGTGGCGGCGGGCGCCGGGCTTGCGGGCCACGCGCGCGCGCAGTGGCTGGCCATCCACCAGCACCTGGTCTTCCTCGCCCACCACCGCGCCGGTGCCGGCCGGATGGCCGTTGACGGTGACCCGGCGGGCGGCGATCAGGCGATCGGCCTCGCGGCGGGAGCAGAAGCCGGTGTCGGCGATGTGTTTGTTGAGTCGGGTGGTCATCGCCCTATTATCCGGCATCGCCGCCCGCCGCGCTTCATGCCAGGCAGGGTGGATCGAGTTCTTCGCCGTCGAACACCCGGTTGCGGCCGGCACGCTTGGCCACGTACATGGCATGGTCGGCCCGGCGCAGCAGCGCGGCGAGGTCGTCCTCGCCCGGCCGCCACTGCGCCAGGCCGATGCTGGCGGTGACCTCCAGGCCGGGCACCTGCAGCGCCCGGGCCGCCTCCGTGATGTGCCGGCGCAGGCGATCCAGGCGCGCCGACGCCGCCTCCCGCGGCATGCCCGGCATCAGCAGCAGGAACTCTTCGCCCCCCATCCGCACTACCTGGTCCTGGCTGCGTACCGCGGCACGCAATGCGCGCGCCACCGCCACCAGCACCTGGTCCCCCACGGCGTGGCCATGGCGGTCATTGATGTCCTTGAACAGATCGATATCGAGGAAGCCGATCACCAGCGGGCCACGCTCGCGGTCAACCCGCTCCAGGTGGCGGGCCAGCTGCTGCAGGCCGGCACGGCGATTGGGCAGGCCGGTCAGGCCATCGGTCTCGGCCAGCTGGCGCAGTTCATCGCGCTGCTGGCGCAGGCGGCCCAGCCGCTGGTTCAGTGCGTAGGCGGCCATCATCAGCAGCCAGGTCACCGCCAGCTGCAGGGCCTCCACGCGGTACTCCAGCAACCACGCCGCGCGGCAGGCGTCGGCGAGGATCAACACCAGCATCGGCGCCAGCGCCGCCAGCCCCGCCTGCGCCCAGCGGTCACCGCGCAGCCGCGCCCACACCCCGACCATCAACGCCAGGCCACAGCCCAGCAGATAGGACACCTGCAGGCCCTGCGCCACCCAGGCCAGGCTGTCCCATGGCAGCCAGGGCACCAGTGCAGCCAACGCCAGCAATCCCCAAAGCGCCAGCAGCTGGAACGGACGCGAACGCGGCAACAGGCGATCACCGCCATTCAGCCGCCACAGCGCCGGCAGCACCAGGGCCTGCGTGGCCGCAGTCAACACCAGCAGCCACCAGGCACCGCGCTCGCCCACCGGCAGCCAGGGTTCCGGATAGCCGCTGAGGCCACCGAGGATGGCCTGCCACAGCACCAGCACGGTGGTACCGGCGATGTAGACCAGGAAACTGCGGTCGCGGGTGGTGAGGAAGGCCATCAGTGCCGACAACGCCAGTGCGATCGCCACGGCGATGCAGGCCGCGCGCACCAGCAGGCGGGCGGTATCGTTCTGCTGCACGGGACTGGGCGCGCCCAGCCGAAGGGTGGGTACCCAGCGCGCCTTCAACGGCGTCTGCCACGACACCAGGAATGGATCGTGACTGCCCGCTGGCGGCACCGCCACCAGCCCGACGCCTGCGCGGAAGCGTGAGTCTCGGGTACGGGCATCGTGCATGTTGCCGCAGATCTCGCGATCGCCATACTGGACGCGGACTTCGCCAGCGAACACATTGAACACGTCCAGGGCCTGCGGTTGCCCCGACCAGCCACCCGGCGGCGCAGGCACCTGCACCTGCTGCCGGTGACCGGCCAGCATGCCCGGCGTGCATGCGCGATGTGGAGTGGGTTCATCGGTGGCTGCGCCGACCAGCAGGTAATCGCGGCCGGCTTCGGCGGCGGCGGCCCACAGTGGCCACGGCGTTGCCAACCACACCAGCAGCACGACCAGCACCGCCCCTGTTCCGTACTGCCACTGCCTGCCGCCCACGCCACGTCCTGTTCCTGCTTACGCCCGCGCCCACTGCGCGTCGCCCCTGGCGGGCATTATCGCAGCCGCGGCTGCAACGCATGTGTAGACCAAAGTCGCCGCAGACCATTCAGCCTGCGGCGGGAGGACCTTTCACGGCCACCAGGCGCACCGGCCGCAGGTCGGCCAGGGTCATCCGTTCCAGTGGCTGCGGTCGCTCGACCGCATAGCCCTGCAGGCCCTGCACCCCAAGCCGGGTCAGCGCGGCGGCGACTTCGGCGGTCTCTACCCATTCGGCCACCACCTCCATCTGCAGCTCGCGCCCCAGTTCACTGATCGCGCGCACGGTGGCGTGGCTGACCGGATCGGTATCCATGTCGCGCACGAAGGCCCCGTCGATCTTCAGGATGTCGGCCGGCAGCTGGCGCAGGTAGCCGAACGAGGACAGCCCGGAGCCGAAATCGTCCAGCGCCATCCGGCAGCCGCGCGCCTTCACCGCATCGATGAACGCGCGCGCCTGGCTGAGGTTGCTGATCGCGGCGGTCTCGGTGATCTCGAAGCACAGCTTGGAGGCCAGCGCGCGATTGCGCTCCAGCAGGTCGCAGACGAAGGCGAGGAAGCCGGGCTCGGCGATCGACTGCGCCGACACGTTGACGTTGCACAGTCCCAGCTGCCGCACATGCGCCGGGCATACCTGCAGGTGCCGGAACAGCAGGCCGAGCACGTGCCGGTCCAGCGCCACGGCCATGCCATAGCGCTCCACCGCCGGCATGAACTGGCCCGGCAGGTGCAGGCTGCCATCGCTGCCGCGCATGCGCACCAGCACCTCGTAGTGCAGGTAGCTGGGATCGCCGACGCGTGCGATACGCTGCGCGTACAGCACCATGCGGTTCTCGGCCATGGCCAGGCTGACGCCCTGCAGCCGCTCGGCTTCCCGGCGCCGTTCCTCCAGCGCCATGCGGTTCTCGTTGAAGCAGTGCACGCGGTTGCGCCCGGCCTGCTTGGCCGCATAGCAGGCACTGTCGGCGGCGCTCATCAACCAGTTCACATCCGGTGCATCGGCGCTGACCTCGACCACGCCGATGCTGCAGCTCAACTGCGGGCTGCCCTCGCTCACCAGGAACGTCGCCTGCCCCAGATTGCGGATCACGCGCTGCAGCACGCGCTTGGCCTCGTCCTGCCCGGCATGGGCGAGGAACACCGCGAACTCGTCCGCACCCAGCCGGCCCACCCAGTCACCATCGCGCACCGCCGCCACCAGGTACTCGGCGAAGCTGCGCAGCATCTGGTCGCCGGCGGCATGGCCGAAGCTGTCATTGACCAGCTTGAAATGGTCCAGGTTGATGTAGCACAGCGCGTGCGTGCCACCTTCGCTGCGCACCTGCAGCAGTGCGCGTTCCAGCAGTCGCTCGATCTCGCGCCGGTTGATCAGGCCGGTCAGCGGGTCATGGCTGGCGTGGTGCTCGATCTCGCGCGCCAGTGCATGGTTCTGGCTGACGTCTTCGATGATCGCGAACACCGACAGGCCGCCGCCGGCGCTGCGCACACCGGTGCCGCTCCAGCGGCCCCAGACCAGGCTGCCATCGCGACGGCGGAATCGCAGTTCGCTCGGGCGCAGCTGGCGGTCCCAATCGATGCGCCCCACCCCGTCAATGACCAGCTCGCCGTCCATCAGCAGGTCAGCCAGCGACAGCTGCAGCAGCAGCAGCACGTCGCGGCGATGATCGAGGATGTCGGCCATCGCCTGGTTGGCCTCGATCACCTTGCCTTCGGTATCGAGCTTGAGCATGCCGACGTTGGCCTGGTAGAACGCTGCGCGGAAGCGGCTCTCGTGTTCGGTCAGGTCCTTGCCGACGCGGCGCGCCAGGGCCACCGCCATCAGGCTGATCGCCAGCACCGACAGGCCCGCGACCATCAGCGTGGCCAGCCTCACCAGCGTCGCCATCCGCAGCAGCGCCTGCGAGAACGCCTGGCTCTGTACCTTCATCCGCTGGTCCAGGTCACGCAGCTGCTGCAGGTACTGGTCACGCGTGGCTGTCAGCAAGGGGCCACCCTCGTGCCGCCGCTGCAACTCATCGACCAGGCGCTGCAGCGCCATCAGGTCCCCGTCGGTCTGCCGCCATAACGCGGTCGCTTCGCGGAAAGCACCGATATCGCGCGCGTAGCGGAACGAAAACACCAGGCGCGGAATGTCGGCGTGCGCGTTGCCCCCCTGCAGGAAGCCCTGCCGGGCCTTCTCTTCGTCAGGCTCCGCCTGTTCCAGCGCCAAGCGCGCCTGCAGATCGCCCAACGGCACCTGCAGGGCCTGGCGTGCATCGTCCAGGTCCTGGACATTGCCGCGCGCCAGGTAGCGACTGAGCGCGGCGGTCGCATCCTGCTGACCGCGCGACCAGTATCCCTGGCCGGCGATCCAGGCGGTGGAGGCCGCCTGCAGTTCCTGGATCAACGCCGACAGTGCGACCAGTCCGATCGCCATGCCGGTCAACAACGCAAATCGCAGTCCCAGCCCCCGGGTCATCGGCACCCGCCGGCTCTGTTGGTCCGTGCCACTCCTACCCATCCCGGATCCCCCCGAATGTGCTGCGGTGACAACCTCCTTTGGAACCGGACCAGCCTATGACCGGCAATGTGTTGACCGTGCGAAAAAGGGGACGGAGGGGATTAAGTCGTTTTCGGCATAAGCGCATGGCCTGCCATATACGACTTAATCCCCTCC
The DNA here is from genome assembly GCF_059369035.1 of Stenotrophomonas sp. YJH_SMC_130. Taxonomy (NCBI): domain Bacteria; kingdom Pseudomonadati; phylum Pseudomonadota; class Gammaproteobacteria; order Lysobacterales; family Lysobacteraceae; genus Stenotrophomonas; species Stenotrophomonas sp. YJH_SMC_130. The sequence goes on from NZ_JCAFSH010000001.1 coordinate 370,147, forward strand.
GTCCCCTTTTCCTGTACGCCGGCCCGGGGGCCGGCGTTGCTCTGGACGGCTGTGGGTGCGGCTTAGAAGCTGCGCGGGCCGCGCGGCTTGAAGCCATCACGACGTGGCGGGCGGCTGTCGCGGTCACCGCCGCGGTCGCCGCCATGGCCACCCGGACCACCCGGACCACCACGACGCGGGCCACCGGGGCCGCCCGGACCACGCTTGTCGAAGCGCGGCTTGAACGGACGCGGGGCCGGGTTGATCTCTTCACCGGCCGCCAGCGGACGCATCTGCAGCTGCTGGCCGGACACCCACACCTTCTGCAGGTGCGACAGCACGTCCGGCGGCATCTGTGCCGGCAGGTCCAGCAGCGAGAAGTCGTCGTGGATGTCGATGCGGCCGATGAAACGGCTTTCCAGGCCGGCTTCGTTGGCGATGGCGCCGACGATGTTGGCCGGCTTCACGCCATGCTGGTGACCGACCGAAATACGGTAGGTCTCCATGCCCTGCTCCGGTGCACCACGCGGCGGAACCTCACGGCGCGGACGCGGCTCGAAACCACCTTCGGCGTCGTCGCGACGCGGGCCACGCTCGAAGCGCGGACCCCGCTCGTTGCGGTCGAAGCGATCGCCACGCTCCGGGCGGTCGCCACGGTCGAAGCGCTCGCGCGGCGCGCGCTCTTCACGCGGGGCACGCACCGGTGGCTGCAGCAGGAACGGGGTATCGCCCTGCAGCATCCTGGCCAGCGCGGCCGCGATCTCGATGGCCGGCACGTTCTGCTCGTTCTCGAAGCGCTCCAGCAGCTGGCGGTAGAAGTCCAGGCCGCCGGCGCCGAGCGTTTCGGTGATGCGCGAGGTGAACTTGTTGATGCGGGTGTCGTTGACCGCCTCCACGCTCGGCAGCTGCATCTCTTCGATCGGCTGGCGGGTAGCGCGCTCGATCTGGCGCAGCATGCCCTTCTCGCGCGGGGTGGCGAACAGGATCGCCTCACCGCTGCGGCCGGCACGGCCGGTACGGCCGATGCGGTGCACGTAGCTTTCGGTGTCGTACGGGATGTCGTAGTTCAGCACGTGGCTGATGCGCTCCACGTCCAGGCCGCGGGCGGCCACGTCGGTGGCGACCAGGATGTCCAGCTTGCCTTCCTTCAGCATGGCGATGGTGCGCTCGCGCTGGGCCTGCTGCATGTCACCGTTGATGGCGGCAGCGGCCAGGCCACGCGCCTGCAGCTTGCTGGCCAGTTCTTCGGTGCCGGCCTTGGTGCGCGCGAAGATGATCATCGCGTCGAACGGCTCGACTTCCAGGATGCGGGTCAGCGCGTCCAGCTTGTGCATGCCGCTCACCCACCAGTAGCGCTGGCGGATGTTGGCCGAGGTGGTGGTCTTGGCCGCGATGGTCACTTCCACCGGGTCCTGCAGGTAGGTCTGCGCGATGCGGCGGATCTGCGGCGGCATGGTGGCCGAGAACAGGGCCACCTGGCGCTGCTCCGGCAGCTTCTTCAGCACGGCTTCCACATCGTCGATGAAGCCCATGCGCAGCATTTCATCGGCTTCGTCCAGCACCAGGGTCTTCAGCTCGGACAGGTCCAGGGTGCTGCGGTCCAGGTGATCGATCACGCGGCCGGGGGTACCGACCACGATGTGCACGCCACGGCGCAGCGCCGACAGCTGCTGGCCGTAGGGCTGGCCGCCGTACACCGGCAGCACGCGGAAGCCCGGGATCTTCGACGAATAGGACTGGAACGCCTCGGCAACCTGGATGGCCAGTTCGCGGGTCGGCGCCAGGATCAGGGCCTGGGGCTTGATCTGCTGCAGGTCGATGTTGGACAGTACCGGCAGTGCGAACGCAGCGGTCTTGCCGGTACCAGTCTGGGCCTGGCCCAGCACGTCGCGGCCTTCCAGCATCGCGGGGATGGTAGCGGCCTGGATCGGCGACGGGGTTTCGTAGCCGATGGCGGTGACCGCCTGCATCACGGGCTCGGACAGGCCGAGCTGCGCGAACTGCAGCGGCGCTTGGGAATCTTGGGACATGGGGAACTCCGAAGGCACTGCCGTCTTCCTGGCAGTGCGATAAAAAGGGTGATGGTCCGCGCTTTGGGCGCCCTTCTTATCGCGTGCCCTGGCGCTGCTCGGTCGGAGGAGATTTCACTCGCTCAGAGCGGAATGATACCGCATTGATCCTGAACGAGGCGTACAGCTTTCCATACGCGTGCCGTCGTGCCCCGTGCTGGCGCACAATACGCGCCCTCTCCCCGGCCCGGCCGCTGGCCTGCGCCCTCTTTCCAGGACCCCTCGCTCCATGCAGATTCTCGAATTCGACCTCGACGGCGACTACGTCGAACTCAAGCAGCTGCTGAAGCTGGCCGACCTGGTCACCAGCGGCGGCGAGGCCAAGATGGTCATCAGCGAGGGCCAGGTGCGGGTCGACGGTGAGGTCGAACTGCGCAAGGCCTGCAAGATCCGCGCAGGCCAGGTGGTCGAGTTCGCCGACAGCCAGATCCGCGTGCTGGCCGCTGGCTGATCCGAGAGTGTTCAGGCCACGCGCTGGGTCAGGTGCGAGGCGATCAGCTGCCTGAACGGTGCCACGCCCTGCGCCAGGCGCAGGCCCGCGGCCCGCAGCAGGCGTGCCGGGCGACGATCGTCGGTGTACAGGCTGGCGATCGCGTTGGTGGCCTCGTACAGCGGCCGCGACGCCAACCGATGACCGCGTTGGTAGCTGGCCAGCATGCCGGCGGCGGCAATGTCGGCACCGCGCCGCTGCTGCGCGACGATGCCCTGTGCCAGCCGCTGTGCGCTGGCCAGTCCCAGATTGAAGCCATGCGCGGTGACCGGGTGCATGCCGACTGCGGCATCGCCGATCAGCGCCGAACGCTCGCCAACGAAACGGTGCGCGTACACACCTACCAGCGGATACGCCTGCGGCGTGGCCACCGGCTGCATCCGGCCCAGCCGATGCTCGAAGCAGGCACTGATGGCCTCACCGAAAGCCACCTCGTCCATCGCCAGCAGTTCTTCGATCTGCCGCGGCGGCAGCGTGATCACCGCCGATGCCTGGCCCTCGTTGAGCGGCAGCAGCGCCATGGTGCGGCCGTAGCCGAACCACTCCCAGGCCGTGTGGTGATGGTCGCGCTCGACCTGCATGCGGCACACCAGCATCGACTTGCCGAAGTCGCGCATCTGCGCACCGATGCCGAGCATGCGGCGGGTGGCGGAGAAGCGGCTGTCAGCCGCGACCAGCAGGCGCGCGTGCAGTTGACTGCCGTCATCGAGTCTGACCACGTGGCCCTGCGCATCGGCCTGCACGCCCAGAACCTTGCGCCCATCGAACAGCTCCAGCCCATCCTGGCCCTGCACGGCATCCCAGGCGGCGCGGCGGATCAGGTGGTTGGGCACCAGCCAGCCCAGCGGCTGGCCATCAACCTGGCTGCTGGCGAAGGTCAACGCGAACGGCGAGCCGCCGTTCATCACCCTGGCATCGCGCAGCTCGGCGACTTCGGCCTGCGGCAGGCGCTGCCACAGCCCCAGTTGCTCCATGCTCTGCCGCGAGGCATGGGTCAACGCGATCTCGCGGCCATCAAAGGCGGCGTCGGCCAGGGCCTGGCGCGGCTGCACTTCGACCAGCCCGACCTGCAGGCCACTGCCGGCCAGCGCACGCGCGAAGCACAGGCCCGCCGGTCCGGCGCCGACCACCACCACGTCCATCCTGCGCATGCGCGCCTCCTGCCGTTGATTCAGTCCGGGCCAGCATAGCGCCGCGCGCATGACTGGCCTTGATCTGGATCAGAGATGCAGCGCGATGTCGTATTCCGCCCTCGCCCTGCGGAACGCTGAACGCTACCGTTCTCCAGCCTCAATCCTCAATCCTCCTGGCGGAACACCGCTGAACAGCGACAAGGCAGAGAAATGGAACTCGGTGACGCCCTGATCTATGAATATGGCAATCACTTCTGGATTATCCAGCGCTCGCCCTAGAGTGAAATCGGCAGCGGCCCCAGCGAGAACGTAGCCCTGGCCGCCCGCCTCCCCCTCGTTGCAACTGCAATGCAACTAGGCTCGGCGACCCAACAGGCCCTGGAAAATTTTGGAACGATCCGCCCTTTGTTCGCCCCTTGGGAAATCAAGGAGCTAAGGAAGCTACTCTGCGGCTGGATCGGCGCACGTTCAATGAATGACCTGCTGAAGAACAGCCGGCTCGTACTTGTCGATCAGATCTTCAAGGATGACGAGCTGCGCGTCCTTCCATTCGACAATCACCGTATCAACCCATGGGAGACGCTACTGGAGGACAAAGCCATCACTCTTCCTCTGCATCCCCAGAGCGAAGCACTTGGCGCGGCCATCCTCGCTGCCTTCGACTTATCGACCTACCATCCGGAACGGAAGCATGCCCTTCCAGCGCCCAGGTCGCATCACTGAGCAACCAGGCACACCGCTCACACCAACGCGAACACCAGCGCCAGGATCGACAGCAGCGATACGAGCCAGACCAGGCTGCGCACGTAGGGCACGCCCGCGGCATACAGCGGCAGGTAGACCACACGCGCCCAAACGTAGGCCTGCGCAGCCAGCGCCGTGGTGTCGTTGCTGCGCCCGGCCACGACCACTGCGATGGCGGCAGCGGCGAAGAACGGGAAGGTTTCCAGGAAGTTGGACTGCGCACGCTGCAGGCGGCCGGCCAGCGGGCTGAGCGGCTTTGCATCGCCATCCCGTGCCGAGGCATTCCACTTCATCCCGCGCTCGCGGGTGACCACGGTGGAGGTGGCGAAGATGTAGACGAAGCCCAGCACGATCGACCAGGCCAGCATTGTCAGTTCAGTTGCCATCGTTCATCTCCTCAGGGTGCCGACGCGCGCAGGCTGTAACCGGCCAGGCGCCAGACCTGGTCCTCGTCGAAACGGAACGAGACCAGCTCGCGCACCGGCTGCACGCTGTTGGCGAAACGGGTCGGGAAGCTGACATTGATGTACAACCCTTCCGGCACTGCGGCGCCGGGGCTGTACTTGACCCGGGTGATGGTCGGCTGGCCACGCCCAGCCAGCGCACCGAGGCGCGTACGCTCGGCGGCCAACTGGCTCACGAAGGTGGCCTTCGGCACCGCACGGCGCGCGACGGCCGAAGCGCCATCCCACAATTCGCCGGCGCGGTTGGCATCGACCAGTTGCGCCGCCTTCAACGCAGCCGCGCCCATTTCCGCGTCCTGCTTCTGCACCTGGGCCTGCTGCGCAGCGGTCAACGCCGGGGCACCGGCAGTGGCGGGCTTCGCGGCCGCCGGCGATGCCGGGGCCGGGCGTGCCGGAGCCGGTGCCGGCGTGGCCGGTGCAGGTGCCTGCGCCAACGCAGTCAGGGGCAGCAGGGACAGCAGCAGGAGCACGCGCTTCATGGACACCGCCGGTTCTGGAGGAAAGGACCGCAGTCTACGCCAGCGCGGTGAGCGGTTCGTCAGCGCGCGTGGGCGTTGCCTTCCACCGCCGCCGCATCGGCCTGCGCGGCCGGCGTGCCGGTCTCTGCTGGCGCCTGTTCGGCCACCGGCGGCGGTTCCGGCGGTGCCGGGGGCAGCGTCGCCACATCGATCTCCGACAGCGGGCTTTCGTCGGGGCAGACCGCGTCCGGGAAGCCGAAGCGCTGCTTCAACGCCTGGCCGCAGCTGTTGATCGACTCCATGTCGGCGCCTTCGCGCTTGCACTGCTGGTCGAAGGCGACCAGGAAGGCGTCCTTGCGCTGCACGAAATCGTCGCCGCAGGCACGCATCTGCTTGATCCGTTCCAGATCGTCCTGCACCGCATTGGTGCCATCCAGACCGTACTGGCGCAGTTCGTCCGGAGTCAGCAGGCGCAGGCTGCGGTTGGGCACGGTCATCATCAGATCGGCCACACCCACCGCCACGCCGTTGCGTTGCAGGTAGTCCTTCACGTTGTCGTAGACCTCGTGCAGCTCGCGGTTGAGCTCGGCGCGCGAGGTGGCCTTGGAACTGATGCGCATCATGCGGTGGATGCCGACCTTGCCCGACAGCAGGCGGTTGTCGCCGGCGGCCAGCACGAACACGCAGGCGCTGTGGCAGATCGAGCCTTCGCGCACCCAGATGGTCCAGCCCGATTCACCGATGCTGTCACCGGCGACAATCGCCGACTCCACCTGCCCCCCGCTGGAATCCAGATCGAGGATGCGCTTGTGGATCTTCTGCTCGTCAGCGACCACGGCCAGTCGCCACATCATCTCGGCGAAGCCCGGATTGATCTTGCCGGCGTAACGCACGCGCATCAGGCCGCGCTCGGCGCACGGCGCCAGCGCCTGGGTGATCTGCTCGCGCTGCAGGCCTTCCAGCTCGACACCGTCACCGGCATCGCCAGCATATTCCGTGCTGCAGCTGACCCAGGCACGGCCATTCTCAAGCTGCGCCTGCGGCCACGGCCGATCCGCCTGGCTGCGCGGCGGCGCTGGCGGTGGCGGTGCATCGGCCGCATTGATCGACACCATGTTCTCGCCATCGCTGGCCGGCGCCCGCGCCGCCTTGTCAGCAGCGGTCACATTGCCTGGATTTTCCAGCTGGCTGCAGCCCGCCAGGGCCAGGCACAACAGGGGCAACCAGCGGCGTTTGGCGGACATCGGGCAACCAGTCTTCACGTGAGCAGGAGCCACAGTCTACCCGTCCGGGGGACGCATTCAGCGCGTGGCACTGAACCCCTTCTGACCCTCTGGCTCCAACCTTTTCATTACAGCGTCTTGCACCACTCCATCCTCGCATGGCGTGGATCTACCGTGTCGACCAAGGTCGACACCCAGAGCGGGATGCCGTTCCGGCAGGCCGCGGGAAACTGTCGAAGGCGGGGTGGGTCCGATGGCAGGGGCGTGAGCGCCATGGATGGCGCGACCGAGCTACAGGGACGTACTTGCAGCGCCCCCTGCCACCGGCCCCACCCCGCCCTCCCACAGGAAGCCTGCTGTTGCTGTTGCTGTTGCCTCTGCGGGTGCAGGGCGCAGCCCTGCCCAACCCTCTTCAGCATCCATGTCCGAATGTGGCGAGTATCGCCGCCCGCACGGGCCTAGACTGGCGCCATGGACACCGCCCTCGCCCTCGACACCGCCGCCTGCGACCGCGCCCGCCTGGCCCGCGACGCACGCTTCGACGGCGTGTTCTTCACCGCCGTGCGCAGCACCGGCATCTATTGTCGCCCGGTGTGCCCGGCACCGCCGCCGAAGCCGCGCAACATCACCTACTTTCCGACCGCCGCGGCCGCTGCGGCCGCCGGGTACCGCCCCTGCCTGCGCTGCCGCCCGGAATTGGCACCGCAGGCCCAGCAGGCCCTGGCCGGACAGACCGTGCAGCGGGCACTGGCGCTGATCCACGGCGGCTTCCTGCAGGAGCAGCCGGTGGCCGATCTTGCAACGAAGCTCGGCCTCAGCGCGCGCCAACTGCAGCGCCTGTTCGTCGAACATCTCGGCGCGACGCCCGGGCAGATCCACGCAACCCATCGCCTGTTGCTGGCCAAACAGTTGCTGACCGAAACCACGCTGGCGGTGACCGACGTCGCGCTGGCTGCCGGCTACAACAGCCTGCGCCGCTTCAATACAGCGTTCCTGCAGGGCTGTGGGATGGCGCCGACCGCCCTGCGTCGCCAGCATCAACCGTTGGCTGCAGATGATGGCGGTCTGGTGCTGCGCCTGGGCTACCGTCCACCACTGGACTTCCCACGCATGCTGGCCTTCCTGCGCAAACGCAGCCTGCCCGGCATCGAACTGATCGGCGAAGACAGCTACCAGCGCGTACTGGGCACGCCGGAGCGCCCCACCCTGCTGCGCGTCACCGCCGATTCGAAGCGCCCGGAGCTTCGCCTGCAATTGGGCGCGGTGGATCCGCGCCTGATCCCCGACATCGTGCGCCGCGTGCGTCGGGTGTTTGATCTGGATGCCGACCTGCAGCAGGTCCATGCCGCGCTGGGCGAAGAACCGCTGCTCGCGCGTGGCATCGCCGAACGCCCCGGACTGCGCGTACCCGGCGGCTGGGATGGTTTCGAGGTGGGCGTACGCGCGGTGCTCGGGCAGCAGGTCAGCGTGGCCGCGGCCACCACCTTCGCGCGGCGCCTGGTCGACGCCTATGGCGCGCACCTGCCGGGCATGCCATCGGAATTCGATCGCCAGTTCCCCGCGCCCGAGGTACTGGCCGAGGCACCATTGGAATCCATCGGCCTGCCGCGCAGCCGCGCGGCCACCGTGCGCGCCCTGGCCGCCGCCTGCGCCAGCGGCCAGCTCGACTTCGGGCCCGGCCAGGCCTTGGAGGAATTCGTGGCCCGCTGCGTTGCACTGCCCGGCATCGGCCCCTGGACCGCTCAGTACATTGCCCTGCGCGGACTCGGCCAGCCCGATGCCTTCCCGGCCGGCGATCTTGTACTGCAGCAGGTGCTCGGCCACGCCCAGGGCCAGCGCCTGAGCGAACGTGCGACCGAAGCGCGCTCGCAACCGTGGCGCCCGTGGCGCGCCTACGCGGTGCTGCACCTGTGGCACCTGTCCGGCACGTTCGTTGGAGAACCGACATGACCCTCTTGTTCGATCGTTTCGACAGCCCGATCGGCGTATTGACCATCGCCGGTGACGAGCGTGGTCTTGCGCACGTGCTGTTCCCGGAGAACCGCCACCCCGCGCGCGGGCGCGACGGCTGGCATCACGCGCCGGGCGCATTGCCCGAAGCGCGCGAACAACTGCTGCAGTTCCTGCACGGTGAACGCAGCCGGTTCGACCTGCAGCTGGCACCACGGGGCACGCCTTTCCAACTGCGTGTTTGGCAGGCGCTGGCGTTGATTCCGTTCGGCCAGACCTGGAGCTATCTGCAGTTGGCGCAGCACCTGGGCCAGCCCAGCGCGACCCGCGCGGTGGGCGCGGCCAATGGCCGCAATCCATTGCCGATCATCCTGCCCTGCCACCGCGTGATCGGCAGCAACGGTGCACTGACCGGCTTCGGCGGCGGCCTGGAAACCAAGGCCGCGCTGCTGCGGCTGGAACAGCGCCAGGCACCGCTGTTCGCCTGAGAGGGCTGGCCGGGCTGCGCCCGGCACCCGCAGAGGCAACCGCAACGGCCGAAGCAACAGCAGCGTTCCGGAGCATGGCGTGGTGGGTCCGGCTGCGGGGGACGCCGTCAACCCGTCCATGGGGGCTTGGCCGCGGCTTGCTCGTGTGCGCTGTCCTGCGCACACGGCAAGACCGGGGTTGGGCGTCCTGCCCAACCCGCCCGAGGCATGCCTCGGGCCCATGCCGCGGACACCCCCGCAACCGGACCCACCCCGCCTTCGACAGGTTCCGGCGATCTGTCGGGACGGCGCACTGCGCAACTGTTGGTAGATGTCGACCTTGGTCGACACGGTAGGTCCGCGCCATGCGTGGATGGAAGCATCAGGAATACGTCTGGAGAAAAGCCCCCTTCTTGTTGAAGGGGGCGCGCCGACAGGCGCGGGGATAAGGAAAAATGCGCGGAGACGGCGCGCGATAGTGCGCCGTGTCTTGGGCGCGTCATTACCTCGCACTATCATGCGCGGATGACTTCCGTACGCCTGACCTGCGCGCTGGCGCTGCTGCTGCCATTGGCCGCCTGCACCACCGCGCCTGCCCCTTCCGCCTCCGTTCCCACACCCGTCGCTGCGGCGGCACCGCCCAAGCTGCTGCTGATCTCCATCGATGGCCTGCGTGCCGACGCGCTGGATCGCGGCCTGACCCCGAACCTGCAGCGACTGATCGACGGCGGCGTGCGTGCACGCTGGATGACCCCGTCCTATCCGTCACTGACCTTCCCCAACCACTACACCATCGTCACCGGCCTGCGCCCGGACCACCACGGCATCGTCAACAACAGCATGGACGATGCAACCCTGGGCCGCTTTGAACTGAGCAACCGCAAGGCGGTCACCACCAGTGGCTGGTGGGGCGGTGAACCGATCTGGGTCGGCGCCGAGAATGCTGGCGTGCGTTCGGCCACCACGTCATGGCCGGGCAGCGAATCGGAGATCCGTGGCGTACGCCCCAGCCAGTGGCGCATCTACGACGGCAAGGAACCGCTGGAGCAGCGCGCCGGCATCGTGCTCGACTGGCTTGCACAGACCGACGCCGATGCACCCCGCCTGACCACGCTGTACATGGAACACGTGGACAAGGCCGGCCACAACTACGGCCCCGAGTCGAAGCAGTACGCCGACGCCATCGTGCGCGCCGACCAGATCGTCGGCCAGGTGCTCGACGGACTCCAGCAACGTGGGCTGGCCGCAACCACCAATGTGATCGTGGTCTCTGACCATGGCATGGCCAGCGTGCCGGTCGGCCAGGTGATCTCCACCGAATCGATGGTCGACCCGGCGATTGCGCGCAATGTCAGCCAGGGCCAGTCGGTCGGCTTCGCACCGGTGGTCGGCCATGAAGCTGCCGCCGAACGCGCCCTGCTCGGCCGCCACGCGCACTACGAATGCTGGAAGAAAGAAGAACTGCCGGCGCGCCTGCACTACGGCAACCATCCGCGCATTCCCGCCATTGTCTGCATGATGGATGAAGGCTGGGATGCCCTGCATCAGGAAAAGATGGCCAAGCGCGAACAGCAGGACCGCGGCTCGCACGGCTACGACAACGCGCTGCCGTCCATGCGTGCGGTGTTCGTCGCCGGCGGCCCGTCGTTCCGCCAGGGCCTGGTGATTGACGGGTTCGACAACGTGGACGTCTACCCGCTGCTGGCCCACCTGTTGCAGGTGCCGGCCGCGCCGAACGACGGCAATCCGGAAACGCTGAAGAAGACCCTGCGCTGAGTTCCCGTAGAGCCGAGCCCATGCTCGGCTGCATTGCGCCAGCCGAGCATGGGCTCGGCTCTACAGAAACGGGCATAAAAAAAACGCGGCGCCAGGCGCCGCGTTTTCTTTGGACCGGTCGGTCGGCCGGATCAGGCCTTGGCGACGGTCTTCTTCGCCACGGCCTTCTTCGCCGGAGCCTTGGCCACGGTCTTCTTGGCAACCGGGGCGGCGGCGCCTACGGCGACCTTGCTCGCGGTGTGCGAACGGGCGTTGCCGTAGCTGGCGTTGTAGCGCTTGCCCTTGGCGGTCTTGCGGTCACCCTTACCCATGTCTTCAACTCCTCAAGTGTGAAATCTGGTTACCCCGTACTGACACGGGTTCGGCGGGGCCGCCTTGCTGGGCGCCCCCGCGCACGATCGGAAATTCTATCACGGAGCGCCTAGTGCGCGCAGCTGGCGTCGTGTACGTGGCCGTGGTTCAGGCGCAGGTTGACCAGATGGGCAACGCCCACCAGCAGGCCGCCGATGGTCATCACCACCGCATGCGGCACGGCGTTGTGATGCAGCGGCTCGTACAGCACGCCGGCCCACAGCGCGACCAGGCCGGGGATCAGGAAGCCCAGCGCACGCAGCGCGCCATGGCGGCGGTAGCCCCAGACCAGGCTGAACAGCCCAAGCAGGGTCACGAACAGCACCAGCGCCTGTTCAACGCCGTCGCTCAGCCAGAACGACAGGCCCAGCGAGGGCGCTGCCGCCAGCAGCACCGGGATGACTGCGCAATGCACCGCGCACAGCATCGAACCGGTGGCACCGAAACGGTCGAGCAGGTGGCGCAGGCGTGAGGACAAGGACATGACTTCCAGCAGGGCGGCGAATCGTTATGGAATAATATAACATCCCTTCCTGACCCGCACGCTTTCCCTTCCCCCGTCCCATCGACGGGATTCGTGCGCCCAGCGATTGATACAGTGTAACAAAGGACCCATCCATGCCCACCCACACCGCACGGCTCAAGCCGCATTCCCTGGCTCTGGCCCTCGCCGCCCTGCTGCCGTCCGGCGCCTTTGCAGCCGGTCAGGACACCGCCCATCGTGACCGCCACCTGACCGAGCTGTCCTCGGTGCAGGTCACCGCGTCGCCGCTGCAGGGCGATGCCGAATCCCTTGCACGCCCGGTGGAGGTGCTGGCCGGTGAACGCCTGGACGAGCAGAAGGCCGGCACCCTCGGCGATACCGTGGCCAAGCTGCCCGGCGTACAGAGCACCTTCTTCGGGCCCGGCGTCGGCCGCCCGATCATCCGCGGCCAGGAAGGCCCGCGCGTGGCCGTGCTGTCCAACGGCATGGACAACATGGATGCCTCCACCGTCAGTGCGGACCATGCCACCAGCATCGAGCCGTTCCTGGCCGACCAGATCGAAGTGCTGAAGGGGCCGGCCACGCTGTTGTTCGGCAGCGGTGCCATCGGTGGCGCGGTCAACGTGGTCGATGGCCGCATCGCGCGCGAGCTGCCCGAGCGCCCGCTCAGCGGCCGCGCCGAGCTGCGTGGCAATTCGGTGAACAACGAGCGCAGCGGCATGTTCCGCCTCGATGGCGTCAGCGGCAATGTCGTGCTGCACGTGGATGGCCTGGTCCGCAATGGCGACGACTACCGCATTCCCGGCTATGCGGTGATCGACAGCCTGGAAGACCACCACGACGACCACGACCATGACCACGCAGGCGAGGAAGGCGAAGAGCCGCGCCGCGGCCGCCTCGACAACAGCTCCATCCGCACCCGCGCCGGCGGCGTCGGCGCAACCTGGCTGGGCGACGGCGGCTACTTCGGCGTGTCGGCCAGCACCTACCGCACCAACTACGGCATTCCCAATGGCGCGCACGTGCACGCCGACGGTGATGATCATGGCCATGACCATGGTCACGACCATGGTGATGAAGAGGAAGGCGGTGACGAGCACGACGTGCGCATCGACATGGTGCAGAACCGCTTCGAGACCAAGGCCGGCATCTACGACCCGGTCTCGTTCCTGAAGAACATCAACGCGCGCGTGGCCTACACCGACTACGAGCACGTGGAGCTGGAGGCCGGCACGCCGTCGACCCGCTTCACCAACCGGGGCATCGAGGCACGTCTGGAAGCGGTACAGCAGCAGATCGGCGGCTGGGACGGCGCCTTCGGCCTGCAGTTCGGCAACAGTGATTTCGGCGCCAAGGGCGAAGAGGCGTTCGTACCGGATACCGGCACGAAGAACATCGGCCTGTTCGTGCTGCAGGAAAAGCAGTTCGGCCCGTTCAAGCTGGAACTCGGCGGCCGCCACGACCAGGTCAAGCTGGACCCGACCGGTGACTACCGTCGCCGCACGTTCGGCGCCACCAACCTGTCGGCCGCTGGAATCTGGAAGCTCAACGACGCGGTCGACCTGCGCATCGGCGTGGACAGCTCCGAGCGTGCACCGACCAATGAAGAGCTGTACGCCGCCGGTGCGCACATCGCTACCCGTTCCCTGGAAATCGGCGACAGCAACCTGAAGACCGAGCGCGGCCAGCGCGTGGAACTGGGTATCCACACCCACAGCGAGCGCCTGGACTTCTCCGCCTCGGTCTACCAGACGAAGTTCAAGGACTTCATCTACCTGGCCGACACCGGCGTTACCGAGGGGCTGCCGGTGCGCGCCTGGACCCAGCAGGACGCGGTGTTCCGCGGCGCCGAGGCCGAAGCGCTGGTGCACCTGTTCGAGGGCGGCGCCGGTGACTGGGACCTGCGCCTGTTCGGCGACTACGTGAAGGCCAAGCTGGATGGCAGCGGCAGCCACAACCTTGACATCGCCGTGCCGCACGGCGACCACAACCACAATTACAGCGTGGAACTGGCCAACACCGGCTACCTGCCGCGCATCGCCCCGGCCCGCGTCGGCGCCGACCTGCGCTGGTCGAAGGACGGCTGGCGCGCCTCGGTCGGTGCGGTGCGCTACAGCCGCCAGAAGGACGTCGCGCAGAACGAAGCACCGAGCGATGGCTACACCCTGGTCGATGCGCACCTGGCCTACCGCTGGGACCGCAACGACAGCAACAGCTACGAGGTGTTCCTGGATGGCAGCAACCTGACCAACCGCGAAGTGCGTCCGCATACCTCGCTGCTGCGCGACTACTCGCCGCTGCCGGGCCGTGGTGTCGCATTCGGCATCCGCGCGTTCTTCTGATCGGATGTAGGGGGGCGGATCCCTTTCCGCGGGAAAGGGCTCTGCCCCCACTCGCCCTTCAACGCATGGCCGGGCCGCACCACGAATACCATTCTCTCTCCCGGGGGGCCGTCTGGCCCCCCGTTCCTTTATGCGTGAGCGAGGTCGCGGCGCCCTCGCTCACACACCCGTCACAAAGATGTGCGTACCACAACAAGCGGACAATCCCGTCACCCAATGTCTCGCCAATCGGACACTTTTGTCCGAAAATAATTCCATGACTGCCCAACGTGCCGATGCCGCTGCCCGCCGTGCCCTCATCCTCGACGCCGCCGATCATGTGTTCGGCCAACACGGTGTCACTGCCCCACTGGACCTGGTGGTCGAACGCGCCCAGGTGGGCCGCGCCACCCTGTACCGCAACTTCCCCGACCGCACCGCGCTGATCCAGGCGCTGCTGCAGCGCACGGTTGATCGCATCCGGCGCCAGGTCGAACAGCTCGGTGACCGCGACGACGCCCTGTTCGAGGTGTTCGAGGGCATGGCCCAGCGCATCATCGATTCGCCCGCACTGGCCGATTACTGGCGCGCGGTCGATTCGGACGTGCCGGCCATGCGCGCGGCGCGCGAGACCGTGCGCGACCTGCTGGAGGAGCCGATCGCCCGCGCCAAGGCCGCCGGACTGTGCCGTGCCGATCTGGAGAAGACGGATATTTCACTGATCTCGGGCATGCTGGGTGCGGCCCTGCGCGGCAAGACCCGCGACGAGCGCGCCCACCTCGCCGGGCGCGCCCTGCAGCTGCTGCGCGGGGGTCTCCAGGGAGCAACCAGCGAGGCGCGCTGATGGTCCAGCCGTATCTGAAGCCGGTTCCGGATTGGGAGGAGCATGAGAAGCCGACCATGCCCGGCTCGGCGTCGATGCCCTGGCACCCGCCGTACCGGCGCGCGGCCTATGCGCTGGTATCGCTGCTGGTGGCGATCACCGGCGGCCTCGGCAATGCGCTGGTCACCGCCAACCTGCCGTTCCTGCAGGGCCAGCTGGCGCTGACCCCGACCCAGGGCAGCTGGCTGGTAGCGGCCTATGCCATGGTCAACGTCACCGCCAACCTGCTGGCCTTCAAGTTCCGCCAGCAGTACGGCATCCGCCTGTTCGCCGAAATCGGGCTGGGGCTGTATGCGGCGCTGGCGGTGCTGCACCTGTTCGTCGGCAGCTTCGAGACCACGATGCTGACCCGTGCCGCCAGCGGCTTCGCCGGCGCGGCCTGTTCGACACTGGGCACGCTGTACATGCTGCAGGCGCTGCCGCGCCGCTTTACCGGCAACCTGCTGGTGGTCGGCGTCGGCCTTTCGCAGCTGGCGGTGCCGATCGCCTGGATCGTTTCACCAGGCTTGGTGGATACCGGCCAATGGCACCAGCTCTATTCGTTTGAAGCCGGGCTGGCGCTGTGTGCGTTCGCCGCCGTGGTGGTGTTGAAGCTGCCGCCCGGCATCCAGGTGAAGGCCTTCGAGCCGCTGGATTTCCTTACCTTCGCGTTGCTGGCGCCGGCGGTTGCGCTGCTGGTGATCGTATTGGCGCAGGGCTACACCCGTTGGTGGCTCAACACGCCGTGGCTGGGCTGGGCCCTGGTCGCCTCGATCGTGCTGTCCACCACCGCCTTGATCATCGAGCACTACCGGCGCAATCCACTGCTGCAGATCCGCTGGCTGTCGACGCTGCCGGTGCTGCATTTCATCGTCGGCGCCTTCCTGATCCGCTTCCTGACCACCGAGCAGTCCTATGGCGTGGTCAACCTGATGCGCACGCTCGGCATGGGGCCTGACCAGATGCGGCCGCTGTTCGTGGTGATCCTGGCCGGGGTGATCGTGGGCATCGCCGGTGCCTCGCTGACCTTCGGCCCGAAGCGGCTGATCGCCCAGCTGCTGATGGCGATCCTGCTGCTGGGCGCTGCCGCCTTCTTCGACCAGCACCGCACCAGCATGGATCGGCCGCACGATTTCTACGCCAGCCAGTTCCTGGCCTCGGTCGGCGCCGGCATGTTCATGGGCCCGTTGATCATGCTCGGCATTTCCGCTGCGTTGAAACAGGGCGTGGACCACATGATCACCTTCCTGGTGACGCTGTCGATCACGCAGACGCTGGGCGCCCTGGCCGGCTCGGCAGTGCTGGGCACCTTCCAGCTGCATCGCGAGCAACTGTACTCCAGCGCGCTGACCAGCCAGCTCGACCCCGCCGATCCGGTGGTGGCACAACACCTGCGCATCCAGCAACAGCTGTACAGCGCACAGATCACCGACCCGGTGCTGCGCAGCGCGCAGGGCAGCGCGCAGCTGGCGCAGACCACGCGCCGCGAAGCCAATGTGCGCGGCTTCAATGATGTGTTCACCCTGAGCGGTTGGCTGGCGATCGGTTTCCTGTGCTGGTTGCTGCTGCTGTCGCTGCGCACCGCCGTGCTCAAGCAATGGCGCAAGCGCCACCCCACTTCACCCGTTGCGGCCACCCCGGCCGCGCACCGCTGAGTCCTCCGCCATGCCCCCCGTTCCGCCCCGATCCGACGACGCCGACAATGTGACGCCACCGCCGCCGACCGACGCGGCACCTGCGCCCACGCCCGTTGAACCGGCAGTCGCGCCGAAGTATCTCAAGCCCAGCGCGCGCAGCGTGGTGGTGATGGTGGTGGTGGCCCTGCTGGGCATTGCGCTGATCCTGCGCGCCTGGCACCTGTGGCCGTTCACCAGCAGCGTGATGGTGACCGACAACGCCTATGTGCGCGGCCAGATCACCGTGATGGCGCCACAGGTCAACGGCTATGTGACCGAAGTGCTGGTGAAGGATTTCCAGCATGTGAGGCAGGGCGAGCCGCTGCTGCGCATCGATGACCGCATCTATGCCCAACGCGTCGCCCAGGCGCAGGCGACGCTCGACAGTGCGCGCGCGGCGCTGGCCAACTCCGACCAGTCGCAGGCGCAGAACCGTGCGCAGATCGCCTCGGCGCGCGCCACGCTCTCGGCCGGCCAGGCCGAACTGCAGCGCTCGCGCAACGAGCTGAAGCGCTACGAGGAACTGGCCGCGCAGCAGTTGGTGTCGATCAATGACCGCGACAAGTTCCGCACCAGCCAAGCCTCGGCGCAGGCCAGCGTGCAGCAGTCGCAGGCGCAGATCCGCATCGCCGAGGAAACACTGGTGTCGACCCAGGTCGCGCGCAAGAGCCTGGAGGCCCAGGTGGAAAGCGCACAGGCGCAGCTGGAACTGGCCCGCATCGACCTGGCCAACACGGTGATCCACGCACCGCGCGACGGCCAGATCAGTGAAGCCAGCGTGCGCGTGGGCCAGTATGTCGCCGCCGGTTCGCAGCTGCTGTTCCTGGTACCTGACACACTGTGGGTGGTTGCCAACTACAAGGAAGGCCAGACCTGGGGAATGGCGATCGGCCAGCCGGCCACGTTCTCGGTGGACGCGTTCCAGGGCCAGGTGCTGAGGGGCCGCGTGCAGGAGATCGCGCCCGCCACCGGATCGGAGTTCAGCGTGTTGCGCCCGGACAATGCCAGCGGCAACTTCACCAAGGTGGTGCAGCGGCTGCCGGTGCGGATATCGATCGATGAAGGCCAGAAGCTGGCCGCGCAGCTGCGGCCCGGCATGTCGGTGATCGTGCGGGTGGATACCGCAGGCAAACCGAAGGACTAGCCCTTGTCATGAAACGGGGTCAGATCCCTTTGCCAATGGCAAAGGGATCTGACCCCACTCAGGATCCCGGCCAGCGGCCGGCACTACCATTGCGTTACCCCGCGCAGCGCGCGCAGAGACCGTGCACTTCCAGCGTCTGTGCCTGCGGCTGGAAGCCCAGTTCCTTGGCCCGCTTCTCCAGCTGGCTGACGATCTCGCGGTCTTCCAGCTCCACTGCGCTGTGGCAGCTGTTGCAGATCAGGAATGGCACCGAATGCGCAGCGCTGCTTGGATGATGGCAGGCCACGAAGGCATTCACCGACTCCAGCTTGTGCACAAAGCCATTGGCCATCAGGAAGTCCAGCGCGCGGTACACGGTGGGCGGAGCATCAGCGCCCACGCCCTTGCCGTTGCGCACCCATTCCAGCAGCTCGTAGGCCTTGACCGGCTTGCCGGCCTCGGCGATCAGCTTCAGCACATTGGCGCGGATCGGGGTCAGGCGCAGCCCGCGTTCGCGCGAGACACGCTCGACCACCGCCACGAAATCCGATGCGTCGTGGACGTGGTGGTGCGGGGCGGTACAGGCAGTGGCGGTCTTGGCGGGCATGCGTGTTCTCCGGTTCGGGCCTGGCAAGGATGCCTCAGGCCGTTGCTACCTTGGTGATGGCCACATCAATGCGTTTCAAGGCCTGCTCGCGGCCGGCCAGGTACACGGTATGGGAAATGTCAGGGCTGACCTGGGTGCCGGTGATGGCCACGCGCAGCGGCTGGGCGACCTTGCCCATGCCGATTTCCAGCGCTGCGGCCGCGTCATGCAGGG
The DNA here is from genome assembly GCF_059369035.1 of Stenotrophomonas sp. YJH_SMC_130. Taxonomy (NCBI): domain Bacteria; kingdom Pseudomonadati; phylum Pseudomonadota; class Gammaproteobacteria; order Lysobacterales; family Lysobacteraceae; genus Stenotrophomonas; species Stenotrophomonas sp. YJH_SMC_130. The sequence continues at coordinate 388,537 of NZ_JCAFSH010000001.1, forward strand.
CCACTCCCACCGACTCGGCGGTCCATTCCGGCAGCGCGGCCAGCAGCTCGCGGGCCTTGCCCAGCGCCACCTCGGCACCGGCCTTGAAGTGCTTGGCCACCGCCGCTTCGTCGTACTCGGTCAGCGGCTGGTACCAGACCACGGCCTTCTCGGCCATTTCCTTCAGGGTCTGCACGCGTTCACGCAGGGCGATCACCACATCCTCCGGAGCCGGGCCGGCGGCCACGTCCAGCCCCAGCTTCTGCAGCTGGTAGACCAGGTGCGGCACGATCACGGCCACCTCCTCGGTCTTCAGGAAGTGCTGGTTGACCCAACCCAGCTTGGCCATGTCCAGGCGCGAGGCTTTGGAATTGCAGTCCTTCACGTCGAACAGGTCGATCAGTTCCTGGCGGCTGAACAGCTCCTGGTCACCATGCGACCAACCCAGGCGGGCCAGGTAGCTCAGCAGCGCATCGGGCAGGTAGCCGGCGTCCTTGTACTGCATGACGTCGGCCGCACCGGTGCGCTTGGACAGCTTGGCGCCCTGCTCGTCCAGGATCATCGGCATGTGGCCGAACTTGGGCACCGGCGCGCCGATGCCTTCATACAGGTTGATCTGGCGCGGGGTGTTGTTGATGTGGTCGTCGCCGCGGATGACCTCGGTGATGCCCATGTCCCAGTCGTCCACCACCACCGCGAAGTTGTAGGTGGGGTAGCCGTCCGGGCGGAAGATGACCATGTCATCCAGCTCGCTGTTGGCGATCTCGATGCGGCCCTTGATCAGGTCATCGAACACCACCGTGCCTTCCAGCGGGTTCTTGAAGCGGATGACACGGTTCGGGTCGTCCCGGTAGGGCAGGCCCAGATCGCGCGCAGCGCCGTTGTAGCGCGGCTTTTCCTGCCTGGCCATGGCGGCCTCGCGCATGGCATCCAGCTCCTCGCGGGTCTCGTAGGCGTAGTACGCCTTGCCCTCGGCGATCAGCTGCTCGGCCACTTCCTGGTAACGGGCGACGCGGTCGGTCTGGTAGATCGGGCCTTCGTCGTAGTCCAGGCCCAGCCACTCCATCGCCTCCAGGATGGCGTCGATTGCGCCCTGGGTGCTGCGTTCGCGGTCGGTGTCCTCGATGCGCAGCACGAACTCACCGCCGCGGTGACGGGCCTCCAGCCAGCAGTACAGCGCGGTGCGGGCACCACCGATGTGCAGGTAGCCAGTGGGACTGGGGGCGAAGCGGGTGCGGCAGGTCATGGACGGCTCGAGGAACGGGGATCCCCCGATTTTATCAGCCCACCGCCCCCGACGGAAAAAGGGGACGGAGGGGATTAAGTCGCGATTGCCCAGCCCTGGGGTGCTGCAACCGGGAAGCGGAGGGGGAGATACGACTTGATCCCCTCCGTCCCTTTTTACGGTTCTGCCTTTCGCGGGAAGGACGGCTCGCGCATTGCGGCGTTGTAGGCGAACGAAGCGACGATGGCCGCGGCCTGCTTCAGGTCTTCCGGTTCGGCGTGGTCCCAGGTGTCCAGGTGGCTGTGGTGGACGTTGGTGAAGTAGTCCAGCCGGTCCTGGATGAACTGGAAGCCCGGCAGGCCGATGCGATCGAAGCTGATGTGGTCGGTACTGCCGGTGTTGCGGGTGGCCACGGTGGTGGCGCCCACGTCATGGAACGGCGCCAGCCAGGCTTCGAAGATCGGCATCGCCGCCAGGTTTTCCTGCGCGTAGATGCCACGGAAGCGGCCCGAGCCGTTGTCCATGTTGAAGTAGACCTGGAACTTGCTGTAATCGCGGGTCTTCTGCAGTGCACCGGTCGGCTCGCGCAGCGACGCCGGCAGCGCTTTCTGGGCCGGGTCGGTCGGCTCCGGGAACTTGCCGAAGTGCTTGGCCACGTAGGCCTGCGAGCCGATCAGGCCCTGCTCCTCGCCGCTCCACAGCGCCACGCGGATGGTGCGCCTGGGCTTGGCGCCGGTGGCCTTGAGGATGCGCATCGCCTCCATCATCACCGCCACGCCGGCGGCGTTGTCGGCCGCACCGGTGCCGCTGTGCCACGAATCCAGGTGCGCACCGATCATCACCACTTCATCGGGCTTGCTGCTGCCGCGGATCTCAGCCAGCGTGTTGTAGCCGGGCTGGTCGGCCTCGTCGGTGAAGCGTGCTGCCACATCCACGCGCAGGCGCACCGCCTGCTTGGCCTGAAGCGCGCGCACCAGCGGATTGAAGTGTTCGCTGATCATCGCCAGTTCGGGGATGCCCACCGGCTCACCGGCCTTGCGCGAACCGCCGCCGGCAACGCGGATGATGCCGTTGTCCCAGCTGCTGATGCTGATCGAGGCCAGCGCGCCCTCTTCGACGAAGAACGCATTGACCTTGCCCGCCAGCTGCTGGCGCTCCTGGTACTCCTTGACCCGCTTGGCGCGCTCGGCGGTAGCGTCCTTGTCCTTGGGCAGGGTGAATTCCTGCAGGCCTTCCAGCGAGGTGGCGTCGTGGCGGTGCGAATCGGGCTCGGTGCCCCGCTTGTATTCGCGTGCCTCGCCCAGCAGGAGGATCTTGCCGCGCAGCTTGCCGCGGTACTTCTCGATGTCTTCGGGCTTCTTGATGTCGACCTGCACCAGCTCGCCTTCGACCGGGCCCTTCGTACCGGGGGTCCAGGCCTTGGGCAGCGCATGCAGCGGCTGCACGCGGTCGCCCAGCATTTCCACGCTGGCAGAGGTGAATTCCCAGCCGCGGCCGAAGTCATCGAAGGCTTCGTCGTGGACGTTGTCCAGCTTCCATTCGTTGAACTTGCCGCGGGTCCACGCATTGGCGCGGCCCATCGCCGGCGAATTGCTCAGGCGCGGGCCGATGCGCTCGGTGAGATAGCTGAAGGTGTCCATCACCTGCGAACGGTGGAACGCCTCCTGGCGGATGCGGCTGACCATGTCCAGGTCCACCGTCTCGCGCTGCTGCGCCCCTGCATTGCCACCCAGCACCAGCGCTGCGGCCAGCACGCCCCACTTCAACACATCGCACCCCTGCCCTTCGGCTCGATCATCAACCCATCGAGTCTAGCCAGCCGGGGCGCGGCGATACCGTCCCATCGGTCATGGACGGCGCGGAAGCGTGCGAACCAAGGTTCGCACCCACAGGAGAGTGATTGGGTCGTACCCGCAAAGCCGAATCACCCGCTCCATCCCAACCACAACTGCGCCCGCTCCGGCAGCAACAGCAACCAGTGCCGCCGGTCGACGCTGCTGCAGCCGTACACCGCCGCGTGTGCCGGCCAGTCATCCGGAAGGCCGCCGATGCCGATCTCGGCCAATGCCTCCGCGCCGGCCTTCCAGGGCCGATAGCGCGGCACCCGGCCGGCCACCGCGCCGCGTCCCTGCCGCGCACCCTGCAGCCAACGCAATCCCTGCCCCTGCAATCCTTCGCAGGTCACCGCCGCCAGCTGGAAGCGGACCAGGCCGGGGGCGATCCGCGCCCCCGGCAGGGCCGCCAGCACGCCATGTGCCTGCAGCAGTGCATCCACTTCCAGCAGGGCCGGAATGCCCTGCTGTGCCCGTTGCCGCAATCCCTGGCGCCAGCCCATGGCGTGCTCCTTACTTCAGGTCCGCGCCGAGCGCGTACCAGTCGACCCGGCGGGTCACCCACATCGCCAGCGCCAGGATCACGAACAGCAGCAGCGACCCCATCAGCAGTGCGTTGTTCTCCGACACCAGCAGGCCATACAACGCGCCGTACAGCACGGTCAGCAGGGCCGCGAAGCCGAGGCCGCGCTTCCAATGGCCCAGCACGTTGGCCAGGTACACCGCCTGCAGGCCGATACAGGCCACCGCCGAAACCAGGTAGGCCTTCCAGAACGCGACGTGTTCGGACAGGCTGATCAGCAGCAGGAAGAAGATTGCCAGCGCCAGGCCGACCATCAGGTACTGCAGCGGGTGGATGCGCAGCGACTTGATCAGCTCGAACAGGATGAAGCCGACGAAGGTCAGCAGCACGAACAGCACGCCGTACTTGGACGCACGGTCGGCCTGGGTGTAGGTATCGACCGGATCGACCAGCGACACCGTCACTGCCTGCGAGTCGACCGAACCTTCATTGCGCAGCTGCCGCTGTGCGTCGGAGGCCAGCGAGGACACCGCCCAGCGCGCGTCGAATCCCTGTGCATCAACGCGCCGCTCGTTGGGCAGGAACGCACCGCTGAACGACGGATGCGGCCAGCTCGAACGCAGCGCGATGTGGGTGTCATCGCCCACCGGCACCACCGACAGCATGCGGCTGCCATCCAGGCGCAGCTCCAGTTCAACGGTGCTGGCCGCCAGCGTGCCGCCCTGATCCGCAGCGAAACCGGCCACCGGCGCATGCAGGCCACGGCCGACTTCGCTGGCCACGCCGACGCCCGGCAGCAGGCGCAGCTGCTTGCCATCCACGCGCAGGTTCGGTGTACCGACCAGGCCGCGCACATCGGAAATTCCCACCGCCACATACGGCTGGCCATACGTGCGCCCCGCCTTCACCGGATAATCGTCAGCGGCGAAGCTCGCCTTCATCTGGCCGTTCCAGCTGTACACCGGCACCTTGAACAGGCCGACTTCGCGCTGGCTCGGCAGCATCTCACCGCCCACCTCCAGCGACGCCGGCATCTGCAGCCAGTGCCCCTCGGTGACCTGCACCTCGGTCTTCTTGACGCCCAGCGGGTCAACCAGTTCAACCTGCTTGCGTTCCACCCACGGCACCACCCGCACCGGGCCCACCAGCTGCTGCGTGCCCGCGCGGCTGTCGGCCACCCGCGCAAAGGCCTCGTCGCGGTACTGGCTGCGTTCGGTGATCACCCCGCGGATCATCATCAGCGGCACCAGCAACAACAGGATCAGCCCGCCGACAATGGCGAACCGCAGCAGCATCTTCAGGGATTTCATGGTCCATCCTCGTTGGAGAGGGCTGCAGGATGGACCGCTGCGGTGAGCAGGGTTTGTGGCGAATTTGAAGCGAGTGTGAAGTCAGCGGCGCGGGCGCTGGCCCGCAGCACCCAACGGCAGCCACAGGCTTGCCACCGTGCCACCGCCATCGCGGGCGTCGAGGCTGGCGCGTCCGTCATGCAGGCGAGCCACTTCCTGCACGAACGGCAGGCCCAGGCCGGAACTGCGCCGGCCGCTGCCGGGGCGGGCCAGCGAATAGAAGCGTTCGAACACCCGTTCGCGCGCGTAGTCGGGAATGCCGGCACCGCGATCCGCTACCTGCAGGCGCACGCCCGGCCCGTCCACCTCGGCCTGCAGCGCGATGTCCGCGCCGGGCGGTGAGAAAGCAATGGCGTTGTCGATCAGGTTGTGCAACGCCTGCCGCAGCAGATAGGCATCACCCTGCACGCGCAGGTCGGGCACGCTGCCGATGCGCACCTGCACGCCGGCCGCCTGCGCACGCACCTGCGCGGCCGCCGCCGCATCGGCCAGCAGCGTGGGCAGCGCGATCGGATCGCGGGTCTGCAGCCAGCCGTGCTGTTCCACTTCGGCCAGCGCCAGCAGCTTGTCGATCGTCTCGGTCAGCCGCTCCTGTTGATCAACGATGCTGCGTGCGAAATGCACGCGGTCGGCCTCCGGCAGCGGCTCCTGCAGCAGCTCGGCGGCACCGCGGATCGCCGCCAACGGACTTTTCATTTCATGCGTCAGCGACTGCACATACTGCTCGACGTAGGCCTTGCCCTCCAGCTTGCGGCGCATCGTTTCCAGTGCCTGGCCCAGGTCGCCGATCTCGTCGCGGCGACGCCGCGGCGGTGGCACCGGTTCGCCGGCGCTGACCGCCCGTGCATAGCGGCTGAGCTGGCCAAGGCCCGTGGTGAGCCACATCGTCACCAGCACGCCGACCAGCGCCGACAATCCGATCAGCCAGGCGCCGCGCTCGATGATGGCGCGCTGGCTGGCCGCAATGAACGGATCGATGCTGCGGTTGGGCTGGGCCAGGCTGAGCACGCCGATCAGGGTGCGGCCATCGGCCGGGTCGTATACCGGCGCCGCCACATGCATCACCGTATCGCCTTCTTCGCCTGGCACTTCCGGGCTGGAGCGGGCGCCGTACTCGCCACGCAGGGTGCGGTAGACATCGTTCCAGCGCGAATTGTCACGCCCCAGGTCGCGGCCCAGCGAGTCGTAGATGACGATGCCCTTGGCATCGGTGATGGTCACCCGGTAGTCCAGTGAGCGCTTGGGAAAGCGCCAGACCATCGCCTTCAGGTCACGCTGCCGCGCCTTGGCCAGGTTGCGGGTGAAGCTGCCGCTGCGGATGGTGCCGTCCTTGACATCGGCCGCCGCCATCTCGGCCAGCACGTTGGCGGCATCGACCAGGGTCGATTCCATCGCCTGGCGCACACCCGGCTTCACTTCGTTGACGAACACGCGCATCACGAAGAACGCGGCGATGCCGGTGATCAGGAAGAAGCCGAGGAACAGCTTCAGGACCAGGCGCATCGGCTAGACCTCCAGCGCGTAGCCGAGGCCACGGTGGGTGCGGATCGGGTCGTCGCTGGCACCGGCTGCGCGCAGCTTGGCGCGCAACGTCTTTACATGGGTGTCGACGGTGCGGTCGGCACTGTCGGCGCTGCTGTCCCAGCCGCGATCCATCAACTGGGCGCGACTGAGAATGGCGCCCGGCCGCTGCAGCAGCGCTTCCAGCAACGCGTACTCGTAGCGGGTCAGGTCCAGCGCGTGGCCGCGGAAGCGGATGCGCCGGCCTTCGCGGTCGATGGCGAAGGCACCATGTTCCTGCCAGCCCGCATCGGCGCCGGGGGCTGCCGCGACCGGTGCAGCGCGACGCAGGCGCGCACGCACCCGCGCCACCAGCTCACGCGGCGAGAACGGCTTGGTCATGTAATCGTCGGCGCCCAGTTCCAGGCCCAGCACGCGGTCCACTTCATCGTTGCGGGCGGTCAGGAAGATCACCGGCAGCTGGGCCGCCGGCCCGGGCTGCGCGCGCAGCCGCCGGCACACCTCGAAGCCGCCCAGGTCGGGCAGGCCCACGTCCAGCACCACCACGTCGATATCCCCGGCCTGCAGGCGCTTCAGGGCCTCGCCACCGAGCAGGCAGTGGCTGGCGGCATAGCCCTCGCTGCGCAGCGCATAAAGCACGGTTTCGGCGATGGCGGCTTCGTCTTCGACGACCAGGACATGGGCAACAGGAGCTGTCATGGCGCGCAGCATAGCCGCTGCGGCCGCCGCCCCGTACACTGCCGCCCATGAACTATCGCCACGCCTTCCATGCCGGCAACCACGCCGATGTGCTCAAGCACATCGTGCAGCTGGCCCTGATCGACAGCTTCAAGCGCAAGGACAGCCCGTTCTTCGTGCTCGATACCCACGGCGGTGCCGGCCGTTACCTGCTGGCCAGCGAAGAGAGCCGCAAGACCCTCGAGGCCGAGTCCGGGATCATGCGGCTGATGGCCCAGCCCAGGCTGCCGGAGGTGGTCGAGCGCTACCTGAAGGCGGTGCAGGCCGACAATCCGGTGGGCGCACTGACCAACTACCCGGGCTCGCCGCTGCTGAGCGCACAGGCCATGCGTGCGCAGGACCGCATGGCGGTCTGCGAGCTGCAGGAAGCCGAAGCGGCCACGTTGAAGGACCTGTTTGCCCATGACAGCCGCGTCGACGTGCGCCCCGGCGATGGTTACGCCCTGCTGCGCTCGCTGCTGCCGCCCAGGTTCAACGGCAGCAAGATCGGCCGAGGCCTGGTGCTGATCGACCCCCCGTACGAGGCCCAGGACGCCGAATACCAGAACATCCTGGCCGCCCTGGCCGAGACCCTGGCACGCTGGCCGCAGGCCACCTGTGCGGTCTGGTTCCCGATCAAGCAGCGCCGCACCATCCTGCACTTCCTGCGCAAGGCCACCGCCCTGCCGGTGAAATCGGCGATGACGATCGAGTTCCTGGTGCGCCCGGACGACTCGCCGCTGCGCCTCAACGGCAGCGGCATGCTGCTGCTCAACCCGCCGTGGCAGTTCGACCGCGTGGTTGGTCCGGCCCTGCCGGCGCTGCGCCAGCACCTGGGCGAACCCGGGGCCAGCACCCGCCTGGACTGGCTCAAAGCGCCCGAATAACGGCCTTCACGAGGCTGTACCGCCGTGAGCCTTTCGTTCACGGAACGCAGCCCCGGTGATGCCACAATCGATGGACCACCAAGGAATCACCCGGTATGGCCACTCGCAACCGCATGCCGCCCTGGCATGAGATCTTCAAGGCTCCCAGCGGCCACGAGCTGCTGATCCGCCCCATCCGCCCGGAAGATGGCGCACCGCTGCAAGCGGCATTCAGCCTGTTCGGGCCGGAAGAAATCCGTGATCGTTTCCTGCAGGCGGTGACCGAGCTTTCGCCGGAAACCACCCAGCGCCTGACCCACCCCAACCCCAAGACCGAGATCACCCTGGTCGCAGCCGAGTCCCTGCCCGCTGGCGAAGCGGTGGTCGGCGCGGTCGCCCGGGCCTCGATCATCCCCGGCACCCGTGAAGCCGAGTACGCGATCCTGATCAGCCGCTTCCTGATCGGGCAAGGCCTGGGACGGCAGCTGATGCGCAAGCTGGTGAAGTGGGGCCGTGGCAAGTACCTGGACCGCCTGTACGGCGACGTTGCCGCCGAGAACGAACCGATGAAGCAGCTGGCCGCGTCGCTGGGCTTCAAGCCGGTGCCGCACCCGACCGGCGCCGAAGGCCTGGTCCGGATGGTGCTGGAGCTGGACAACTGACGGATGCGCCGGGCCCTGCCCGGCCACGTCTCCCGGTAGTGCCAGCCGCTGGCCGGCATTCCGCTCCGCCAACGGCACATGAGGCTGCCGGCAACCGGCGGCACGACGCACAGGAGCCGGATCGGGCTTCTGCTAAAATCCGGGGTCCATGTCGCGTACCTCATACCCCGCCCCGCCGCTGCCGCGCGCCGGCCAGCTCCGCGCCTGGTGGCGCGCCCCCGCCTCGCCCACCGCACTGGCCTGGTACCTGGCCCAGGCAGCGCGCGTGCACGACGCTCCGCTGCTGGTGATCGCCCGTGACAACCACGGCGCCAACCAGCTCGAAGCCGACCTGCAGACCCTGCTCGGTGGTGACCCGGCCCTGCCGGTGGTCGCCTTCCCGGACTGGGAAACCCTGCCCTACGACCGCTTCAGCCCGCATCCGGACATCATCTCGCAGCGCCTGGCTGCCCTGCACCGCCTGCCCACGCTGAAGCGTGGCCTGGTGATCGTGCCGGTGCAGACCCTGCTGCAGCAGCTGGCCCCGCGCAGCTACGTCATTGGTGGCAGCTTCGACCTGAAGGTCGGCCAGCGCCTGGATCTGGAAGCTGAGAAGCGCCGCCTGGAAAGCGCCGGCTACCGCAACGTGCCGCAGGTGATGGACCCGGGTGACTTCGCCGTGCGCGGTGGCCTGCTCGACGTGTTCCCGATGGGCGCCGGCGAGCCGCTGCGGGTGGAACTGCTGGACGAGGACATCGATTCGATCCGTGCCTTCGATCCGGAAAGCCAGCGTTCGCTGGACAAGGTCGAGGCCGTGCACATGCTGCCGGGCCGCGAAGTGCCCATGGACGAGGCCAGCATCGCCCGCGTGCTGGCCACGCTGCGCGAGCGCTTCGATGTCGATACCCGGCGCAGCGCGCTGTACCAGGATCTGAAATCCGGGCTGGCGCCGGCCGGCGTCGAGTACTACCTGCCGCTGTTCTTCGAGCGCACCGCAACCCTGTTCGACTACCTGCCCAGCGGCAGCCTGCCAGTGGTCTGTGCCGGTGCCGGCGAAGCCGCCGAGGCGTTCTGGGCGCAGACCGGCGAGCGTTATGAGCAGCGCCGCCACGATGTGGAACGGCCGCTGCTGCCGCCGTCGGCGCTGTACCTGTCGCCGGAGCTGCTGCGCGAGCGCCTGAATGATGCCCCGCGCATCGAGGTATGGGCCGCCGACCACGCACGCATCGCCGACGCGCACGCGCTGGGCGACCAGCCGCTGCCCCCGCTGCCGGTGGCCGCACGCGAAGCCCCCGCCGGCGATGCGCTGAAATCCTTCCTCGGCCATTATCCGGGCCGGGTACTGATCGCCGCCGATTCGCCCGGCCGCCGCGAGGCACTGCTGGAAGTGCTGCAGGCCGCCGAGCTGAAGCCGCCGGTGGTGGCCGACCTGCCCAGTTTCCTCGCTAGCGATGCGCGCTTCGCGATCGCGGTGGCGCCGCTGGAAGATGGCTTCGCGCTGGACGATCCGCGCATCGCGGTGCTGACCGAGCGCCAGCTGTTCCCCGAGCGCGCCGGCAGCACCCGCCGCACGCGCCGTGCCGGCCGCGAGCCGGAGGCGATCATCCGCGACCTCGGCGAGCTGACCGAGGGTGCGCCGATCGTGCACGAGGATCATGGCGTCGGCCGCTACCGTGGCCTGATCGCGATGGACGTCGGCGGCATGCCCGGCGAGTTCCTCGAGATCGAATATGCCAAGGGCGACCGCCTGTATGTACCGGTCGCCCAGCTGCACCTGATCAGCCGCTACTCCGGCGCTTCGGCCGAAACCGCACCGCTGCATTCGCTCGGTGGCGAGCAATGGAGCAAGGCCAAGCGCAAGGCCGCCGAGAAGGTGCGCGATGTGGCCGCCGAACTGCTGGAGATCCAGGCCCGCCGCCAGGCGCGTGCCGGCCTGGCACTGCAGGTCGACCGCGCGATGTACGAGCCGTTCGCCGCCGGATTCCCGTTCGAGGAAACCCCCGACCAGCTGGCCGCGATCGATGCCACCCTGCGCGACCTGGCCAGCAGCCAGCCGATGGACCGCGTGGTCTGCGGCGACGTCGGCTTCGGCAAGACCGAGGTGGCGGTGCGCGCTGCATTTGCTGCGGCCAGTGCCGGCAAGCAGGTGGCGGTGCTGGTGCCGACCACGCTGCTGGCCGAGCAGCATTACCGCAACTTCCGCGACCGTTTCGCCGATTACCCGCTGAAGGTTGAAGTGCTGTCGCGCTTCAAGACCAGCAAGGAAATCAAGGCCGAACTGGAGAAGGTGGCCGCTGGCACCATCGACGTCATCGTCGGCACCCATCGCCTGCTGCAGCCGGACGTGAAGTTCAAGGACCTGGGCATGGTCATCGTCGACGAGGAGCAGCGATTCGGCGTGCGCCAGAAGGAAGCGCTGAAGGCGCTGCGCGCCAATGTGCACCTGCTGACCCTGACCGCCACGCCGATCCCGCGCACCTTGAACATGGCCATGGCCGGCCTGCGTGACCTGTCGATCATCGCCACGCCACCGCCGAACCGGCTGGCGGTGCAGACCTTCATCACCCAGTGGGACAACGCGCTGCTGCGCGAAGCCTTCCAGCGCGAACTGGCGCGCGGTGGCCAGCTGTACTTCCTGCACAACGACGTGGAGAGCATCGGCCGCATGCAGCGCGAGCTGTCCGAGCTGGTGCCGGAGGCACGCATCGGCATCGCCCACGGGCAGATGCCCGAGCGCGAACTGGAAAAGGTGATGCTGGATTTCCAGAAGCAGCGCTTCAACGTGCTGCTGTCGACCACGATCATCGAATCGGGCATCGACATCCCCAACGCCAACACCATCATCATCAACCGTGCCGACCGTTTCGGCCTGGCCCAGCTGCACCAGCTGCGTGGCCGCGTCGGCCGTTCGCACCACCGTGCCTACGCCTACCTGATCACCCCCGACCGTCGCGCGATCACCCCCGACGCCGAGAAGCGCCTGGAAGCGATCGCCTCGATGGACGAGCTGGGCGCCGGCTTCACCCTGGCCACCCACGATCTGGAAATCCGCGGCGCCGGTGAACTGCTGGGCGAGGACCAGAGCGGGCAGATGGCCGAGGTCGGCTTCAGCCTGTATACCGAGCTGCTGGAACGCGCGGTACGCAGCATCAAGCAGGGCAAGCTGCCTGACCTGGATGCCGGTGAGGAAGTGCGCGGCGCCGAGGTCGAGCTGCATGTGCCGGCGCTGATCCCGGAAGACTACCTGCCGGACGTGCACACCCGCCTGACCCTGTACAAGCGCATTTCCAGCGCGCGCGACAGCGATGCGCTGCGCGAACTGCAGGTGGAGATGATCGACCGCTTCGGCCTGCTGCCGGATGCAGCCAAGCACCTGTTCGCCATCGCCGAGCTGAAGCTGAAAGCCAATACGCTGGGCATCCGCAAGCTCGACCTGGGCGAGAACGGCGGCCGCATCGTGTTCGAGTCCAAGCCGAACATCGATCCGATGGCGGTGATCCAGCTGATCCAGAAACAACCGAACCTCTATGCCATGGAAGGGCCCGACAAGCTGCGCATCAAGCACCCGCTGCCGTTGCCGGAAGACCGCTTCAATGCGGCCCGCGCCCTTCTGACCACCCTCGCCCCGGGTTGATCGCCCCCCGAACACCCCGCACCGGTCCCCACCCGGTGCGGGCGGATGACCATGTTCCCTGACGCCGTACCCGCCCCCGACCTGCTGCACGCGCAGGCCTGCCTGATCGATGCCCTCTCGATGTCGCTGCAGATGCGCGACGCCTACACCCGCCACCACTGCGACCGCGTCGGCCTGCTCGCGCAGCGCCTGGCCACGCACTGCGATCTTGATGACGAGGCCCGTGCGCAGATCGGCCTGGCCGCGCGCTTCCATGACATCGGCAAGATCGGCATACCCGATGACGTGCTGCTGGCACCCCGCCGGCATACCGACGAGGAGCGCGCGATCATGCGCGAGCATCCGGTACGCGGCGAACACATCTTCCTGGCCACCGGCCGCAGCGACGCCTTGCCGGTGGCGCGGCTGATCCGCGCCCATCACGAGGCCTTCGATGGCAGCGGCTACCCCGATGGGCTGCGCGGCGAATCCATCCCGCTGGGCGCGCGCATCGTCACCATCGCCGATGCCTACGATGCGATGACCAGCGTGCGCCCGTATCGCGACGCGATGGAGCATGAGGCCGCATTGCGGATCATCGACGAGCAGGCCGGCGGGCTGGTGGATCCGTACGTGCTGCAACGCTTCCATCGCATGCTGGAGCGGGAACCGGCGCTGGCCTGAGATCGGCCGGGCAAACGAAAGGCCCGGCGTTCGCCGGGCCTTTCGCTCCACGCGTCACGGGTGATCGATCACCAGATCACCACACGCTTGTCGTCGGCGCGCACCATCGCATCACCCGCCTTGCACTGGAATGCAGCAGCGAACGAGGGCATGTTCGACGGCGCACCGTTGGCACGGAAATTGGCCGGCGCGTGCGGATCGGTGTTCAGGCGCACGCGCAGCTCGCCATCGGTAAAGTTGCGGCGCCACACGGTGGCCCAGTTCATGAAGAAACGCTGATCCTGGCTATAGCCGTCAACTTCGACATTGGCCTTCGGGTCTTCCTTCAGCGCCATCTGCAGCGCGTCGTAGGCCACGGTCAGGCCGCCCAGGTCGCCGATGTTCTCGCCCAGGGTCAGCTTGCCCTTCACGAATACGCCCGGCACCGACTCGTAGCCGTCGAACTGCGCGACCAGCTGGTCGGTACGCTCGGTGAAGGCCTTGCGGTCGGCGTCGGTCCACCAGTTGTCGAAGTTGCCGTTGGCGGCGAACTGGCTGCCCGAGTCGTCGTAGCCGTGCATCATTTCGTGGCCGATGACCGCACCGATGCCGCCGTAGTTCAGCGCCGGATCGGCCTTGGCGTCGAAGAACGGCGCCTGCAGGATCGCCGCCGGGAACACGATCTCGTTCTTGGTGGCGTTGTAGTACGCGTTGACGGTCTGCGGGGTCATGCCCCACTCGGTCTTGTCCACCGGCTTGCCGATCTTGTCCAGCATGTAGCGGTAGTTGAACGCACGTGCTGCCTGCATGTTGCCCAGGTAGCTGTCGCCGTTGGTCTGCAGGCCCGACCAGTCACGCCACTTGTCCGGGTAGCCGATCTTCGGGGTGAAGCTGGCCCACTTTTCCAGTGCCTTCTTCCTGGTTTCCTCGCCCATCCACGGCAGCTGCTCCAGGCGCGCCTTCAATGCCTGCGACAGGTTCTCCACCAGGTGCTGCATGGCCACCTTCGACTCGGCCGGGAACACGGCGTCGACGTACAGCTGGCCCAGGGCCTCACCCATGCCACCGTTGACCGACTCCAGCACGCGCTTCCAGCGCGGCTGCATTTCCTTCTGGCCACGCAGGGTGGTGCCGTAGAAATCGAAGTTGGCCTTCTCGAACTGGCTGCTCAGGTACGGCGCGGCATCGTCGATGGTGTGGAAGCGCAGGTAGGCCTGCCAGGTGCTGGCCGGCACGTCGGCGAGCATCTTGTCCATTTCACCGAAGAAGCCCGGCTGGGCCAGCGAGAACTTCTGCGCGGCCGGTACCTTCAGGGTGTCGAACAGCGCGGTCCAGCTGAAGTTCGGGGTCAGCCTGTCGGCGTCGGCGGCGCTGAGCGGGTTGTAGCGCTTGGCCGGGTCACGCATTTCGATGCGCGACATCGAGGCCTTGGCCAGGCGGGTTTCGAAGGCCATCACGGCCTTGGCCTGCTCGGCGGCCTGCGCCGCGTCCACGCCGGACAGGGTCAGCACCTGTGCGATGTAGGCCACGTAGGCGTCGCGGATCTTGGCCTGCGCATCGTCGAAGTAGTAGCCCTTCTCCGGCAGGCCCAGGCCGCCCTGGCCGACATAGGCGATGACGTTGGCCGAATCCTTGTAGTCGGCATTGGCGAACAGCGAGAACAACACGCCCTTGCCTTCGGCCTGGCTGTCGCGCAGGTACTGGGTGATGGCGGCGGTGTCGTTCAGCGCGGTGATCTTGTCCAGCTGCGGCTGCAGCGGCGCCAGGCCGGCGGCTTCGATCTTGGCCTCGTCGTTGCCGGTCTTCCAGATGTCACCGATCTTGGCTTTCACCGAGCCGGCATTGGCCTGGCTGGCGGCGGCCTGCTGCACCAGCGCGTGCTGCACTTCCAGCGAGCGCTCGCGCAGGATCTCGAAGCTGCCCCAGGTGGTCTGGTCGCCCGGCACCGGGTTGGCCTTCAGCCACTTGCTGTTGACGAAGCCATTGAGGTCGGTACAGGCCGAAATGGCCGGATCCAGGTCGGCGCTGTTGAGCGAGATCAGCGGCGTCTTGATCTGCGACAGGTCGAAGGCCGGCTTGGCGTCGGCACTGGCCGCCGGCGCGGTTTCGTTCTTGCCACAGGCGGCCAGCGAGGCAGCGATGGCGATGGTCAGGCCCAGCGGGACCAGGTTGCGGACGTTCATGAGGCTCTCCTGCGGGTAATTTCACAGGGTAGCCGGGGGCGTGAGGTTGGGGACCGGCCAAAGGTCACAGAGCCCACGGCGTAGCTCCCGCCGCGCGCCGGTATGCTCTGGCCTCTGCGATCACTGGACCTCATGACCATGGACGAACCTGCGCTGCTGCTGGCCCTCGACACCTGTGAGTTTCTGTTTCTTGCTGAGATTGGCGAGCCGGAAGCGAATCGTCTGCGCCTGGTCGTCGAGGAGGGCCGGGTGGTCGGTAAGCCCTCCCGCGTGGAGCTCGGTCATGGACGTTCAATCGATGACGTGCGTGCGATAGAGGTGGTACCCCACTCGCAGCGGTTTGAACTGATCTGGGACCACTACATCAGCTACGCCGTGCACAACGAGTCCTACCAGAGCTGGGACGACTCCGAAGCCTGGAGCGGCAACCTGTTCCGCCGCTACAGCCATTCGAAGTTCCTTGAATATCTGGGCCGTGCCACCTTCGCTGATACCCGTTACCCGGGCCCATTCACGCATTACCAGGTGATATGCCAGGACCACGTCATCGACATTGCTGCGTTGCAGTCGCCGAAGGTGCGCCTGCTGGATCCGTCGTAGCCGGAACATGCAGCCACCATGAAGTGGCTCTACCGGGTTGCGACAGCGTCAGCCGAGCGTGGGCTCGGCTCTACAAAAAGAAAGGCCGGCTTGCGCCGGCCTTCTGCTTCTTATTTCGCCTTGCCCTGGTTGGCTACGGCTTCGGCGGCCTTGCGCGCCGCTTCCGGGTCGCCGAGGTAGCGGAACGACTGCACGGTCAGGTCATCGTTCAGTTCGAACAGCAGCGGGATGCCGGTCGGGATGTTCAGCTCGAGGATTTCCTCGCGCGAGACGTTGTTGAGGTACTTGTACAACGCACGCAGCGAGTTGCCGTGGGCGGTGACCAGCACGGTCTTGCCGTCCTTCAGCTGCGGCGCGATGGCGTCGTGCCAGTACGGCAGCACGCGGTCCAGGGTGGTGGCCAGCGATTCGGTGCCCGGCAGCGCGTTGCGGTCCAGCCCGGCGTAACGGCGGTCATGGATCGGGTGGCCCGGATCTTCCAGGTCCATCGGCGGCGGCGGGATGTCGTACGAACGACGCCACACCTTCACCTGCTCTTCGCCGTGCTTGGCAGCGGTCTCGGCCTTGTCCAGGCCCTGCAGGCCGCCGTAGTGGCGCTCGTTGAGGCGCCAGGACTTGTTCACCGGCAGCCAGTCCTGCTCCAGCTCGGCCAGCGCACCCTGCAGGGTGTGGATGGCGCGCTTCAGCACGGAGGTATGGGCGACGTCGAACTGCAGGCCTTCCTCGCGCATCAGGCGACCGGCGGCAGCCGCTTCCCGTCGCCCCTGCTCGGTCAGGTCGACATCGACCCAGCCGGTGAAGCGGTTGTCCAGGTTCCACTGGCTCTGGCCATGGCGCAACAGTACGAGTTTACGGGTCACTGCAGGGTCTCCAACGCGAGGAAAGGCAGGCCGCCATTGTAGCCCCGGTGGCCGCTCACCGTGCCGTGGCGCCGCGCATGCGATGCTGGAGCCAATGAATACGGTGATCGACCCCGGGCGCTGGGAAGGCAGCGTCACCGCTGCCCGCGCGCAACAGCTGCAACTGGCCGCCCGCGTGGAACGCCAGGACCGCCTGCCCCGTGACGTGCGCTGGCTGGCCGGGCTGGACGTCGGCTTCGAGGACAACGGTGCCATTACCCGCGCCGCGGCGGTGCTGCTGGATGCAAGGACGCTGCAGCCCGTGGCGCAGGAGATCGCGCGCATCCCCACGGTGATGCCCTATATCCCCGGCCTGCTCAGCTTCCGCGAGCTGCCGGCGCTGCTGGCCGCGCTGGCGCTGCTGCCGCGGGCACCGGACGTGGTGTTCGTCGATGGCCACGGCATCAGCCATCCGCGCCGGCTGGGCGTGGCCGCGCATCTGGGCGTGGTCACCGACCTGCCGAGCATCGGCGTGGCGAAATCGAAACTGGTGGGAAGGTTCGTCGAACCGGGCGCCGAGGCCGGCGCGCATACACCACTGCTGGACGGCGAAGAGCAGCTGGGCTGGGTGCTGCGCAGCAAGGTTCGCTGCAAGCCGCTGTTCGTGGCCGGTGGCCATCGGATCAGTGCCGATACCGCGCTGGGCTGGGTGCAGCACACCCTGCGTGGCTATCGGCTGCCGGAGCCAACCCGGCTGGCGGATCGGCTGGCCTCGCGGCGGGACGAATAGCTGCGCCGGGCGTCTCCCGGCGCGCGCGTCATCTTCGATCAACGATGCACATGGCCACGATGGCCCTGCGCGTCCTCGCCGTGGTCGTGGCCTTCATGGCCCTCGTGTCCGCCGCCCTTGGCCGGCGCCGGCCCGCCACAGGCTTCGCCGCAGTGGTCCGCTTCGATCTGCAGTGTCACGTGCTCGATACCGAAGTCATCATGCAGGCGTCCGCCCAGCTCACGGCGCAGCGCATCGGCATCGGTGCCCTCGCGCATCACGATGTGCGCGGTCAGCGCCGGGGTGCTGGAAGCCAGCGCCCACACGTGCAGGTCATGCACGTCCAGGACTGCGGCGTGGCCGGACAGGCTGTCGCGCACCCTGTCCACGTCCATGCCCTTGGGCACGCCTTCCAGCAGCACGTTGATCGCTTCACGCATCAGCACGTAGGTACGCGGCAGCACCCACAGGCCGATCAGCACGGCCAGGATCGGGTCGATCGGTTTCCATCCGGTCCACTTGATCAACAATGCGCCCGCAATCACAGCCACCGAGCCGAGCATGTCGGCCCACACTTCCAGGTAGGCGCCCTTCACGTTGAGGCTCTCGCCACTGCCCGCCTGCAGCAGGCGCATCGAGATCAGGTTGATGACCAGGCCCGCAGCCGCGATCACCAGCATGCCGGAGGAGGCGATCTCCTGCGGCTGGCGGAAGCGGCCGACCGCCTCCCACAGGATGTAGGCGGCGACCACGAACAGCATGGCACCGTTGATCATCGCGCCCAACGCTTCCAGCCGTGCATAGCCGTAGGTGCGGCGCGCATCCGGCGGGCGCCGGCTCAACCGTACCGCGACCAGCGCGATCATCAGCGCCAGCGCATCGGTGGCCATGTGCGCGGCGTCGGACAACAGCGCCAGGCTGTTGGTCCAGAACGCGCCCACCACTTCGACGACGAGGAAGGTGGTGGTCAGGCCGAGTGCCCACCACAAGGGTTTCTCGTGGCGGATCTGGGATGGCAGGTGATCGTGGTCGTGGCCCATGGCAACAGCTCCTTTGCGATGCGGTGCAGGCTACGCCGTGCTGGCGGGGGAGACTATTACGGTGTTTATAACATTGCAGGCCACACGAGCCCTCGTCGGGCATGGCCCGGCGAGGGCTGCAGACCGACGCCGGCCTGCGGTCAGAAGCCGAAGCGAAGGCTGGCCCAGTAGGCCCGGCCCGGTTCGTTGTAGGTCGCCGCACCGGCATCGCTGCTGTTGGCCTCGCGGAACAGGCGCTTGTCGGCCAGGTTGTTCACGCCGAAGCCGAAGCTGACCGTCTCGGTCACCTTGTAGCGCGCGCTCACGCCCCAGATGTTGTACGCGCCACGATCCTGCAGCGCGATCGATGCATCGCAGCTGCCGGTGCAGCGCGGGTCGTTGTTGATGTTGGTCGTGGCCGGTTCCTGCTTGCCGTAGAAGGTGCCGGTCAGCAGTACGGACAGCCTGTCGGTGGCTTGCCAGTCCAGCATGGTGTTGATCGTGTACTTCGGAATCACCGACAACGGCTGGTGCGTGGTCTTGTTCTCGTTTTCCACCATGTAGGTGAAGTTGTTGCTCCACTTCAGGCGGTTGCCCTGCTCGCCCAGCAGCGGAATGACCAGGTTGCCTTCCAGCCCCTGCACGATCGCCTTCGGCGCGTTCTCCCAGCGGAAGATGCGGCCCTTGGTGTCGGCGGTCAGCCCGATCTGGGTGTAGCCGGCCTGGATCTTGTCCTTGTAATCGTTGTGGAAGTAGGTCAACGACGCCTGCCAGCCGCTCTGCGGTGCCCATTCGATGCCCAGTTCCTTGTTCAGGCTGGTTTCCGCCTTCAGGTCCGCGTTGCCGCGCATGTAGCAACCGGCGCCCAGGCTCGGCAGCGCATTGGGGCAGCCGTTGCCGCGGGTGTAGTAGAGATAGTCCGGATTGGACTGATACAGGTTCGGCGCCTTGAACGCGCGGGCAATGCCGCCCTTCACCCCCCAGTCGCTGCTGATGCGGAACTGCGCGTTGAGGCTGGGGCTGGTGTTGTTGCCGAACTGGCTGTGGTGGTCGAAGCGCAGGCCCGGGGTAACGATCCAGCGCTCGCCCAGGTAGATGTTGTCTTCCACGAACACCGCCGTGGTCTGCGCATCGGCCTTGCCGCGCGCACGATCGGCCGACAGCCCCGGGATGCCACCGCCGCTGCTGCTGGACTGGCTCATCGAGTACGGGTCGGTCAGGCGGCTGTCCAGGTATTCAAAGCCCAGCGTCCAGATGTTCTCGGCGCCGCCCAGCGTGGTCGGAAAGCTCACTTCGCCATCCAGCTGGTAGTTGCGCAGGCGCGAGGTCGACCAGTCGGTGCCGTTGAAGCTGCCCTCCGGGCCACCGGCCAGGCCTTCATTGATGCGTGAGTTGTTCACCGCCTCCACCGCGGCGGTCACCCGCGAGGTCACATCGCCCCAGCGGCCACGATGGGTGACCGCGCCGGTGTTGCGGTACATGCGGTTGGTTTCCGCCTTGCCGTCGGCCAGCGCAGCCAGATCGATGCCGGTCGAAGTACCCGTGGTGCTGACCGCGCGGTCGCCGGCGTAGATGTTGCCCTGGCGGCTGGTGCCGGCTTCGAACTCGACCACCTGGTCGGCGGTCACGTCCCAGCGCAGCAGCGCGTTGATGTCGCGGTTCTTGACGCCCTCGCGGCCAGCCGGTGGCACTGCGTTCGGCTGGGTGGCGTACCGGCGGTTGAGATCGAGTGAATCGGCGTCGGTCTTGTTGAGGTTGCCGTACAGGCGGAACGACAGCGTGTCGGTCATCGGCCCACTCAGCTGCAGGCCGACGCGCTCGCTGCCACCTTCGGCGCTGTGTTCGGGCACCAGCCCGTACAGGTCGACGGCACCGGTCAGGTCGCCGGTCGGGCGCTTGGTGATGATGTTGACCACGCCACCGGAAGCACCGGAGCCATAGCGTGCCGCCGCCGGGCCGCGCAGCACTTCGATGCGCTCGATCATCTCCGCCGGCACCCAGTTGGTGTCGCCGCGCGTGTTGCGCTCGCCACTGCGGCCCATGCGCACGGCATCGCGCGCACCGATGCGCTTGCCGTCGACCAGGATCAGGGTGTTTTCCGGGCCCATGCCGCGCAGGTCGATCTGGCGGTTGTTGCCGTACTGGCCCGAGGCGCTGTTGCCGGTGAGGTTGACGCCCGGCATGGTGCGCAGCAGTTCGGCGATGTCGTTGGCCGGTGGGCGCCTGGCGATGTCCTCGGCGGTGATCGTCGAGGTACCCAACGCCTGGCGGGCAATCTGCGAGGCGGTGACGTGCACCGTGTCGATATCGGTGGCGTCGGCTTCAGCCTGGGCGGTCAGGGCGCTGCCCGCCAGCAGGGCGGCAACGGCGAGCGCCAGCGGGCGCGGCGAGAGGACAACGGCAGGAGACATGATCTGGACCTTCTGGCAGGGCAACGTGGCCTCTGGCAAAGGGCTTGAGGCAACGACGAGGGGGAGGCGGAGCGTCGCTGCAGTCGCCTGCGGCCCGATCCGTGCGCGCATTCTCCCATCAATGCGAGTGATTCTCAAATGCGTTCGCTCATTGATACCGCAGGCGTGATGTGGCCTGCGTGCCGGACGACCCTGCATCGCGCTTAAACTGGCCGGCTTGCCCACCATCAACCGCACGCCACCGCGGCCGATACCCGTGGTTTGCCGTACGCAGTCAGAGATCGACGTGGAACCACCCCAACTGGACGATGCCAGCCAGCCGCTGGCCGAGGCCTGGCAGCACTGCCTGCAACAGGCCGGCCCGGCCGCCACCGCGCTGCTGCACGCCGCCGCAACCGATGCCCCGCCGGCGCTGGCCCAACGCTTCTACGAAGTGCTGTTGCAGGACGGGCGTGCACGCCGCTTCCTGTCCCACGATCAGGTCAAGCAACGCCTGCAACCGGCCATGCAGCGCTGGCTGGTGCAGCTGCTGACCACTGATGCCGACGGCATTGCCGCCACCGTTGCCTCGCAACGCGTGATCGGTGATGTGCATGCCCGGGTCGGCATTCCGGTCGACCTGGTCACCCGCGGCGCGCGCGTACTCAAGCACGAGCTGTTCGTGCGCCTGCGCGACGACGCGCCCGACAGCGCCACCGCGTTCGCCGCCATCGACTGCCTCAGCGCGATCATGGACATCGCCATGGAAGGCATGACCCTGGCCTACACCCATGCACGCGAGCGCTCCACCCGTGCCGATGCTGCCTATCGGCTGTTCTCGCTGGTGCAGAATGTCGGTACTGAACGCGAGCGCCAGCGTGCACTGCTGCTGGACTGGGAGAACGCCCTGCTGTACGCACTCGCCGGCCACGTGCAGGCCAGCGAAAGCGCCAGCCTGGCGAGCTCGGAATTCGGCCTGTGGTTCACCCACAAGGGCATCCCCAGCTTCGGCGATAGCAGCGAAACCCAGCAGGTCGGCCAACTGATGGCCCGCATCGACGGCAACCTGCAGCGGGCAAGCCATGACACCCCGGCGCAACGACTGGCGGTGCTGCCGGCCATCCGCGAGGACCTGGCCGCCATCCGTACCCTGATGACGCTGTTGTTCGAACGCATCGGTGAACTGGATGCCGGCAGCGATGCCCTGACCAACCTGCTCAACCGCCGCTTCCTGCCTACCGTGCTGCGCAGGGAGATCGAGCTGGCCACGCGCAACCGCACGCCGTTCTCGCTGCTGCTGCTCGACCTGGATCACTTCAAGGCGATCAACGACGGCCACGGCCACGATGCCGGCGACCGCGCGTTGCAGCACGTCGCCGGCCTGCTCGGCCAGCTGACCCGCGGCAGCGACTACCTGTTCCGCTACGGCGGCGAGGAGTTCGTGGTGGTGCTGGTTGCCGCCAGTGAGTCACAGGCCACGGTGATCGCCGAGAGCCTGCGCCGGCAGATCGCGCAGTCGCCAGTGGCACTGGCCAACGGCCAGGCTCTGTCGCTGACTGCCAGCATCGGCGTGGCCGGCCATGATGGCCACCCGGACTACGAGCGGTTGATGGCACGTGCCGACGCGGCGATGTACGAGGCCAAGCGCAGCGGCCGCAACCGCGTGGTGGTGGCCAGCGCGGACCTGCAGGAAGCCCCGGGGCGGCGCGCGTTGCAGCGCTGAACTGGCGGAAATGAAAAATCCCGGTGGCGGGTAGAGTCGACTGTTAGTCGACTACCGCGCGCAGCGCGGAGCTTTTCGCCGTCGGAACGAGGAGCAGTCGACTAACAGTCGACTCTACCGATTCGCGCGCCAGCCGCTGCTTTCACCGCCCGCCTCCGCCACGCTGCCCACCACAGCAGCGCCAGCAGCGCGATGCCGGCGCCCAGCAGGCACACGGCAGGCCAGCCGTGCCGGGCCTGCATCCAGGGCCCGGCAGCCGCACCGACACCACTACCCACCGCATAGAAGAGCATGTAAAGCGCCACCAGGCGTCCATGCTGCTCGCCCGGCGCGCGCAGCAGCAGCGCCTGGTTCGAGACATGCAGCGCCTGCCCACCCAGATCGAGCACGATCACGCCCAGCAGCAGCAACGACAGCGACTGCGGCAGGCCCAGCAGCGGCCACCACGCGACCAGCATCAACAGCAGCGCGCCAAGACTGACCCGATCGGCAAAACCGCGGTCCATCCAGTGCCCGACCCGCGACGCCATCAATGCACCTGCCACCCCGGCCAGGCCGAGCGCACCGATGGCCGCAGTGGACCACTGCAGCGGTGGGGCCGACAGCGGCAAGGGGGCCGCCGCCCAGAACACGTTGAGTCCGGCAAACAGCAGCAACGCCAGTGGACCGCGCTCGCGCAGCGTTCGATCCCGGCGCAGCATGCCCAGCATCGAGCCCAGCAGCTCATGCCAGCGTGGAGGGACCGACGGCACCGGTACTGCGGGCAAGCGCTGCCACAGCAGCGCCGCCAATGCCGCCATCACCACCGCGGACAGCAGGTAGACCCTCTGCCAGCCAAAGGCCGCCGCCACCGTACCAGACAGCACGCGCGCCAGCAGCAGGCCGATGAACACTCCGCCCTGCACCACGCCAACCATGCGACCGCGCTGCTCGGGCGGTGCCAGCGTGGCGGTGTAGGCGATCAGGCCCTGGGTCAGCGCCGTGCCCAGCAATCCGGCCAGCAGCATGCCAGACAACAGCCAGCTCGCCGTGCGCGACGCCGCCAGCCACAACAGGGCCAGCACCAGTGCGATCAGCTGCAGCCGCAGCAGGCGTCGCCGGTCACCGCGGTCCGCCAGCGGCAGCAGGCCAAGCAACGCCAGCACGCTGCCGGCCTGGGTGGCAGCCAGCACCGCGCCGGCCACGGCCCGGTCCAGTGCAAAGGCGCGTGCAAGCTGATCCAGCAGCGGCTGCGCGTAATAGACGTTGGCAACGCTGGCGCCGGCGGCAACCGCAAGCAGCACCAGCAGGGGGCGTGGAATCGGCATGGCATTCGTCATCTGGTTTCATATTGAAACCGGATGCAGGCTAGCCACTTTGGTTTTAAACTGCAACCACATAGGACGGAGACCGCCATGCACGCAGACAGCCCCTGCCCCGTTGCCCGCAGCGCCGACCTGCTCGGTGATCGCTGGGCACTGCTGGTGATCCGCGATGCCTTCGACGGCGTCAGCCGCTTCGGCGACTTCCAGCGCAGCCTCGGCGCGGCGCGCAACATCCTCAGCGATCGCCTGCGCAGGCTGGTCGAGGCCGGCATCCTGCAACTGCAACCGGCCTCCGACGGCTCGGCCTACCAGGAATACGTGCTCACCGCCGCGGGCCAGGCGCTGTTCCCGGTGCTGGTCGCGCTGCGCCAGTGGGGCGAACGCCATCGCTTCGCTGCCGGTGAGGCCCATTCGCAGCTGATCGAATCCAGCACACGTCGCCCGCTGCCGTACATGCAGCCGCGCGGGCGCGACGGTCGGCCCCTGCAGGCCGCCGCCACCCGTGTGCGCAAGCTCAGGGACGACGGGCACAGCGCCTGACCCGCCCATTCGCGCACACCGCGACCCGGCCGCGCCGGTTAGCATCGGATGTTTCCACCGCCGGACACCGACGATGTCGCGCTATCGCCCTTCCCTGATGACCGCCCTGCTGCTGCCGTTGCTGGCCTGCAGCGCCGGAACCACGCAGGCGCGCGAGGTGGCCGCGCCCGCCGACCACGTGCAGGCCGATGGCCCTTATGTGTTCCGCCAGGGCGACCAGGTGCAGGCCCAATGGATCTGCGCCGACATGGTCGAATCGCGCACGCTTGCCTCCGGGGCAACAGGGACCGATATCGCACCGCGCTGCGGCTACGAACACACCGTGCACGTGGCTGCGCCGAATGCAGCCTCGGTGTCGGTGCTGCCGGCCACACCGCGCATCGTCGCGCTGTCCGACATCCACGGCCAGTACGGGTTGCTGGTGCGCCTGCTGCGTGCCCACCACGTGATCGACGCGGAAGATCGCTGGGCGCTGGGCAAGGACACCCTGGTCATCGCCGGCGACGTGTTCGACCGCGGCCCGCAGGTGACCGAGGCGTTCTGGCTGCTCTACGGCCTGCAGCAGCAGGCGGCCGCCGCCGGTGGCGCCGTGCACTTCGTGCTCGGCAACCACGAAACCATGGTGCTGTACGACGACCTGCGCTACGTCAACCCGAAGTACCTGCGCAGCGCCCAGCTGCTGGGCCGCAGCTACCCGCAGCTGTATGGCGCCGACTCGGTGATCGGGCAGTGGCTGCGCACCCGACCGGTACTGCTGAAGATCGGCGATACCCTGTTCCTGCACGGCGGCATCTCGCCCGAGGCGGTGCAGCTGGCGCTGGACCCGGCACGCACCAACGCGGCCTACCAGGCCTCGCTGGGCCTGCCCAAGGCCGAAGTGAAGGCCGACCCGGCCACCGCACCGCTGTATGACGGCAAGACCAGCCCGATCTGGTACCGCGGCTATTTCGATGGCCGCCTCGACACCGCGGGTGTGCAGGCCGTGCTCGACCGCCTGCAGCTCAAGCGCATCGTGGTCGGCCATACCTCGATGCCACACGTCAGCAGCTTCCACGGCGACCGCGTGATCGCCATCGACAGCAGCATCAAGAACGGCGAGAACGGCGAACTGCTGTTCATCGAGGAGGGCAAGCTCAGCCGTGGCCTGCTGGATGGCTCCCGGATGCCGCTGGCGCTGGGTGAGCCGGGGCTGCAGGACTGAATGGAGGGACAGCGTGACGGCGCCGGGAGGTCCCGGCGCGCTCCACCTTCACCCGGTTTGCGGCTACCCTTCGGCAGCCGAGAGGCCCGCCCCGTCCAGCCGGTGGGCCTGACCGTTACAGGAGCCCCGCGCATGCGCGTTCTGATTGCTGAAGACGACCCGGACATCGCCTCCGGCCTGTGCGCCTCGCTGCGCCGGCAGGGGCACGTGGTCGACCACGTCGACAACGGTGCGCACGCCGATGCAGCACTGGGCTCGACCCAGTATGCACTGCTGGTGCTGGATCTGGGGCTGCCGCAACTAGATGGCCGCGACGTGCTGCAACGACTGCGCCAGCGCGGCGATGGCCTGGCGGTGCTGGTGGTGACCGCGCGTGACGGCCTGGCCGAGCGGGTGCGCGTGCTCGACCTCGGTGCCGACGACTACCTGGTCAAGCCGTTCGCACTGGATGAATTCGAAGCCCGCGTGCGTGCACAGCTGCGGCGGGTCACCAGCAATGGCAATCCGGACCTGCGCATCGGCCGCTTGCGCCTGGACCTGGCCGGGCACCGCGTATGGATCGACGACCAATCACTTGAACTGACCGCACGCGAGTTCGGCCTGCTGTCGGCGCTGGCGGTGCGTGCAGAGCGCATCGTGTCACGCGCGCAGCTGGTGGAAGCGCTGTGCGACTGGGGCCAGGACCTGACCGACAACGGCCTGGACATCGCCCTGCACCGCCTGCGCCGCAAGCTGCAGCCGGGCGGCATGGGCATCCGCACCGTGCGCGGGCTGGGCTACATGCTGGAAGACGCGCAGGACGGCAGCGCGCCGTGATCAGCGGCCCCCCCAGCCTGCGACGGCGCCTGCTCGCCTTCCTGGCGTTGCCGATGCTGGGCCTTCTCACCTTCAATACGATCCTGGCCTATTACGTTGCGCTGGACTATTCCAACCGCATCCACGACCGCAACCTGATCGACGACACGCACTCGTTCGCACAGATGCTGAGCACCATGCCGGTGACCAGCGACCTGTCTCCGCAAGCACGCTTCCTGATCGAGTACGAACCCGACGGCCATCGCTATTTCAACGTCGACAGCAGCCGCCAGGGGACGCTCAGCGGCAATGCAGATTTCAGTGCCTACGCGCCTTCGCAGGAATGCACCGGCGTGGACCCCACCCTGTACGATGGCATTCTCAACGGCCAGCCGGTGCGCATGGCCACCGTCTGCACGCGTGCGATGAACGATCCGCAGGACCAGCTGGCGGTGACGGTGGCCGAAAGCATGGCCGAACGACGCCAGCGCGCGCGAGAGATCCTGATGATCATCATCCCGCTGATGACCATGCTGGCGCTGGGCACTGCCGCGCTGGTCTGGTTCGGGGTGACCCATGGCCTTCGCATCCTGACCCCGCTGAGGACCCGCCTGGCACAGCGCCGAGGCGAACTGGCGCCGATCTCCGACGCCGACGTGCCGGAGGAAATCCAGCCACTGATCAGCACCATCGACGATCTGTTTGCCCGCCAGGCGGAAATGATCACCCTGCAGAACCGTTTCATCGCCGACGCCGCGCACCAGCTGCGCTCGCCGTTGGCCGGCATGGCCCTGCACGTGGACCAGGCACTGGCGCATGGCGACCCGGACACGGTGCGCGAGGCACTGCAGCACATCCGCCGGCTCAACCAGCGCACCGCGCGGGTCAGCACCCAGCTGCTGGCGCTGAGCCGGGCCCAGACCGTGCCGGAGACGGTGGAGGTACTGGACCTGTGCGAACGGGTGCCGCAGTGGGTCGGTACACGCGTGCCTGAAGCGATCCGCGATGGCATCGATCTGGGTTACCGCGGCAGCCCCCAGCCGCTGCGCGTGCTCGGCAACGGTGCCCAGCTGCAGGAAGCACTGGACAACCTGATCGACAATGCGCTGCGCTATGCCGGCCGCGATGCGACCGTTACCGTCGGCGTGCACGCGCTGGATGACAACGACGTCGAACTGTACGTGGAGGACAACGGGCCCGGCGTACCCGAGGACGTGATGCCGCGGCTGGGCGAGCGCTTCTTCCGCGCCCCCGGCACCACCGCCAGCGGCACCGGCCTGGGCCTGGCCATCGCCCACGAGGCGGTGGAGCACTTCGGCGGGCGCCTGACCTTCCTCAACCGCCCCGGCGGCGGGCTCAAGGTCGCCATCACGCTGCCGCTGCTGAAGGGCCCCTGACCCGGACCGGGGCGCTGAAAGGCTGGCGAAAATCGCGGTTGCGATCCTGACCCTCCCCACTGCCGTCCCGGAGCCGCCAGGTGACCGACTCGCACGACTTCTTCCTCCCCGGTGGCCCGCAGGGCGTGCTGCTGGTCCACGGCCTGACCGGTACCCCGGCGGAAATGCGCATGCTGGGCAAAGGGCTGAACAACGCCGGCTTCACCGTACACGGCGTGCAGCTGCCCGGCCATTGCGGCACCGTGGATGACCTGCTGGCGACCACCTGGGAACAGTGGTACCAGGGCGTGGAAGATGCGGCGGCAAGCCTGCGCGGCAAGGTCGACCAGCTGTTCGTCGGTGGCCTGTCGATGGGCGCGGTGCTGTCCCTGGCACTTGCTGCTCGACGACCGGACTGGGTGTCCGGCGTCGGCGTGTATGGCGCCACGTTCCGCTACGACGGCTGGAACATACCCGCCGTCGCCCGCCTCTCGTTCCTGCTACCGTGGTTCAAGCGCTTCAACATCGGCCGCGACCGCATGTTCATGGAAGAACCGCCGTACGGCCTGCGCGACGAGCGCCTGCGTGCGCAGGTCAGCGCCGCCATGTTGTCCGGCGACAGCGCGGCGGCAGGCCTTCCGGGCAATCCCTGGCATGCGCTGGCTGAGATGCGTGCGCTGAGCAACTGGACCCGCCGCCACCTGCACCAGGTCACCGCCCCGTGCCTGGTGATGCACGCCCGCGAAGACGACGTGGCCAGCATGGGCAATGCCGAACTGGTGATGTCGCGGGTCAGTGGCCCGAAGGAACTGGTGGTGCTGGAGGACAGCTACCACATGATCACGATCGACCGCGAACGCCGCGAGGTGATCCGCCGCAGCGCGCGCTTCTTCACCGGGATCGGTGAACACAGCGGCGTCCTCAAGGCGGTGGCCTGAGATGGGGGCACTTGCCACGCTGCTGTGGCTGGCCAATGTCGTGCTCGATACCGGTGGCCAGCTCGCCTTCAAGGCCGCCGCCAGCGACCCGCAGGAGGGCGAGGGACTGCAGCGCTGGAAGCACATGCTCAGCCGCCCCTGGCTGTGGATCGGCATCGCCTGTTACGTGCTTGAATTCGTCGCCTGGATCGCGTTCCTGTCACTGGTTCCGCTGTCCAAGGGCGTGCTGCTGGGCTCGATCAACATCGTGGCGCTGATGATCGCCGGCCGCATCCTGTTCCGCGAGAAGCTCACGCCATTGCGGGTGACCGGGATGCTGCTGGTCACAGCAGGCGTGGCGGTGGTGGGGGCCGGCTCATGAGGCGCCTGTATGTGATCGGCTTCCCCCTGCTGATGGCCTTCGACACCCTGGCCCAGCTGTGCTTCAAGTACGCCGGCGATGCTGCGCTGCCGGTCGAGGCCAACACCACCTGGCTGCTGCGCGTGCTGTCGCAACCATGGGTGTACGGCGCCATCCTGGGCTACGTGGGTGCGTTCTTCACCTGGATGAGCCTGCTGCGGCATGCGCCGATCGGCCCGGCATTCGCGGCCTCGCACCTGGAAGTGATCAGTGTGCTGCTGCTGTCGGCCTGGCTGCTGAAAGAGCCGCTCACCCTGCACCACCTGGTCGGTGCGGTGCTGATCGTGGCCGGCATCGTCTGCCTCGGCCGCGCGGAAGCGGACGACCCGCACAGCCCCGCCGAAAGCACCTCGTGAGCGGGCTGCGATGAGCCTGTTCGCGCGCGAACTGCCACCGACCGCCGGCCTGCCGATGCAGGCCAGCGACTTCCTTCCCGGTGGTGGTGACCTGCGCGGGATCCTGGCCAACCAGCTGGGCACGCCGCCGCTGCAGCTGACCTGTTCCGGCACGCACGCGCTGCTGATCGCCCTGCGCACCCTGCGCAAGCGCGCGCCCAGGCGCGACACGGTGATCATGCCGGCCTACACCTGTCCGCTGGTGCCGATCGCGGTGCACAGCCTCGGCCTGCGCGTGCAGCTGTGCGATACCCGGCGCGGCCACTTCGACTTCGATCCCGGCCAGCTCAAGCGGTTGGCCGATGCGCGTACGTTGGCCATCCTGCCGACCCACCTCGGCGGTCGCATCGCCGATGTCGAACGGGCCTGCGACATCGCGCGCGGCGCCGGCGCCTGGGTCATCGAAGATGCCGCACAGGCGCTGGGCGCACGGGTGGGCAACAGCAGTGTCGGCCTGCGTGGCGACATCGGATTCTTCAGCCTGGCCGCCGGCAAGGGGTTGAGCCTGCACGAAGGCGGCCTGCTGGTCAGCCGCGATGACGAACTGCGCGCCGAACTGGCCGAGCATGCCGCCGAACACGTGCGCTTCAACCTGCGCTGGGAGCTGCTTCGCAGTGTGCAGCTGCTTGGCCTTGCCGCCTGTTATCGCCCCTCGCTGCTGTCGCTGGTGTACGGCAATCCGCTGCGCAACGCACTGCAGCGTGGCGATCTGGAAGACGCGGTCGGTGATGTTTTCCCGCTGGACATACCGCAGCACCGGGTCAGCCGATGGCGGCAGAACATCGGTGCCCATGCCGCGCGGCGATTGCCGGCGTTCCTGCAGGCCGGGCGCCTGCGCGCACTGCAGTTGCGCGTGCAGCTGGCACAACTGCCGGCGGTGGAGGTGGTCGATGGCCTGGCCGGTAGCGGCGGCACCTGGCCGATGCTGATGCTGCTGCTGCCCAGCCAGCGCGCGCGTGACGCCGCACTGGACACACTGTGGCCGCGCGGCCTCGGCGCCAGCCGTATGTTCATCCGTGCCCTGCCCGACTACGCCTACCTGCGTGGCATCGTGCCGCAGGAGGACGTGCCCAATGCACGTGACTTCGCCGCACGCATGCTCACCCTTGGCAACAGCGCCTGGCAGACCCGTGAGGAGACGGCCGAAATACTGCAGGTCCTGGCCCGTGCCTGACCCGCACGTGCATGCATGGCCTGCGCGCCGCGCATTCATCCATGCATCTTCCTGAACGCTTTCCCAGCCCGTAAAAAAAGCCTTTCAACAGGAAAGGAACGAGAAAGGCGGCCTGCCTACATTGAGCCTGCCCCGGCATCGTGCCGGACGCTTCTTTCATCGACGGACCTGCCCATGCGCTGGAGCATCCTGTGTGACTTCGACGGCACCATCAGCCTCGAAGATGTCATCGACTCGCTGCTGGAAAAGTACGGCCAGCCGGGCTGGCAGGAACTGGAAGACCAGTGGAAGGCGGGAAAGATCGGCTCGCGTGAATGCATGCAGGGCCAGGTGCGGCTGCTGAAGCTGGACCCGGCCACGCTCGATGCCCATCTGGACCAGGTGCAGATCGATCCGGGCTTCGCCGCCTTTGTCAGCCGTGCCGGACAGCTGGGCGTTCCGCTGCGCATCGTCAGTGACGGCCTGGACTATGCGATCCATCGCATTCTCGCCAACCACGGCCTGGCGCAGCTGCCGGTGGTGGCCAACCACCTGCGCTGGTGCGATGACCACTGGGAACTGGAATCGCCCTACCAGGCCGAAGGCTGCCGCAGTGGCACCTGCAAATGCACCTGCGCCGCGCAGGCGCGCGCCAACGAAGCACCGCGCGTGCTGATGATCGGCGACGGCAGTTCGGATTTCTGTGTATCCGAAGATGCCGACTTCGTGTTCGCCAAGCGCCGCCTGATCACCCATTGCACCCATGCCGGCATCGAGCATGCCGCCATCGACACCTTCCACGACGCAATCGCACTGCTGCCGCGCTTGCTCGATGGCAGCCTGCTGCAGCCACGTCGTCTCGACGCCAGCCCGCAGCCCGCCGCACTGCCCCTGCTGCTGGCCACCGCCTGAGCACTCCCTTCCAGGCGCGCTCCCCTGTTACCCCTTTCGAACGTCCTTCACGGAACCGAACTGCATGAACATTTTTGACAAGAACGCCGCCGCCGCTGCCTCCGATGCGCAGCTGCTGGCCGACGAAGCCCGCTACAGCTCCTTCGGCGATACCGTCCACTACGTCGATCCGCCTAAGATCTTCCAGCGCGGCGAAGGCAGCTACATGTTCGACGGCGCAGGCGTGCCCTACCTCGACCTGCAGATGTGGTACTCGGCGTGCAACTTCGGCTACAGCAACAAGCGCCTGAACGATGCACTGAAGGACCAGATCGACACCCTGCCGCAGGTCGCCAGCCAGTACCTGCACCCGACCCGCGTGCAGCTGGCCAAGACCATTGCCGTGGACATGCACGAGAAGTTCGGCCTCGACGGCCGCGTGCACTTCAACGTTGGCGGTGCGCAGGCCATTGAAGACTCGCTGAAGATCGTGCGCAACGCGCGCGGCGGCAAGAGCCTGATGTTCGCCTTCGAGGGCGGCTACCACGGCCGCACCCTGGGTGCGTCGTCGATCACCTCCAGCTACCGCTACCGCCGCCGCTACGGCCACTTCGGCGAGCGCGCGATGTTCATCCCGTTCCCGTACCCTTTCCGTCGCCCGAAGGGCATGACCCCGGACGAGTACTCCGACCACTGCGTGTGGCAGTTCGAGCGGCTGTTCGAAAGCGAGTACAACGGCGTGTGGGATCCCAAGGTCGGCCAGGCCGAGTACGCCGCGTTCTACGTCGAGCCGATCCAGGGCACCGGTGGCTACGTCATCCCGCCCCGCAACTTCTTCACCGGCCTCAAGCGCGTGCTGGACAAGTACGGCATCCTGATGGTTGTCGATGAAATCCAGATGGGCTTCTGGCGCACCGGCAAGCTGTGGTCGATCGAGCACTTCGGCGTGACCCCGGACGTGCTGGTGTTCGGCAAGGCGCTGACCAACGGCCTGAACCCGCTGTCGGGCCTGTGGGCGCGCGAAGAGCTGATCAACCCGACCGTGTTCCCGCCGGGCTCCACCCACTCCACCTTCAACTCCAACCCGCTGGGCACCCGCCTGGGCCTGGAAGTGCTGAAGCTGGGCAAGGAAATGGATTACGAGCGCACCGTGCCGGAAAAGGGCGCGTACTTCCTCGACGGCCTGCGCGGCCTGCAGAAGCGCCACCCGGAAATCGGCGACGTCGACGGCCTGGGCCTGGCGCTGCGTGCGGAAATCTGCCAGGCCGACGGCTACACCCCGAACAAGGAGCTGCTGGACCGCATGGTCGACATCGGCCTGGCCGGTGACCTGCTGCACGACGGCAAACGCATGGGCCTCGTGCTCGACGTGGGTGGCTGGTACAAGAACGTGATCACCTTCGCGCCGTCGCTGGACATCAGCTACGAAGAGATCGACCTGGCGATCACCCTGCTCGACCAGGCGCTGACCAAGGCCAAGGGCTGAGGTCGATGCACTGCCGGTTCCCGTGCCGATGGAAATGACGTCACGCGCATCCAGCACCGCGCTGGAACCGGCCGCGCTACTGGAGGGCTTCCTGGCCCACCCGCCGCTCGGATTCGAGGCGGGCCGCCTTCCCAGCGGCCTGCCGACCTTCCGTGCCCCGTTGGACCTGACCACCACGATGGACGACGAACTGCGCGGCAGGCTGCTCGGCCTGCCGCTGTCGCGCCTGTGGCGGCCTTGGATCACCTGGAAGACGCGCTTCGTCGGTGCCACCAGCACCGAGTACACCCCGTTGCCGGCGCACGTGGCGCCGGAGGCGCTGGCCGAGGACGTGACACGTCACGCGATCGGCGATACCCGGCTGCTGGTGGTGAAGGACCTGGCGATCGATTCACCGCTGCTGGACGACGCCGCCAACGCACACAGCGGCGCCTTCCTGCAGGCGCTGCTGGCACGCGGCTTCGTCGAACTGGAAGGCATGCCGCTGGCCTGGGTGGCGATCGATTTCGATTCGCTCGAGGACTATCTCGGCCGCCTGTCATCCTCGCGCCGCAAGAACATCCGTCGCAAGCTGCGTTCGCGCGATGACCTGCAGATCGACTGCATCGCCACCGGCAACCCGGCCCTGGCCGACCCGCACCTGCAGGCCGAACTGTACGCGCTGTACCTGGGCGTATACGCGCAGAGCGCGGTGCATTTCGACCAGCTCGACCTGCCCTATTTCCAGTACCTGCTGGCCGACAGCCAGGGCCAGGGACGGATGTTCCTGTACCGCCACCAGGGCCGGCTGATCGGCTGGAACCTGTGCTACGTGCATGCCGGCAAGCTGGTGGACAAGTACATCGGCCTGGCCTATCCGCAGTCGCGCGAGCACAACCTGTACGCAGTCAGCTGGATGCACAACCTCGAGTACGCGCAGCAGCACGGCCTGAGCCACTACGTGGCCGGCTGGACCGACTCGCGGATCAAGGCCGAACTGGGTGCGCGCTTCACCTCCACCCGGCATGCGATCCATGCTGGTTCCCCGTTGCTGCGCGCTGCGCTGCGCAGGCTGGCACCCTATCTGCAGGGCGAACCTGATGGAGGCGGTTGAATGATGCCGTTGCGTTCCCCGCTGATCCTGGACCTGGACGGTGGCGTGCTGCCGCTGCCACAGGCGCAGACCCTGGCCCTGCCGCAGTGGCATGACCCGCTGCGCTTTGCCTGCAGCAATGCCACCCTCGACCGTTTCGCCGCTGACGTGCTGGCACCGCTGCCGGCCCAGCTCGGAACCGTCATGCTCGGCAGTGGCGACTTCCACCACCTGAGCCTGCCACTGCTGCGCCGCATGCATGGGCAGGCCCCGTTCCAGCTGGTGGTGCTGGACAACCATCCGGACAACATGCGGTTCCCGCTCGGCATGCACTGCGGCTCGTGGGTGAACGCCGCCAGCAAGCTGCCGCAGATCTCGCACATCCATGTGCTCGGCATCACTTCCAGCGACATCGGCCCCGGTCATGCCTGGGAGAACCACTGGCGACCGCTGATGGGTGGACGCCTGACGTACTGGTGCATGGACGTGGACGTGGGCTGGGGCCACCGCCTCGGCATGGGCCGTGCGTTCCGACGCTTCGAGCACCCGGAGGCACTGGTCGCCGCGTTCGCCGCCGAGCAGGCCGCATCCCCACAGCCGACCTACCTGTCGATCGACAAGGATGTATTCGCCGAGGACGTTGCGCGCAGCAACTGGGACCAGGGCCGCTTCCAGCTGGAACACGCACTGGTGGTGATCGAAGCACTGCGCGCCGGTGGCCTGGTCGGCAGTGACATCACCGGCGAAGTCTCGCTGGCGAACTACCAGAGCCGCTTCAAGCGCTGGTTGTCGTCGCTGGATGGCCAGCCGGACATCAGCGCCGATGAACTTCCCGTCTGGCAGGCACGGCACCAACAGGTGAACCGCGAACTGCTGGCGGCGATGGCCGCCGTGCCGACGGCCTGCTGACCGCGTCGGTAGGGCCGGCCGCTGGCCGGCAATGCCAACCAAGGTTGGCATCTACCAGCGCCGGGTAGAGCCGAGCCCACGCCCGGCTGGCGCCTTCTGTAGAGTCGAGCCATGCTCGCCTGAGGGGACCGCGAACAGCAGCCGAGCATGGCTCGGCTCTACACTGGGTTCCCACCTCGGAGCCGCCGCCATGCCCCAGACCGTCATCCCGCAACTGCGCATGCGCCATGCCGATACCACCCTGCCGTTCTACGTGCAGGGGCTGGGTTTCGTGGTCGACTGGGAACACCGCTTCGAAGCCGGTTTGCCGTTGTTCGCCCAGCTCACCCGCGATGGCCAGACGATCTTCCTCACCGAGCACAGCGGTGACTGCGAGGTCGGCAGCGCGGTGTACTTCATCGTCGACGACGTCGACAGCGTGTACCGCGCCTTCAGCGCCGCCAGCGTGCCGATCGAGCAGCCACCGCATGACACCGACTGGGGCAGCCGCGAAATGCTGCTGCGCGACCCCGACGGCAACCGCCTGCGCTTTGCCACCCACCTGGACTGAACAACGCGGGCTTGAGGCAAATATACGAAACATATACGATTCGTATATTCCCTGCTCCAGGACCGCCAATGGGCATCGTCAACATCGATGACACCCTGCACGACCAGCTGCGCCGTGCCTGCACCGTCTCCAGCCGCTCGATCAACGCCCAGGCCAACTTCTGGATCCGGGTCGGCATGCTGTGCGAAATGAACCCCACGCTGAGCTTCCAGGACATCGTCGCCAGCGAACTGCGCGCCGCCGGCGTGCAGCCACAGGCGCTGGCACCCGGACGGGCCTGACGTGGCGGTGATCAAGCAGCCGCACGAAATCGCGCTGATGGCCGAATCCGGGCGCCTGCTGGCGCAGGTGTTCGCCGCGCTCGACCGGCTGCCGCTGCAGGGCCGCAGCACGATGGAGATCAACGAGTTCGTCGAACGCATGATCGTCGATGAACTGCAGGCGCGGCCGGCCAGCAAGGGCCAGTACGGCTTCCCGTATGTGCTCAACACCTCGATCGACAACGTGGTCTGCCACGGCGTTCCCAGCACCACCGACGTGCTGCGCAATGGCCAGATCGTCAACCTCGACATCACCCTGGAGAAGAACGGCTACATCGCCGACTCCAGCACCACCTACCTGGTCGGTGAGGTCGACTACGCCGCGCGCAGGCTGGTGCAGACCGCCTACCAGGCGATGTGGAAAGGCATCGCTGCGGTGCGCCCCGGCGCGCGCCTGGGCGATATCGGCCACGCCATCGCCCGCCACGCGCGCAGCCACGGCTACAGCGTGGTGAAGGAATACTGCGGCCATGGCATCGGCCAGGAAATGCACGAAGAACCGCAGATCCTGCACTACGGCCATCCCAACACCGGCAGGGTGCTGGAAGAAGGCATGGTGTTCACCATCGAGCCGATGCTCAACCAGGGCAAGCCGGCCATCCGCCAGCAGCCGGACGAATGGCCGGTGTACACCCGCGACGGCAAGCTGTCGGCGCAGTTCGAGCACACGGTGGCGGTCACCCGCAACGGTGTACGCGTACTGACCCTGCGCCCCGGCGAAGCGCCACTGTGCGTGGTGGACGCGGCCTAGAGCGGACGCAACAGCAGTAGCGTGGCCAGGCAGAGCATGAACATCGCCACGCCTGCATCCAGCACCCGCCAGGCACTCGGCCTGCGGAACACCGGCTGCAACAGGCGCGCCCCATAGCCGAGCGAGCAGAACCAGGCCACGCTGGCCACGCAGGCCCCGGCGGCGAAGGCCCAGCGCAGATCGCCCGGGTAGCGCGTGGACAGGCTGCCCAGCAGCACCACCGTATCCAGATAGACGTGCGGGTTGAGCAGGGTGAACGCCAGGCAGGTCAGCAGCACCTTCCGTCCGCTGCCCCCCTGCGCCTCGGCGGCGGCCAATACGCTACCACCGCGCCACGCGCGCAGGCCGGCCCGCAGGCCATACCAGAGCAGGAACGCCGCGCCACCGAAGCGCAGCCCCTGCAGCAGCAGCGGCCACTGCAGCACCAGCGCGCCCATGCCACCGACGCCGGCCAGGATCAACGCGGTGTCCGCGCCGGCGCAGGCCAGCACCACCCTGCCCACATGCCGCTGCTGCAGGCCCTGGCGCAGCACGAAGGCATTCTGTGCGCCGATGGCGATGATCAGGCCGGCACCTGCGAACAGGCCGGCGGCGGTAGCGGCGATCCACATCAGGACAGGCCAGGCAGCGAGGGGACGCGCAGGGTGCGGCCACCGCCCCTGTTTAGACAATCTGATTTTTCTTTATCCTGTGCAGGAAAACTGAAGGGGCACCGGCATGGATCTGGTACATCCACAATTGGCCGCATTCGCTGCGGTGCTGGAAGAAGGCAGCTTCGAGGCCGCGGCACGCCGCCTGTCGATCAGCCCATCAGCACTGTCGCAACGGATCAAGGCGCTGGAAGACAGGCTCGGGCAGGTCCTGGTGGTGCGCCAGGCACCCTGCCGACCGACTGCCGCGGGGGAAGCGCTGCTGCGCCGGGTACGCCCGATGCAGGCGCTGGAAGCCGAGGCGCTGGCCGAGCTGCTACCCGAGCGTGGCAACGACGCTGCGCGTACGCCCATCCCCCTGGCGGTCAACGACGACTCGCTTGATACCTGGTTCGTGCCCGCCGTCGCCGACCTGCACCAGCGCCATGGCTACCTGTTCGACCTGCGCATGGACGACCAGGACCACACCCTGCAGTTGCTGCGCGATGGCAGCGTGCTCGGCGCAGTGACCGCCGAAAGCCAGCCGGTGAAGGGCTGCAACGTGTACCCGCTCGGCGCCATGCGTTACCACGCGATCGCTTCGCTCGGCTTCGCCCGCCAGTACTTCAACGATGGCATGCAGGCCGCGGCCCTGGCGCGCGCACCGATGCTGGTGTTCAACCGCAAGGATGAACTGCAATGGCGCTTCGTGCGGCGCCTGACCCGCGCGCGACTGCAGCCGCCGCTACACTACCTGCCCTCTTCCACCGGTTTCGTCGAAGCCGCCGCGTGTGGACTCGGTTGGGGCATGGCCCCGGAAACCCTGGTCGCGCCCGCCGTGCGCGCCGGCCGCGTGGTGGTACTGGAACCCCGCCGCTGGCTGGATGTGCCGCTGTACTGGCAACATGCCGCCGTGCGCTCAAGCACGCTGCAGCACATCACCCAGGCGCTGCGCACTGCAGCCAGCGGCACCCTTCGTTGAGGACAATCCGATGACCGCAGACTCGGGCTTCACGCCGCGCGCACTACCGTTTGCGCACTTCTTTACCACTGGGACGGCATGGGCGTGATCGGCCGACGTACAAGGATGCACCGCGCGAAGGCCGCGCTGGCGCTGGTGCTGGCGACCTGCCTGCCAACCGCTGCGTCCGCGCAGAACAGCAACGAAGCCCCCGCATTGGACTGGGAACAGGCACGCCAACGCCTGGAGCAGGTCTCCGATGCGCTGGCGGCCGCTGATGCAGCGGTACGCAACAAGCAGGACCTGCAGGACGCCACGCGCCTGCTGCGCCTGCCGGAGATCACCGGCGAAGTGCGCCGCCTGCAGTTCCAGAAGACCCTGACCCTGCCACTGGGTTCGCTGGCGCCCGTGGCTGAAGCCTTCGGTATCGATTCGCCGCTGTCGTTCACCGAGCGCGACTGGCGTACACGCCCGGTAGTGACCGCGGTGCTGCCGCTGTACACCGGCGGCGTGATCCCGGCCGCGCAACGTGCGGCCAGCGCCGCCCATGAGCAGGCCAACGCCGAGCGCGAGGCGCAGCGCCAATCATTGACCGTGCAGCTGGCCCAGGCCTACTTCGGCCAGCGCCTGGCCGAGCAGGCGGTGGACGTGCGCCGCGACGTGCGCGACGGCCTCAACCGCCACCTGTCCGATGCAGAAAAGCTGGAACGCGAGGGCTTTGCCACCCGCGCCCAGCGCCTGCAGGCCACCGTGGCCCGCGACAAGGCCGAGCGCGAATACCAGAAGACGGTGAACGATCTGGCTACGCTGAAGGCCGCGCTGGCCACGCTGCTGCGCAGTGGTGGCGAGGTGCAACCGGTGTCGCCGCTGTTCGTGCAGCGCGTGCCGCTGGAACCGGTGGCCAGCTTCGAGCGCACGGCGCAGGCGCGCCAGCCGCAGATCGCGCGCTTGCGGGCGATGGTGGCGCAGGCCGAACAGGGCGTGCGCGTGCAGCAGGCCAAGCTGAAGCCGCAGATCTTCGCCTTCGGCCAGTACGACTTCCGTCGCCGCGACGAGATGCTGACCGACCCGGACTGGGCGTTCGGCATCGGCCTGAAGTACACCTTCCTGTCGCCGAACTCGCGGCCGGCGCAGATCAGCGCCGCGCGTGCGCAGCAGGAGCAGGCCGAAGCAGGCCTGCGCGAGGCCGAGAACCAGGTCGCACTGGGCGTGCGCAAGGCCTGGAACGAACTGGAAACCGCGCGCCAGCAGTTCGTGCTGCTCGACAGCAGCATCGCCCAGGCGCAGGAAAACCTGCGCCTGCAGGAGCTGGCGTTCCGCGAAGGCCAGGCGACTTCGCTGGATGTGATCGACGCGCGGCTCGGCCTGGGTGGCGCCCGCGTCGAGCGCGCACAGGCCGCCTACCAATACGATATTGCGCTGGCACAGTTGCTGGAGGTCAGTGGACAGATGGACCGTTTCGAAGAGTTCCGGCGGCGTGCGGACGAGGTGATCGACCATGAGTGATGTGCTGCACGACGATGCGACGACGCCCCCGGGCAAGCGGCGGCTGGGACCGATCCTGCTGGTGGTCCTGCTGGTCGCGGTGGTGCTGGGCCTGTGGCTGGCCTGGCGCAGCCCGGCCGACCAGATCCAGGGCATGGCCGATGCGGACACCATCAACGTGGCTGCCAAGATCACCGCGCGCGTGGCCGAACTGAAGGTACGCGAGGGCGACCGCGTGCAGCCCGGGCAGGTGCTGTTCCTGCTCGACAGCCCCGAAGTGGCTGCCAAGGAACAGCAGGCGCACGGCGCATTGGCGGCTGCGCAGGCGGTGGCCGACAAGGCCGACGAAGGCGCGCGCAGCGAAGACATCCGCGCCGCCGAAGCGAACTGGAAGCGGGCCGAAGCCGGCGCGACACTGGCCGAAGCCACCTACCGGCGCGTGCAGAACCTGTTCAACGAAGGGGTGATGACCCGGCAGAAGCGCGATGAAGCGCATGCCCAGGCCACCAGTTCGCGCGAACTGGCCCGCGCCGCCCGCGCGCAGTACGACATGGCACTGGCCGGCGCACGCGAGCAGGACAAGCGTGCCGCGCAGGGCCAGGTGCAGCAGGCGCAGGGCGCGGTGGCCGAGGTCAACGCCGCGCGAGCCGAAGTGGAAGGACGCGCGCCGGTGGCGGGCGAGATCAACAAGCGCATGGCCGATCCGGGCGAGCTGGTGCCGGCCGGCTATCCGGTGTTCACCCTGGTCGACATCGACCGCATGTGGGTGGCGATGAACCTGCGCGAATCGCAGATGCAGGGCCTGAAGGTCGGCAGCAAACTGCAGGGAAGCGTGCCGGCGCTGGGCCTGGATGGCGAGTTCGAGGTCTACTTCATCAATCCGGCCGGCGACTACGCAACCTGGCGTACCACCCGCCAGTCGTCCGGCTATGACGTCCGCAGCTTCGAGGTGCGGGTGCGCCCGGTACGCCGCATCGAGGGCTTCCGCCCCGGCATGAGCGTGCTGTTCGCATGGCCCCAGCACTGAGCCCGGACCGCAACGGCTTCGCCGCTTCGTGGCGGCGCGAGCTGCAGTCGCTGCGCGGCAACCGTGCCGACCTGCTGCTGGTCACCTTGCTGCCACTGCTGATGCTGGTCGTGATGGCATGGATGTTCACGCCGTCGGTGATGCGCGATATCCCGATTGCTGTGGTCGACCTTGACCACAGCAGTGACAGCCGCCTGCTGCTGCGCATGCTCGACGCCAGTCCCGGCGTACGCGTCGCCAGCCAGCCAGCGGACCTGGAGGAGGCACGATCGCAGCTGCGCAGCCTGGACGTGTTCGCCATCGTGCTGGTGCCGCGCGATGTCACCCGGCAGGCGCTGCGTGGGCGCCAGGGCACGGTGTTCGCCTATTACAACGCCACCTACATGACCACCGGCCAGTCGGCGTCGCGCGACATCGGCGACGCGGTTTCCGCATGGAACGCACGCCTGCTGCGCGAGCGCATCGGCCTGCAGGTCGGCCCGGGCAAGCTGCGCGCGGCGCCGATCGCGGTGCAGTCGGACATCCTCTACAACCCGGCGCGCAGCTACGAACTGTTCCTGCTGCCACTGATCTTCCCGGCGGTGCTGTCACTGGTACTGGCACTTGCGGTGGCCGGCAGCCTCGGCCGCGAGATCCGCGATGGCACCCTGCCCGCCTGGCTGGCTCGCACGCCGTGGTCGGCGATTGCCGGCAAGGTCGCGCCGTACCTCCTGCTGTTCTCGCTGTATGGCGCGCTCGGCATCGGCTACCTGGCGTGGCTGCGCGGCGATGGTGTGGCCGGCAGCGTGCTTCTGCTGCTGCTCGCGCAGCCGTTGTTCTACCTGGCCACGGCCGCCTACGCGCTGTTCTTCGTCGGCGTCACCCGCGACATGGGCACCGCGTTGTCTGCGGTCGGTCTGAGCATCGGCACCGCACTGGCGTTCTCCAGCGCTACTTTCCCGGTGCTGGACGGGCCGTTGTTTACCCGCGTCTGGCACCAGCTGCTGCCATTGAGCGCCTACATCAAGCTGCAGACCCAGCAGCAGTTCATCGGCGCGCCGCTGCAGGTTTCGGCATGGCCGCTGGCTACGCTGCTGTTGATGACGGTGGTGGCCGGTGGCATCGGCGGCCTGCGCCTGATCGCCTTTGCACGCACGCCTGCCGCCGC
The DNA here is from genome assembly GCF_059369035.1 of Stenotrophomonas sp. YJH_SMC_130. NCBI lineage: Bacteria > Pseudomonadati > Pseudomonadota > Gammaproteobacteria > Lysobacterales > Lysobacteraceae > Stenotrophomonas > Stenotrophomonas sp. YJH_SMC_130. Next base: position 430,319 of record NZ_JCAFSH010000001.1, read on the forward strand.
ACAATCCGCAGGGGCTGACGCATGAGCATGCTCTGGCGCAGCCTGCGGCAGACCCTGATGGCGGTGCTGTGCGACCGCTACGCGATCGTGGTGATGGTCGGTGCGGTGATCCTGTATTCGTTCTTCTATCCAGCCGCCTACCGGCACCAGGTGGCCGGCAACCTGCCGGTGCTGGTGGTGGACGAAGACCATAGCGCGACCAGCCGCGAGCTGCTGCGCAAGCTCGACGCACTGCGCGTTGCGCGCGTGGTCGGGCAACCGGCGGACGTCGACAGCGCACGCGAGCAGCTCGAAGCCGGCCACGCCGAAGGCATCGTCGTGATCCCGGCCAACCTGGAGCGCGACATCCTGCGCGGCCATCCGGCCAAGCTGGTATTGCTTGGCAACGGTGCCTACCTGGGCCGCGCCAGCTGGGTGCTGGGCAGCGTAGCTGATGCGCTGGGTGCGTTCGGGCGTGATGCGGTGGTCGGCCAGGCCGCCTTCATGGGTGCGCCGCAGGCACCGCCGGTCACCCTGGTGCAGCGCCCGCTGTACAACACGCAGGAAGGCTATGGCAGCGCCATCGTGCCCGGCGTGGCCGAGCTGATCGTGCACCAGACGCTGTTGATGGGCATCGGCGTTCTGCTCGGCGGCCGCCGCCTCGCACTGGGCCGGCGCCTGCGCTTCGACCTGCCGACGCTGGCCGGCATGGCGTTGGGCTTCGGCCTGATCGGCCTGTTCGGCCTGTTCTGGTACGCCGGTTTCACCGCCTGGGTGCAGGACTATCCGCGCGGCGGCAACCCGATGGGCCAGCTGCTGGGCGGCACCTTGTTCATCGCCACCACCGTGGCCTTCGGCCTGTTCGTCGGCAGCTTCTTCCGCACCCGCGAGCGCGCCTTCCAGTACATCATCGCCACCTCCATCCCGCTGTTTTTCCTGGCCAACCTGTCGTGGCCGGCGGTGATGACGCCGCAACCGCTGGTCTGGCTGGCACAGCTGCTGCCGACCACCTCGGGCATCAATCTGATGGTGCGCCTGAACCAGATGGACGCCCGCCTGGCCGACGTCAGACACGAACTGATCACCCTCACCGTCCTGCTGCTGCTCTATGGCAGCCTCGCCACCTGGCGCCTCCTCGCCAAAAAGGGGACGGAGGGAATTAAGTCGTAAGCGGCCTGTTCAAGCGGCGCGGCATGGCCGCTTTGATCCAAGGTTCAGGGGTCCGGGGCGTACCAGAACGGGATGCGGAACGCGCGGCGCCGTCCGGCCCCCCGCTCGCCGCCTGCAGCATTCCACACCAGCTCCAGGTCATGGCGTCCGGGTGCGAGTCCCCGGGTAGGCAGGTACCCCACCAGGCCCCGCATATCCAGGTCACGCCGCTCCATGGGCACGAAGCCATGCAGGTCGACCGGGGTGCCGTCCAGCTTGACCAGCCAGAGCCGGGAAAGGCACTCCACTGCGGCATTGGCGGCCTGTTGCCCGGTGGCCTCATTGCGCGCGTCCGGAAGTGCGGTGCAATGCTGGCGCGCCAGCGGATTGTCGCGTTGCGGGCGATGCGGAATGAACAAACGAAGCTGCGCACCGCTGATCGTGTCCGACGGGATCATCGGGTACGGCAGCAGCTGGTCATGCGCCGAACGCATCGATTCGTAATGCGCACTCAGCATGCCGTGCTCAACCGCCGCTTCCGTGACGATCTGGTAACGGTTGAACAGCGAGAACTTCAACGACGCCATCACCTGCACGGCCGCCAGCAGCATCGCTACCAGCACCGCGAACAGGTAGGCCGCCATGAACGAGCGCGAGCGCAGGTTGCTCTGCATGGTCAGCTGCATGGTCTGCATCAGGCGCAACAGCGGAACCCGTTGCAGTGCCGCCAGCATGCCCTGCAGCAGTCGCTGCGGTCGCTCATGGGGCTGCCCGCGCGCCTGCCGCCGCGCCACGATCTTTTCCAGGATCCCGGGGGTAACAGCCAGCGCCAACATTGCGGCCAGCACGGTGCACAGGGCGAGCATGGCGACATGATCGGCGCCACCGGACAGCGCGCCGATCACCATCGACACACCAAGCGTCAGGACGGCCAATACCAGCGTGCCCGCCAATGTCTGTACGGCAAGCAGGGTGGTCGAGAACAGCATCGTCGCCAGCCGGTCGGCACGTTCGATGCTGCCATCTAGGCCTCCGTCCCGGGCCTGCAGGAAGGCGCGCGTGACCGCCCCCATTCTTGGCAGGCGCCCCCAGTCAATGCCATCGGGGAAATGCGACCTGAGGCCGATCAGCCCGATCCAGTAGCCGCGCACCGTGAGATGGATGATCAAGGCCACTGCCAGCACATAGCACATGCCGACACTGATGCTGAAACCGAACCAGAGCATCTGGAAGTACATGCCTTCGGTGTGCAGGCTGCTGCGCGCCCAGGCGTCGAACAGATAACCCGGCACGGCCAGCAGCGCGAACGCCAGCAGGCCCGAAATGAAGAGCTCGAGTTCATCGGTGCGATCACGCACCCGATGGGAATGGGCAGTCGCTTCCGGTATCGGGTCGTGCCTTGCGAGCGGTGCCGGTTGGGGAGCTGGAGCCGATTCGTTCACTGGACATTCATCCGTTGAGTCGGCGCAGTATAGGCACGACGCCGGAGTCAGCGATACAGGTCCGGAACGAAGAACGCCGGCGCGGGGCCGGCGTTCGAGTACTGCGATGTGTAAGGGGGAACGGGCGCTGCCGGCAACCGATCAACGATAGACGCGCTCGCAACGGCGCTCGACCACGCGGTCGCCGTTCTTCTGCTGGCTGTTGCCCTGGATCTGGCGACCGGCCGCACCACCGGCCACGGCACCGGCCACGGTAGCGAGCTTCTTGCCATTGCCGCCGCCCACCTGGTTGCCCAGTAGGCCGCCGATCACTGCGCCCGTGGCCGTACCCGCAATGCGGTTCGGATCGCGCGAGTTGCGCTGCACTTCCACGTTCTTGCAGACCACACGGCTGCCGTCGTTGAACTTGCGTCCCTCATCGCGCGGGCCATACGTCTGCGCGCCGGCCACCGACGAAGCCGCCAGCAGGGTGCCCAGCACAAGCAATCGGGTCGAGGTCTTCATGGCCATCTCCTGAGTTCCGGTATGGCGCAAGTCTCCTCCTGCGGTTGGCAACCGGAAGTGAAATGCGCGTGTCCGCCACCTCATCGGCCATAGCGCGTTCAGGAAGAAAATCCGCGCCCATCACGATCAGCCGTCGTGATGGGCGCCGTCTCCCTAATGGCGCGCCACGCCCCTAGAACTCTTCCCAACCACCGGCATTGGCCGCCAGTGTCGGCTCGATGCGCGGCGACAGTGCCGCCGGCCTGCGCACCGGAGTAACCGTCGCGGCCACCGCAGCCAGGGCCGGACGCACGGGTGCAGCCGCGGTTGCCGCACCGGTGCGGAACACCGATACCGCCTCGGCCAGCAGGGTGGCCTGCTCCGCCATGGAGCGTGCCGCCGCGCTGGCTTCTTCCACCAGCGCCGCATTCTGCTGCGTGGTTTCGTCCATCTGCACCACCGCCTGGTTGACCTGTTCGATGCCCGAGCTCTGCTCCTGCGACGCGGCAGAGATCTCGGCCATGATGTCGGTCACGCGCTGCACCGACGCCACGATCTCGCCCATCGTAGTGCCTGCCTGGCGGACCAGCGCCGATCCATCGGCGACCTTGCCGACCGAATCCTCGATCAGGCCCTTGATCTCCTTGGCCGCACCGGCCGAGCGCTGTGCCAGCGTGCGCACCTCACTGGCCACCACCGCAAAGCCCCTGCCCTGTTCACCGGCACGCGCGGCTTCCACCGCCGCGTTCAAGGCCAGGATGTTGGTCTGGAAGGCGATGCCGTCGATGACGCTGATGATCTCGGCGATCTTCTTCGACGAGGCTTCGATGGCCGACATCGTGGTGACCACCTGGCCGACCACCTCGCCGCCCTGCGAGGCGACACCGTGCGCGCCGATCGCGAGCTGGTTGGCCTGGCGGGCGTGCTCGGCGTTCTGCTTCACGGTGGAGGTCAGTTCCTCCATCGACGCCGCCGTCTCTTCCAGGTTCGCCGCCTGCTGCTCGGTGCGCCGCGACAGATCGGTGTTGCCCGAGGCAATCTCGCCTGCCGCCAGGTTGATGCTGGACGCGCTGGACTGGATGCGGCCGACAATCTGCTTGAGCTGATCGACGGTGGCATTGCAGTCATCGCGCATGCGGGCGAACACGCCGCGGAAGTCACCCTGCATGCGCACGGTCAGGTCACCGCGCGAGATCGCCTGCAGCAGCGTCGACACCTGCACCAGGTTCTCGTCGGTGGTCTGCATCAGGCAATTGAGCCCTGCCACCATGTCGCGGAAATCATAGGCGAAGCGATCTTCATCGCCGCGCAGGCTGAAGTCGCCTGCCGCGGCCGCTGTCGCCAACCGGCGGATCTCGCTGTTGATCGCCGACAGGCTGGTCTTGGTCTCGTCCATTGCCTGGGTGATCGCCGCCTTCTCGCCCGGCAGCGGATCCATGTCCACCGACAGGTCGCCCTGGGCGTAGTGCTTCATCACTTCGATCAGCCGGTTCTGCACCTGCACATGCGAGCCGACCAGCGCATTCGTCTCGTGCACCATGCGCCCGTAGTCGCCGGGGAAGGCACTCTCGTCCATGCGATAGCTGAGGCTGCCGGCATCGTGCTGACGGGCCAACTCGCCCTGCGCCGCCATCACCGACTGCAACTGCGCCTGCATGCGCTGCATCGACCTGAGCAGCTGCGTCACCTCATCGTTGCCGGACGCGTCGATGCTGTTGTCCAGCCGCCCGTTAGCGATGCCGTCGGCCAGCCTCACCGCGCCTTCCAGTGGGCGGGTCAGGCTGCGGGTGATCGCCCACGCGGCAAGCGAGCCCAGTACCAGGCTCAGCACGCCGAACACGATCGACAACGTGCCGGTCCAGGATTCGGTTGAACGGTATTCCTCGCGGCTGCGCGCGGTCAGTGTCTCCTGATGCCGCAGCAGGGTCGAGATCGTCTCGTTCCATGCGGTCGCCAGGCCGTGCTCGGCGAGCAGCTCCTTGGCCGCACCGTCAAAATCACCCGCCTTCATGCGCTCGTGCAGATGCTGGGTGGAGGCGTCGGTGGCCTTGCGTGCCGCGTCGATCTTCGCGACCAGGGTATCGCCGGTGGCGTCGCGCGGAATCTTGATGTACTTGGCCCAGATACCGTCGTAGGTCTGCGACAGTTCCTGCGCCTTCTGATAATCCTTGTCGAAATCCTCGCCGCGCTTGATCACCATCAGCCGGCGGTGCATCAACACCGCGTTGTTGGTATCCAGCATCTCGTTCAACAGCCGCATCTTCACCATGTTGACGTCCACCACTTTCGAGAACTGGGCGGACTTCAGATGGTTTCCGTACAGCGCCAGGCCGACGATGGCCACGATGAACAGCAGCAGCAATCCAAACCCGGCACCCAGCCGGGATCCCACTCGGAGGTTGCGTAAGGCGAGCATCTCAATTCCCTTGATCATGGCCGTATGATCGATGGCGGCGCAGGCAAGGGAAACTTGATAGGGCGATATTATTATATCGATCCAAAACTCTGGAACTGTGCAGACAGGTGTGAAAGCGGGCGACCCACGAGGGCGTTATATCCAGAAGGCATATCGCCACGTGTACCGAGAATAGGATAAGGCCGGGGCCTGCCGCCCCGCTATCTGGCATTACAGGGCAACAGGCCCCGGGAAGACCAGAGCCTTCCCGAGACTTGCCGCATAGACGCTCTCGAACTGGAAGGAGAGCACAAACTGGAACTCGCACGTCGCGGCGTAACGCTTGATGAAGTGGCATATTTCCTCCCAGGCGCTTTTAAACCCGGGGGGACGTCGGTGGTTCGGGTCCAACTTGCTGCCGATGAAGTAAGCGGCATAGGGCGCCAGCGCACCAACTACTCCTGCGCACCAAAAATTGGACCCAACAAAGAGACGACATGGCCCTAGCTACTAACTCCCCAGCCGTCACCCTCATAAGATAGTGGCGGGGCGTACTCCCCATCCCGAATCACCGGACACCAACCCATGCTGGCATAGAAGAACTGCAGATCAATAATATCATAGAGACCCAAACTCACCGGCCGAATCGTGATAAGCCCTCTCGCATAATGAGAGTACTTCCCGCCGGCGCCCGCAACCGCCCGCAGCGCCAGCTCCCGACGATCCCACTCCTCCATAACACCTGTGACTTCAGGACTGCTGTCGAAGATGACAACTTCAAAGCAATCAGCCACTTTACACAAGCACGGAATTCGCTCCTGATTTATCAGACCCTCAGAAGCAAGATTATCTGGAAAGCTAACCCTCAATTTCATTTTTGCACTCCCCTCGGAACTACAACATCACCTGAGAAATTTCTCTCGAACGTGGACAATGCACTGAAGTAATGAACACCATGAGGATCTCGAATAGCTACAACCTTGACACCGGCGCGCTCTGTCACACCATCGACCACGACAAAATGGGAGAACGTGGAACCTCCACTTGACAGGATCGCAAGATAAGCAGCCATCTCTTCGGTCTTCGTCATGACCGACGATTGATCGATAGCACACTGCATGTAGATGTCAGGGTGAAGAGATGATACATAGCCCCGCATCAAGCTCAACGTCGAAGATAGACCTCCAAAGTTGCCTCGAGGTTTCGCCGACTCTCGTCCATGAACCATCGATCGAGACCCTTGTCCATCACCTCTCCGACGGCTGTCATACCCGAAGCGAGGGCGACATTTTTAAGCTGACGATAAGCAAATTCTGCGTCCGCTCCCGGCGTGGGTCCAGCGACCCTGTCCTCAACCGCAACACCGTACTGTTCCCAGTATTGATCGACACGAGTCGCCCACTCGTGCTTCCAGTCGTCCTCTGAAGTAGCTGGAGAGGAGCGCATGCTCAGCTCAACAGCAGCACCGTACGCAAGCAGTTCACGGTCGCGTTATGCGTTCAACTCGTCATACGCACGTGTCACAGAGTCCTTGCAGGCTCGGACATCGCCCCCTTCTCCATCACACGCGGCCCGCTCGGACTCCATGAGTTCGATTTCCTGCCTGCCCAGCCAGTTGCCCGCATGGGTGCTGGCAATCGCCTCGCCCACCAGGGTTCAAGTGGCCGGCATCGACCTGGTAGCCGCCATTGCCCCAAACAGGCCGCTCTGCTGGCCGACACCCTAATAGCTGCCGCTGGCCTTTCCTGCACTGGCTGCAATAGCCATCGGAATTCCACTAGTAATAATCAGATGATGCCTGATTTTAATATTCAACACTACGTCTACCAGCTGAATTGATGAAGCGCCCATGCTACCTCGCTGTCAGTCCCCGCTCGTGACAATCGCATGCGGCAAGTTGCCCTGGGCAAATCGGGGAGCGCGGAACGCAAGCGATCAGTCATTCAAAGAACTCAGTAACCCCCTCCACTTCATACCCAAACCTTAAACTCCCGTCCGGATAGCAAACAACAAACCGCCCCTCCAGATCAGGGACATCACTGAAGTGATCTCCAACCAGCCACAGCGCCCGCATCAACGATGCTGCAATCATCAGCAGGGCCGCAGTCTGGATTAGCCATTTCCCAGCTCATTCCGGCACAGCATTGAGCGAACGTACTCAGCCGATCCCGGAGTTCTTTCTATATACTTGAGACATGCCATACCCAGGTATCGACTAAACTCTTCATCACTAACAATCACAACGTCCGGGTCATACTTGAGCCCATATGAAAATTCCACCCCAGAAAAGTGATCATCCACGTCGAAGCTACTATTATCTGGGAATCTACAGTCAACATCATCGGTGCCAAAACCCCAGCCCCTTGATAAACACTCGAGCATCTGAATAAACACTCCCGAAGAATAAATCCAATCAAAGTAAGCAAAAACCACCCAATCAGAATCCCTCTTATCCATCCAAGATCCAAACAACTGATCACTCATACCAACCTCACTTAGGGTGGAAATTTTTAACTACACCGGCATCATCGATGTACACAACGAAAGAGACGCCTCCCGCATTGGACTCATATATCCTCTTCCCCGCAGCAACAGCGTCCTTGTAACCCTTCACAGCAGCTTCCTGGCCGAGCACCAAAACCTTCCTATCTGACATTATAGGATGCGATCATCGGTCGCCGTGGCACCACGCAACGCGGTATCGCCCCCGGCCTTCATCGAGATGTTATTGCGCGCCTCGCATCTTCTGCAGGCGATCATTGGGATTTCGAGCCGCGTCGACGTTGATGATCGGATCGATCAACGGGGACTTCGCCCCCCACCCGTAGAACCGATCCCACTCAGCTTCACGTAGTACCCAACCCTTGTGAATCACCCTTGCCGCAATCGCCAGTGGTTGAAATCCCCTAAGAGATCAAGCCTAAGCCCTCACGGAGCGGCGATTCCCTTCCAGATCAGACAATGGAACTCCCCAAAGGGCCGCGCGCATCATCAGTGAAAAATCTAGTGTCCAGATCCTGCGCCGGCTCCATCCCTCCAAACACAGTGCGCGCTTCACTCAGCAACTTCAATTGCTGGAAATGCCGATGCAGCATAGGCATGGCCACGGCAACATTCGACCAATCCATGTCGAATGAAAAATCGAAAATTATCGTCCCGTCAACCTTAAAGACACGAATCAACAACGCTGGAATATAGACGGCAGATCCCAACCTAAAACCATTGATCATCTGGATCATGCAAGAGCTGCATGGGAAGCCGTCGACACTTCCTGCAAGCCAGTCGCCAATCGCTATCGGCTCGCCATCCAGCTCGGTCCGCGAGACGGAATCAGCCATGCGACCGATCGATTCCAGCACCGCGGACAGAACGCATCATTCATCAATAGCTCCCCCTCAGATCCCGTCAGCGACCGAATGGGTCAAGACCCTTGTCCATGTTTCGGATTCATCCTCCTTCGTCCGACGTCTCCGCCCCCAGCAGCACTTAGATCTACGGACTGAAATAACTACCATCTTCCAGCTTCCAGACAAAACCGCTAGGAACCCATCCATATCCAGGCTTGGCAACCCAGAACATGTCCGGATCCCAGTCCAACTCAGGCGGCCACGCCGCCATGAAACGCTCAATCTGCTCATTAACGGTACCACCCCAAAAACCATTCACATCTTCGAGCCTGGCCCTCCCCTCCCTCAAAACAGCACCCAACCCCCACCGGAAGAACTGCTTCCTTTCTTCAAACGAAAGACCCGGAAGATAGTCAAAACTATTCCACCAGATCACATCAACATCAAGAAGCTCCACCCTACCAATAAATTCCCTTGCATCAAGATCACCCAACCAGTTATTGATCACTTGAACTTAATCTCCACTCTTTTTGCCCTGATCCCATTCGGCGACATTATATCTATAGTCCACTTCGCACCAGTAACATTGCTCGAACTAGAACCATTTCTTAAATTTATACTCACACCATCCTTTCTGGTGAGAGTATAGACCTCAGCACTCGAACCCCTGATCATAACCGACTTAGGGAGGGGCAATGAATCAACACCACCCAATTGCATGAAATAGCTCTTTACAAGATTATCAGACGCCCCTTGAAATATTGGCGCATTAATACTATTTACGGGATCGGCGCGCATGAATTTCCCATCAATCGTTATTGTAAAATCCTTTGGCCTCAATGCAGGATCCGCAAACTTTGATATTATATCATTCATTAGATTGTTAGAATGAGCAACCGGATCACGACTTATTACCCCGCCGGAAATAAGACCCGTACCATTGATGTTGTCTGGCAGCATATTTACCGGCAACATCCCTTCAGACGCTAAATCCTTAGCCGTGTTACGCCCAGCGTTCTGACCAGAAGTCTCAACAACGTCTCGCAACGCACTTTTTCCTGCTGCTCGCGCAACAGTACTACCGCCAGCATATGCAGCAGTCGCGATGTCGACCACGGTCATAAATCGGGCATCGAATGCGTCGACACCGACCACCTCGAGGCCGGTCACGGGATTTATCCCTGTCCATGCACCCACGGTTTGCCCAAGCCCAATCAACGTATTCGCGAGAATTCGAGGACTGGTTCCGCTCCCCGGGATGAAGCGATCCATTAATGCGGAATTATCCAGTGCAGCATCTGCAAACAGATGCAAGGCACCCAGCTGAGTGGGTCTCATCCCAGGTTGCGTAAAGACTACGGACTGGATATCTTCCCCATGCCTCTGCCAATAGCGATTTTCAATCGCCGCCATCGCAGCGGGAGTGATTGCATACCCCTGTGCGACCAAGGCCTCTCTTGCCGCATTTACAAATCCGGCGTGATCGACATCGCGCTCATGGGAAAGATTCTCCAGCTTTCGTTGAACACTGCAACTCGCCTCGTCCCCATTCTTGCAACCTACTTTCGCTTCGTCGTACTGACGCCCTTCCTTCCTACTAAGCCAGTTGTTCTCAACCGAATTCTTGGCAATCCCCGCATTCAATGCGATCCCAGCCAGATCCTGCCCCGACAGCCCACCCGCCAGCGCTCCCACCGCTTGTGAAAGCGCCAGAACTGCCTCCCTTTGCTGCGGGCTGAGATTCGCGGGGTTGCCGCCGAACAAGGTGTCCGTCAGCAACTTCGCCGCCAACTCACCACCACCGGCCGCCAACGCCCCACTCCCCGCCTTGCCACCATTGGCCTCAGCCAACAGCGCGCCCAGCAGCGCGTGCGACAGCATCTGCATGGCCTCGCTAGGCACAGCACTCTGCTTGTTCGGGTCAAACGTCTTGCCGATCAGTTCAGCCGCATACGGCGCCAGCGCATTGGAACCCAGCTGACCCAGTCCCTGTCCTTCAACACCACCGACCAACGCGCTGGTCACTGCGCCGAGCGCGCGACCATAGACGCCATCAGGGGCCCACTTCTGCTGGGTCACCAGCGCATCGGGGTAGGATGCATCGAACGCGACAAGGCGCTTGAACTGCTCATCGGGAAGAAGCGCGTCGAACGCCCGTCTCTCTTCGGGACTCATCGGCTCCCGATACTTGTCCGTGATCTTTTTCGCATCCGCACTGCCAATATCCCAGGCAATCTGCTGGCTGGTGGCCATCACCGTCCCCGCCGCAGCCGCCATCGCCTGCTGGTCCGCCAGCAACTTGCTCGCATCCGGCAATGCATCCAGCGCACGATGTGCCCCACTGGCATCGGTGTTGATGCCCAGCTCCGCCGCCGACGTCTGCTTGCCACCGATGGTGATGTTGCCCTCGGTCAAGGTGGCAAGGGTGGAGCTGCTGTCGCTGCCCTTTTCCATCATCGGCAGGCCCGGACCACCTCGGGGTGCGGCCGTTCCCGGCTTGGGCGCCCAGCCATCCATCTGCCCGCCCGCACCACCACTGATGCTGCCGGAGCTGGCCGTGTAGTCCATGTGGTTCTGCAGGTCGGTGAACGTCAGCGAGCCCGCAGTCAGTTCACTGTTGCCTGCATTAGTGCTGGCAATCGCCCCGCCCACCAGGTTCACGTGGCCGGCATCGACGTGGTACCCGCCATTGCCGGCAAACAGGCCGCTCTGCTGGCCGACACCCTGATAGCTGCCGCTGGCCTTGCCAGCGCTCGCATACCCGTCGGCATTCCACGCGGTACCGAACGACACCTGCACGCGGCCACCCACCTGGCTGTTCCTGGACATGCTCTCGGCAATGTCCTGCAGCGACTCGATCGTCAGCGTGCCGCCGGTCTTGACGTCGATGCGATCAGCGGTCGCCGTGGCGCCACGCAGCGTGGTATCGCCCTCGGCCTTCATCGAGATGTTCTTGCCGGTCAGCGTGGTGTTCTGCCAGGTGCTGCTCTCGGCATTGGCCTTGCTGCTGCCAACACTGGCTTCGGCGTACACGTACACGCCGGTCTGCGCGCCCACCGAGACGCCCACGCCGACTTCGGCGCCGGCATTGCTGCTCTTGCTGCGGTCGGCCACATTCGCCTTGCCTGCTTCCAGCAGGATGTCGCCGGCCGAATCCAGGCTGAGGGTGTTGCCTGCACTCAGGTTGCCCTGCACCACATGGATGTCGCCCTGGGTGCTGGTGAGGTTGACGTTGCCGCCGCCCTGGATGGTGGAGCCACGCGAAACCATGCTGCTGCCATCTGCACTGCTGTTGGCGGTCTTGAAGCCGATGCCTGCTTCAGCACGGAACAGTTCGCCACTGCCGCCACGGCCGGACAGTGCCGAGATCGCACTGGCTGCCTGGTACGCGTTGGCGCCCGCCGCCATGCCCTGCATCTTCTGCAGGCGGTCATCGGACTGACGTGCCGCGTCCACGTTGTTGATCAGGTCGATCAACGGCGACTTCACCCGCGCGAACACGCCGATCTTCAGGTCCTTGTCGCTCTGCGAGTAGTGGCCGCTCTCGTCGGCGGTCAACAGCTCGATCTCGGCGGCGGTGATGTTCACATCCTTGGCGGCCACCACGTTGCTGGCCGTCTGCGTGTACTTGCCCCCGGCGGTCAGGTTCACGCTGCCGCCAAGGCTGCCGATGCTGCTGGCCACCTGTGACACCTGCGCGCTGTCGTCCTGGTGCTGCTCGCGGTGCCAGCCGGAGAACTTCTCTGTATCCGATATCTGTACCGTGCCGATCGCCTTGCTGTCCGACGTATTGGCGTTGCTGACCGTATCCTGCCCGCTGCGCACCAGCAGATCGCCGGCCGCACGGATGCTGACGTCCTTCTCGGCGGCGATGTTGGCCGCGGTCAGGCTGATGTTGCCTTCGGTGGTGGCCATGCGCACGCCGCCGCCAACGGACAGCTGCGTGCCAGTGATGGTGTCACTGCTACCGCTGCCCTGACTCTGCGAGTTGTTGGTACCGAACGGCAAGCCGCTGGTGTTGTTGGCAAAGCCCCAGCCCTTGCCATGGCTGCTGCTGTCGCTGCGCTCGGTGTTGTGGGCCACGTCGAACACGATGTCCTGGGTGGCCAGCAGCACAGCGTTGCCCTCGGCCGACATCTGTGTGCCCTGGCTGAGGATCGAGCCGCCGTTGGCAATCAACGTGAGATCGCCGCCTGCAGCCAACTGGCTGACGCGGGCATCACTGGTCGAATGGCTCTGTTCGCTGTTGGTGCGCTGGCTGCCGGCAGTCACCACGGTCGACGTGGTGGCCGCGCGCAGGCCGGAGGCGGCGCCTTCGGCGGTGCGGGTGATCCGCCCCATCGCCGAGCCACTATCGGCCATACCGTCGGTGGTCGAATCGCGGGCGCTGCGGTAGGCCTTGGTCGGGTCGTAGGTCACGCCCACCGAGAAGCCGCTGGACTTGCTGGCCTGACTGGATTGGCTGTCCGTGGTGTCCTGTCGCGCCAGCAGCGCAATCTCCTTGCCCACCAGTGTCAGGTTCTCGCCTGCGGCGACGTCCGACGCCTCGATCGTCAGTGTGTTGCCAGCATTGATCAGCACATTGCCGTCGCGCGAGGCGATCGCCGATCCCACCTGGGTGGTGGATTGCTCGGCGCGGGTGCTGCTGTTCTTCGCGCTGCTGTAGCCGACCGATGCCACGCCGTTGCCGAAGCCTCCGGTAACGCCGGATTTCTTTTTGCTCTCGCTGGACTCACTGCTGTGATGGTCCTCGGCGGCAGTGATCAGCACATTGTTGCCAGCCCCCAGAATCACGTTGCCGGTGGCATCGACCACCGCACCTACCGCAGTCAGATCGCGTCCAGCCGTGATGTTGATACGCTCGCCCTGGATCGCCGTGCCGATGGCATAGCTGTCGCTCGCGTCGACGCTGCGCGTGGTGGTGGTACTGGAGAGCGTCTTCTTTTTCTTGTCGTAGCTGTCCAGGCTGTAGTCGTGCGTCTCGTTGGCCGAGAGCAGGTTGACGTCGCGGCCCGCAGCCACGCTTACCGCGCCGTCATTGCTGTCGACCAACGCGGCTGTCAGGTTCACATCCCGGCCCGCGTTCAGCAGCAAATCTTCCCCGGCCTGCAATGTACTGCCCCGCACGGTCTCATCACTCTGGCTGATCTGCAGCGAGCTGCGCTTGCCCGCGTTCGCAAAATCCCGGCTCTCGCTGTCCACCAGCGCCTGGCTGTTGATGTCCCCACCGGCCTGCAATGCCAGACCGCCCGCCGCCTTGATCTGCGCGGCTGCCAGGTTGATGTCCTTGCCGGCCGCCAGCACCACATCGCCAGCGCCCTGCACTGACGTGGCAGCGTGTGTCGTCCTGCTGCTGCGCTGATGGTTGCGTTCATCGAAGGTGGCGTCGCGGCGTTCCTCCAGCGCAATCGCGCCAACATCCAGAGTGCCGCCTGCGGCCAGCTGGGTCAGACCGTCGGCGCCGGCGTTGCGGATCTGTGCGGCCTGCAGGCTGATGTCACCACCGGCCACCACCGACAGCATGCCGTCGCCACTGGGATTGGTTACATACAGACCGGCGACCCGATCGATGCGGTTGGTCTCGTACTGGTAGGTGCCACCGCCCTGCTGTGTCTCCACCGTGGAGGCCACCGTGACATTGCCCGCAGCCTTGACCGACAGCGCATCGCTAGCCGTCACGGCGGCACCGACAACGCGGATGTCCTTGTCCGACGACAGCCCGACGTACTGGCCGGAAATGCTGCCGCCCAGATGCTCGATGTTGCCGGCATCGATGGTCACCAGCTTGCGCCCGGCGATGTTGCCGGTGTTGACCAGGCCATTGCCCAGTTTGATATCGACATTGGCGCCGGCCAGCAGTGCACCGTTGCCGTCCAGGTCGCCCGGGCGCAGGCGCAGGTAGACCTGCGGCACCAGCGCGGTGGTGGTGCTGCCATCGACCAGGGTGACGGTCTGCTCGACCAGCCAGACGATGTCGCTGGTCAGCTGTGCCATCTGCGCTTCGGTCAGCGCCACGCCGGGGCGAAGGCCCCATTCGCTGGCGACCGTGGCACCGGCCTCCAGCAGCGCGCGGTACCGCGCCTCGTCACTGGCGTAGCCGTCGAGGAAGCGGCGACCGGTCAGCTGGCCGATCTGCTCGCGCACCAGCTTCTGCTCGTAGTACCCATCACCCAGCCGCTTCTGCACGGTATCGGGCGAGTAGCCCATCTGGCCCAGCAGGTGGTCCGAACTCAGCCAGGTCTTGTGGTCGGTGAAGCGCGGATCGGTCTCGACCAGATAGTGGCCGCCGTTGGGATTGACGTTGAACAGGCTGGCGCTCGGCGCGCGCGTGTCCGGTGCACCCATCGCGATGCGATCCGGCGATCCTCCACTGGCTGCGACCACGCGCGGCCCGGACGTACCGGTGTTGCCGCTCACGCCGCCGACGCTGCTCCCTTGCTGGGTACTGGCACCATCGGCCGCCTGTGCCAGCGCGCGTTCGGCACCGGTGCCGGCGGACTGGCCCGGCCCCTGCGCACCGCCATGACCCGGCCCATCCGGCAGCGCCGTGGGCCCCTGCACGTTGAGGTTGGCCATGGCCGAACCGTTCTGCACGTTCGGCGCGTTCCGTCCCTGGTTGAGGTTGCTCAGGTCACCGACGTCGATGCTCAACGAGCCGCCGCTGACAATGCTGCCGCCAATCTTACCGGTCACCTCGGAAATGGCCGGAGCACTCCAGGTCATCACATCCCCGCCGAAGGTGTGGCTGACGTTGGAGAACTGGTGCGTGCGATACAGCGTGGCCGCCAGGTTCTCCACCTTTGCCGCGCCGGTCAGGCCGATGATGTCCAGATCGCCGCCGGCGGCAATGCTGCCGTAGTGGTTGCGCAGGTCATCGCTGCGGATGCGCATCGCACCGCCTGACCGGATGACCGCATCGGCACCGACGCTCGGCTGCAACACATCTTCGGTCACGGTGCGCGTGGCCAGGCGATACTGCTCGTTGGCACTGGTGGAGTTGCCGCCCGCAAACTGTGGGCTGGTCAGAATGCGGTCGGGATCGTAGTCCTTGTAGGTCCACAACTGCACGCAGTTGGTCGTACAGGTGCCATACGCTGACGAGTAGGTGAGTTTGTCATCGACGTAGCGGAATGGCGGCGAATCGGGATGCAGGGTGGCCAGCTCGGCAAACGGATCGTCGGCACCAGCGGCAACCTGGTCCGGATTGACCTGGTTGTCCTGGCGGCCGACGTAGTACATCACCACCGTGCCGTCCTGCACGTTCAGCCGCGCACGCTCACCCAGCGCGGCATACAGCCCACCGCGCCCGAAGAAGTAGGCACTGGTCTGCGCGGTCAGTCGTACCACCGCACGGTGCACGGTGAAGCCATCCGGCGTGATGTGCGGCGTGTCTTCGAGGATATCGGCTGGGTCGAGGTAGTACACCTCGTGCGCGGAATAATGGCTGGTGCTGCGAATGTCCTCGGTGCCATTCTTGCCGTTGCGCCACCAGGCGGGTCGCTCCATGCGCACCGGAGCGTTCAAGGTGGTGGTCTGTGTGATGACCACGTTCTCGCGGATGTTGTTGACCACCTGCGCATCGATGGACAGGTTGCCGGTGACATCGATGACCGAGCTGATGTTGTCGATCCGCCCGGCAATGCCGCTGGCGATGCGATCGGCACTCAGCGTGCCGCCAATGGCAGCATCACCGCCGCTGTAGATCAGGCCCTTGCCGGTGTTCTGCAGCTCGCGCACGCCCAGGTCCAGGCGCTCGCGTGCAGCCACGGTGCCGACGCGGGTGGCACCACCGGCCTCTTCGGCGCGGTTCTTCAGCACGCCGGTGGAGATCGCCACGCGATCACCGTAGATGCGCCCGGTGCCGAGATTATCGATTTCGCCGGCCTCCAGGTGGGTCAACGCGCCATCGATCAGGCCGCGGTTGGTCAGCTGTCCACGGGCGTTGAGGTGGGTCGTGCCCTGGCTGGAGATCTCGCCTGACGCGGCATTGGTGATGTTCTGGGCGTTGAGGTCGAGGTTGCCACCGCGCACCACACCCTGGTTGTCGAGGTCGCCGGACAGGTTCAGCGACAGCGTACCGTTGGCGATCCATTCGCCACGATGGCGCATGCCCTGCTGCAGGGTGAGGCCGAGGTCCCGCTGCGCATGCACCTGGCCGTCTTCGCTGAGCGCACGTGCGACCAGGGTCTGGCTGCCATCGGCGCGCAGCAGGCCGCCGCTGTTGCCGACGTTGTCCGCCTGGCTGTCCAGGTTGCCGCCGGTGCTGATCACGCCGCCGGTGTTCTGCAGCTGGCCGTTGATCTGCAGCCGCGCACCGCCATCGGTGACGATCTGGCCTTGGCTGTTGTCCAGCCACTGTGCACCGAACTGCAGCTGGCCCGCCTGCAGGCCACGCGTGCCGTCGCCGCCACGGGTGTTGCGGTTGTCCACGCTGGCGGCCGTGAGGGTCAGCAGCTGGCCGGCCGCGATCGCGCCGTCGGCGTTGTCCAGGTGCCCGCCCAGGGTCAGGTCGAGGTTGCGCCCGGCCTGCACGCGACCACTGGCATTGGCCAGGCTCGCCGCCTGCAGCGACAGTTTCGCGGTGCTGGCAAGTGTTCCACCGGAACTGTTGTCGACGCGGGCCAGCAGCAAGCGCGCATCGCCTTGTGCATTGACTGCGCCGCCACGGTTGTCCAGCACGCCACCATCCAGCTGCAGCTTCCCGGCCGCCAGCAATCCACCGCTGCCGGCGGTGGTGCGGTTGTCGATGTCCTGCCCGGCCGTGTTGATGGCCAGGTCGGCCGCCGACTGCACGCGACCGCCCTGGTTGTCCATCGCGCCACTGCGAACGCTCAGCGCGCCCTTCTGCGTGCCCAGCGTGCCGGCGCGGTTGTCCAGCCGCTGGCCGCGGGTATCGATGTCCAGCTGGCCGCCCAGCAGCGTGCCGCGCTGGTTGAGCAGGCCGTTGCCCTGCAACTGCAGCCGTTCGCCGGCCTGCATCGCGCCGTCGCTGTTGTCCACGCCTGCCGCCGTGGTCACCGCCAGGTCCTGGCCAGCGACCAGGGTGCCGTGGCGGTTGTCGAGACTGCCGGCGCCGAGGGTCATCGTGCCGGTGCTGGACAGCAGGCCCTGCTCGCCATTGTCGAGGCGACCGTCAACGCCCAGCACCAGCGCGCTGCCGCCCGCATGCACGGTGCCGCCCTGGTTGCCGAGGCTGGCCGCGGTGACCGTGCCGGCACCGCCGAGCAGGATGCGGCCCTTCTGGTTGTCCAGCGCCTGGCCGATCGCCAGCGTGGAGTGACCCGCGCCTGCACCCTGCAGCGTGCCCTGTGCATTGATCAGCTGCTGCGCGGTGACAGCCAGCGCGCCATTGCTGGCCAGCGATCCACCGCGATTGTCCAGCACACCCTGTACGCGCAGGCGCAGCGCGTCTTCACCGGTTGCGGTGAGCGTGCCACCGGCGGTGGTCAGGGTATCGGCGCTGATGTCGACGCGGCGCGCCGAGGTGGTTGCCGCGATCAGATCGAGGTTGGCGCCGTCCAGCGCGAAGCTGCCATTGCTGAGCACGCTGCCGCCGTTGCCCAGCAGGGTCTTCGCCGAGACCTGCAGCTGGCCGCTCCCCGCGTGCTGGATCCTGCCTGCACGGTTGTCCAGCGCCTGTGCCAGCAGGGCCAGGTCGCCATTGCTGGCCAGCGTGCCACCGGCATTGCCCAGCGTCGTGGCCTTGATGCGACTGGCGCCTTCGCCGCTGGCGATGATGCGGCCACCGGCGTTGTCGAGCGTAGTGGCCTCAAGGTCGAGACGATCGGCGCCCAGCGTCGCGTCACGATGATCCACGTCGCCAGCACGCAGGGTCAGCGTGGCCGAGGAGACCAGCGTGCCCTTGCTGCCGTCCAGGCGGCCGGTGGTGATGTCCAGGCCCTGGTTGCCGGCCTGGCGGATGCTGCCGCCACTGTTGTCCAGCCGTGCGGAAGTGACCGTCAGGCGATTGGCATTGCTGGCGATCGTGCCTTCGTGGTTGTCCAGCGCAGCGACGATCTGCAGCGTGCTGTCAGCCGTTCCGGCGCCGCTGAGCGTGCCCGTGCGGTTGATCAGTTCACCAGCCTGCACATCCAGTGCCCCATTGCCGGCGATCGTGCCGCCACTGTTGTCCACGCCCTGCGCCACGTGCAGCCGCAGCGCGTCGCTGCCGGTCGCGCTGAGGTTGCCGCCAGTGTTGTCCAAGCGCTGCGCATCGATGGCAATGCGCTCTGCCTGGGTAGTGCTGCCGGCCCCCAGCAGCAGGTCGCCGCCCTCAAGTTCCAGCGCCGACTGGCTGAGGATGCGGCCGCCCGCACCCTGCAGGCTGTCGGCGCGGATCTGCAACGTACCGCCGCCGGCGTGTTCGATTGCACCGCTGCGGTTGTCCAGGCTTGCCGCCTGCAGCCGCAGATCACCGGTACCGGCCACGCGGCCACCGTTGCTGTTGTCCAGCAGCTCGCGGGCCAGCACCTGCAATGCAGCGCTGCCTGCGGCCAGTACCTTGCCGCCCTGGTTGACCAGGCTGTCGGCCTGCAGCTGCACCTGGCCATTGCCGGATATCGCGCCGCCCGTGTTGTCCAGGGAGTCGCGTACCGTCAGCACCAGACCTTGCGTGCCGGCCGACTGCAGCGTGCCCTTCTGGTTGTCGATGCGACCGGCGGCGATGCGCAGGCCGCCGTTACCGACGATCTGGCCGCCCTGGTTGTCGAGCGCATCGCGCACGTCCAGCGCCAGCGCCGAGACACCCTGCGAAACGATCTGGCCCTGGCGGTTGCGCAGTGCCCCGGCGTGGATCTGCACACTCTGCGCCGATGTCGTACCGCCACTCACGTCCAGCTCGCCGCCGGACAGCACCAGCGCGCCGTTGCTGAGCAGGCGCCCTTCGCTGCCACGCAACGTATCGGCCTGCACGCTCAGGGTGCCGGTGCCAGCCTGCTGAACCAGGCCGTTGCTGTTGTCCAGCGTGGTCGCGACCAGTGCCAGATCGCCGTTGCCGGCCAGCGTGCCGCGGGCACGGTTGTCCAGCGTCGTGGCCTTCACCGAACTGGCCCCGCTACCCAGCGACAGCAGGCTGCCGCCCCGGTTGTCCAGCGTCGCGGCCAGGATGTCGAACCCGGCCGCACTGAGCGAACCGCTGCGCAGATCGGCGTTGCCGGCCGACCATTGCAGGCGGCCCAGGGTACTGAGTCGCCCACCACTGCCGGCCCAGTCGCCCGTAACCAACGCGAGACCATCGCCACCGGCATGTTCGATGCGGCCACCGGCATTGCCGACCTGGCCTGCACGCAAGGCCAGCTGCGTGGCATTGGTGGCCAGCAGACCACCGTCGTTGTTGAACAGGCCCTGCACCGTCCACGACGATGCCGCCTTGCCGGCGTGCCGCAGTTCACCCCCGCGGTTGTCGAGCGACTGCGCATCCAGCCACAGGTCGCCGGCCACGCTCAGCGCACCCTTCTGGTTCGACAACAGGCCCACCTGCAACGCGGCATCGCCATGCACCTGCAGCATGCCGCCGTCATTGCGCAGCTCCCCCCCGGCCTGCAGCGCGCTCACGCCCAGGCGACCGCCGCTGTTGTCGAGACCGTTGCGTGCGGCCAGTGACACCGCGCCGCCGTTGCTGATGCTGCCGCCGTCGTTGTCCAGCGTACCGGCGATGGCGATCAGGCCCTCGGCCAGGGGCAGCTCCGGCGACGTCGGCGTGCCCGCCGAGCCGCCATTGCCGCCTCCGGTTCCCGGCGTTCCCGGCGTGCCGGTTCCGGGTGTTCCACCGCCATTGCCGGGCGACGTGCCGCTGCCAACGCTGCTCCCGTTACCACCTGACGCTACGGCATCCAGTGCACCCAACAGGCCATTGCTACGGTTGCTGGCTGCGTCGGCCTTGAGCGCCAGCGCTTGCGCGCCGGTCTGTTCAATGGCGCCGCCATGGTTGCGCAACCCGTGCGCCTCCACCTGCAGGCGCTGTGCATTGAGCGTGCCGCCGCTGTTGTCCAGCGTGCCACCGGCGGTGATCGCAACTTCGCGCGTGGCCGCGATGGTGCCGCCATTGGCAAGATCGCCACTGGCCTGCACGCGCACGTTCTGCCGCGACTGCAGGGCGCCGGTGTTTTCCAGCCGGCCATCCACCGTCACCACCAGCTCGCCGGCCTGTGCGCCAATGCTGCCGGCATTGCGCACGCCCACGCCGTGCTCGTTGCCGACCAGCCAGATCTTGTTGGCGAACATGCCGCCCAGCGCGCCAACGTCCAGCGCGAAGGCCGGTGCCTCGCCGCTGGCCGCGGTCGCGCTGGCCTGACTGTGGTCGGCACTGACCACGTTGTTGCCCAGCGTCGCCTGCAGCTGGTTGGCCCAGATGCCGGCGTTGACCTGCAACGAACGGGTGATCAGGTCGGTGTAGTCGGCGCGGCTGGTGTCCAGGCCCTGACCATCGATCTGGATCGCGCCCCCTGTGACGCGATATCCCTCAAGTGCGCCTGCACCCGTGAACATCGGCGTGCCGGTGGTCAGGGTCACGCGGCTGGCGTTGAGGAAGCCGCCGCCGTTGACCTGGATGCCGGCCGGGTTGGCAATGATCACCTCGGCGCGCTGCCCGGCCACTTCCACGTAGCCGTTGAGCCGGCTGGCCGGACCGTTCACTTCATTGAGGATGACCCGCGCACTGCCGGTGGCAAGCCACGGATTGCCCTGCACCCAGCCACCCAGCTGCGTCTGCACCTGGCCGCGGGCGTTGTTGAGGATGACGCCCTCGCGTCCGACATCGAACTGCGAATAGCGGTTGCGCGACACACCCGCCGCCGACGGCGTGGTGATGTTCACCATCGGCACGCCATTGGGGGCCGTCACCATCGTCGGCCGTTCACGGCCCGGCGCATTGGGGTCGGAAATGATGCGCGCATCGGATTGCGCCAGCGCAGGGGGTACCAGGCTGACCCAGCCCAGTGAGCACATCAGTGCGAAGCCCAGGGGCGACAGCGCGGCGCTCTGCCGGCCCGGCACATGGCCGACCAGGCCACCGCCCCCCTTCACCAGCTCCGACGCCACCTGCCAGACGCGCAGCGCGCGGTTGAAAACCAGACGATAGATAGTGTTCATGTCACGTGTCCTTGTGGCAGATCAGTAGCGCCAGGCCAGGCTGAAGCCGAATGTGGTGTAGTCGGTGGGGAAATGGGCGGGCTTGTGCAGTGCCGAACCCACGAAGCCATCCCAGGAAAGCTGCTGCCAGCCGCCGCGCAGGCCCAGCGCCATGCCCGCCAGGTCACGGCCGGACTGCCACTGCGCGGATGGGCCGCCGATGCGGCCGTAGTCGGCGGCGACGTAGAACTCCTGGCCACCGCCGATGCCCAGCGAAAGATCGTTGCGCAGCGACCAGCCGCGCTCACCGCTGAGCGAGCTTTCACCATCGAAACCGCGCACGGTATAGCGGCCGCCGATGGCGAAGCGGTCCTGTGGCGAGAGCGGCGTGCGGTTCCACTGTGCCCGCCATGCGGCGGTGTAGCGCAGGCGCTGCCTGCCCAGCTGGAACGGCACGCTGAACTGCGCGTCGGCGGTGATCAGCTTCATCCGCGAGGTCCCTTCCAGCGGCAGCGTCGGATCCCACTGCTGCGCCATCTCTTCTGGCGAGCGCAAGGCGTGGAAGGCCCCCGTGCCACGCCGGTAGGCCACGCTGGCATCGAGCGTGGCGTTGCCGATGAACTGCTTGTGGGTCAGGCCCAGTTCCCAGCCCGCGGTGCGGCGACGCTGTACTTCGATCTCGGTATCGTCGATGTAGTTCTTCGACTCTCGCTGCCAGCCGCGCGCGTAGGCGCTGAACTTGACCTTGGCATTGCGCAGCAACAGCCGGTCTACCCGCGCTTCGGCGTTTTGGCTGCGGCCGCTGTAGTCATAGCGTTCAAAGGCACCAACCACGTTCTGGCTGTAGTCGTAAGCGCTGGCGGTGGCACCGAACAGCCAATACCCGTAGGGCACGTCGTAGTGCGCGGTCCAGCTGTTGGTGTCCTTGCCTCGGCCATTGAACACGCCACGGCCGGCGCTGATGTAGAACAGCTCGTTCAGGCCCAGCGGATTGTCCAATGACAGCGTGGCATTGGCCTGCAGCTTGCCGGTGCCACGGCTGCCGGCATCGTCCAGGGTGACGCTGGCGCGTACCGGTGAACGCTGCGTCCAGTCGATCTGCAGGTCGCTCTGGCCCGGCGCCGCGCCCTCGCCGTCGGCCGGCGCGATCTTGATGTCGGCGCTCACGGTGGGCACGCGCTGCAGGTTCTCCAGCCCCTGCTCGATGTCACGCAGGTTGAGCAGGCCGCCGCTGCGGATCGGCAGTGCATTGGCGAGGACCGGATGCCGTCCCTGCGGGTCGGAGAACACGGCCTCGCGGAACCGGCCTGGCACCACCGACAACGTCAGCGTGCCCTGGTTGAGGTCCTGCGGTGCCGACAGCACCCGCGTGGTGACATAGCCGCGGGCGATGATCGCGTTCTGCACGCGCTTCATCACCACGTTGATGCCTTCGGTCCCCAGGCAACGGCCTGTGGCCGGATCGTCCGCCGGGTCGGCGGCCGCCAGTGCCCAGCCGAAGCGCTGGCTGTCCTCGCCTTCCAACACGATGCGATCGATGCGCACGCAGGGGTGCTCCTGCGCCGGCAGGCGGTCGCCCTCCTTCTGCGCGTTCCGCTCCAGGCGGACGTCGGGGCGTTGTTCCTGCTGCTCGCGCAGCACGCGTTCGCGTTCCTGTTGCCTCAGCAGTTCCTGCGCGGCTGGATCACCGGCCTGCTGGGCGGCAACACCGAAGGTCATGCCAAGCAACACCACCCACCCACCACCACGGCACGCCTGTCGTGCCTGCTTCTTCCCTGACCGCACAGTGTTTTCCTGATATTGATGCAGGCCGTCAGGCGCTCTGTCCGGAAAAGGACAAGGCATCGACGTGCCGGCTTGATTCGGGTCTGCCGACGCACAGGCGACAGCACGCCGCTACGCGAAGCGCAGAAAGGCGCAAAGGGTATCGGCCGCCTCAGGAACTTCTATAGGAAAGATTGCAAATTCAGTCGACTGCGGGGCAACACACCGCAAACGCCCAGGACGCTGCGCGTTCGGGCCATGGCGCGAACCCTGGTCCTACAGCACGCCAGCTTCCGCCTGCTGACGCTACAGTCGCCGCATGACCATCGTCCTACAGATTGAAGGCGCCGCCATCAATGACATCCCCAGCCTGTACGCGGAGATCAATCGCGTGTTCATGGCCGGCGGGAACTGGCAGCTCGGGCCAAGCCTGGATGCCCTGGATGACCTGCTGCATGGCGGCTATGGGGTGTTGGCCGGCCACGACCGGGCCACGGTGATCTGGGGTGATATCGAGCACAGCCGCGCCGCACTGGGACGAACTACCACATGTCAGTGGCTGCAGTCCAAGCTGGAAGCCCCGGGCACGTTCAATACGCGGACCATTGCGCTCCAGCTGGACGCCCTGCAACGAGGCCAGGGCCAGACCTACTTCGAGATCGTAATGGAGATCTTCGCAAGCCACCGGCAGATCACCCTGGTTCCGGCCTGACTGTGTGCCCCGCACGGGCAATGCCCACCAACCGCAGCGGCGCCCACCGGCCCCAGCAGTTACCATGGACGGCCCTGTACCCGCTCCGCTGCCGCTGCCGCCCGGCGCGGCCGGACGCCCTGATCCACGAGTCCCATGTCCAAAGACAAGTCCGCCGAACATACCCCGCTGATGAAGCAATTCTTCGCAGCCAAGTCCGAGTACCCGGACCTGCTGCTGTTCTTCCGCATGGGCGACTTCTACGAGCTGTTCTACGACGATGCGCGCAAGGCCGCGCGCCTGCTCGACATCACCCTGACCCAGCGTGGCAGCTCCGGCGGAGCGCCGATTCCGATGGCCGGCGTGCCGGTGCACGCCTACGAGGGCTACCTGGCACGGCTGGTGGCGCTGGGCGAGTCAGTGGCGATCTGCGAGCAGATCGGTGACCCGGCGCTGGCCAAGGGCCTGGTCGAACGCAAGGTGGTGCGCATCGTCACCCCCGGCACCGTCACCGACGAAGCGCTGCTGGACGAGCGCCGTGACACCCTGCTGATGGCGCTGTCGCGCACGAAGCAGGGCTACGGCCTGGCCTGGGCCGACCTGGCCGGTGGCCGCTTCCTGGTCAACGAAGTGGAAACCGACGACGCCCTGGAAGCCGAACTCGCCCGACTGGAGCCGGCCGAGCTGCTGGTGCCCGACGAAGAGAACTGGCCGGAATTCCTGCGCCAGCGCACCGGCGTGCGCCGTCGCGCCCCCTGGTTGTTCGACGCCGACAGTGGCCGCCGCCAGCTGCTGGCCTTCTTCAAGCTGCATGACCTGAGCGGCTTCGGCATCGATGACAAGCCGCGCGCGACCGCTGCCGCAGGTGCCCTGCTCGGCTATGTCGAGGAAACCCAGAAGCAGCGGCTGCCGCACCTGACCTCGATCGCGATGGAAACCGCTGGCGAGGCGATCGCGATGAACGCCGCCACCCGCCGCCACCTGGAACTGGACACGCGCGTCGACGGCGATACCCGTAATACCCTGCTGGGCGTGCTCGACAGCACGGTGACGCCGATGGGCGGCCGCCTGCTGCGGCGCTGGCTGCACCGCCCGCTGCGCCTGCGCGAGGTCCTGGTACAGCGTCACCATGCGGTGGAAACCCTGATCGACCGCGGCAGCGACGCCGATATCCGCGAACAGTTCCGCCGCCTGGGCGACCTGGAACGCATCCTCACCCGCGTCGCGCTGCGTTCGGCGCGCCCGCGCGATTTCTCCACCCTGCGCGATGGCCTGGGCATGCTGCCCGCCGTGCGCGAGGTGCTGGCGCCGCTGGATTCGCCGCGCCTGCAGGCCCTGCACGCCGCGCTGGGCGAGCATGACGCGTGCGCGCAGCTGCTGGCCAGCGCCATCGCCGAGATGCCACCGCTGAAACTGAGCGACGGCGGCGTGCTGGCTGACGGCTTCGATGAAGAGCTGGACGAGCTGCGCCGCCTGTCCACCCATGCCGACCAGTTCCTGGTGGACCTGGAACAGCGCGAACGCGAAAGCAGCGGCATTCCCACCCTGAAGGTGGGCTACAACCGCGTGCACGGCTACTACATCGAGATCAGCAAGGGCCAGTCCGACCGTGCGCCCGTGCACTACACCCGCCGCCAGACGCTGACCAATGCCGAGCGCTACATCACCGAAGAACTGAAGGCGTTCGAAGACAAGGTGCTGTCCGCGCGCGACCGTTCGTTGTCGCGAGAGAAATACCTGTACGAGC
Organism: Stenotrophomonas sp. YJH_SMC_130; assembly: GCF_059369035.1. Lineage (NCBI taxonomy): Bacteria > Pseudomonadati > Pseudomonadota > Gammaproteobacteria > Lysobacterales > Lysobacteraceae > Stenotrophomonas > Stenotrophomonas sp. YJH_SMC_130. The sequence goes on from NZ_JCAFSH010000001.1 coordinate 456,384, forward strand.
AGCTGCTGGACACCCTCGGCGAACAGCTGGAACCGTTGAAGCAGTGCGCCGCTGCGCTGAGCGAACTGGACGTGCTGGCCGCCTTCGCCGAGCGCGCGCAGGCACTGGACTGGTCGCGCCCGGAGCTGGAAACGGCACCGTGCCTGAAGATCGAGCGTGGCCGCCACCCGGTGGTCGAAGCGGTGCGTGAGCAGCCGTTCGAACCGAACGACCTGGACCTGCATCCCGACCGTCGCATGCTGGTCATCACCGGCCCGAACATGGGCGGTAAATCGACCTACATGCGGCAGAACGCGCTGATCGTGCTGCTGGCCCATATCGGCAGTTTCGTGCCGGCCAGCCGCGCTGTGATCGGCCCGATCGACCGCATCCTGACCCGCATCGGCGCCGGTGACGACCTCGCCCGCGGGCAGTCGACCTTCATGGTCGAGATGGCCGAGACCAGCTACATCCTGCATCACGCCACCGCCCATTCGCTGGTGCTGATGGACGAGATCGGCCGTGGCACCTCCACCTACGACGGCCTGGCGCTGGCGGACGCGGTGGCCCGCCACCTGGCCCACCAGAATCGCTGCTACACGCTGTTCGCCACCCATTACTTCGAACTGACCGCGCTGGCCGACGAACAGCATGAGGGCGGCCGCAGTGGCATCGCCAACGTGCACCTGGACGCCGTCGAGCACGGTGAGGGGCTGGTGTTCATGCACGCGGTGAAGGATGGCCCGGCCAACCGCAGCTTCGGCCTGCAGGTGGCGGCACTGGCCGGCCTGCCGCGGGCTACTGTGGCGCAGGCGCGTCGCCGCCTGGCCGAGCTGGAACAGCGCGGCGGTGAAAGCCACGCGGCCGAACTGGCACCGCAGGCACTGGATGCACCGCAGCAGTTCGGCCTGTTCAGCGCGCCGTCCAGCAAGGCGCAGGAAGCGCTGGCGGCGATCGACCCGGACGAGTTGACGCCGAAGCAGGCGCTTGAGGCGCTGTACCGGTTGAAGACGCTGCTGTAACCGCGCCCGCTGGCAGGCCTGGGCCGAGCGCGGGCTCGGCTCTACAACTCACGCCCTGCCTGTAGAGCCGAGCCCATGCTCGGCTCCACAACGACCCCGTGGCGCTCTGTCTGTAGAGCCGGGCCCATGCTCGGCTGCCTTCGCATTCCCGTAGTGCACGCAGCGTTATGCTCGGGCCGTCCTTCCTTCACAGAACAGAGACTGCCATGAACACCGAATCGCTCGCTGCATCCCTCTTCCAGCAGCTGCAGCAGGGCCAGGGCCTGCAGCAGGTGTCCCAGCAACTCGGCCTGGACAGCAGCCAGACCGCCCAGGCCGTCGGCAGCGCCCTGCCCCTGCTGCTTGGCGCGATGGGGCAGAACGCCAGTGAGCCGCAGGGCGCGCAGTCGCTGCTCAACGCGTTGCAGCGCGACCACAGCGGTGGCGGCGGTTTCGACCTGAGCGGGATCCTGGGCGCGGTGATGGGCGGGGGCGGCAGCGGCGCCACCGATGGCGCCGGCATCCTCGGCCACGTGTTCGGTGGCCAGCAACCGCAGGCGGCACAACTGCTCGGGCAGAAGACCGGTCTCGACAGCGGCACTTCGGGCAAGCTGCTGGCAATCCTCGCCCCCATCGTCATGTCCTTCCTGGCCCAGCGCTTCGCCCAGGGTGGCAACGCAGGCCAGCTGAGCCAGGCATTGGGCCAGGAAACGCAGCAGTCCGGCGGCATCGGCAACCTGCTCGGCGGCGTCCTGGACCAGGACGGCGACGGCCAGTTCGGAGCCAGTGACTTGATGAAGCTGGGCGCGGGCCTGCTGAAGCGTTGATCGGACACGACCGTCCTAGTCGGACGGCTCCATAGTTCGCCACTATCGCATCGGTTGAATCAATCGAATTTACCCATTGGTAGGCGCCACCTATCGTGGTCAGGCCTCCCCCGATTCCACCTTTCGCCAGTCCACAGGTAGAGACCCATGAAAAGCGAAGCGAAGTGCCCGTTCAACCATGCCGTCGTCGGCGACGCGACGACCAACCGCGACTGGTGGCCGAACCAGTTGCGCGTGGACCTGCTCAACCAGCATTCGGCGCGCTCCAATCCGCTCGATGCCGGCTTCGATTACGCCAAGGCCTTCAAGGGGCTGGACTACGCCGCGCTGAAGGCGGACCTGAAGGCGCTGATGACCGATTCGCAGGACTGGTGGCCGGCCGACTTCGGGCACTACGGTGGCCTGTTCATCCGCATGGCCTGGCACAGTGCCGGCACCTATCGCATCGGCGACGGCCGCGGCGGCGGCGGTCGTGGCCAGCAGCGCTTCGCACCGCTCAACAGCTGGCCGGACAATGTCAGCCTGGACAAGGCCCGGCGCCTGCTGTGGCCGATCAAGCAGAAGTACGGCCAGGCCATTTCCTGGGCCGACCTGCTCATCCTCACCGGTAACGTCGCTCTGGAATCGATGGGGTTCAAGACCCTGGGCTTTGCCGGCGGCCGCCCCGATACCTGGGAGCCGGACCAGGATGTGTACTGGGGCCGCGAGACCACCTGGCTGGGCGGTGACGTGCGCTACAAGCATGGCTCGGAAGGCGTTGAAGAGAACCATGGCGTGCTCGTATCCGATGACGATGCCGACGGCGACGTGCACTCGCGCACGCTGGAAAACCCGCTGGCCGCAGTGCAGATGGGCCTGATCTACGTCAATCCGGAGGGGCCGGATGGCAACCCGGATCCGGTGCTGGCCGCGCATGACATCCGCGATACGTTCGGCCGCATGGCCATGGACGACGAGGAAACCGTCGCGCTTATCGCCGGCGGCCACAGCTTCGGCAAAACCCACGGTGCCGGCCCGGCCGACAACGTCGGCAAGGAACCGGAAGCCGCCGGGCTGGAAAACCAGGGCCTGGGCTGGGCCAGCAGCTTCCGCAGCGGCAAGGGCGGCGACGCCATCACCAGCGGCCTGGAAGTGACCTGGACGCGCACCCCGGCGCAGTGGAGCCACGATTTCTTCGAAATCCTGTTCGGCAACGAATGGGAGCTGAGCAAGAGCCCGGCCGGTGCCCACCAGTGGGTGGCCAAGAACGCCGAAGCGGTGATTCCCGACGCGCACGACCCGTCGAAGAAGCACCGCCCCACCATGCTCACCACCGACCTGTCGCTGCGCATGGATCCGGCCTACGAAAAGATCTCGCGCCGGTTCCTCGCCGAGCCCCAGGCCTTCGCCGATGCCTTCGCCCGCGCCTGGTTCAAGCTGACCCACCGCGACATGGGCCCGCGCGCACGTTACCTCGGCCCGGAAATTCCGGCCGAACAGTTCATCTGGCAGGACCCGCTGCCGGAAGCACAGCACCCGCTGATCGACGCCAGGGACATCGCCGCGCTGAAGCAGCAGATCGCCGCAGCGGGCCTGAGCGTCGCCGAGCTGGTGTCCACCGCATGGGCGTCGGCTTCGACCTTCCGTGGTTCGGACAAGCGCGGCGGCGCCAACGGTGCGCGCATCCGCCTGGCGCCGCAGAAGGACTGGGAGGTGAACCAGCCGCAGCAGCTGGCCAAGGTGCTGGCCGCGCTGGAAAAGGTGCAGGCCAGCTTCAATGCCGGCGGCAAGCACGTGTCACTGGCCGACCTGATCGTGCTGGCCGGTGGCGTAGGTGTCGAGCAGGCGGCCAAGGCCGGTGGCCATGAGGTCAGCGTGCCGTTCACCCCGGGCCGCACCGATGCCAGCCAGGAACAGACCGACGTCGAATCGTTCGCGGTGCTCGAGCCGGTCGCCGATGGCTTCCGCAATTACCTGAAGGGCGCCTACAGCGTGCCCGGGGAGGCGCTGCTGATCGACAAGGCGCAGCTGCTTACGCTGACCGCGCCGGAGATGACCGTGCTGGTCGGCGGCCTGCGCGTGCTCGGTGCCAATGCCGATGGTGGCAAGCACGGCGTGTTCACCACGCGCCCAGGCACGCTCAGCAACGACTTCTTCGTCAACCTGCTGGACATGGGTACGCAGTGGAAGGCCACCGGCCGCGAAAGCTACGAAGGCCGTGGCCGCACCGACGGCGCTGTGCGCTGGACCGGTACCCGCGCCGACCTGGTGTTCGGCTCAAACGCGGTGCTGCGCGCATTGGCCGAGGTCTATGCCAGCGCCGATGGCGAGAAGAAGTTCGTGCAGGATTTCATCGCCGCCTGGACGCGGGTGATGGAACTGGACCGCTACGACCTGCACGGTTGAGGCGATCGGGGTAGTCGCCGGGCATGGCCCGGCGCTACCGGCGCGCTTCACCGGGTGCGAAGCGTCGGTTCGCATGCTCTCCACAGCAGGTACGCCATTTCGGCTGGCGTCCCGCAGCGCCTGGACGCAGGCACGGTCCGGCGAACTCTCGTTGAAGCCGTTGCCACCGCGCTGCGGCGTATCCCGGAAGGTGATGTCGCCGGCGAACGCCGGGGCTGCGTCACAGCGCGTCGATGTCCCCCAGCGCGCGGATCAACCGGCGTGCGCGCTTATCCGGCTTGTGCTCCGGCGGCTGGAACCCATCGCGCGCGGCGATGCGCAGCGCACGCTGTTCGGCACGACGCGCCTTGGAGGCCTCGCTCTCGGCATACAGCTGCTGCGCCGTCGCTGCGGGCCCACGCTGATCGCTCAAGCCGAGCACCTGGACCTCGAAATGCTCTTCACCACGGTCGACCTGAAGCTGCTCGCCCACGCGCACCGCGCGTGAGGATTTCGGACGCTGCCCGGCAACGCTGACCTTGCCGGTCTCGATCGCCTGCTTGGCCAGGCTGCGGGTCTTGAAGAAACGGGCCGCCCACAACCAGATGTCCAGGCGGACACTGGGTGACAGCGGGGAAAGCTCGGGCATGGGGGCAGGCTACTCCAGTGGCTTGTTGAGGGGACGCGGGTTGTCCGGGTCGGCGCGGCAGCCTGTGCCGCCGATCAATGGCCGCACCCCGGAGGCCAGGTCCTGGCGCTGGCTGCCGACCAGGCACTCGGGACGGTCGGTTGGCCGGATCTGGGTATCACCCAGCCGGTCGTCCATCGAACATGCGGCCAATACAGCGCTGATCAAGGCCAGCGCCAACCTCCGCTCCACCTGCAGTCGTTGATGCATTGCCACATCCCGCGAACCGGCTTGGTGCTAGTGTGCGCCTCCCGGGATTCGATCACCACTCCATGGCCAAAGCGCCGCTTGACCTGACCTCCGGCCCGATCGGGCGCAATCTCCTGTTGTTCTCCCTGCCGATCCTGGCGGGCAACATCGCGCAGTCGCTGAACGGTTCGGTGAACGCGGTCTGGGTCGGGCGCTTCCTCGGCGAGGCGGCACTGACCGCCACCGCGAACGCCAACAACATCATGTTCTTCCTGATCGGCTCGGTGTTCGGTTTCGGCATGGCCTCCACCATCCTGATCGGCCAGGCGATCGGCGCGCGCGACATCGTGCAGGCGCGGCGCGTGGTCGGCACCAGCGCCACCTTCTTCATCGGCCTGTCGGTGATCATCGCCCTCGCCGGCTGGTTCATGGCCCATCCGCTGCTGGCGGCGATGGGCACGCCGGCCGCTTCGCTGCCATTGGCCGAGGCCTACCTGCAGATCATCTTCCTGGCGATGCCGACGCTGTACGCGTTCGCCTTCCTCACCGCCGCGCTGCGCGGTGCCGGTGACTCGCGTACGCCGTTCCGCTTCCTGATGGTGTCGGTGGCACTGGACATCGTGCTGAACCCGGTGCTGATCTTCGGCATGGGGCCGTTCCCCGCGCTGGGTATCGCCGGCTCGGCCTGGGCCACGCTGGTCGCACAGACGCTGTCGCTGGCCGGCCTGCTGCTGTACATGCGGCACAAGCGCCACACCCTGTGGCTGGGCCGCGCCGACATGCGCCTGTTCAGGCTCGACATGACCATCCTCAAGGCGCTGGTGGTCAAGGGCGTGCCGATGGGCCTGCAGATGGTGCTGATCTCGCTGTCGGTGATCCTGCTGATGACCATGGTCAACCAGTACGGGACCGACACCGGCGCGGGCTACGGTGCTGCCCTGCAACTGTGGAACTACCTGCAGATGCCAGCGATGGCGATCGGTGCAGCGTGCTCTTCGATGGCCGCACAGAACGTGGGTGCGCAGCGCTGGGACCGCGTGCGCGGCACCGCGCGCCAGGGCGTGCTGTTCAACTTCCTGCTGACCGGCGCGTTGATCCTGCCGCTGGTGGTGTTCGATCGCCAGCTGCTGGCGCTGTTCCTGCCACCGGCCAGCCAGGCGCTGGAGATCGCGCGCCACCTCAACCACGTAGTGATCGGCTCGTTCCTGTTCTTCGGCGTCAGCTTCGTGATCTCCGGCGTGGTGCGCTCCACCGGCGCGGTGATTCCGCCGTTGCTGATCCTGGCCGGCTCGCTGTGGGGCGTGCGCGTGCCGTTCGCCGAACTGCTGCAGCCGTACTGGGGCGCCGATGCGATCTGGTGGAGCTTCCCGGTCAGCTCGCTGGTGTCGATGCTGCTGTCGCTGGCGTATTACCGCTGGGGTGGCTGGCGCAAGGCGAAGATGATGGGCAAGCCTTCGCATGCCGAAACGCTGGCCACGCCCTCGGAGATTCCCGCCTGCCCACCCTCGCCGGTGGCCGACCCGGATGCCGCACTGGAGCCAGCGCCGCCACGTTGAGGTGGGTGCGGACCGTTGGTCCGCACAGGCCTGTCAGCCGAGCATGGGCTCGGCTCTACAGAAGACGGTCAGCGCTTCTTCTTCGCCGCGTTGAACGTCGCCGCCGCGCGCAGCAGCGCCTTGAACGCAGCGGCATCCGGCATCGCGCCTTGATGGATATCGATCGCGCGCCGGGTGTTGCCGTCCAGGCTGGCATTGAACAGGCCCTTCGGGTCCGGCAGCGCCGCGCCGTGGGCGAAGGTCAGTTTCACCGCCTGCCTGTAGGTTTCGCCGGTGCACAGGATGCCGTCCTGCTCCCACACCGGCGTGCCGCGCCACTTCCAGGTTTCCTGCACGTCGGGCAGGGCTTCATGGATCAAGGCGCGCACGCGTGCCAGCGTTTCGCCGCGCCAGTCACCCAGTTCGGCGATGCGCGCGTCGATCAGTTCAGCCGCCGGTGTTCCGGCATCGGCAGGATTCGGTGCATGCGTGACCATCAGCGGCTCTCGTCGGGAAGGGAATCGGAACGTCGGGGTTACATGCGCTCGCCGGGCAACGCGGCGGCCTGGCGCACCCAGTCGCGGAACTGCGTTTCATCCAACGGGGCATCTTCGAAGATGTGCAGGTAACGCGTATTGGCGCTCCTGGACGGCTCCGGCGGCACTGGCGCCAGTGCCGCGCCGCGGAAGAACGCCACCTTGATGTAGCGGGTGAAGCAATGGAAGCTGAGAAACCACCCTTCGCCCGGCGCAACCGCATACATCGGCGAGTTCCACTTCACCGCCTTGTGCACGCCAGGTACGGCCTGCTCGATCAATGCATCCAGTCGCGCGCCGATCACACGTTTCCAGTCCGGCATGGCGGCGATGTATGCCTGCACCGGCGCATCGCCCTCGCCCTTGGCGATCTGCGGGTTGCCACCGGACAGCAGCGTGGGCGCAGTGGAAGGTGCGGTTCGCTTGGCAGGCATCGCACGATACGTCCATCGGGATGAAGCTGCAGCCTAGCGCGGGCCCGCCGTGTGGTCACGGCGCAGTGCGCCATCGGCTCAATCGGCCTGCCGCGCCCGGAACCGGCGCCAGTCCGGCAGCTTGCGGTGGCGGCGCAGCGAGCGCATCAGCGCCGCCATCACCATGCCGAACAGCGCTCCGGCCAACAGGCCGGCCACCAGCAACAGCACCAGCGGACGTTCGCTGCCCTGCCACAGCATCAGCCACATCAGCGCGGTCCAGAACAGCCCGAACAACAGGCCCTGCACCAGCGCATTGGTACCAAAACCAGCCAGGATCGGTGGTGGCAGCGCGATGCCCGCGCGCCACAGCAGGCGGTGCAGCAACGGCGCCGACTGCACGCGCGCCAGCCCCTTGCCGTCGAGAAAGCGCAGCGCCGACTGGATCACGGCGGGATAGCGCGGGTTGATATCGTTCATCAGCTGATCGTGGCCGATGCGATGCCGGAAACGCAAACGGCCACCCGAAGGTGGCCGTCGCGGCAACAACCGAAGTTGTTTATCAGGCCTTGTCGGCCAGACGGGCAGCCTTGGCGGCAGCAGCGGCAGCCAGGTCTTCCTTGATGCGGGCAGCCTTGCCTTCCAGGCCACGCAGGTAGTACAGCTTGCCGGCGCGGACCTTACCACGACGCTTCACTTCGACCGAGTCGATGATGGCGCTGTGGGTCTGGAAAACGCGCTCGACGCCGTAGCCGTGCGAGATCTTGCGGACGGTGAACGAGGAGTTCAGGCCGGCATTCTTGGTGGCGATGACGACGCCTTCGTAGGCCTGCACGCGCTCGCGGCTGCCTTCCTTCACCTTCACGTTGACGACAACGGTGTCGCCCTGGCTGAACTTCGGCAGTTCACGGGTGATCTGGGCGGATTCGAATTCCGCGACGATGGACTTGTTCAGCTTGCTCATGGGTTACACCGATTCTTGTTCGGGTGGGCGTGTCGTATCGACAACGTGGGCTCATGCAGTCACCGGACTGTGCTGCACGTTTGTTTTGGGTACTGCGCGCGCCAACGGGGCTGGCGGGAATTGGCCATGATAGCCGATAAAGCCAGCCCTGCGCTAGGGGCTGGCCTTCTGGTTCCGGGCCTGGCGGCCCTGCTCCAGCAGTTTGCGGTCGGCCTTGCCCAGTGCCTGTTCATCCAGCAGGTCCGGGCGCCGCTGGGCGGTCCGGAGCAGCGACTGCTGGCGGCGCCAGGCGGCGATGGCCGCGTGGTTGCCCGAGCGCAGCACCTCCGGCACGTCCCCCAGCGGGTGCTGGGCCGGCTGGCTGTAATGCGGGCAGTCGAGCAGACCGAGGTCGCCCTCGAAGCTGTCCTGCGCCGCCGACTCCGCATCGTTCAGGGCACCGTCCTGCAGGCGGGCCACGGCGTCGATGATCACCGCCGCGCCCAGCTCGCCCCCGGACAGCACGTAGTCGCCGAGGGAGATTTCCTCGTCGACATTGGCCTCCAGGAAACGCTCGTCGATGCCCTCGTAGCGGCCACAGAGCAGGACCATGCGCGGCAGCGCCGCCAGTTCCCGCACCTTGGCCTGGGTCAACGGCGCGCCCTGCGGACTGAGGTAGATCACCCGCGCAGGGGTTGGATCGGCCTCTCGGATCGCCTGCAGGCAGGCCTGCAGCGGCTCGATCAGCATCACCATGCCCGGGCCACCACCGAACGGACGGTCGTCCACCCGGCGGTAGTTGCCTTCGGCGTAATCACGGGGGTTCCAGCCATGCAGGCTGAACAGTCCCTTCTCCTGCGCGCGCCCGACCACGCCCAGTCCAGCGGACTGGGCGAGGAACTCGGGAAACAGGGTGATGACGTCGAAACGCATGCTCGCACTCAGAACTCGGGGTCCCAGTCGACCACGATCAGGTTGGCCTCGAAATCGACCGATTTGACGAAGTCCGGCTGCACGAACGGAATCATCCGCTCGCGGTCACCCCGGACCACCACCACGTCATTGGCGCCGGTGCTGAACAGGTGCGAGACCTGGCCCAGGGCGACGCCCTCGGTGGTCTTCACATCCAAGCCTTCCAGGTCCACCCAGTAATATTCATCGGGCTTCGGCGGCGGCAAGGCACTGCGGGCCACGTAGATCTCGGTGCCGCGCATCGCTTCGACCACATCGCGATCCTCGACCCCGGGAAAACGGGCCACCAGGTGCTTGCCGCTGTCGCGGCCGCGTACACCCTCAACCGTGGTTTCCACGCCGGACGGGCTGCGCACGATCCACGGCTGGTAACGGAAAATGGCGGAACGAGGCTCGGTCCAGGACTCGAGCTTGATTTCGCCGCGCACACCAAAAGCGCCGACAACCCTGCCCAGCAGGATGCGGCGCTCGATATCTTTCATCTGCTTCAACCAAGAGGGCCACGCCGAAGCGTGGCCCGTCAGGATCAGGCCGCAGCGGCCTGGGACTTGGTCGCTTCCTTGATCAGGTTGCGGACCTTGTCGGTCGGCTGGGCGCCGTTCTTGACCCAATGGTCAACGCGGGCCAGGTCCAGCTCGATGCGCTTCTCGGCGCCCTGGGCGACCGGGTTGTAGAAGCCAACGCGCTCGATGTTGCGGCCGTCGCGCGCGCTGCGCACGTCGGTGACGATGATGTGGTAGAACGGACGCTTCTTGGCGCCGCCGCGGGTCAGTCGGATCTTGACCATGGTGTTTTTCCTATTGCCCAGTCGCCAGGATGGCGAGGTAAGCGGGCGATTATAGCGGCAGATCGCGGCCGGGCCAACCCCGGGGGGTCAGATCGCTTTTGTGCCGCAAAAGGGGGCTGACCCCAATCCCTGCCAGGCCACCGCCGCCAGCACCGCCCTGCCCTGTTCAGCCAGCGCCTGCGAGCCGGGCAGGACATGTCCGTCGATGGCCTCCAGCGCCCACAGGCCGCTGGCGTTGCAGGCAAAAGCGGCCTTCACACTGCCTAGTTCAGCCAGCGCCAACGGCCGCGTCAACTGCGCATCGGGCCAGTGCCGCTTCAGCAGCGCCTCAGCCGTACCGCGCAGGGCCGGCGCCTGTGGCCAGCGCAGCCGCTCACCATCGTGCACGGCCAGGTTCCAGGTGCTGCCTTCACTCACGTCGCCATCGGCGGTCACGAACAGCGCATCGTCGAATCCTTCGGCCAGCGCCGCGCGACGCTCGGCGAACAGGCCGAAGGTGCCCACATGCTTGATCTGCGGCAGTTCACGCTGCCAGGCCACGCTGCGCACGCGCTTGGCGACGGTCAGCGTCACCGGCGCTGACACCGCCACCAGCACGTCCACCGGCACCGCCGCCAGCGGATTGCGGAAATCGAAGCGGCGCGAGTACACCGTCACCCGCAGCGAGGCATCGGCCTGCCCTGACTGCTGCAATGCCTGCGCCATCCATGCCTGTACCTGCACCGTGTCCAGTTCGCTGCCGAACAGTTCGCGCGTAGCCTGTGACAGCCGCGCCAGATGCAGGTCCAGCCCCTGCACTGCACCACCACGCACCTGCAGCGAGGTGAAGTGGCCGTAATTCACCAGCGCCGGCAGGAGATCCTCCACCTGCGCCGCCCGGCCGTTGCAGCTCACCATCATGGCAGCAGTGCCTGCGCCTGTTCCCACATGCCGCGCAGCACGTCGGCGGCCGGCTGCGCCGGCGCCATCCACGCCGACTGCCCGGCCCAGGCCTGCATCGCCGCCAGACGATTCTCCTGTGCCGCCTGCCTGCGCATCGGGGCGGTCAGGCCGCGCTGCACCGGGTATGGACGCGGCGCGGGGGCGCCTTCTGCGGCAGCGGCGCGCACATAGGGCGTCGCCAGGCCACGGCCCAGGCGACCACTGAAGGCGCGGGTCGGCCAGGTGTCTTCCGGTTCGCTGGCGGCCAGCCCATCGGCCCACGCCGAAGCAATCGCCGCTTCCGGCGTGCGCAGGAAGGCGGTGCCGATCTGCACCGCACTGGCGCCCAAGGTGAGTGCGGCAGCGATGCCACGGCCATCGGCGATGCCGCCGGCGGCAATCACCGGAATCTGCAGCTGATCAGCCAGGCGCGGCAGCAGCGCAAACAGTCCCACCAGCTGGCGCTCGGCCATCGCCGGATCAAAGGAACCACGATGGCCGCCGGCCTCCGCGCCCTGCGCCACCACCGCGTCGGCGCCGGCGTCCTGTGCCGCGCGCGCTTCGGACAAGGTGGTGGCACAGGCGATCCAGGCGATGCCGGCGTCCTTCAACTGCTGCACGTGGCGCGGCAACAGCACGCCCATGATGGTCGAGGCCACCGCAGGACGCGCCGCCAGCAGTGCGGCGAACTGTTCTTCGAAGTCGGCCGGCGTGGCGTCGGCGGCACTGGCGGGCACCTCCGGGCCCCATTGCGCGAGGAAGGCGCGGCTGGCGGCCTCGGCGGCAACGTCACGGGCAGGTACAGGGTCCGGCATCCACAGGTTCACTTGCGCCGGACCGCTGGAGGCTGCGCGGAAGTCATCCATCCAGCGACCGATATCGGCCGAAGAGGACAACACCGCGCCCATTGCGCCCATGCTGCCGGCGTTGGCCAGCGCAGCCGACAACGGTACCGGGCAGGCACCGGCCATCGGTGCCAGCAGGATCGGAACGGAAACGCCAAAGCGCCGGCAGAACGCCTCGGCGCGGGAAGCTACAGCGGAACTCTGCATGACGGCCCATCGTTTCGGACAGGCCCCCATGGTGCGCGCAGGACAGGGGAAGAGTCGAGCCTGCTGCCCGACGGCCTGCTGCGGCGCTTGTGCGCCGCCGCCCGAGCGTGGGCCCGGGCGCTACATCAGATTGCGGAGGGGGCCGTCATCAACGGAACGGCATGCCGCGGCCGCCCATGGCGCCCATCATGCCCTTCATGCTGCGCAACATGCCCTTCATGCCACCGCCGGCCATCTTGCTCATCATCTTTTCCATCTGCATGTACTGCTTCATCAGCTTGTTGACGTCGGCCGGCGTCACGCCCGAGCCCTTGGCGATGCGCGCGCGGCGCGAGCCGTTGAGCAGGTTCGGATTGCGCCGTTCCTTCTTGGTCATCGAGCCGATGATGGCGATCATGCGCGGCACTTCCTTGCCCTGGCTGACCTGCTGCTTCAGATGGTCGGGGATGTTGCCCAGGCCCGGCAGCTTGTCCATCAGGCCGCCGATGCCGCCCATGTTCTGCATCTGCTCCAGCTGGTCACGCATGTCGTTCAAGTCGAATTTCTTGCCCTTGGCGACCTTCTCGGCCAGCTTGGCGGCCTTGTCCTTGTCGACCTGCTGCTCGACCTGCTCGACCAGCGACAGCACGTCGCCCATGTCGAGGATGCGGCTGGCGATACGGTCCGGGTGGAACACGTCCAGGCCTTCCGGCTTTTCACTGACACCGACGAACTTGATCGGCTTGCCGGTGATGTAGCGCACGCTCAGCGCGGCGCCGCCGCGGGCGTCACCGTCGGTCTTGGTCAGCACCACGCCGGTCAGCGGCAGGGCATCGCCGAAGGCCTTGGCGGTATTGGCCGCGTCCTGGCCGGTCATGGCATCGACCACGAACAGCGTTTCGGCCGGATTCACCGCAGCGTGCAGGGCCTTGATCTCGGCCATCATCGCTTCGTCGATGGCCAGGCGGCCGGCGGTATCGACCAGCAGCACGTCGACGAACGACTTGCGCGCATCGTCGATGGCCGCGCGCACGATGGCTTCCGGCTTCTGGTCGGCGCTGGACGGGAAGAACAGCACGCCCACCTGCTCGGCCAGGGTCTTCAGCTGCTCGATCGCGGCCGGGCGGTAGACGTCGGCCGACACCACCATCACCTTCTTCTTGCGCTTTTCCTTCAGGTGCTTGGCCAGCTTGCCGACCGTGGTGGTCTTGCCGGCACCCTGCAGGCCTGCCATCAGGATGATGGCCGGAGCGGGAACGTTGAGGTTCAGGTCGCTGGCTTCGGCGCCCATCACCGCGGTCAGCTCGTCGCGCACGACCTTGATCAGGGCCTGGCCCGGGGTCAGCGACTTCAGCACTTCCTGGCCGACCGCACGCACCTTGATGCGCTCGATCAGGGCCTGCACCACCGGCAGCGCAACGTCGGCCTCGAGCAGCGCGATGCGCACTTCGCGGGTCGCCTCGCGGATGTTCTCCTCGGTCAGGCGGCCACGGCCACGCAGGCGCTCGATGGTGCCGGAAAGGCGCTGGGTCAGGGACTCGAACATGCGGCGCAACCTGTCTGAAAGCGGGGGACAATAAGGCAGACAGTATAACGGGTCCGGCTGTCTCCCCGGACTGCGGCCACGGGGCCGTCGCCAGCATCACGGGGGTATGCGAAACTGCAACGATGACAATCGTTCTCATCGCCGTCCTGCTCTACCTGGCTGCCAGTGCCCTGCTGGTGCGCGCGCTTGGCCGCGATGAGACGACCGGCTCCCCCATCTGGCTGTGGCCGGCCCTGCCCGCCATGCTGCTGCACGGCGGCTACCACGTGATGGTGGCGATGCGCACCAACGGCGGGCCGGACATGCACTTCTTCGCCGCACTGTCGCTGGTCGGCCTGGGCATGGCCTGGCTGACGTCGCTGGTCGGCGCGCGCGGGCGGATGTCGGCGCTGGGCGTGGTGGTGTTCCCGCTGGCCGCCGTGCTGCTGCTGGCCTACCACGGTTACGGCCACGAATCGAGCAAGGTACTGGGCTGGCGCCTGGCCAGCCACGCCTGGCTGGCCCTGCTGGCCTACGCCACGCTGAGCGTCGCCGCGTTGCTGGCGATCATGCTGTGGCTGCAGGAACGCGCGCTGCGCCGCCGCGAGTTCCGGCCTTGGCTGCGGGCACTGCCGCCGCTGGCCGACCTGGAATCACTGCTGTTCCGGGTGATCACCGTCGGCTTCGCGCTGCTGACCCTGACCCTGGTCACCGGCGTACTGTTCGTCGATGACCTGCTGGCGCAGAAGCTGGTGCACAAGACCGTGCTGAGCGTGCTGTCGTGGATCGTGTTCGGCGTGCTGCTGATCGGCCGCCGCCGCTACGGCTGGCGCGGCATGAAGGCGGTGCACTGGACGCTGGCGGCGATGCTGTTGCTGCTGCTGGCGTTCTTCGGCAGCCAGTTCGTGATCGAGCTGGTGTTCGGGCATTCGCGATAAAGGCGTGCCGACCAACGGTCGGCACCCACCCCAGCATCACCGGGTAGTGCCGGCCGCTGGACCGCACCATGCGTGGATGCCGTGGACGGTCAAGGCAGCGGCTGGGCCAGGATTTTCCGCACCGAACGACCACTGTTGGTGAGGATGTCATCAACCTGCCAGCACCCCTGCCCGTGGCGCACCATCGGCAGGCGGGTCAGGTAGGCCTTCTTCCACACCGAATAGCGCATCTCGACCTGGCCGGCGGAGGCCGAAGCCTCCTTCCAGCTGTAGCGCACCGGGGTTTCGATGTCACCGTCCTGCGCATCCAGCCACGGATCCGAATCGATCGTGCAGATGCCCTCTTCGCGCTGCTGGCAGGCGCGCTCTCCACGCAGTGCCTTGCCGAAGGCAGGGCTGACCAGCGCGGCCGGCGGCTCCAGCAGGTCACCGTTGCCGGTCGTCGCCTCGTAGAAAGCGCGGGCGACAGCCGCAGGCTCCTGGCATGCGGGTGCAGCCTGTGCGGTAGGGGCCAGCAGCACCCCGGCGATCACGAACATCCTTGTCCCGCGCATATCGCGTTCCTTGGTGATGATGATTCGTTGTAGAGCCGAGCCCATGCTCGGCTGATTATCCGCATGAGCCGAGCGCAGGCTCGGCTCTACACGAGCCTGGGGCCTACAACCCGTAACGCTCGATCACGTCCAGATGCGGCTGGCGATCCTGGTCACAGGCTTCAGCCAGGCGCAACCAGCAATGCGGATGCGGCCACGTCGCGGTGTGCTGCTGCAGGAAGCGGTGCAGTGCCAGCGGTGCGTGGTCCTGCGGCTGGGCCACGGTGAACAGCAGGCCGGGCAGCGTCCCCTCTTCCACATCGGGGTCGGTGACGGTGTAGTCCGGCCGGCTGTGTGACCACACTCTCCAACCCTGTGCTTCGGCCGCCTCGACGAAGGCATTCCAGGCCTCCTCGCCCGGGTGCGCGCCATCGATCATCCAGCTGCGGGCGAAGCCGCCGCGCTCCAGCACATGCACCTGCGCATAGGTCGGGATGAAATGCTCGCGTGCATCCTCCTCCTCGGGTGCCGGATGCACCGGCGCGGCATCGAACACCACCCAGTCGCCCACCTGCTGGGCGCGGTTGGACGGCGCGTTCTCGACGATGCGCGCGGTCACCGGACCGCTGCGACGGGCGTAGTACTCCATCGGCTCGCCGTTTTCTTCGCTGCGGATGATCACCCAGCCCCACGGCTCCTCTACCACGCCGTCCTGGCTGGACAATTCCATGCCAAGCGCCGACGCCGAGCGGCGCACGGCGTCCCAGTCGCGCGCGGCGCTGGCTGCGCTCATGTGGTCCCAATGCGCGGCATTGGGCTCGTCCAGCAGCTCCACCAGCTGTGCATAACAGGCCTGGGCCTCGCTGAAACGGCCGGTTTCCATGTACATGCGCGCCAGCGTGCCGCGCGCGCCGTGCGAGCCCGGAGACAGCTCCAGAAGCGATCGGGCCGCCTGCTCCAGCGCCGGCCAGTCGGACACGCGGCGTGCACGCTGCACCTCGCACCAGTGCGCGAACACGGGCACGCTGCCGCGATACAGATCGGCCAGCTGGCGCAGTCCGTCGTCGTCGCCCTGTTCGGCCAGCCAGCGCATCAACGTGTAGGCCACGGGGCCATCGTGCTGCACATGGCCGCGTACGAACCGCCACAGCAGCGACCGCGCCTCGGCCTGCGCGCCGCAGGCATTCAGTGCCGAGGCGGCCATGTCGGCCAGCGCCTCGTCATCGGGCAGCTCGGCATGCGCCTGCAGCAACCACTGCGCTTCGCGCTCGGGATCGCGCGACTGGTTTTGTTCGCCCTGCGCGTCCAGCCATGCCAGCAGCTCGCCCGCCGGCACCGGCAGCGGCGCGACGTCCGGCAATGCCTCGATGCGCGCGGCCAGGCCTGCCACCAGCGCCGCAGCACCCCGATCCTGGCGCAGCTGCGCCAGATGGGTGCGGGCCAGTTCCAGCTGCCGCAGTGCGACCCAGCGCGCGCCACGCTGCAGGGCGAGTTCCAGGCTCAACGCCGCGACTTCGATCAGCAGGCGGTGCGAACCGACCCGTGCGAAGTGCTCGATGATGGTGTTGAAGCGCGTGCCCAAATCCCACGTATTGCGCGCGGGATCACGCTGGCACAGCGCTGCGGCGGTGTTTGCCCACAGCCGCCAGTAGTTCGGGGTAAGCTCGCTCCACGGCACCAGCTGCTGCAGCGCCTCTTCGTCGCGGCCCAGCTGGGCCAGCGCCCAGGCCTTGGACAGGCGGCGCGGCACCGTGCAGTTGGCCGGCTCGTACTCTCCGGACGCAGCAACTTCGGCCTCCCGCTTTTCGATCAGCGCCAGTGCCTCATCGGCACGGCCCATGCCCAGCAGGATCTTGATCTGCATCTCCGGGAAGCTGTCGAACACTTCCTTGCCACAGGCTTCCACGGCATCGGCCTGCACCTGCAGGTAATCCAGCGCCGCCTGGCCACGGCCATCATCGAGCAGCGCATCGGCCTTCTCGCAGCTCAGGCACTGGAAACAGGCCCAGCTCGGATCGATGCGGCCAAGGGTTTCGTCGCAGACCTCGATGCGCTCGGGCACCCAGCCCGGGCCGTCGATGTTGCCGTAGCAGGCGGCCAGGTCCTGGGTCACGCAGATCGACTGCGGGCATTCCAGGGTGTCCTCGCGGTGCGCGCGCTCGAACAGCGCTACGGCTTCGCCGAGTGCGCTCTCGCCTTCCACGCGGTTGCCGACGCGGTTGCGCAGCGCCCAGTGGCCGACATAGACGTCAACCCACGGGTTGTCCAGTGCCTTGCCCAGGGCGCGTGCTTCGGGCAGCAGGGCATCGACGCGGTCGATCTGCAGTTCACTGACCTCGTCGGCGAGGCGGTTCAGCAGGTGCGCGTTCTGCGCCTGGCCGGCCTGGCGCAGGTCACCCTGCAGCTTTTCGACCCAGTTCCAGATGTCCATGGGGGTAATTGCTCCTGTCTAGCGAAGGCTGGATGAGAAGGTGCGGTGCTCAGCGCAGCATCTGCTGCAGGGCACCGGCGATATCGGTGAAGGCACCATTGAGATCCGGGCCCGGCGTAGCAGTCGCGCGTGCCAGCGGGCGGCCCTGCGCGGCGACGATGACTTTCAGCGAGCGCAGCAGGCGGGCTGCGGCCTCGGCCTGTGGGTGGCCCTCGCGCTGGGCGCGCAGCAGTGCCTGCACCGCCGGGTTGTCGAGATTGAGATACAGCCGCGACGGTGCGCGCGATTCGATGCGCGCGGTGAACTGTCGCGCCAGGCGCAGCGCGGCCATCGAGACGCGCTTGTCGTTCTCGTCGTCTTCCAGCCGCTGCTTCAGCTCGGCCTCGCGGTCGGGCACCACCACCACCGGCAGCGCCTCCGGGCTGAAACGCGCGGGCAGCAGCTGCTCGCCGTCGCCCAGTTGTTCGCGCAGCCACGCCAGCTGCGCCTCGTCGAGGCTGTCATCACTGCGGAACAGTGCGCGGTTGCCCTGTTCGGTACCCAGCTCGACCAGGCGCAGGCCCTTGGCCTGGGCCCAGCGCCGCAGGAACGGCACCACCGCATAGCGATGGCCATGCGCGACCGGTACGCCCATCGCCCGGAACAGCATCTCTTCAAAGCCACCGCCGTTGTCGAGGATGACATGCACGGCACCGCGCGCCGGCAGCGCACTGGCCGGCAGGTCGCCCTGCGAAGTCGGCACCCGCACATGCTCCATCAGCAGTTCGAACAGGCGGTCATCGCACAGTGCCGCACCCAGCAGCGCCTCGTTGTGGCGGGTCAGCACGCGCCGCCAGGCTTCCGGTTGCTGCTTCGCAACGTCGGCCAGGCCGTCGATCAGCGCCTCCAGAAGTGCATGCTGCACCGCGCGGTACTGGTCATCGCGCTGCAGGTCTTCGCGGCTGGCGGTGGGCGTCAACCGCGAGGATTCGATCACCCCGCCGATGAAACCGGCCCACGGCGGCAGCAGGTCGCGCGCGTCGTCATCCAGCAGCATCCCACGCACGAACACCGACAGGTTGCGGTTGTCGCTGGTGCCATAGGTGGCGCCATCCTGCACCCACAGCAGGCCAGTGGCATCGCTGTTGCCATCGGCACGCAACGGCACGGTGACGATCGGCTCGAAATCATGCTCGAACCGCGCGGCGAACTGCAGTGCCTGCCGGCGGGCCTGCACCGGATGCACGGCGACATCCCCCTGGCCGCGCCACGGCGGCGGCTCGGGATTGAGCGCCTCGCCCGCAGCACCGATGAAGATCGGCTCGGACAGCAACGCGCAGTAGCGGCCCAGCACCTCATGCAGGCGCGCTTCGTTGGCCAGCGGCAGGAAGTCCGGATGCAGCTCCAGCTCCACCTCGGTACCCACCGCGCGTGCCGGCACTTCGCTGACGGTGTACTGCTCGGCGTTGCTGGACACGTACAGGTGGCCCAGATCCGGCGTCTGGTACGAGGTGGTGCGCACGCTGACCCGGCGCGCCAGCACGAAGGCCGACAGGAAGCCGAGGCCGAACATGCCGATCAGCCCTTCATCGTCCTCACCGCCCTGGCGCAGGCCACGGGTGTAGCCGACGCCGACGGTGGCCAGGTAATCGTGGATCTCCTGGCGGGTCAGGCCGGCCCCAGTATCGGTGATGCGCAGCACGCCGGCACCGGCATCAACCTGCACCGAAATGCGCGAAGGCACGTCAACGCCGGGCTGCTCGATGCGGCGGCGGATGATCGAGTCATGCGCGTTCTGTACCAGCTCACGCAGCGCCACCACCGGGGTGGAATACAGGTGCTTGCCCAGCACCGTCATCAGTCCATTGAGATCGACCCCGGCACGACGGATCTCGGCGTTGGGGGCGGTGAGTGCGGTGTCCTGCATGTAATCGTTTACTCCTGGGCACGGAAAGACGCCAGAGGGCGTCTTCGTCGAGCGGGAAAAACTAGCACAGTGAAGCTGACCGTTACTGCATTGGACACGTGTAGAGCCGAGCCCATGCTCGGCTGCTGTTCGACCACCAGTCGAGCATGGCTCGACTCCACAGAAAGCAGCCGAGCGTGGGCTCGGCTCTACAGGGCTGGCATCACGCCGCGTCGATGGCCTCGGACAGGCGTTCTACCGCGATCACCTCCATGCCTTTCACCGAACCGCCCTTGGGCGCATTGGCCCTGGGCACGATGGCGCGCTTGAAGCCATGGGTGGCGGCCTCGCGCAGGCGGTCTTCGCCATTGGGCACCGGGCGGATCTCGCCGGACAGGCCCACCTCGCCGAAGGCGATGGTCTTCTCCGCCAGCGGCCGATCCTGCAGCGACGACAACACCGCCAGCAGCACCGGTAGATCGGCGGCGGTCTCCTGGACGCGGATGCCACCGACCACATTGACGAACACGTCCTGGTCGCCGACCAGTACGCCGCCATGGCGATGCAGCACTGCCAGCAGCATGGCCAGGCGATTCTGCTCCAGGCCGACCGCGACACGGCGCGGGTTCGACAGCGGCGATGCGTCGACCAGCGCCTGTACCTCCACCAGCAGCGGCCGCGTGCCCTCGCGGGTGACCATCACGCAGCTGCCCGGCTGATGGGTGCTGCCGCCGGACAGGAAGATCGCCGAGGGGTTGGAGACCTCCTTCAGGCCCTTGTCGCCCATCGCGAACACACCCAGCTCGTTGACCGCACCGAAGCGGTTCTTGAACGCGCGCAACAGGCGGAAGCGGCTGCCGCTCTCGCCCTCGAAGTACAGCACCGCGTCCACCATGTGTTCCAGCACGCGCGGGCCGGCGATGCCGCCCTCCTTGGTCACATGGCCGACCAGGAACACGGCAGTGCCGGTTTCCTTGGCAAACCGCACCAGCCGCGCCGCGCTCTCGCGCACCTGGCTGACCGAACCGGGCGCAGCGGTCAGGCTCTCGGTCCACAGGGTCTGCACCGAATCGGCCACGATCAGCCGCGGGCCGGCCTTGGATGCGTGCTGCAGGATCGACTCGACCCCGGTCTCGGCCAGCGCATTGACGCCGTCCAGCGGCAGCTCCAGGCGATGCGCACGGCCAGCCACCTGCGCCAGTGACTCCTCGCCGGTGACGTACAGCACAGGCAGCTCAGCGGCCATCTTCGCCACCGCCTGCAGCAGCAGCGTCGACTTGCCGATGCCCGGGTCGCCGCCCACCAGCACCACCGCGCCTTCGACCAGGCCGCCGCCCAGCACACGGTCGAACTCGCCGATGCCGGTGGAGACCCGGCGATGCTCGGTCTGCTCCACATCCTTCAGCGCGGTGATCTTCGGCGGATCGATCTTGCCGGCCCAGCCTGCCCGGCGCGACGCCGGTGCCTTGGCCGCCGCCGCGCTCTCCAGCACGATTTCCGACAACGAGTTCCAGGCGTTGCACTCGGTGCACTGGCCCTGCCACTTGCTGAATTCGGCGCCGCATTCATTGCAGACGTAGGCGGTGCGGGCTTTGGCCATCGGATGATTTCCAGCAACGGGAACAGGCGTGGCAGGATAGCCGAGCCGGGTCGCAGCTGCTGCGACCGCTCAAGTCCTGCCCACCCGCGCCGATAGGGGTCGCGGGCGTGCGCCTTGCGGGCGCTCCCTTCCTCCCCCACTGGATTCAACATGACTGGCAGTTACAGTCAGAGCCTGGTCATCATCTCCCTGCTGGTGGCCATTCTTGCTTCGTACACGGCGCTGGACATGGCCGGGCGCCTGGCCACCGCCGAGGGGCGCGTGGCGCGCTGGTGGCTGGCCGGAGGCGCGGCGGCCATGGGCCTGGGCATCTGGTCGATGCACTTCATCGGCATGCTGGCCTTCGACCTGCCGATCCCGCTGGGCTATGACCTCGGCATCACCCTGTACTCGCTGGCGGTCTCGATCGGTGCCTCGGCCTATGCGCTGTGGCTGGTATCGCGCCCCAGCCTGCCGTGGCGCCGGCTGCTGGCCGGGGCCGTGCTGATGGGCCTGGGCATCGCAGCCATGCACTACCTGGGCATGGCAGCGATGCGCATGCAGCCCGGCATCGACTACCACCCGGGCTGGTTTGCCGCCTCCATCGCGGTGGCCATCGGTGCCGCTGGCGCCGCCCTGTGGATCGCCTTCCGCCTGCGCGCCGAGCAGCGCCGCACCCTCCTCCTGCGTGCGCTCGCATCGCTGGTGATGGGCCTGGCCATCGTCGGCATGCATTACACCGGCATGGCCGCGGCACGCTTCCCGGAAGGCAGCCTCTGTGGCGCCGTCGGCAGTGGCGGCATCGACACGCGCTGGCTGGCGGTGCTGGTGATCGTCACCACCGTGGCCACGCTGGGCATCGCCCTGGTGGCCTCGCTGATCGACCGGCAGATGCGCGTGCGCACCGGGCTGCTGGCCGATTCGCTGGCGCACGCCAACGACAAGCTGATCCAGGCGGCCCTGCACGACCCGTTGACCCAGCTGCCCAACCGCATGCTGCTGCAGGACCGCATCGAGCAGGCTATCGAGAAGGCGCGGCGCCGCAATCATGCGGTGGCGGTGATGTTCTGCGACCTGGATGGCTTCAAGGCGGTCAATGATGCCTATGGCCATCAGCTTGGCGACCGCCTGCTGGTGGCGGTGGCGCAGCGCATCGGCGGCCTGCTGCGCCCGCAGGACACGTTCGCCCGTCTCGGCGGCGACGAGTTCGTGATCGTGCTGGCCATCGATACTCCCGACGATGCGGTCGTGGTGGCCGAGCGCATCATTGCCGCCGCCGGTGAGCCGTTCACGCTGGATGCGGCCGAACTGCAGGTCAGCGCCAGCTTGGGCATCGCCCTGTACCCGGATGACGCCAGCAACGAGCGCGAGCTGATGGCGCACGCCGATGCGGCGATGTACCACACCAAGGAAACCGGGCGGAACGGCTATACCTTCTTCACGCCCTCGATGCAGCTCAGTGCCAATCGCCAACTGCGCCTGCTGCAGGACCTGCGCAAGGCCATCGCCCGCAACGAACTGATCCTGCATTACCAGCCCAAATTTCCGGCCGCGGGCGCACCGGCCACCGGCGCCGAGGCGCTGCTGCGCTGGCAGCACCCGGAGCTGGGGCTGCTGGCGCCGGATGTGTTCATTCCGATCGCCGAACGCAGCGGTCTGATCCTGCCGATCGGTGACTGGGTACTGGACCAGGCCTGCGCGCAACTGCGGGCATGGCACGATGCCGGGCATGCGGAATGGACGATGGCGGTGAACCTGTCGCCGTTGCAGTTCGCCTCGCCGGCACTGCTGGACAGCGTGCGCGAGGTGCTGGAGCGGCACCGGATCGAACCGGCACGGCTGACCCTGGAGATCACCGAGACCACGGCGATGAAGGACGTCGATGCCAGCTTGGCGATCCTCAGCGACCTGACCGCAATGGGCGTGCACATCGCCATCGATGATTTCGGTACCGGCTACTCCAGCCTGCTGTACCTCAAGCGGATGCCAGCCACCGAACTGAAGATCGACCGTGCGTTCGTGCACGACCTGGAGCGCAATGACGAGGACGCCGCCATCGTCTCGTCGATCATCGCGCTGGGCCGCACCCTGCAGCTGCAGGTGGTGGCCGAAGGCGTGGAGACGCAGGCACAGCGCGAATACCTGAGCGAGCTGGGCTGCGACCAGTTGCAGGGTTATCACCTGGGGCGGCCGATGGAGCCCGAGGAGTTCCTGCGCCGGGTGGGGTGAGGCCCCGGTTCCGGGGTCGGATCCCTTGCCGCAGGCAAGGGCTCTGACCCCATCCACGCATGGCGTGGATCTACCCGGGCCCCAGGGTCAGAGCCCTGTCCTGCGGACAGGGATCCGCCCCCATCCATCCGCCAACAAAAAGGCCGCCCGAGGGCGGCCTTTCTGCGCGGCAACGTCGCGAGGACGTCAGTGCATCATGTGCACGTTCATGTTGTGCATGACCCACAGGGTGCCGATCACGATGATGCCGATCACCACGACAGTGAAGGCCGCAGCGTTGACGTTCCAGCGACTTTCCGAAGAGCGGTCCAGGTGCAGGAAGAACACCAGGTGGACCAGCATCTGCAGCACCGCGGTGACCGCGATCACCACACCGTTGACGGTGCGCGAGAAATCGCCCGACATCACCATCCAGAACGGGATGACGGTCAGCACCACCGCCAGCACGAAGCCGATCAGGTACGACTTCACGCTGCCGTGGCTTTCGCCGCCGGTGCCGTGGTCGTGTGCATGGTTGTCATGTGCCATTACAGCGCTCCATTGAGGTAGACGACGGAGAACACGCCGATCCAGATCAGGTCCAGGAAGTGCCAGAACAGGCTCAGGCACGCCATGCGGGTCTTGTTGGTCGGGGTCAGGCCGTACTTCTTCAGCTGCACGAACATCACCAGCAGCCACAGCAGGCCGGCGCTGACGTGCAGGCCGTGGGTACCGACCAGGGCGAAGAACGCCGACAGGAAGGCACTGCGGTCCGGACCGTAGCCCTGATGGATCAGGTGCTGGAACTCCCACACTTCCATGCACATGAAGCCGAAGCCCAGCAGCCAGGTGATGCCCAGCCACAGGTACATCTGGCCCATCTGCCTGCGGTGCATGGCAATCATGCCCAGGCCGAAGGTCAGCGACGAGGTCAGCAGCAGCGCGGTTTCCCACGCCACGAACGGCAGCTCGAACAGGTCCTTCGCGGTGGGACCGCCATCGGTACCGCCTGCCAGCACCACGTAGGTGGCGAACAGCGAGGCGAAGATGAGGCAGTCGCTCATCAGATACACCCAGAAACCGAAGACGGTGTTGCCGCCGGTATCGTGGTGCTCGTGGTCGTCATGGCCATGGGCCGCCGCATGCGCGGCGTGCCCGTGGCTCAGGGTCGAGGTATTGGTGCTCATGCCTTCAGCTCCGACTTCACCAGGCCCTGGGCTTCCAGGTGCTTGCGGTGTTCGTTCTCGATGCGTTCC
This sequence comes from Stenotrophomonas sp. YJH_SMC_130, assembly GCF_059369035.1. Classification (NCBI taxonomy): domain Bacteria; kingdom Pseudomonadati; phylum Pseudomonadota; class Gammaproteobacteria; order Lysobacterales; family Lysobacteraceae; genus Stenotrophomonas; species Stenotrophomonas sp. YJH_SMC_130. The sequence goes on from NZ_JCAFSH010000001.1 coordinate 480,925, forward strand.
ACCTCGGCGGCCGGGACCCAGTAGTCCACGTCCTGGTCGAAGGTGCGGTAGATGAACGTGGCGATCATGCCGACGAAGCCGACGATGGCCAGCCACCAGATGTGCCAGATCATCGCGAAGCCGAACACCAGGCTGAAGGCACCGATGACAACGCCCGTGCCGGTGTTGCGCGGCATGTGGATGTCGGTGTACTTGGCCGGCTTCGGCCAGGCTTCACCCCGCTGCTTGCGCTCCCAGAAATCGTCCAGCTCGGTGACTTCCGGCAGCGTCGCGAAGTTGTAGAAGGCCGGCGGCGAGGAGGTTTCCCACTCCAGCGTACGGGCATCCCACGGGTCGCCGGTCAGGTCGACGGTCTTCTTGCGGTCGCGGATCGACACGGCCACCTGGATGATCTGGCACAGGATGCCGGCGCCGACGATGAACGCGCCGCAGGCAGCAACCAGCAGCAGCGGCTCGTAGGCCGGGTTCACGGTGCTCTGCAGGCGGCGGGTCATGCCCATGAAGCCCAGCACGTACATCGGCATGAAGGTCACGTAGAAGCCGATGAACCAGCACCAGAACGCGCACTTGCCCCAGAACTCATTGAGGCGGAAGCCGAACATCTTCGGCCACCAGTAGGTGATGCCGGCGAACATGCCGAACACCACGCCGCCGATGATGACGTTGTGGAAGTGGGCGATCAGGAACAGGCTGTTGTGCAGCACGAAGTCGATGGCCGGAATCGCCAGCATCACGCCGGTCATGCCGCCGATGACGAAGGTGACCATGAAGCCGATGGTCCACAGCACCGGGGTGGTGAAGTGCACGCGGCCACGGAACATGGTGAACAGCCAGTTGAAGATCTTCACGCCGGTCGGGATCGAGATGATCATCGTCGTGATGCCGAAGAAGGCATTGACGTTGGCACCCGAACCCATGGTGAAGAAGTGGTGCAGCCACACGATGAACGACAGCACGCCGATGCAGGCGGTGGCGTAGACCATGCCCTTGTAGCCGAACAGCGCCTTGCGCGAGAAGGTCGCGATGACTTCGGAGAACACACCGAACGCCGGCAGGACCAGGATGTACACCTCCGGGTGACCCCAGATCCAGATCAGGTTGATGTACAGCATGGCGTTGCCGCCACCGTCATTGGTGAAGAAGTGCGTACCCAGGTAACGGTCCAGGGTCAGCAGCACCAGGGTGATGGTCAGCACCGGGAAGGCCGCGACGATCAGCACGTTGGTCACCAGGGCGGTCCAGGTGAACACCGGCATCTGCATCAGCTTCATGCTCGGGGTGCGCATCTTGAGGATGGTGATGAAGAAGTTGATACCACTGAGCGTGGTACCCAAACCCGCCACCTGTAGGCCCCAGATGTAATAGTCCATGCCGACGCTTGGACTGTATTCGATGCCCGACAACGGCGGGAACGCCAGCCAGCCGGTGGCAGCGAACTCACCGATCCACAGCGACAGCATGATCAGCACCGCACCGGACACGAACAGCCAGAAGCTGAGCGAGTTGACGAACGGGAACGCAACGTCGCGCGCACCGATCTGCAGCGGCACGGCCAGGTTCATCAGGCCGGTGATCAGCGGCATCGCCACGAAGAAGATCATGATCACGCCGTGGGCGGTGAAGATCTGGTCGTAGTGGTGCGGCGGCAGGTAACCCTCCGAGCCACCGACGGCGATGGCCTGCTGGGTACGCATCATGATGGCGTCGGAGAAACCGCGCAGCAGCATGACGAAGGCGACGATGAGGTACATCACGCCGATCTTCTTGTGATCCACCGAAGTGAACCACTCCTTCCACAGATAGCCCCACAGCTTGAACTTGGTGATCAGGGCGACGACGCCCAGGCCACCAAGAACCGCGCCGACCAGGGTGGTCAGCACGATCGGATCGTGGGGGATCGACTCAAGAGAGAGTTTTCCCAACATGTTCATTCTCCCGAACCCGCGTGGCCGGCATGGCCTGCGTGTTCGTGTTCGGTGGCATCCAGGTTTTCACCCGATTCCTTGGAATCATGCGCGTCACTCGGGGCGTGGCCCTCGTGCGCTTCATGGGTGGCGGCATCGGCAGCGGCGGCACCAGCATGCGAGTGCTTCATGCCGTAATGCTTGTTGTCGCCCATGTGCTTGGCGATGACCCAGTCGAACAGGCCTTCTTCGGTCTTGCCGAAGTAAGTGACCGGATACCACTCGGCGTTGCGTGCTTCACCCAGGGCCTTGAACGAGGCCTTGTCCAGGGTCTGCTCGGCGGCGCGGACCTGGTCCAGCCACTGGCGGTATTCGGCATCGGTGACCGAGTAGGCGGTGAAGTGCATCTTGGCGAAGCCCGCGCCGCTGTAGTGCGAGGACATGCCCGGGAATTCACCGGTCTCGTTGGCGATCAGGTGGAGCTTGGTCTCCATCGCAGCCATCGAGTAGATCATGCTGCCCAGGTGCGGGATGAAGAAGGCATTCATCACCGAATCGGACGTGATCTTGAAGTTCAGCGGCGTGTTGACCGGGAACTTGATTTCGTTGACGACCGCCACCTTCTCTTCCGGATAGATGAACAGCCACTTCCAGTCCAGCGAGATCGCCTCGATGGTGACCGGCTTGACGTCCGAATCCAGCGGACGGTACGGGTCCAGTGCGTGCGACGAGCGCCAGGTCAGGACCGCCAGGACCAGCACGATCATGCACGGGATCGACCACACCACCACCTCGATCGCCGTCGAGTGGGACCACTTCGGCTCGTAGCGGGCCTTGGTGTTGGAGGCGCGATACTTCCACGCGAACGTCAGGGTCATGATGATGACCGGGATGACGACCAGCAGCATGAGCACGGTGGCCGTGATCAGCAGGGTCTTCTCATCCTGGCCGATCTGGCCCTTCGGACTGAGGATGGCCACGGCATCGCAGCCGGTGAGCATCACCAGCAACGACAGCAGCAGGCCCGGGCGCAACCAGCGCCCAAGGGTTTTCAACGGAATCATCGGTCGATCCAATTGCGAGGGAATGCCGTTCCCCGTCCCTGCCTGTTCCGGCCAAAGCCGGTCCCACCGGTCCGGAAGACAGGCAGGGAGGTGGGGTCGAGTCAGCCTTTCAATTTTAGGCCGTCACCCACCATTTAAGAAAGACATTGACATTGATCGAGCGCAGGAAAGGCCCGATTCTGGCTGCGACACGTTGTCGCACCGCGCAGGCGCGGCGGGCAGAACAGCCGGGGGCGGCATCCTGGCATCGAGTGGTGGCCGGCGCTCCGCCCTCGTTCGGCAAAGTCATCTGAACCTGTTCAGGCGTGCTGGCAGGTGCCCGGCATGGGATGCTCGGCGCTGGAGGAAGCCCATGGACAAGATCGACTTCAAGAAGCGCGACCGGGCGCTCTATCAACCGCCCGCCGGCAGGTTCGTACGCGTGGATATACCGCCCCTTCCCTACGTGATGGTCGATGGTCGCGGCGACCCGAACACGGCCCCCGCCTACCTGCAGGCCGTGCAGTGGCTGTATTCGGTGAGCTATGCACTGAAGTTCGCGCTGAAGGCCGAAGGGCGCGACTACGTGGTGCCACCGCTGGAAGCACTGTGGAGTGCCGAGAACCCGGCCAGCTTCGTCGCGCGGCGCAAGGATGAGTGGGCCTGGACCGTGATGATCCGCACGCCTGAGGACATCCGGCCTGCGCAGTGGCAAGCGGCGATCAGCAAGGCGCGCGCGAAGCTGGGAGATGCGCCGCCCAGCCTCCGCCATGAACGCCTTGCCGAAGGCCCCAGCCTGCAGACGTTGCACGTGGGCGCCTACGACGACGAAGGACCCGTCCTGGCGCACCTGCATGACGAAGTAATGGCCGCACTGGGTTACACCTTTGCCGGCCCCCATCATGAGATCTACCTGAGCGACCCGCGCAGGACCGAGGCGGCACGATTAAGAACCGTGCTGCGGCAACCGGTGCGGCCGATTGAGCCTGATGAGGGCTCGCACACGTGATACATGGAATGCCATGCGCCTGATGGACCAGCTGCTGCGCTGGACCAACCTGCCCGCCGTGCGCTGCCTGATGGCCGCGCTGGGTGCTGCGCTGGTGATCGTGCTCGCCTGCAACCCAGTGCTGTCGCCGTTGCTGCCGGTGGTGGACGCGCTCGGGCTGGACGTGCTGATGCTGTTGCTAGGTGCGCAGGTGGTGGCGGTACTGCCTTGGGTGCGGGAGCGGGCCGCGCGCGGGATCAGAGTGCTCGCACGCCTGCTGATCGGCGCATTGGCGGGAGCTGCAGGTGGTTATCTCCGGCAGCTGGCGTGGTGGCTGGCGAAGGATGCAGGGATGACGAGGCGTTGATGAAGGCTTGCAGCCTTCAGTGAGGTGGCCATCCAAGGATCACCGGCGGGCGCAAACAAAAAGCCCCAACCAAGGCCGGGGCTTTTCATTACAACTGGTGCCGGAAACAGGAGTCGAACCTACATTTCATCTCAGTCCCGGGTCTGTCGGCCCAGCGATATTTCCGGTTCCGACCATCCTGTCCAGACTCTCCTCAAATACCTCACCATCTTCAATGTAGAGCTGGACTTCGTGGTCGGATGATAGCCGGATGTCCAGTACCCATACTTGCGGCGCGCCGGCAAGCGCATCGCACAGATCACCCGTAGACACCTCTAACGGCCTGTTCACCATCCGCTCTCGAAGATGACCCAAGGTCGCTTTTGACTCCGCTCCCGAAGGGACATCCAAATGCGATAGCAGCCAAATATCATTCGTGCTGAAGTTATCTCTTAACGCCTCAACTACCCTGTCTCCCGTGATTGGGAAGTCCCAAGCGTTTACCGTCATGACTATCCGCCTCCGTTAAGCGGCCGCGCGGGTCCGCGTGAAGGAGTGCCCCCGGTAGCACTCGGCTCATAAGGATGTTCGTGCGGGTTCGTATGACTGCCCGGCCGGCCGTGGTCAGTAAAATCAATAGTCTTTACCGGCCTCCCGTGACCGTCGAATTCACTCGCCTGATCGTACTTTCCATTTCTACCATCTCGCTGCCCCAGTTGCGTATGCGGGCCAGCCGCATCCGGTTCTGGTGCAGGCTCACCATTGGGCTTCGTGGGTAGTGGTCGGTCGGGGAAACGATTGGGTATTGGCTGCCCGTCTCGCCCCCGCCGAACTGTATCCCGACCTGCGGGACGTTCAGTGGGCCTCGAAGTCGGCCTTCCACTTGGCCCGCTCTCGCGATTCCCCCCGGATGTATCCTCACTGCGCTGGATGTTTCCACCGGGGTTGGGAACCGGGATGGGAAGGATGTAAGGGGCCGGCATCGGAATCGCCTGCCGTCCATCAGGATCAGTGAACTTGTACGGATTCCCGTTCGCATACCGATACCGATTGAACTGCCCAACCGGCTGCTCATACGCTGTCACCGGATCCACCGACAGGAACACTCCCAACTGCGGATCCATGTAGCGCTGCTGCATGTAGCTCAGGCCAGTAGCCGAGTCGCTCACATGCCCGGTATACCCCGGTCCGTCCGGGACTTCCCCGCCTACCACGGCACCGTAAGGCTCGTAGTCATAGCGCTTGATCACGTTGCCGTTGGCATCGCTCTCGGCCACAACCGAGCCCAAGGCATCCGTGTGAATGTACGTGACCGTCGTCTGGGCTATAGCGGATGGCGACAGGCCAAAGCCGATCAGCAACACGCAGCACAGCCAGGCGCCCAATGCCCCCAGCTTCCGAATTCGATCTTCAAATCCTCTGAAGCGGGTCGACACACCGCCTGCAGTTCCCCCCGAACCTGCGCATCCTTCCAATCCCTGAAAGAGCCTCGAAGCAAGGCCGTGTATTCATAGCACAGGAATGACCGGCTGCGGTTGCCAAGTCAGGAACAGGGCGAGGAGGTAAGCGTCTGGGAAGCCGGAGGGGCGAGCTGCCCCCCCCCCGAGATTCGGAAATCGCGACCTGCCAGCCATGGGCTGGCACTACCTGAGCACAAAAAAGCCCCGACCAAGGCCGGGGCTTCTCATCTAACTGGTGCCGGAAACAGGAGTCGAACCTGCGACCTACGCATTACGAATGCGCCGCTCTACCAACTGAGCTATTCCGGCTTAGCTGGCTATTCTAGTGGCTGTCAGGCGCCAAGGTCAATTGCCTTGAGGGCACAGCCAAGACGATCTGCTACACCCTCGGGATTTCCGCTGCGAGCGGGTCGTCTGCCGCATCCTCCTCAATTCTTCAGCTGGCGCGGTGTCACATCGGGCGTGTTCCAGAAGTACCTGAGCATTGGCGCGACGGGAGTCTTCTAGGGCAGACAGCAGCCAGGCAGCACCATGTTCTTCCAACCCATCGCTCTACCTTTAACAATCTTGGCCGCCCTCCCACATCCACTTGCTTTCCCCCCATCTACTGGATCCTGAACGCGCATCCATCCTTGCCCACGACAACGACCAATGTCTGAAGAGCACCGGCAGCAACATAAACATCCCCGCCGCAATGGATCTCCTCCGACTGAGGTGATCGCCGATACACAACTTCCGCCGCCGAATCCGTGACAACGTCCAGACTGCCAGACGCCTTCTCACCCGCCGGCAACTGGTCGGTGCCAAACGTGCTTCCTCCGGCCTGCAATCTGACCTGATAGATCGCCTCACCAGATTCATTGCTCAAACTTACCCCGAGACCCGGTGGCGAACTGCAGCCAATGAGGGACAACAGCCCCGCCGCCAGCAAGATCAAACCTCTCATTTTCCCCACTCCTCTACGTCGGTGCTGAGCGACCCGTCTCCAACTCCTGACATGCATGCGGCCGCGCACGTGCGTCCAGAACCACTATACCTTCGTCCAACTTCATTATTGAAAAGGTCCATAAGCACCTCGCGTCTTGGGCCGCTACTCCATGCTTCGTGTATGTCGCCAACAGACTTAGCGCTGTTCTGACCAATTGTGTTCGCCATGTCACATGACCAAAGACAATGTCGAAATGCGTCTCCCTTGCCATTGTGCTGCCCTGGGAGGCCTGACTCCACCGCCGCAGCCAGTGCTCTGTCGGCTGCAGACTTGGCTTTCCACGTGGGCAGCAGACCGATTGCATTCACGATCTGCTTTTTCTCGCCATTTGAATCGGATTCCTTGTACTCCCTGGATGATGCATTGGATATTGCCATCCTCGGAGCGCCAGTTTCTCGCTTATCGTCGACAGGGCTTCGCGCGGACGTTCGCAAACCCGCGACACCGCCAGAATCGCAGACGCCTTGGATTCTGGTTCCAGTGCATCCGATACGTCCATCTGGGTCAACGAATCGATACGGACTTCCATTTCCATACCTGTACCTGTTGAACTGCGCCATAGTCCCCCCATAGGCCGTCACAGGATCCACACTTAGAAACACACCCAACTGTGAATCCATGTACCGTTGCTGCATGTAGCTCAAGCCTGTCGAGGCATCGGTCACATGCCCGGTATAACCAGGCCCATCAGCAACGGATCCACCAACCACAGCACCATATGGCTCATAGGTGGTACGTCGGATAACGATGCCAGCCGAGTCGGTCTCAGCGACCGGTGACCCTAACGCATCGGTGTGGATATAGGTAATCGTCTCCGCAGCAGCCTGATTGAACAGCCCACCCAGAATCAGCGTGGCCCCGGCAACGGTCCGAATCAGCAGCGTCCTCATTCCTGCGTCCATCGAGTCCACCTCAGTTCGACCATGCCGAGCACGCCTGCGCATTGCAGGCACGCACCTTGTAACCACCCTGGCAGCGCGTATCGAGGTCGTAGCCGATGCCTTCTGCCCTATAGGTCGCGCCGCCGCTGCTTGAACGCATGTTGTAGTAGGTGGCACCCGGCGACGCATTCCAGATGACCGAGCAGATGTTGGGGCCGCTCTTTACGATCCTCACACCCGTAGGTACGGCCGGCGCACTGGAAATCGCAACCAGGCCAGCAGCAGAACTGGGGCTGCAGCCTGCGGGATTGCAGGCACGACCACGGTAGTAGAAGTTGCCTCCGCCGCCCTTATTCAGGGAAACGGTTCGATCCCCCGCAATCAGCGACCAGTTGGCGCCGTCAATACTTTCGTCGATTTCATAGCGCGTCGCGTCCGCTACTTCCAGCAGGGAGATCGAGTAAGCCGCGCCGATTCCCACTCCATCCGGCACGCGCAGGACCGGGGTCGCCGGAGGACCAATCACGCGCACGCCCGCTACCGCTGACCACGGTCCGCAACCGGCGACATTGCAGCCACGCACCTGGTAGTCCCACTGCCCCGGCCAGCGGCCGCCTCGGGCCACAGCGGTCGCACCGTCTTCCTGGGCGAGTCCGAAGCCACCGCCGTTGAGCTGTTCCATCAACTGGTAACTCGTCGCGGTGGGGATTGCGCCCCACCACATGCTCACGGTTGAACTGTAGCTCACGCCACCGAGATTGATTCCCGTGGCTTGGACCGGTGGCAATGTCACGACGATACCGCCTACGGCGCTTGCCGCGCTGCACCCGGCGTCATTGCATGCAAAGGCACGATAGGCGTAACTGCCGGCGATTCGTCCACTAATGGCCAGTTGATTCCCACTGATCCGGTTGATCTCAGTCCATGCCCCCCCGTTGAACTGTTCTTCAATGCGATAGCTGCTGGCCTGGGCCACGCTCGAAACAGAGACGGCGTAGCTGCCGTTGTAGCTCGCAGCAGGTACCGACAGTGCGGGTACGGATGGGGCATACAGCGCAGTAATCGCCGCTTCGGTCGAGTAGGCGCCGCAGCCCTGTGGATTGCATGCTTTGACCCGATAGCGGTAGGTGCCTGCAGGCTTGCTGGTCACTTGATAGGTTCGGCCAGAGCCATCAAAGGCCACATTCCAACCACCCCCCACGGCCTCCTCAAGCACAAAGCGGGCGGCCCCCTGCACCGCTGACCAGCTCAGGGAATAGGTTCCGTTGATACCTTGCGCCGGTGCAGTGATCACCGGCGCAGCGGTGGGAGCAAGCTCCACCTGGATGGAAGCTTCCACACCCCAAGCACCGCAGACAGTGCCATTGCAGGCACGGCCACGATAGCGATAGACGCCGGAGCTTCGCCCGGCCAGCGAAACGTTCAGCGCAGGCCCTTGATAGACAGCCTGCCAGTCACCGCCACCCGACTCCTGCACCTCGTAACGCTGCGCACCGGCAACGGCTGTCCACTGCACCGCAAACGCACCGTCCGCACTGTAACCCGGAACCGTTACGACCAGTGCTGCAGGCGCGATATCCACGGCACGCTTGGCAACAAGGCTGCCGTTGAGCTGGATATAGTCAAAGCCCTTCGCCTGGCGCTGATCGTGCTGATAGCGCAGCACGCCATCCTGCCCATAGAGGGAACGAATGTTGCCATTGGGCGCACTGGCCAGGGTGCGGCGTCCATGCGCGTCGTACTGATAGGCCTCCTTGCCATCGACCTCGCGCAGGCGATTGCCGTAGTCGAACCGGAACGCCACGCCATTGCGGATCTTCAGGTTACCCTGGCTGTCATAGCCAAGCCCGGTCACGGTCGCACCACTGCCGACATCCCGCACGTTCGTCAACCGATTGTTGAAGTCGTACTCAAAGGACTGCCGCCGCGCGCCGACGTTGGCGGCCACGATGTTGTCCAGAACGTTGTACGCATAGCTTGCGTTTCCGAAGCTGGCTGCCGTCACCGCGGTCAGACGATCCAGACCGTCATAGCGCATGTCGCGGTTTCCAGGGGCTGCCGGTAGGCCGTCACTGATGGCCGCCACATTGCCATTGGCATCGTAATCGTAGCCATCATCGATGACCTTGCCACCGGCACCACTGTCGGTGCTGCGATCGGGAAGGCCGCGCGCGTTCTGCGTCATCTGATGCACGACGCCGTTACCATAGGTGAAGCCGCTCATGCCGCCGTTCGCGTAATAGCGCACGTTGGTGGCGAAGGCTCCGGCTCGCGTCGGCTGCCCCAGCGCATTCGGGCCGTAGTCGATCGTCAGGCCGGACGGCTGCACATGGGTTGCCAAAGCGCCATTCGCATCGTAGCCATAGCCCAGCGCCCAGGCCTCACCACCGTCGTAGGCCACGCTCTCGGACGTAGGCAGCCCGCGTAGGTTGTAGGTGTAGTCGTTGGTGGTGACGGCGCCGTTGTTGCGGGTCTGCACACGCTTCACTTTCCCGCCAGGCCAGTAGTTCCAGTCCTGATCACCCTGGCCATCCGAGAAGCGCAGCGTCAGCAAACGATTCATGCTGTCGTAGGTGCGGTCAGCCCGTGAAGGCGACGCATAGGCAGCCTCGCTGTCGCATTGAGGGCCCAGCAACGTCAGGCCCGAGGCAGACCAGAGCAGATTGCCTGCAGCGTCATAGCCCATGCCGGTCGTACCCGTTTCGGGCTCCATGCTCTTGCACAGTCGCTGGGCGCCGTCATAGACGTACTGCCGCCGCACACTGATGCTGCCATCGCCGTTGCGTCGCAGGATCGACAGCGGCTTGCCCAGCGTGTCGCGCTGAATCTCCGTCACCACTCCCTCAGCGTGGAGAATCCGGATGGGCGTGTCCTGGCTGGGCTTGCCGTACATCAGGTAGTCGGTGGTGGTGGCAATGCCGCGCGGATTGGTCACCCTTACGCTGCCTCCACCGAGCTGCTCGGTGGTCGTGACAAGCCGGCCCAGTTCGCTGTCCTGCTCGCTGCGATTGGGGCGCCCGAGCGCGTCATAGCCGGTATGGGTGCCGGGCAGCGCCGAGCGGAAGTCGGACGCCGCGCGCGTCGGATAGGAGGTAAAAACCAGGCGCCCATTGCTGTCATAACGGGTCACCGTCTGGCGCAATGTACCGCCACGGTCCGCAGCGTCGAACGACTCTTCCAATACTGGGCGCCACAACCCATCGTAGTACGTCACCGCGCGTGCGTTGCCGGTACTGGACTCGCGCTTCCAATGTCCCGCTTCCAGCCCGATCTCCGCTCCCGGCACCTGGAAGAATCGCGTTGTAGAAGGATTCCAGGCCACGCTGTCATTGGCGGCCTGGGTCGCCAGTATGATTCGGCCCATCCCGTCGTAGTCGAAGCTCCGGCTGGCACCATTGGGCTCCACCGCTGCGCGCACCCAGCCATTGTCATCGACCTGCAGCGAGGCACTGCTGCCGTCCGGATACGCGACACTCTGCGGCAGGCCACGCTTCCAGCTGCCAAGCGCAATGGCATTGCCCTTGCCATCGGCCACGGAGGCGAGCGTGCCATCGGCGTGATAGCCCAGCGTCTGCTGCAACGCGCCGAAGGCGTAGGTACGTTGCGGGCGCGCCATCGAGTCGAACTCGGTGCGTTCGGTCTCAATCTCAACGCCGCCAACGCTCTGTGTGCTGCGCGCGACTTGGCTGAGTATCCAACGACCCGTGTCGTCGAAGTAGGTGGTTCTCAGCGTTCGCGCGCGCCCCAACGAGTTACTCTCGGTCTGCACCACCGGCCGCACATGCGCATCGAACTGATCGGTCGTGTTGACGAAGTTGACACCATCCTGGCTGAGCACAGATTGCTTCAGGGGACGAATCTTGACGGCGAAGGGATCATCGGCTGCGGTCATCGAACCATAGCTGTCCGGGAACGGTCCGGCCTGGACCTCGTCCGAACTCATATAGGTATTGGTGGTGACCTGGACGATCTGACCGTCCGGCGCGCGCACCGCCTCCTGCAGCAACTGCCCCTCATTCTCGTCGAATTTTCGTCCGAATACGCTGTGACGACGCGTGCCGTCCGGCTCCACGATCGTCGACACTGCGGAGTTCGCCAGGCCCGAGTCATACCCGCCCGATTCGTACGTCCAGGTCAGACTGCCCAACCCGGCCCCCGTCAGCGTCTTGCTGGTGATCGCGAAGAGGTCGAACGCATTGGAGGCGCGTTGCGCGTAGCGCCCACCGCCCATGTCTGCGCAGGCCGTACTTTTCACACCCAGCCGGGTGCGGCGCAGGTACTTGAACTCAAACTGCCCGCGCGTTCCCGATGGGTGGGTCGCGATGAGGGTAAAGCCGGACTGCTCGAACGTGGGCTTGATGCAGAGCTTCGGTTCACCATCCCAGCTCTGATACTCCGGATTCAGCCCTCCGAATCCGCCGTCCTGCCAGCTGTACTCATAGCCGAAGCGAGCACCATCCGGCTGCTGCACGGCACGCAGCGCAGGCCAGCGTGCGAATCCCATTGCACCGGAGCCCTCGTTGTACTCGTAGCTCCAGGTACGGCCATTGGCTGTCGCACTGGCAATGCGGTCCCCGGCATAGGCAATGGAGATGGCACGACCATCACTGCCGCGAATGCCAACCAGCTTGTCGCCCGAATAGTCATAGGCTACCCAGTTGCCGTGGCGATCTTCGACCCGGCTGGCCATCAGCAGAACACGCACCAACTTGGAACCTACGCCCTGGCCGAGATCCATGAAGCCCGCTGTTCGTTCAATACCCACATTGAAGAAGTAGCGATTCCCCGAAGCATCCACGCCCAGGAATCCCTCACCGGGATAGCCATTGGCCGTCGAGCCCAGGCAACTGAGGCGCATATTGCCTCGAGTGCCCCAACGATAGGTTTCACCGTTGGTGGGTTTCGGGTTGGAGGCGTTGGCGATCAGCAGCATCTCCTGCTCGCCCTGGTCGGGGACACGCACCTGCACGCCGGTCCAAATCTCGAAGGTGCCCACGCCGGTACGCGTCTTGGGGTAGAAGGTCTGCGAGCAACGCTGGGTGGCACCATTACCCGACTCGTTCCACTTCCAGATGGAGTCGAAGGTGGCGTGCATGTAGGGGACTTCGATGTCCCAGCTGCCGAATCCCCCCAACGGCTGCCGGTCCTTGAAGGACTGCACAGCGAGACGACGCTGCAATCGCACCGGCAGCGCGTTGTTGCCTGGCAAGTCGATGTCGGTAACGACAAATTCGGTCGACCCCGAGCTGGGGCTGATGCTATCCCCGAACAGGCTCGAGGTCAGCGGTGCCAGCCCCTCGCTGTTCTTGATCTTTTTGTAGTACTCGGTATGCGGGGTGACCGGGCTACTCGCCCAGGTCCACCCGGATGACACGACCAATGCCGCGCCCAACAACGCCTGCCACTGCCAGATACGCATGGAACATCCCTTTGTCCAATTGCGTCGGCAATCACCAGACGATCGGTAATCCACCGACGTGTGCTGGCGTCATGTTCCGGCCAGAAAGCAGCTGCGCCGTCCCTTGCGCCCCCTGTACTTCAAGGGAGGACAAGCCCCCCTTCACGACAGCTTCATATGATATTCACCCAAAGTAAATACCCTAGGTGGGGACTGGGTGAGGCCCACTTCCGCAGCGTGTCTACGCTCCCACCCGGTTCGCACACACCCGCCCCTCGGCGAAATCCCGCAGGTTCCCCAGCGTGATTGCCGAGATCTCCTGCAGCGCCTCTACGGTGAAGAAGCCCTGGTGGCCGGTCACCAGCACGTTGGGGAAGGTCATCAGGCGCTGGAAGGCCTCGTCGTCGATGATCTCGCCGGACAGGTCCTGGAAGAACAGCGCGCTTTCCTGCTCGTAGACGTCGATGGCCAGATGCCCCAGCCGCCGCGACTTCAGCGCGCGAATCACCGCATGGGTATCGACCAGCGCGCCGCGCGAGGTGTTGACCAGCATCGCGCCGGTCTTCATCCGCGCCAGCGAGGCGTCGTTGATCAGGTGCTGGGTATCGGGCGTCAGCGGGCAATGCAGCGACACGATGTCGGCGCGCGCCAGCAGTTCATCCAGCCCAACCATGTCGCCCACGCCGGCGAAGGCCGGCGATGGATACGGGTCATGCCCCAGCACGGTGCAGCCCATGCCGTGGAAGATGCGCGCGGTGGCCAGGCCGATCTTGCCGGTGCCGACGATGCCGACCGTGCGCCCATGCAGAGTGCGGCCGAGCAGGCCATCGAGCATGAAGTTGCCCTCGCGCACGCGATTGTAGGCGCGATGGGTCTGCCGGTTGAGCGTCATCACCAGCGCCAGCGCGTGCTCGGCCACGGCTTCGGGGGAATAGGCCGGCACCCGTGCGACGAACAGCTCCAGCGCTTTCGCGGTGGCCAGGTCCACATTGTTGAAGCCGGCGCAGCGCAGCAGGATGGCGCGTACGCCCAGCGCATGCAACGCGTGCAGAACCGGCGCGTCGAGGCGGTCATTGACGAACACGCATACCGCGGCGCAGTCCTGTGCCAACGCAGCGGTATGCACGTCCAGCGCGGCATCGAAGTACACGAACACAAAGCCCTGCCCGGCCGCATCGCGCTGGTTGGCCTCGCCGAGGAAACGACGATCGTAGGGGCGGGCACTGAAAACGGCGATCTGCATGACGGGGCCTGGCTGGAGTTCCCTGCCGACCATACCGCAGCACCTGCCCTGATGGGATGGCCCCGGCGATACGCATATCGCCGGGGCCGGGTACCACTTAGAACCGATAGCCCAGGCCCAGCATCACGCCGTTCTGGATCTGCCCGTCGCGGCGCTCACCCACGTAGTCGGCCATGATCGACAGGCGCTCGCTGGCACGACTGGTCACGCCCAGGTTCCAGGCCAGCACCTGCTCACCCACGGCCTGGCTGCTGGCACCAAACACTAGGTCCGGGGCCGCAGCGAAGCCGGTGCTGTAGCGCGCCTGGGTGTCACCCAGTTCCTTCTGCCAGACCACGCGGGCACGCGGGGTGATGCGCTCGCCGTTGTTGCCCTCGAAGGTCTTGAACAGCTGCAGGCCGGCACCCACACGAATGCTCTCCAGGCTGCCGCTGCGGCCGAGCAGCGCACCGGCGCCCTGCCCTTCATTGAAACGGGTGGCCGAGGTCCGTGCGTAGTCCACCACCGGCAGCAGCGGCTGGATCACCAGTCCCTTGCCGGTGGTGAAGGAGAACGCGTGTTCGACTCGCGCCGAGATCGCATCGTTGCTGTATCGGGCGCGCAGCGGCTGTTGCAGGCCATCGATGGCCGAAAGGCTGCGGCGGGTGTCATGCCGCAGGTCGGTGTAGCGCACGGCCGCCGACAGATAGCCCCGCGAATAGGTCGCATCCAGATAGCCGCCCACATCCAGCGCGCGTACGTCGCCACTGAAACCGGAGCCATCGCTGGCCTTGGTCGACATGTCGGCCGCGGCCACGCTGACGCCAAGGGTGACGCGGTCATCGGCCACGCGGGTGTCGGCACCGACCACGATGCCACCGATGTTGTGGCTCAGGCCGGCCACGCCGCCGTCGGCATCGATGCGGCCATGGCTGGCGAAACCGCGTGCCCACAGGCCATGGCTGCGCCCCGCCACGCGGCTGTCGCCAGCAGCCTCGCCCGCCGGCTCGACCAGATGCATGGCCAGCTGATTGAACAGGCTGCCATGGCGCATGCCCGGCTGCGCTGAGACCGACTGCGCCGCCTGCGAAGCCAACCCGTCTGCATCGCCGCCACTGCGCATCGCTGCCTGGTGCTGCTGCACGACGTTGCCGATGCTGCCGATCAGTGCATTGTCGGCCAGGCGCAGGCTGGCGTGCGCGTCACCGCGCAGGGCGCCAGCCTGCTGTGCGATCACATCACGGTCAGCGAACTGCAGCGCGCCGAGCAACGACTTCAGGCCGCTGTCCTGGCGGTCCGATGCAGCGGCCAGCGCGCGCCCCAGGCCGTCGCCGGAGGTGCCGTTGGTGAACAGGCCCAGCTGGTCGAAGCCTGGATTGGCAGTCAACCACAGGCCATCGGCGGTCTGGTTGACGTTGAAGCTGAGCAGCGAATTGTGGCGCGGGCGGAACACTTCACCGGCCGTGATGCTGGCGCTGTAGCCGGCATCGCCCAGCCGCACGGCATCCTGGAAGCCCCCCTGGTAGATCGGTCCTTCCACCAGGTCGCGACGGTAGGTGCCGGCATAGAAGCCCTGGGCGACGTTCAACGCCAGGTGCGCGCCCTGCGCGATCACCAGCGCGCCCTCCTCGGTGCCGCCATCGTAGAAGCTGCCGACGCGCAGGCGGCCACTGCCGGCACCACCCGCTTCGGTAACATCGAACAGCACCTGCCCGCCGGGCATGATGTTGACGTAGCCGTGGGTCACCAGATCACCGCCACGCGGCATCAACGTGCCGAACACGCGCAGGCGGTTGAAGCCATCCTCGCGGTAGGACGGGCCGGTGCCATCCAGCAACGCATCGCTGTCGGTGCCGACCGATGCGATATCACCGTGGCCGACCACGATGCTGCCCGGCATCACCCGCAGTTCGGGGGTGCGCAGCGCACCACCCTCCAGTGCGATGGTGCCGTTGTCCACCAGAATGAAATCGGCGCCGGTGGTTTCGGCGGTGCGCCAGGTGGCGCCGTTGCTGACACGGATCACGCCCGCCGAACTGCCCAGGGTGGACGCATCCAGATCGGCCAGCCGCAACTGGCCGCGCAGCTCTTCCTGGAGGTCGGGATCGGCGAGCAGCTGTTGCAGCGACTGCGTGCCGATGCCGTTCGGCCCCCGCGTGGAGACGTTGTACAGGCTCACCGCGTAGTTGATGTAGGTGCTGGCCCAGTCGGTATTCCAGCGCGCGAAATCGTCGTCGACGAAGGCCTGCAGCTGGCGCGCGGTGCGCAGGTAGCCCGGGTTGATGTCGCCGCTGACGTTGCTGGTGACACGGAGGGTGTCGCCCGGATCGCGATAGCCTGCCGTGTTGATGATGTTGTTGCCGCGGATGTCCTGGCCCGGGAACGACTCCAGCTTGCTGCCGCTGCCATCCGGATCGAAGGTGACCGACGTACCCGTGGTGCGCGCCGGGTCGCGGAATACCAGCAGGCCATTGGGTTGAACCACTTCATACATCGCCTTGTGCAACAGGCCCGCATCCATCCCGCCGCCGTAGTTGCCTGTGTAGATCTGGGTCATGCGCGCTGACGGCGCATAGGTGATCTTGCCGCCACTGCTGGCGGCATGGATCTGCACCGAGTCGACCAGTGGCAGATCGCCGCCGAGGTAACGGTTGACGCCACCGGACTGCATGATCGAGCAGGACGAGATGCAGTGGCCGGACACGATGGTGTCCAGGCCCTGGGTGCGGATCACCGCCTGCAGCCACTCGCCGGCGATCAGCGCGCCACCATTGGATGTGCGCAGCACGACTTCGCGGATCGGACGGCCTTCAGCCTGTGCCTTGGCCAGCAGCGCGGGCAGCGCCACCACGTCGGCGACGGTCACGCCGCCGCTGAGGAAGACGCGATCGTCCCGCACGTGATAATTCATTGCCATGACGTCATCAACCGCCGCCATGGCGGTGATGCCCATCAGCCCGGCCAGGGCCAGGCTCAACTTCGAATGCTTCATGTGTTCTCTCTCCACCCGCAACACACGGGTCAGGAGTTCAACGTCCGGGCGGCGCAAACTCCCCCAGCGCACCAGCCCCCGAAACATGAATGCATTCACAATGGAATCAGGGGCCATGCACACTCTTCCCCATCCGGTCATCGTCGCGTAAAACTCGAAGACGCACCCGCCACCGACGCCCGAGGCCAGCCCTGTCCACGCCCTCTCCTCTGATCCATCGCGCGCCGGACCTGTCCGTGCCGACGGACGCGTTCATTGCGTTCGTACGGGAAGAGCGCGCGCCGTTGTGCACTTTCCTGCGCACGCGCGGCGTTGGGCCGGAGGATGCCGAAGACATCGCGCAGGACTGCATGGAGCGGCTGATCCGCTATCGCGCGCACAGTGCCGACGAGCTGCGGTTGCTGCTGTATCGTATCGCCCGCAACCGCCTGGCAGACCGCGGCCGCTCGTCGCAGTCGCGGCCACACCTGTCTCTTGCCGAACACGATGGCGGCGACGAGCCCTCCAGCACGTCGCCCGATCCATTGCGCCAGGCCGAGTCCGGGCAGATGCTGTCCCTGCTGCGGCAGGCCCTGTTCAAGCTGCCCGAGCGCGCGCGCGAGGTGTACCTGCTCAACCGGATCACCGGCATGAGCTATACGCAGATCGCGCGGCACTGTGGAATCACCGCCAAGACCGTGGAAAAACATATCGCCCGCGCCCTGCAGGGCCTGCGCCAGGAACTCGGATCGGATCCGCTGCACAACGACAGGGACAACGGATGAGTCACGCCAGACCCAGGGAAGACACCCTGCTGTTTGAACGCGCCAGCGCCTGGGTGGCGCGGCTGGAGGCTCCGGACTGCACGCCGGGCGAGCGAGAGAGGTTCGAGGACTGGCTGGCCGAGGACCCGGCCCATGTCAGCGCCTGGATCCAGGCCGAGACCCTGTTCCAGCGGGGCGAAGAACTGGCCGCCGACCCATGGCTGCGCACCGCCGCAGCACGTGCGGCACGGCCGGCGCAGCGTCGCTGGCTGCCGGCAGTGGCCGCCGCCGCAGGCGTCTGCCTGGCCATCGGGATCGGCTGGATGGTCGCCATCGACGGCAACCCCACACCGCTGCGCTATGCCAACGATTCCCACCAGCCCCGGCAGCAGACGCTGGCCGATGGCAGCGTGGCCACGCTGGATGCGGGCACCACGCTGCACGCCCGATTCGGTTGGCGCCATCGCAACCTGGTGCTGGAACGGGGCCGCCTGCAGCTGCAGGTCGCACCGTCGAGCAAGGCGCTGCAGCTGCGCGCCGGCGACAGCACCATCCGCGACATCGGCACCACCTTCCAGGTGGAGCGCCTGAACGACGGCCTGGTCGAAGTCGCACTGCTGGAAGGTGCGGTGGAAGTCAGCAATGGCGGGACCCAGCACACCCTGGCACCCGGCCAGCAGCTGCAGGTGCTGCCCTCGGGCCGCTTCCAGCCCGGCCCGGCGCTGTCGTCCAATGCCGCTGCCGAAGGCTGGCTGAAGGGACAGCTGGTGTTCGACGCCACGCCGCTGTCGATCGTGGTCGAGCGCATGAACCGCTACGGTCGCACGCCGCTGGTGATCGCCGATCCCGAGATCGCCAGCCTGGCCGTGAGTGGCACCTTCCGTGCCGGTGATGCGCAGGAACTGCTGTCGGCGCTGGAACTGGGCTGGTCGGTGGCTGGCCAGACGCGACCGGATGGCGCGCTGGAACTGCGCCGCACGTACTGAGGAGGCCTGCAGTGAAGGCAGTACCGGGCGCGCTGCGGGAGGGGCTGCTCCGCACCCTGTTCTGCTTCGCGCTGAGCTTCGCCGCGCTGCCCTCTGCCGATGCAGCCGAACAGGCCGGCACCCTGGAGGTCGATGTGGGTTCAGGCCCGCTCGCACCTGCCCTGCAGCAATGGGCGCGCCAGAGTGGCATCGCCCTGCTGTTCGATGCGCGTGAACTGGATGGCCTGCGCACGGCCGGCACCCATGGCCATAGCGACGCGGCCGTGGCCCTGAAGGAACTGGTCGCCGGCATGCCGGTGACCATCCTGCG
Organism: Stenotrophomonas sp. YJH_SMC_130; assembly: GCF_059369035.1. NCBI lineage: Bacteria > Pseudomonadati > Pseudomonadota > Gammaproteobacteria > Lysobacterales > Lysobacteraceae > Stenotrophomonas > Stenotrophomonas sp. YJH_SMC_130. The sequence goes on from NZ_JCAFSH010000001.1 coordinate 500,186, forward strand.
CACGCCTGCCGGTGGATTCGTCGTCCGCCGCACCCGGCCGGCACCGCCATCGCCACCGCCGGTCGCGGCGCGTGCGATGCCCGCGGCACCGTCGCCGGGCAGGGTGCCCGAGACGCCACCGCAGGTGGAGCTGGCGCCGATCCATGTCACCGGCAGCCGGCTGCCGCGCACCTCCGTGCAGACCACGCTGCCGGTGACCATCATCGACCGCGATGACATCCTGCGCAGCGGTTACGGCAGCCTGTTCGACCTGCTGCGGCACTTGCCGGGCATGAACGGCCACCCGGCAATGAGCACCTCGCGCAGTGGCGATTCGCAGTACCTGCCGGTGGGTGCGGCCACCACCACCAGCCTGGACGGCATGGGACCGCGTGCGACCTTGTTCCTGGTCAATGGCCGGCGCCTGCCACGCTATCCGATGGTGTCGCTGGAACAGGGCGGGCTCACCGACCTGGGGGGCATCCCGCTCAGCTTCGTCGAGCGCATCGAACTGGTGCGTGGCGGTGCGTCGGCCATCTATGGAGCCGACGCGATGTCCGGCGTGGTCAACATCATCCTGCGTGACCAGGCCGATGGCCCTGAAGCCATGCTGCAGACCGGCCTGAGCGGGCGCGGCGACGCCGGCCAGTATCGCCTGCAGGCGGCCACCGGCGGCGTGCGGGACGGAGGGGACCGCTGGTTCGCTGGCATCGACCTGCATCGCATCGACCACGTGGCCGGCGATCGCCGCGAATGGCATGCGGAAACCTCGCAGTACCTGATCGGCGCGTTCCGCGATGGACGCTACTGGCCGGCAACGCGCTGCGAAGGGCCATTGAAACGGCGCGATGGTGCCTGCTGGTTCGACAGCGCACGCCCGCGTTCGCTGCAACCGGCCTCGGACACCGCCTCGGCCTACCTGCGCTATCGGCATGAGCGCGGCGAGGGTCGCTATGCCTACGCCGAGGCACGGGCCAGCCACAACCGGCAGCGCTTCGACCTCGGCCCGACCGCCGTAGCCATCGGACTTTATGGGTTCACCTTCAACAGCGTGCTGCGCGAAGCCGGCAACGTGCGTCCGCATGTACGTGCCACCGATGCCGACGTCACCTTCGGCATCGGCCGCGACCAGGGCCGCCGCAGCTGGGATGCCGGCATCAGCGCACAGCGCAGCGATGTCACTCTGACGACGTCCGGCACCGTGCGCGCCCAACCACTTTTGCGCGCGGCCGAGACGCTGGATTTCCTGCCCGGCTTCACCTCGTTGCCGGCAGAGACCGCCGCGCAGTTGTTCCCGTCGATCCGCAACCGCGGGCGCACCGAGCAGTGGCAGGGCTGGTGGGGCATGCAGCGCGAGTTGATGCCATTGGCCGGCGGTGCTGCACAAGTGGCCACCGGCATCGACCTGCGCCAGGAACGCTGGACGTCGCATCCCGACGCGCTGCTGAGCCAGGGCGACCTGGCGCTGGGCCTGCCACAGGAACAACGCCACCTGTCACGCCGCAGTGGCGGTGCCTACGCCGAACTCGGCCTGCCATTGGCGCGCACGCTGCGCGTGGACCTGGCAGCACGCTGGGACCGCGATGGCGATTACCAGGCTTTCTCGCCCCGCGTGGGCGTACGCTGGAGCCCGACACCGCAGTGGTCATTCCTGCTTGCCACCGGGCGCGGCTACCGGGCCCCCAGCCTGTTCGAGCAACGGCGGCCGCCGGGCTATTTCGGCGCGATCGAACTACCCGCCTCCAGTGCACTGCCCGACTGCGCGCAGAGCAACGGCAACGGACGCTGCAGCGTAACCGTAGACGTGGTGGAGAACGATGCGCTGAAAGCGGAGCGGTCGCGCAGTCATTCCTTGGGTGCGACCTGGACACCGACCGATGCGTTTTCACTGTCGCTGACCCACAACATCGTCGAACTGCGCAACGAGATCCTGGCCCTGCAACCGGCCGACGCAGTGTGGAATTCAAGCACGTGGGAGTTGGACGAGGACGGCAACCTGCACAACCTGCGCCTGTCCTTCGACAACATCGGCCGCACCACATCGCGCAACCTTGTTCTGCGCGGGGAGTACCACATCGACACCGGCAGCACCGGCCAGTGGCTGTTCTCCGTCGATGCATTGAAACAGCAGGAGCTACGCCGCGAGCGTGGCCACGAAGCGACGGTGGACCTGCGTGGCCATGTCACGCCAGCGATGGCCGCCGTGCTCAATGTGCAGTGGCAGAACAGCAACTGGGACATCGCCCTGCGCGGCAACCAGGTAGGGCGCACGCGTGCCTGGCTGCCCGGTGCGGAATGCCCGGAGGAACAGCGCGAGCAGAACCATTGCATGAATCCGCGGCAGCTGCGCTGGAACCTGCATCTGGCAAGGCGGCTGGGGCCGCGCGTGGTCGCCGCGCTGGACGTGCACAACGTGCTCGACACGCAACCGGTGAACTACCTGGTCGGCAATGGCGGCCAGATGCCGGGGCTGGACGATCCACTTGGCCGCTACTTCCTGCTGACCCTGCAGATCCGCTGAGCGTAGTACCCTACGCGCCCTGTTCCATCGGTCCCCCACCACCCCATGAAGGCCTATCTCTGGTTCTGGGGCGCGTTCCTGCTGTTCTTCGCGTTGCCCTTCCCGAGCATCCTCTACTTCGGCACGTCGTGGCCGGTGCCACTGGCCGACCGCAGCGCGCCATGGCTGGCCCTGCTGCTGCTCGCGCTGTCGCTGGCCCTGTGGCTCGCGTTGCTGCTCGCCTTCCTGCACTACCTGCTGCTGGGCCCGCCGCGCGCGCTGCATCGGGTGCGCACCATCCTGGCCGACGGTGAGCCACGTGAGGCGTTGATCGAACAGGCCGAGCAGACCGGCGTGCACGTGCGCGGCTTCGCGCAGTGGAAGCTGCAACTGGGCTTCCAGAACCTGTCCGGCACGCCGATCAACGAGCAGATGCTGGTGGTGGACAGCAAACCGCAGCTGCAGCGTTTCGTGGCTGGCCAGCGCATCGAGGTTCGCCTGAGCCGGATGCCGGGTGCGTTCCCCAATGTGGTGCTGGACGGTGCCCAGCCCGAACTTGATGTCGCCAGCCTTTGGCGCCGCGGCGCCGGAGCGGTCATCGGCATCGTCGTGGTTGCCAGCGCCTACGTGCTCGCCTATCGGCTGCAGAGCGAGGGCCTGGGCTGGACGTTCCTGTCCTTCGGCCACCCACTGCTGGTGTGCCCGCTGGTGTTGTGCGGCTACGCCCTGGGTCTGCGCGTCCTGGGGCGCCTGCTGCAGGCCGATGCACGCGGCGACGCGCTGAAGTACCGCGGCATCGGCGTGGATGCGAAGGTGCTGAAGCTGCGCCAGACCGGCACCTACCTCAACGAGCAGCCGCAGGTGGAGTTCCAGCTGGAGTACACGGACCGCGAAGGTGGCATACAGCAGGTGAGCGTGCGCCGCTTCATCCCGTTGATCGAGCTGGCCAACCTTCCACGCGAGCAGGTCACGCTGCTGTACGACCCGGAAGATCGCGGCAACGTACGTCTGGAGGGTGTATGAAGCAACCCCCCTCGACGCGGCTGGTATTTTCGATGGTGCTGCTGTTGCTGGCCGGCGTCGCCGTTGCCGGCGGGGCACTGCAGACCCTTGCCGAAACGATGGGCCATCCGGTGCAGGATGACCGCGCAACTACGCCGATCACCACGCCACCACCGCGCGAGCGGCCTGCTTCGCTCGCACCGATTCCCGAACCGCGGTCGATGCCGATGCCCGAACGCAGCAACCGCTTGTTCGATGCGGACTACCTGCTGGCCGCCCGCCAGGCACTGGAACAGATGCCAGCCCTGGCCGGGCACCGGTTGATGGTGTTCCACAGCATCCACTTCTACGATGACGGCCGCATCAATCTGGACCTGGTCGATCCGCAGCAACCCACGCACGTGGACAGCTACCACTTCGAGCACGGCCAGTGGCGCAAGGGCGAGCCGGTCGATCCGCAGCGCTTCGCGCCCACCATCACCCTGCGCCGCAGCAGCACGGCGCTGGCCAACATTGATTTCGAGGCGGTGCCACGCGTCGCCCAGGCGCTGCAGGCGCAGCGCAACGCCCTGATGGCCACGCCGGGTGACGTCGGCCACGTCTATGTGATCGTGCGCAAGGGTGGCAAGCTGGTGTGGCTGCCGGATGAAGTCGCCGGTGATCGCCAGTCCGTGCGACTCTCGTTCGATGCACAGGGCCGTTCCGGCAACGCGAGCCTCCAATAGTCAACGCAAAGAGGGGACGGAGGGGATTAAGTCGTTTGCGCCTTGGTGCCGTCTGCGACTTAATCCCCTCCGTCCCCTTTTTCTATTTCACCGAACGGGCGATGGCGTACTGCGCGCCGTAGTAGGTGGACAGCACCAGCAGGCTGGCCAGCTGCAGGCCGCCGGCGAAGCGGTCCCAGGCCAGCAGCGAATCGCTGGCGACGAACAGCAGCGCACCGGCGGCCGCCCAGCGGGCGCTGCTGGCTTCCATTGCATCGGTGTGCGGTCGCCGCCACTGGCGTGCGAGCGCCAGTACCGCCATCGATGCCAGCACCACCACGTATGCCAGCACCGGAATGCGCATCGGTGCGGGCAGGTGCGGCCACAGCCCAAGCACATTGAGTACAGCGAACGCACCGAGCAGGATGCTGGCGGCGAGCAGGCCACGCCCGGCACGCAGGCCCTCACGGAAGGCGACGATGTAGCAGAGGTGCGCCAGCAGGAACGCCACCAGCCCCGGTACGAACGCGTCCATCGGCAACATCAGCGCGATGTCACCCACGCACGACAGCAGCATGCCGGCCAGCACCGCGCGCCGGTAGGACGGCCGCGCAGGATCACGCACCCGCCAGGCGATGGCAGCGATCAGCAGCGTGGTCGCCGGCTTCGCCAGCCAATGCAGCCAGCGCCCGTCACCGTGCAGGAACGCGCCGATGATGGCGAGGACCGCCATCAGAAGGATCCCGACGTCGCGCACGCGCGCTGTCATCGCGCCTTCCACAGATCCGCCAGACGGTCAGGCTTGCCGGCAATGCGCTCCAGCACCGGATACTGCAGGCCACCGTGGTAGTCGATGTTCATCGTGTCGATCCGATCGAACTGCTTCACCAGCAGCACGATCGGCGCCTTGTCCTTGGCCGCCGTCGCCACCGCATCCTTCAAGCGCTGGCTGCTGTACTCGCGCCCGCCAACCGCGATCACCTTCATGCCGGGTGCAAGACCGGCGTTGAAGGCCGGGCTGTCCCAGATCACGTCGCCGACCACGCCGCTGTCGAGCACGGTCGCGCCCAGCGAGTACGCCAGCAACGCCGCCTTGGCGCGTTTCTCCTGTGCCTTGTAGGCGTCGTTCGGGGTATTGCGGTAGACCAGCTTCCAGCCCGCCAGTTCCAGCCCCCCGGTCAACGAACCGTGGCCGTCCAGGCGCCCGCGCAGGAACGTCGCCCAGTCGTAGCGCGCGATGCCGTTCAAGGTCGCCACTACGTCGTCGAAGGTGTACGGGTTGACGTCCCAGTCGCCGTTGCCGACGCCGAAGAACGCACGCGCGAAGTCATCCAGGCTGCGACGGTTGCCGCTCAGCGCGCGCAGCTTGCCCTCCACTTCCAGCCACAGCATCTGGCCACCGGAGTAATAGTCTTCGCTCATCTGGTAGTTGCGGTACGGCAACGTGCGGCGCTGGGCGATGGTCGGGTCGTTGGTGGTGTCCTGCAACGGCCGCCACGCCAGGCCCGGGCGGCCGCGATCATAGGTCGCGGCCACATTGGCCAGCATGTCGCGTGCCTGCGCGACCGACCACAGCCCAGAGCGCGCCGCCAACACCTGCCCCCAGAACTGGGTCTGCCCCTCGTATACCCACAGCAGGCTGTCACCCATCGGCGTGTTGAAGTTGGCGGTAGCCAGGTCAGCGCCACGGCGGTATTTGCCGTTCCAGGAATGGGTGTACTCGTGCGGCAGCAGATCGCGCATCCAGGCGTTGTCGTCCCACTCGGTGAAGTAACCCGGGTCGGCGCTGTTCTCGCTGGAGCGGTGATGCTCCAGGCCGATGCCACCAAGACGGTCGGTCAACGCCAGCAGGAATTCATAGTGGTTGTAGTGACGCGCACCGTAGAGCTTGTCCGCCTGCTGCACCAGCGCGCGGTGCATCATGATCTGCGCCTCGCTCGGCTTCAGCGACTTGGCTTCGTCGGCAAACACATTGAGGTGCACCGGCACCTTCGCGCCCGGATCGAGATCGATGCGCTGGTAGTGCTCGCCAGCAAACAACGGCGAATCGACCAGATGGTCATACGAGATCGGCTTGAACACCACGGTATCGCCGTCGCGGCGCGCGGTTTCCAGCGCAGTGGCAAACGACCAGCCCTTGGGCAGGGTCACGCTGGCCTGCGCCTGCAGGTCGCGTGCATCGACGCCGGCCGGATACAGCGAGTTGGCATTCCACTGCAGGTTGAGCATCTCCGGGGTCATCACCACCCGCCCCTGGCTGCCCCCCTGCGAGGACAGGAAATCGAAGTGGGCGACGATCTCGCTGACGCCCTCGGGCACGTCCACCTTGAACGCATAGACGTTGTACTGGTCGCGCTGCCAGGCCAGCGGCTTGCCGTTGGCGGTGACACGCAGGCCGGCCAGTTTGTCGATCGGGCCAGTGGGTGAATGGTTGCCGGGAATCCACTGCGGGTACAGCAGGGTCATCGGGCCGGGCTTGGCCGGCACGGTGGCAGTCACCTTGAAGATGCGCCGGGCCAGGTCACGCGCATCCACATCGATGCGCAGCAGTCCTGGGGCTGCGGCATCACCCGATGGCGAGGCCTGCGCCAGCGCGGGCGTGGCGGCCAGCGCGAACAGCAACGACATCGCCAGGGCTCGGGTCTTCATCGGCAACTTCCAGCAGCGGAGAATCCTCCGATGCTAGGCCTGTGCGGTGCCCTGCCCCATGGCCAAAGGTCATGGGCGGTGCGCCCATCAGTGCATGCCAAAGGCGTGCGAACCAAGGTTCGCACCCACCTTGTGCAGTCTCACCTACCAGAGCCAGGCCGGGTCAGTCGACCAGGCGCAGACGCAGTTCCTTCGGCAGCGCGAACACCATCGATTCCGGCTCGCCGTCCAGCTCGGACACGCCACTGGCACCCAGCTCGGCCAGGCGTGCCAGCACGCCATCGACCAGCACCTGCGGTGCCGAGGCGCCGGCAGTCACGCCGATGTGCTGCTTGCCCGCCACCCACGCCGGGTCGATCTCGTGCGCACCGTCGATCAGGTACGACTCCACACCTTCACGGCGGGCCAGTTCGCTCAGACGGTTCGAGTTGGAGCTGTTCGGCGAACCGACCACCAGCACCAGGTCGCAGCGCTTGGCCAGATCGCGTACGGCGTCCTGGCGGTTCTGCGTGGCGTAGCAGATGTCGTCGTTCTTCGGGCCCTGCATCGCCGGGAAACGCTCGCGCAGCGCATCGATGATGCCGCGCGTATCGTCCACCGACAGCGTCGTCTGGGTGGTGTAGGCGAAGTTGTCCGGCTGGTTGATCTGCAGCGTGGCGACCTGCTCGACATCCTCGACCAGGTAGATCTGGCCGGTTCCGGCTTCGCGGTTCCACTGGCCCATGGTGCCTTCCACTTCCGGGTGACCGGCATGGCCGATCAGCACCACGTCACGGCCGGCACGGCAGTGGCGGGCGACCTCGAAGTGGACCTTGGTCACCAGCGGGCAGGTCGCATCGAACACCTTCAGGCCACGACGCTCGGCTTCCTGGCGCACGGCCTGCGAGACGCCATGCGCGCTGAAGATCACCGTGTTGTTGTCCGGCACTTCATCGAGCTCCTCGACGAAGATCGCGCCGCGCTGCTTCAGGTCGTCGACCACGAAGCGGTTGTGCACCACTTCATGGCGGACGTAGATGGGCGCGCCCAGCGTTTCGATCGCGCGCTTGACGATCTCGATCGCACGATCGACACCGGCACAGAAACCACGCGGGTTGGCGAGCAGCACATCCATCAGTTCAATCTCCCGGCAGCGGCCGGCTTACGGTTTCGGATTGGCATTATCCGCCTTTTTGGCGGACTTGCCGTCGAACAGGCCAAACAGGGCGATGCCGATGGCACCCACCACGATGGCCGAGTCGGCGATGTTGAACGAGGGCCAGGTGTAGCTGCCCACGTACCACTGGATGAAATCGACCACGTGGCCGTGCACCTGGCGGTCGATCACGTTGCCGATGGCGCCGCCGATGATCAGCGCGTACGGCACTGCGGCCTTCCAGTTGCCACGGGCGGTACCGCGCAGCCACCAGGCCATCAGGCCGCTGATGGCGATCGCCAGCGCGGTGAAGAAGTACTTCTGCCAACCACCGGCGTCGCTCAGGAAACTGAATGCCGCGCCGGTGTTGTAGGTGCGGTACCAGTTCCAGAAGCCGTCGACGACCACCACCGGCTGGAACTCCGGCAGGCTCGACAGCACCCAGGCCTTGGACCACTGGTCCAGGCCGATGATGGCCGCCGACAGCAGCAGCCAGACCAGGGCGTTCGGATGCGGACGGGGCGCGGCCATCAGAACCAGCTCCGCACTTCGCCGGCGCCGGTCACGTTGCTCACGCAGCGGCCGCACAGTTCCGGATGGTCGGCGTTGCTGCCGACGTCGGCGCGGTGGTGCCAGCAGCGCACGCACTTGGCCTTGGTGGTCGGCTGGGCGCTGACGAACACCTCGTCGGTGGTCGCCGGGCGCACCTGCACGTCGCCACTGATGAACAGGAAACGCAGTTCATCGGCCAGCGGCTGCCAGCGCGCAGCCTGCTCTTCGCTGGCAGCGATGGTGATCTCCGCCTCCAGTGCAGCACCGATCGCACCGTTGGCGCGCATCGGCTCGAGCACCTTGGCCACCTGCTCGCGCACGGCCAGCAGCTGGTCGAAGTCGGCGGCGTTGAGCTGGGCACCGGCCGGCAGCGGCGCCAGGCCGTCGTACCAGGTGGTGAACAGCACATGGCCGGCACGTTCGCCCGGCAGGTACCCCCACAGCTCGTCGGCGGTGAAGGTCAGGATCGGCGCGACCCAGCGGGTGAACGCTTCGGCGATGTGGTACATCGCGCTCTGTGCCGAACGGCGACCGTGCGAATCGGTCGGCATCGTGTACAGGCGGTCCTTGGTCACGTCCAGGTACAGCGAGCCCAGGTCCACGCTGCAGAAGTTCAGCAGCAGCTGCACGATCTCGGCCATGTTGTAGCCGTCGTAGGCCGCCTTGATCTTCTCCTGCAGCTCCCAGGCGCGATGCACGATCCAGCGGTCCAGCGCGACCATCTGCTCGAGCGGTTGCAGGTGCCGGGCCGGATCGAAACCGTCCAGGTTGCCGAGCAGGAAGCGTGCGGTGTTGCGCAGGCGGCGGTAGGCGTCAGCATTGCGCTTCAGGATTTCCTGCGACAGCGACATCTCGTTGCTGTAGTCGGCCGAGGCGATCCACAGGCGCAGGATGTCCGCGCCCAGCTTGTTCATGATGTCCTGCGGCTCGATGCCGTTGCCCAGCGACTTGGACATCTTGCGGCCGTGCTCGTCCACGGTGAAACCATGGGTGAGGCACTGCTTGTACGGCGCGCGCTTGTCGATCGCCACGCCGGTCAGCAGCGAGGACTGGAACCAGCCGCGGTGCTGGTCGGAGCCTTCCAGGTACAGGTCGGCCGGCTTGCCGAAGCCACGCGCGGCGAGCACGCCTTCATGGGTCACGCCCGAATCGAACCAGACGTCGAGGATGTCGGTGACCTTCTCGTAGTCGGCCGCTTCGGCGCCGAGCAGCTCGGCGGCGTCCAGCGAGTACCACACGTCGATGCCCTCGGCTTCGACGCGGTCGGCGACCTGCTGCATCAGCTCCACCGAACGCGGATGGATCTCGCCGGTCTGGCGATGGGTGAACAGTGCGATCGGCACGCCCCAGGTGCGCTGGCGCGAGATGGTCCAGTCCGGGCGACCGTCGACCATGCTCTGGATGCGCGCCTTGCCCCAGGTCGGGAACCAGCCGACAGTGTCGATCGCAGCCAGCGCATCGCTGCGCAGGTTGGCCTTGTCCATCGAGATGAACCACTGCGGGGTGGCGCGGAACACCACTGGCGTCTTGTGGCGCCAGCAGTGCGGGTAGCTGTGGCGGATCGGGTGGAAGGCCAGCAGCGCACCGTTGTCGCGCAGCACGCCGACGATGGCCTCCTGCGCCTTCCACAGGTGCTGGCCGGCCAGCACCACCTCACCGGCCGGCGGGGTCGATTCCAGGTACACGCCACGGCCGTCGATCGGGGTCACCTGCCCGGCGTTGTACTTGTCCAGCAGGCCGTACTTCTGGCTGACCACGAAGTCTTCCTGGCCGTGACCGGGGGCGGTGTGCACCGCACCGGTACCGTCCTCGTCGGAGACGTGGTCGCCGTTGAGCAGCGGGATATCGCGCTGCGGATAGAACGGGTGTGCCAGCAGCTGGTTCTCCAGTGCCGCGCCGGTGGTTTCACCGTGCAGCACCACGCTCTCGACGCCGTAGCGCTGCAGCGCGCGCTCGGCCAGCGCGGCGGCCAGCACCAGCCAACGGCGCTTGCCGTTGTGGGCCGGGCCTTCGGCCAGCACGTAGTTGATTTCCGCACCCAGCGACACCGCCAGCGAGGCCGGCAGCGTCCACGGCGTGGTGGTCCAGATCGGTACGGCCACTTCGACGTCGGCCGGCACGCCCACGCCGAACGCCTGGCCGATGGCCTGCGCATCGCGCGCGGCGTAGGCGACGTCGATCGCCGGCGATTCCTTTTCCTGGTACTCGATCTCCGCCTCGGCCAGCGCCGAGCCACAGTCGAAGCACCAGTACACCGGCTTGGCGCCACGCACCAGGTGTCCGTTGGCCACGACCTTGGACAGCGCACGGATCTCGTTGGCTTCGAAGTCGAAGCTCAGGGTCTTGTACGGGTTGTCCCAGTCGCCGGTCACGCCCAGGCGCTTGAAGTCCACGCGCTGGATGTTGATCTGCTCTTCGGCGAACTCGCGGCACTTCTGGCGGAATTCGACGGCGTCGAGCTTGGTGCCGACCTTGCCCCACTTCTTTTCGACCGCGATCTCGATCGGCAGGCCATGGCAGTCCCAGCCCGGCACATAGGGCGCATCGAAGCCGGCCAGGTAGCGCGACTTGACGATGATGTCCTTCAGGATCTTGTTGACCGCGTGGCCCAGGTGGATGCGGCCGTTGGCGTACGGCGGGCCGTCATGCAGCACGAACAGCGGGCGGCCGGCGGCGTTGTCACGCAGCTGCTGGTAGAGCCCCTGCGCTTCCCACCGCGCCAGAATGCCCGGCTCGCGCTTGGGCAGGTCGCCGCGCATCGGGAATTCGGTGGCTGGCAGGTTCAGGGTGGTCTTGTAGTCCTGGCTCACGCAGTGGCTCGCAATCTATGTTCGGAAAGGAGGGCGCGCGCCTGTTCGGCGTCGCGGTGCATCTGGTCGGTCAGTGCCGCCAGATCATTGAATTTCTCTTCGTCGCGCAGCTTGGCGACAAACTCCACGTCGATGTGGCGCCCGTACAGGTCGCCCTGGAAATCGAACAGGTGGGCCTCCAGCAGCGGCTCCACGCCGTCCACTGTCGGCCGGGTGCCGAAGCTGGACACCGACGGCCACGGCTGGTCGAACACGCCGTGCACCCAGGTCGCGTAGATGCCCGACAGTGCCGGGGTCTTCGGGAAGCGCAGGTTGGCGGTGGGGAAGCCCAGCGTACGGCCAAGCTGGCGCCCGCGCACCACCCGCCCGCTGATCGCGTAGGGGCGGCCGAGCAGGTCGTTGGCGCGGGCGAAATCGCCCCCCTGCAGCAGCTGGCGGATGCGGGTGCTGGAAATGCGCTCGCCATGCAGGTCCACCGCTTCAATCTCGCCGGCGCTGAAGCCCAGTTCGGCGCCCATCTCCTGCAGCAGTGCCAGATCACCGCGGCGGCGGTTGCCGAAGCAGAACTCCGGCCCGATCCAGACTTCGCGGGCGCCCAGCCGGTGCACCAGCAACTGGTGCACGAAGGTCTCGGCCGGCATCGCCGCCATCGCGGCATCGAAACGCAGCAGGCCGATCGCATCGACGCCGAGCTCGCGCAGGATCTCGACCTTGCTGCGCGCCAGGGTCAGCCGCGGCGGCGGCGTGCCCTGCGCGAAGAACTCACGCGGCAGCGGTTCGAATGCCACGGCCACTGCGGCCACGCCCAAGGCGCGCGCGCGGGCGACCGCGTGGCGGACCAGCGCACGATGGCCCAGGTGAAGGCCGTCGAATGCACCGATACAGACCACGCTTCCGTTGGGGAACAGCTCCCCGCCCTCGACGCTTCTGAACAGCCTGCTCATCAACTCTCGTTCCGGCCCGACCGGGGCCGCCGCTTCAATGGTGTAACCCTGAAGTATAGCCGCCACGGGCCGCGATCAATGCCCGCGCAGGTCGCGCGGGCGGAAGCCCATCGCCAGCATGGCCACCGCATAGGTCGCGCCGCCGCCGCCGACCAGCAACGCCAGGGCACCGATCCGCTCCCACACACGCATCGCGGAGAAACCCGGCAGCCAGTGCAGCAGGGCCAACAGCACGCCAACCATGGCCGCGCAGGCCAGCACCAGGCGCAGCAGATAGCCGCCCCAGCCTGGCCGGCGCTGGTAGACATCGGTCTTGCCCAGCCAGTACCAGAGCAGGCCCAGGTTCAGGTAACTGGACAGCGCGCTGGCGATGCCCAGTGCCAGGTGCAGGCCCGGCTGCTTGCCGATCGCCGCCATCACGCCCTGCGCCTTCAGCGCGTCGGGGACCATCACCTGGTACAGCACGGCCAGCAGGGCGAAGTTGAACACCATGTTGGCCACCAGCGCCGCCACCCCGGCGCGCACCGGGGTCTTGGTGTCCTGGCGGGCGTAGAAGGCCGGCAGCACCACCTTCAGCAGGGCGAATGCCGGCAGGCCGAAGCTCAGGCCGTACACCGACAGCGCGGTCATGCGGGTGTCGAAGGCGCTGAACTGGCCGTGCTGGAAGATGGTCGCGATCAGCGGCTCGGCCAGCAGCAGCAGGCCCAGCATGGCCGGCACCGAGATCAGCAGGGTCATGCGCAGGCCCCAGTCCAGCGAACGCGAGAAGCCCTCGCGGTCGGTGCTGACATGGTGGCGGGCCAGCGCCGGCAGGATCACCGTCCCCAGGGCCACGCCGAACACGCCCAGCGGCAGCTCCAGGAAGCGGTCAGCCAGCGACAGCCAGGACTGCGAGCCGTCGGTCAGCTTGGCCGCGATCACCGTATCCAGCAGCAGGTTGATCTGCGCCACCGAGGAACCAAACAGGGTCGGCACCATCAGCGTCATGACCTTGCGCACGCCCGGGTGGCGCCAGCCCCAGCGCGGCAGGGTCAGCAGGTTGATGCCCTTCAGCGAGGGCAGCTGGAACAGCAACTGCAGGATGCCGGCGGCCAGCACCGCCCAGCCCAGCGCCAGGATCTGCTTTTCCGGCGTACCGCCCAGCCGCGGTGCCAGCCACAGCGCGCCGGCGATCATGCACAGGTTGAGAATGACCGGGGTCAGCGCCGGCATGGCAAAGCGCTGGAAGCTGTTCAGCGCACCGCCGGCCAGAGCGGTCAGCGAGACGAACAGCAGGAACGGGAAGGTCAGGCGGAACAGGTCGACCAGCAGGCCCTGCTTGACCGGATCGGTATCAACGCCACTGGAGAAGACCGAGGCCAGCTGCGGCGCGAAGATCAGCGCCAGTGCGGTGACCAGCATCAGCACCCCGCCCAGGGTGCCGGCGGTACGGGCCATCAGTTCGCGCAGCTCGGCGTGGCTGCGGGTTTCCTTCACTTCCGTGAACACCGGCACGAAAGCGGTGGCAAAAGACCCTTCGGCGAACAACCGGCGCAGGAAATTGGGTACTCTGAAGGCGACCCAGAAAGCATCAGTGATGGCGTTGGTGCCGAACGTGGTGGTCACCACGAAGTCCCGGACAAGTCCGAGAACGCGCGAGACCATGGTCATGCTGCTGAACGACAGCAGGCCCCGCAACAACTTGGGTGAACTCACTCAGCGTCCCTCTTGACAATCGACTTGACGTGCATTTCTTACGCCATCATACTAGCTAGCTTGCTGTTCCCATAACACCGATTTTTTCAGGAAACCACCACCGTGGCCAATATCAAGTCCGCCAAGAAGCGCGCCAAGCAGACCGTCGTGCGCAACGCGCGCAACGTGGCTCAGCGCTCGATGCTGCGCACCGCTGTCAAGAAAGTGATCAAGGCGCTGGACGCCAACGATGCCGCCGGCGCCGAAGCCGCCTTCGCCGTTGCCCAGCCGATCCTGGATCGCTTCAGCGCGCGTGGCCTGATCCACAAGAACAAGGCTGCTCGCCACAAGAGCCGCCTGAACGACCGCATCAAGGCCCTCAAGGCCGCCTGATCCGGCGTTGCCGCCCTGCCCTTCGGGGTTGGGCTGCAGACAAAAGCCCGGCCCCGGCCGGGTTTTTTATTGCCTGCGGTTTCCACCCTGTAGAGCCGAGCCCATGCTCGGCTGGCCGCGCGAACAGCAGCCGAGCATGGGCTCGGCCCTACAGAAGAGCGGTAGCCAACAAAAAAACCCGGCCAAAGCCGGGTTTTTTGCACGGAACCACAACGCCATCATTGCGCGTCGCGGGCTTCCTGCTCTTCTTCCTTCTGGCGATCGAAGAAGGCCATGATCCGGCTCATGATCGGGAAGGTGCCTTCGCGACCCAGTGCGGAGACCAGGAACCACGGCTCCTTCCAGCCCAGCTCGGCAACGATCTGCTCGGCCGCAGCCTGCGCCTCGTCTTCGAACATCAGGTCAGCCTTGTTCAGCACCAGCCAGCGCGGCTTTTTCAGCAGTTCCGGGTCATGCTTCTCCAGCTCGCGCTCGATCGCACGCACCTGCTCCACCGGCGAGATGCCGTCCACGCCCCCTTCCATCGGCGAGATGTCCACCAGGTGCAGCAGCAGGCGGGTGCGCTGCAGATGGCGCAGGAACTGCGCGCCCAGGCCGGCGCCATCGGCCGCGCCTTCGATCAGGCCCGGAATGTCGGCGATCACGAAGCTGCGGTGGTTCTCCACCTTCACCACGCCCAGGTTCGGGTACAGCGTGGTGAACGGGTAATCAGCCACCTTTGGCGTCGCCGCCGAAACGGCGCGGATCAGGGTGCTCTTGCCGGCGTTGGGGAAGCCCAGCAGGCCGACATCGGCCAGCAGCTTCAGCTCCAGCTTCAGCGTGCGCTCCTCGCCCGGCTCGCCCGGCAACGCCTGGCGCGGCGAGCGGTTGGTCGAGCTCTTGAAGTGCATGTTGCCCAGGCCGCCACGACCGCCCTTGGCCACCAGCAGGCGATCGCCGTGCCGGGTCAGGTCGCCGATGACTTCATCGGTGGCCACGTTGATCACCACGGTGCCGACCGGCACGGTGATGGTCAGGTCTTCGCCACCCTTGCCATAGGCCTGGCGGCCCATGCCGTTCTCGCCGCGCTGCGCCTTGAAGATGCGGTCATGGCGGAAGTCGACCAGAGTGTTCAGGTTTTCGTCGGCGCGGATGTACACGCTGCCGCCCGCACCGCCGTCGCCGCCGTCCGGGCCGCCGAGCGGAATGAACTTCTCGCGACGGAAGCCAATGCAGCCGTTGCCGCCGTTGCCGGCGAACACTTCGATTTCTGCTTCGTCTACCAGTTTCATTGTTTCGATGCCTGCGATGGGCGTGGCCTGCCGGCCGCCGCCTTGAATGTCATGCCGGCCGTGGGCCGGCAACCCGGCCCAGCCGGTCTTGCTTCAACTCTAACGAAAAGCCCCGCCGAAGCGGGGCTCTTCATGCAGCACTCCCGTGCCGGGGCACGGGTGCCGGCGATGCCTGGATCAGGCGTCGGCCGAGACGATGCTGACGGTGCGACGCTTCTTGGCGCCCTTGACCGAGAACTCCACCTTGCCGTCCACGAGGGCGAACAGGGTGTGGTCACGGCCCAGGCCAACGCCCGAACCCGGGTGGAACTGGGTGCCGCGCTGACGCACGATGATGTTGCCGGCTTCGATGGCCTGGCCGCCGAAGATCTTGACGCCCAGGTACTTCGGGTTGGAGTCGCGACCGTTGCGCGAGGAGCCTACGCCCTTTTTATGTGCCATGACTGCTTCTCCTGATGCTTAGCCGGCGATGCCGGTGATCTCGATTTCGGTGTAGTACTGACGGTGACCCTGACGCTTCATGTGGTGCTTGCGGCGACGGAACTTGATGATCCGGACCTTGTCAGCACGACCCTGGGACAGGACCTTGGCGGTGACGGCAGCGCCCTTCAGCGCATCGCCCAGCTTCACGCCGTCGCTGTCACCCAGCATCAGGATGTTGTCAAACTTGATCTCGCTGCCGACTTCGACTTCGAGCTTTTCAATGCGGAGCTTTTCGCCCTGCGCCACGCGGTATTGCTTACCGCCGGTGACCAGTACTGCGTACATGACCAGGCCTTCCTCTGTAGTTATTGTGGTCTGAGCTGCCGCCATCGAGGGCGGACAGGAGCGGGATTGTACGCAGAACATCGGGCGCGGGTCAAGTCAACCCCTGGACGGCCGGGGGGCCCGGCCGGAACGGGGTCAGATCCCTTTTCACGTCGTGAAAAGGGATCTGACCCCTGCCTGTCGGCCTGTCTCACAAGGTGAGACACGGGGCTGGCATTGTCGCCCATTGCCCCCATCTGGTCACCTCGGTAGGCTGACCGATTGCCGTTCCCTGCTGGCCCGGCACCCAGCCAACGCCCCCACAACCGGATCCCCCATGGCGATGGATTTCATCCGCATCCGCGGCGCGCGGACGCACAACCTGAAGAACCTCGACCTCGACCTGCCCCGCGACAAGCTGATCGTGATCACCGGCCTGTCCGGCTCGGGCAAGTCCTCGCTGGCGTTCGACACCATCTATGCAGAAGGCCAGCGCCGCTATGTCGAGTCGTTGTCGGCCTATGCGCGCCAGTTCCTGAGCGTGATGGAAAAGCCGGACCTGGACCACATCGAGGGCCTGTCCCCGGCGATCTCGATCGAGCAGAAGTCGACCTCGCACAACCCGCGTTCGACGGTCGGCACGATCACCGAGATCTACGACTACCTGCGCCTGCTGTACGCCCGCGTCGGCACCCCGCGCTGCCCGGACCACGGCTACCCGCTGGAAGCACAGACGGTCAGCCAGATGGTCGACCAGGTGCTGACCCTGGACCCGGAACAGCGCTACATGCTGCTGGCGCCGGTCATCCGCGACCGCAAGGGGGAGCACGCGCAGGTATTCGACCAGCTGCGTGCGCAGGGTTTCGTGCGCGTGCGCGTGGACGGCGAGCTGCATGAGATCGACGCGGTGCCGCCGCTGGCGCTGCGCCAGAAGCACACCATCGAGGCGGTGATCGACCGCTTCCGCCCGCGCGAGGACATCAAGCAGCGCCTGGCCGAGAGCTTCGAGACCGCGCTGAAGCTGGGCGACGGCATGGCGTCGGTGCAGAGCCTGGACAACACGGAAACCGCGCCGACCCTGTTCTCCTCCAAATACTCCTGCCCGGTCTGCGATTACTCGCTGCCGGAACTGGAGCCGCGCCTGTTCTCGTTCAACGCACCGATGGGCGCCTGCCCCGGCTGCGATGGCCTGGGCATGGCCGAGTTCTTCGATCCCTCGCGCGTGGTGGTGCACCCCGAGCTGTCGCTGGCCGCCGGTGCGGTGCGCGGCTGGGACCGCCGCAATGCCTACTACTTCCAGCTGATCGCTTCGCTGGCCAAGCACTACCGGTTCGACGTCGACGCGGCCTGGAACTCGCTGCCGGACAAGGTGCAGCAGGCCGTGCTGTACGGCAGCGGCGATGAAGCGATCACCTTCACCTACTTCACCGAAGCCGGTGGCCGCACCCAGCGCAAGCATCGCTTCGAGGGCATCATTCCCAACCTCGAGCGCCGCTACAAGGAAACCGAATCGCCGGCGGTGCGCGAAGAGCTGTCCAAGTACATCAGCGAACAACCCTGCCCGGAATGCCATGGCGCGCGCCTGAACAAGGCTGCACGCAATGTGTTCGTGGCCGACCGCCCGCTGCCGGAGCTGGTGGTGCTGCCGATCGACGAGGCGCTGAAGTTCTTCAGCGAGCTGAGTCTGCCGGGCTGGCGCGGCGAGATCGCCGCGAAGATCGTCAAGGAAATCGGCGAACGCCTCGGCTTCCTGGTCGACGTGGGCCTGGATTACCTGACCCTCGAGCGCAAGGCCGACACCCTGTCCGGTGGCGAGGCGCAGCGCATCCGCCTGGCCAGCCAGATCGGCGCCGGCCTGGTCGGCGTGATGTACGTGCTCGACGAACCGTCGATCGGCCTGCACCAGCGCGACAACGAACGCCTGCTCGGCACCCTCACCCGCCTGCGCGACCTCGGCAACACGGTGATCGTGGTCGAGCATGACGAGGACGCGATCCGCCTGGCCGACTACGTGCTGGACATCGGCCCGGGCGCGGGCGTGCATGGCGGCGAGATCGTCGGCCAGGGCACCCTGCAGGACATCCTGGAGGCACCGCGCTCGCTGACCGGCCAGTACCTGTCGGGCAAGCGCGCGATCGAGATCCCGGCGCGCCGGCACAAGCCGAACCCGAAGATGACCCTGCACCTGCGTGGGGCCAGCGGCAACAACCTCAAGGGCGTGGACCTGGCGATTCCGTCGGGCCTGCTGACCTGCGTGACCGGTGTGTCCGGCTCCGGCAAGTCGACCCTGATCAACGACACCCTGTTCTCGCTGGCTGCCAACGAGATCAACGGCGCCTCGCACCCGATCGCCCCGTACAAGGAGATCGATGGCCTGGACCTGTTCGACAAGGTGGTGGACATCGACCAGTCGCCGATCGGCCGCACCCCGCGTTCGAACCCGGCCACCTACACCGGCCTGTTCACTCCCCTGCGCGAACTGTTCGCACAGGTGCCCGAAGCGCGTGCACGCGGCTACTCGCCGGGCCGCTTCAGCTTCAATGTGCGTGGTGGCCGCTGCGAGGCCTGCCAGGGCGATGGCCTGATCAAGGTCGAGATGCACTTCCTGCCGGACGTGTACGTGCCGTGCGATGTCTGCCACGGCAAGCGCTACAACCGCGAGACGCTGGAGATCCTGTACAAGGGTTTCAACATCAACGACGTGCTGGAAATGACCGTCGAGGATGCGCTGAAGCTGTTCGAGCCGGTGCCGTCGATTGCACGCAAGCTGGAAACGCTGGTCGACGTCGGCCTGAGCTACATCAAGCTGGGCCAGAGCGCGACCACGCTGTCCGGTGGCGAAGCGCAGCGCGTGAAGCTGTCCAAGGAACTGTCGCGCCGCGATACCGGCCGCACCCTGTACATCCTCGACGAGCCGACCACCGGCCTGCACTTCCACGACATCGAAGCGCTGCTGGGCGTGCTGCACAAGCTGCGCGACGAAGGCAACACGGTGGTGGTGATCGAGCACAACCTGGACGTGATCAAGACCGCCGACTGGATCGTCGATCTGGGTCCGGAGGGTGGCCACCGCGGCGGCACCATCCTGGTCACCGGCACGCCGGAAGACGTGGCGGCCTGCCCGCAGTCGTACACCGGCCAGTTCCTGGCCCGCATGCTGCCCTCCACCAGCGCGCGCCCCGAGCAGCCGGCCGCCGTGGCCAACAAGCCTGACGCCCGCCCGCCGCGCAAGGTGAAGCCCGAGAAGCCGGCCAAGGTGGCGAAGAAGGCCGTGGCCGCCAAGAGCACCGGCAAGGCCAGCAAGAGCACGTCGAAGAAGAAGGACGCCTGATGAGCAGCGAACACAAGATCCTGGCCCGCATCCCGATCAGCGTGCGCTGGCGTGACATGGACAGCATGGGCCACGTCAACAACGCCAAGTACATTTCCTACCTGGAAGAAGCGCGCGTGCGCTGGATGTTGGGCGTGGACGGCGTGTCGATGACCGACCGCATCGCCCCGGTCGTGGCCGCGACCAACGTCAATTACCGGCTGCCGATCGTGTGGCCCAACGACATCGTGGTCGAATTGTTCGTCGAGCGCCTGGGCAACAGCAGCGTGACCATCGGCCACCGCATTGTCGACCAGCAGGACGCGTCGAAGCTGTATTCCGACGGCAACGTGGTGGTGGTCTGGATGGATACCCAGACCGGCAGGAGCGCGCCGCTGCCTGAGGCGATCCGCAGCGCTTCCACCTGAAGGTAGTGCCGGCCGCTGGCCGGCAACCTCCAGACGCTTCGCGCATGCCGGCCAGCGGCCGGCACTACCGAATCCATTCAAAGGACTGAGATGATCCACCAGACTGAACTGCGCGACCTGCTGCCCGGCATGGTCCCCTTCCCTGCCGATGTCTTCCCCGCCGACCAGACGTGGCTCGGCAAGCACCTGCTGCCGCTGCTGAAGATCGACCTCGGTGTGCTGCGCCCGGAACTGGCCGGCCAGGTGGCAACGATGCTGTGCCCGATCGAGCCGTACGACGGCTGCATCGGCGAAACCACCGAAGAACACCACAACGATTTCACCGGCACCAACTGGATCGCCTTCGAGCTGACCACCGGCAACCAGATGCGCTTCCTCGGCAACGAGGGCTATTTCATCGGCGACGCAGTACAGGACAAGGACGCGCAGGAACACATTGCGCAGATGCGCGACAGCTACGCCAAGGCCCGCCACTACCACGCCACGCATGGCCGCCTCGCCTGCTACTCGCGCTACGGCAAGGGTGAGGCCAGCGAGCGCGATTATCTGGATACGCTGGGGGGACAGATTTCCTGTGGCAACTGGATCGAAACGGCCGATATTCCGGCCGCCTTCACCCTGGAATTCACCGACGCCGCCAACGACCGGCATGCTCCAGATGATGCCGAACTGGCGATCATCCGCCGCGATGGCCACAAGTTCTTCGCCGTCGCCGAAGTCGCCGGCTACAACTGGTGCGCCACCGGCCCCGACGCGATCGTGATGCTGTATGAGCCGGTAAGCCGCACGGTGCTGTTCTCGTACGACTGGTCGTAAGACCCTGCGGTAGTGCCGGCCGCTGGCCGGCATTTCCTGTGCTGCCGGCCAGCGACCGGCACTACCCGACCGTCATTTCGCGGCCTTGCGCACGGTCAACGCCGCACTCGCTTCGCCGCCGCCTTCCAGCTGCAGCCGCAGCGGTACCGCCTGCCCCTCCTTCAGCGCGCCCTGGCCCTGCATCAGCATCAGGTGCAGGCCACCGGGCGTGAGCTCGGCGCGCGCGCCCGGTGCCAGCGGCATGCGCTCGATCGCACGCATGCGGCTGACCCCATCGACAATCGTGGTCTCGTGCAGCGACACGTCGCCGAAACTACTGCTGGTCGCACCGGTGATCACCACCGCCCTGCTGCAGCCGTTGTGGATCACGCCATAGCCGGCAGTCATGGGCATTGCCGGATTCGGTGGCAACCGCGCCCAACCCTGCTCCATCGTGACGCAGCGTGATTCCGCAGCCGAAGCCGATGCTGCGGCCGCACACAGCACCCACAGTACGCCAACGAATGGTTTGGTTATCATCGCCCAGGTTCCTTCTTCGCAACGAGACCGCAGCATGACGACGCTCATCGAGGTGATCAACCACGGCCCCATCCGCGAGCTGCGCCTGGCGCGGCCACCGGTCAACGCACTGGACACCGACCTGTGCCGGCAGTTGATCCATGCCATCGAACTGGCCATGGCCGAAGACGCGCACGGCATCGTGCTGTCGGGCAGCGAGCGCATCTTCACCGGTGGAATGGACGTGCCGCACCTGCTCTCGCATGGCGATGACAAGCACAGGCTGCTGGACACCTGGAACGCTTTCTTTGGCGCGGTGCGCACGCTGGCCGAGAGCCGTATCCCGGTGGTCGCGGCGATCACCGGCCACGCCCCGGCCGGCGGCTGCGTGCTGGCCCTGTGCTGCGACTACCGGGTAATGGCGCGCAGCGCCGATCCGTCGCGGCCGTATGCCATCGGCCTGAACGAGGTGCAGGTGGGCCTGATCGCGCCGGAGGGCATCCAGCGCCTGCTGCGCCGTGCGGTGGGCGTGCACCGCGCCGGCGTGCTGCTGACCACCGGTTCGCTGGTACCGGCCGAACAGGCGCTGCAGATCGGCCTGGTCGATGAACTGGCCGAAGGCGACCTGGTGGTGGCCCGCGCCGTGGCCTGGCTGCAGAACCTGCTGAAGCAGCCTCGGCAGCCGATGCTGCTGACCCGCGCCATCGCTCGCGCCGACCTGCACGAAGCGCTGCACCCGGACCTGATCCAGCTCGACCGCTTCGTCGACGCCTGGTTCGCCCCGGACGCACAGAACGCCCTGCAGGCCCTGGTCGCCCGGCTGGGCAAGTAGGCGGTTGGGGCATCGCGTGGCATCTGGGTCAGATCCCTTTCGCCAGGCGAAAGGGATCTGACCCCTGACCGGTATAATCGGGGCCTCTTCACTGCTGTGGCCGCCCCCTTGAACGACACGCCCGAACCCGTCGTCTCCGAGCTGATCGACCTGCTCACGCTGGAGCGGCTGGAGGACAACCTGTTCCGCGGGCAGAGCCGCGACATCGGCACCAAGTACGTGTTCGGTGGGCAGGTGCTGGGCCAGGCCCTGGCTGCGGCGCAGGCCACGGTCGACAATGGCCGCCACGTGCACTCGCTGCACGCCTACTTCCTGCGCGCCGGCAACATCGACCACCCGATCGTCTACGACGTGGACCGCACCCGCGATGGCGGCAGCTTCTCGGTGCGACGGGTCACCGCGATCCAGCACGGCAAGGTGATCTTCTTCTGCGCGGCCTCGTTCCAGCAGGCCGAGACCGGCGCCGAGCACCAGCACAAGATGCCCGAGGTGCCGCAGCCGGAAGACATCGAACCGAACCGGCCGCTGCCGGCCGAGGTGCTGGAGCGACTGCCGATCAAGGTGCAGCGCTGGCTGTCGCGTGGCGGCCCGTTCGAGTTCCGCCACGTCTACCCGCGCGACGAGTTGAACCCGCCCAAGCGCCCGCCCTACCACCAGGTGTGGCTGCGCCTGAGCGAGCCGGTCGGCGATGCCCCGGAGCTGCACCAGGCGCTGCTGGCCTATGCCTCCGACTTCCACCTGCTGGGCACGGCAACCTTCCCGCACGGCATCAGCTACTACCACCCGCACGTGCAGATGGCCTCGCTCGACCACGCTATCTGGTTCCATCGCCCGTTCCGCGCCGACGACTGGCTGCTGTACTCGCTGGACAGCCCCAGCGCGCAGGATTCGCGCGGCCTGGCCCGCGGCCAGTTCTTCACCCGCAACGGCGTGCTGGTGGCCAGCACCGCGCAGGAAGGCCTGATCCGCGTCGTTCCCGACCAGGCTGCGGCCGCCGCCGTGCCGGCCAAGGAGTAAACCCATGCGCCAGATCTTCAGCAGCCAGCGCGTGGAAACCGTCGAAGGCGTGGCCGAGCTCCTGCGCGGGCATGGCATCGAGGTCAAGGTGACCAACGGGCGCTCCTACAAGACCCGTCGCCGCGGCCAGTTCAGTTATACCGACCTGGGCAACGCCAACGCCTATCCGGCGGTATGGATCGTGCGTGCCGACGACCAGCCGCGCGCGCGCGAAATCCTGCGCGAGGCGCGCCTGCTCGACACTACCCGCCGCGACCACCCCACCGCCGAATTCGCCTTCCGCGACGCGGCGGAACCGGGCAGCGGCGGCCGCAGCTGGGCCTGGCGCATCCGCATTGCCCTGCTGGTGGTGATTGCTGGCGTGGCGTTGGTCATCGGCCTGCGCCATCGTGGTGCCCCGGCACCCACCCCGCAGGCCCAGCCGCAGCAGGCGCAACCGGCACCGCAGGCCGCCCCGGAAGAGGACGAGGTCCGGGTCCGCATCCAGCCCTCCAAGTAAGAGGCGGTAGCGCCGGGCCATGCCCGGCGAGCGCAGCGGCCTGTCAGCAGGGCCGCGACTTCACCGTAACCCGTCAGGATTGGCCCCCCCTTGTTGTTCAAGGGGGCGCGCCAACGGCGCGGGGATGAGGTGGAATGCGCGGACCGCAGATGCATCAGCATCTGCGGTCACACTTCGCGCGCGGCTCCGTCATGGGACACAATCCCAGCAGGAGAGCTGCCGCCATGACGACGTTCGCCGCATCGATCGACCAGACCCTGGAACGCGAACTGCCCGCCGCCGCCAGCGGTTGCCAGCACGCCTACGGCCGCATCGTGCTGGCCTGCCAGAACACGGTCACCGCCATCGCGCTGGCCATCACCCGCGACCGCCAGGCCAGCGAGGACATCGCCCAGGAGGCCTTTGTGAAGGGCTGGCAGCAGCTGCACCAGCTGCGCAGCGCGACCAGCTTCCTGCCGTGGCTGCGGCAGATCACCCGCAACCTGGCCCGCGACTGGCTGCGCGCCCAGCGTGGCCGTCCACTGACCGGCGAGGCGGCCGAGGTGGCGATGGGCATGGCCGCAGATCCGTCCCCGGGCGCAGCCGATCGCCTGCAGCGGGTGGAGGAAGAAATCGCCGCCGAGGACATCATCTCCACCCTGCCCGCCGACAGCCGCGAAGTGCTGTTGCTGTACTACCGCGAAGGCCAGCGCTCGCAGCAGGTGGCCGACCTGCTCGGGCTCAGCGACGCCGCCGTGCGCAAGCGCCTGTCGCGCGCGCGCGCGCTGGTGCGCGACGGCCTGCTGCAGCGCTTCGGTGAATTCGCCCGCAGCAGCGCGCCGAGCGCCGCCTTCGCCACCGCCGTGGTGTCGATGATGCTGGTGGCCGCGCCCGGCACCGCCAGCGCCGCGATCCTGCTCGGCACCGGCGTCGGCATCGGTGGCAGCAAGCTCGGCCTGGGCGGCGCCAGCGTAGCCGGTGGTACCGCAATGGGCACCCTGACCGCCACGCTCGGCCAACTGCATGTGCTGCCAGTGTCAAGCTGGGGGGCGCTCCTCGCCGGTGTCGCCGGCGGCGCGATCGGCAGCTACCTCGGTGCACGCTTCCTGATGTCCTATACCGAGACCGAACGCGAACGCGCGCAGGTTCGGCACTTTGTCCGCCTCAACACCGGTACAGGCCTGGTCTGGTGCCTGGCGATGCTGCTGGCGGCACTGTTGCAGGCTCCGATCTGGAGCCAGATGCTGCTGCTGGCATTGGGCCTGGGTGTGGTCAACTACCAGTGCCTGGTGCCGCTGCAACGGGTGATGGCGCCGATGATCGCGCGCGATTCGGCGCGGCGTGGGCGCCGCGGAACCAACTGGAAATTCGAATCCATGTACGGTCGCACCGGCATCATCGGGGCGAACCTGCTGGTGATCGCCCTGGTGGTGTATGTGCTGATGCGCAACGGCCACCTGTAACCGACAACGCCGGCACTGCGCCGGCGTTGTCTCCGATCACCGCATTGACGCTCAGCGCTGCGGCTTCGGTGCGCCGCCATCGCGTGGACCGCCCTGGCGCGGGCCGCCGTGCATCGGGCCCTTGGCTGCGTCGAACTCGGCCTTGCTCAGCTGGCCGTCCTTGTTGGTGTCGGCGGCAGCGAACCAGGCATCACGATGCTGCTTCATGCGCAGCTCGCGGTCGGCCTTGTCCAGGTAACCGTCCTTGTTGAGGTCGAGCTGGTCGAAGCGCGCAGCCAGGCGCGGATCGGCCTTGGCCTCGTCGCGGCTGATGCGGCCGTCCTTGTTGACGTCCAGCCTGGCCCAGCGCTCACCGCCGTGGCCACGGCGGCCATGCTGCCAGCGCGGCAGCTCATCGCGCGAGAGCTTGCCGTCCTTGTTCTTGTCCAGCTCGTCGAACTTCGCGGCCAGGCGCGGATTGGCAGCCGCCTCGCTGCGGTCGATCACGCCGTCGCCATTGGTGTCCAGCTTGGCCGGGCGCTGCGCCGGCATGGCCGGGGTGTCGGCGGCCAGCGCGATTCCGGAAGCGGAGGTGCCCAGCAGCAGGGCCAGCAGCAGGGGGGTACGGATCATGAGGTCACTCCTGGGGATGGGAACAGCGTCGGGGTGATCACTTCACCCTCGGGGGACAACAACGCCCGGGCGCGACGTCGGTTGACGCCACTGCCGATTCCATTCATCCGCTGGACAGTCGCCGCCTCTGCGACAGGCTGGGGCTATGCTGTGCCCATGGCGATACATGGCGACAGAGACGACGAACTGCGACTTTTCCAGACCGGCGAGCACCCCTGCGGGTACTGGTCGGACCGGGTGGCGCGCGACCTGGTGCTGGATCCGCACGATCGCCGGCTGGGTGGCCTGTACCCGCTGGCACTGAGCTGGGGCTTCCGCCGCAGCGGCGACCTGGTCTACCGGCCGCACTGCGCGCACTGCCAGGCCTGCGTGGCGGTGCGGATCCCGGTGGCGCGCTTCGCCCCGGACCGCAGCCAGCGCCGCTGTGCCGCCCGCAATGACGACCTGGAGGTGCGGATCACTGCCGCCACCGCCCGCGACGACCTGTTCGCGCTGTATCACCGCTACCTCACCCACCGCCACGCCAATGGAGGCATGGACGACCACGGCCCGCACGAATTCGAGCAGTTCCTGATCGGCAGCTGGTCGCACACCCGCTTCATGGAGATGCGCCTGCCCGGCCACGACGGCCAGCCCAGCCAGCTGCTGGGGGTGGCGGTGACCGACGTCACCGAGCATGGCCTGTCGGCGGTCTATACGTTCTTCGACCCGGACCACGCCGCGCGCGGGCTGGGTACCTTCGCGATCCTGCAGCAGATCGAGTGGGCGCGCCGCGAGGGGCTGCCGCACGTGTACCTGGGCTACTGGATCCGCGGGCACCAGAAGATGGACTACAAGCGCCGCTTCCATCCCCTTGAGGCCTACGACGGCCGCCGCTGGCACGATTTCGACAACGAACTGGACGGGCGCTGACAAACCGCTGACACCGGGCCGGGTGCAGAATAGGGGGATGAACGCCAAACCCCTGATCCTCGCCCTGGCCCTGCTCTGCGGCGCCACCGTCCCCGCCTTTGCCACGTCCCCCGCGATGACTGAGAAGCCGTCCACTGCGCTGCGCCTGGCCACCTACAACACCTCGCTGTACTCCGACGACGCCGGTGGCCTGATCAAGGAGCTGGAGGGCGACAGCGAGCACGCACGCAAGATCGCCGCCGTGCTGCAGCAGGTGCGCCCGGACCTGGTGCTGCTGAACGAATTCGATTTCGACGATGCCCATCGCGCCGCCGACCTGTTCCAGAAGCGCTACCTGGAAGTCGCCCAGCCCGGCGGCGGCAAGCCGCTGCACTTTGCCTACCGCTACCTGGCGCCGGTCAACACAGGTGTGCCCAGCGGCCTGGACCTGGACAACAACGGCGTGGTCGGCGGCGAAGGCCGCGGCCGTGGCAATGATGCGTGGGGCTACGGCCTGCACCCGGGCCAGTACGGCATGCTGGTGCTGTCGCGCTACCCGATCGATGAAACCAAGGTACGCAGCTTCCAGCTGTTGAAGTGGAGCGCGATGCCCGGTGCGATCCGCCCGGTCGACCCGCGTACCGGCCAAAGCTTCTACAACGATCATGTGTGGTCGCAGCTGCGCCTGTCGTCGAAGTCGCATTGGGACGTACCGGTGAAGACCCCGGGCGGCGTGGTCCACGCGCTGGTCTCGCATCCGACCCCGCCGGTGTTCGACGGCCCGGAAAAGCGCAACGCGGCACGTAACCACGACGAACTGCGCCTGTGGCAGGAATACCTGTCCAAGGGTGAGAAGCCCTGGCTGTGCGACGACAAGGGCCAGTGTGGCGGCCTGGCGCAGGACGCGCGCTTCGTGATCCTTGGCGATCTGAACAACGACCCGGTCGATGGCGATGGCCGCCACGAGGCGATCGTCGAGCTGATCGATAACGCGCGCGTGCTGCGCTACCCCACCCCGCGCAGCGTCGGCGGCGAGCAGACCAGCCTGGCCTATGCGGCCAAGGGCATCGAGCGCAAGGGCGCGCCGTTCCACGCCACCGGCGATTTCGGGCCGAAGTCCGGCACCATGCGCCTGGACTACGTGCTGCCCTCGACCGGCTTCGAATACGTGGGCAGCGGCATCTTCTGGCTGGCCAATGAAAGCCCGGAAGCGAAGATCGCCGACGGCAGCGACCACCATCTGGTGTGGGTGGACGTGAAGCCGTAACCGGCGCAGCCGCCGGGCATCACCCGGCGCCACCGGTTGCTGAAGATGTTGTAGAGCCGAGCCCATGCTCGGCTACTGCAACCAACCAAGCTTAGTAGCTCTGCCAGTCAATCTGAGCGTCAGCCCCGAGACAGCGGTCCTGCCAAGCCTGCTCCCGACCCAGGGAATCGATGAACTCATCCTCGGAAAGCTGCTCATATCCGAGCTCGATTTCCATCTTGTTCTCTGGATCCAGATGAAACGTCAAACTCGTCCAGAGTGCATGGTGCCATTGCGCAAAGAGCTGATGCATCTCCAGAAGCGCTGCTTCCGCATCATCTGGAATTTCCAGATAGCCGTATGAGCCTGACGGCTTGCGGTAGAACGCCCAACCCGACCAGGCATTCTTGATGATCTCGAAGTTCAGCCAGATCCCGCATTGGTCGGTAGGCACGGCATCAATCAGTGATTGGCCAATTCGGTGATACAAGGCAGGTAGCGCTGATGTAAGCCGCTCGTCCAAGCCTTCTCCTGAGGTGTCTTTGGCATTCATCCGTCAGAAAATAAAACACGCAGGATTCTGACGCTCAACCAGATGTCACTTTTCAGTTCGAAGGTGCGGCGAAGCGTTTACCTGCTTTGCGGCAAATCCTCCAACAGCGTCATTCGGCGCTCAATAGCGCCCCGGTAGACCGCGCAAGACTGAATACTTGAATCCATTGTCGGGCTGAAGCGTCACATGGAAAAGCAGCCGAGCGCGGGCTCGGCTCTACAGAAGATTCCCGCCGGGCATGGCCCGGCGCTATCGTTTTACGGGCGCAGTTCGACGCCGATGGCGTCGGCGGCATCACGCGCGATGGCGCGTGCTTCGTCGATGGTTTCCGCGCGCGCCAGGGTCACACCGACGCGGCGGTGGCCATGCACGCTCGGCTTGCCGAACAGGCGCACGGCGGTATCCGGCACCTGCAGCGCGGCGGCGACATTGTTGAAGTACGGCACACCCTCGCCGTGTGCCAACAGCGCGCACGACGCCGACGGACCACTCTGGCGGATCACCGGAATCGGCAAGCCGAGGATCGCGCGCGCGTGCAGCGCGAACTCGCTCAGCTCCTGCGATACCAGCGTCACCAGGCCGGTATCGTGCGGGCGCGGCGACACTTCGCTGAACCACACTTCGTCGCCCTTCACGAACAGCTCGACGCCGAACAGGCCCCAGCCGCCAAGGTCGTCGGTGATCGCACGCGAAATCTCTTCGGCACGCGCCAGTGCCGCGCTCGACATCGGCTGCGGCTGCCAGCTTTCGCGGTAGTCGCCGTCCTTCTGCAGATGGCCGATCGGCGCGCAGAACGAGGTGCCACCGGCATGGCGCACGGTCAGCAGGGTGATCTCGTAATCGAAGTCGATGAAACCCTCGACGATGCAGCGGCCGGCGCCGGCGCGGCCACCGGTCTGTGCGTAGTCCCAGGCCGGAGCGATGTCCGCTTCGCTGCGCAGGGTGCTCTGGCCCTTGCCCGAGGAAGACATGACCGGCTTGACCACGCACGGCAGGCCGATGGCGGCCACGGCAGCACGGTACTCGGCCTCGGTATCGACGAAGCGGTACGGCGAGGTCGGCAGGCCCAGGGTTTCGGCGGCGAGGCGGCGGATGCCCTCGCGGTCCATGGTCAGGCGCGCGGCGCGTGCGGTCGGGATCACCCGCAGGCCCTGCTCCTGCTCCAGCTGGACCAGGGTCTCGGTATGGATGGCCTCGATCTCCGGCACCACCAGATGTGGCTGCTCCTGGGCGATCAGGGCGCGCAGCGCCATCGCATCGAGCATGTCGATCACGTGCGAGCGGTGGGCGACCTGCATGGCCGGGGCATCGGCGTAGCGGTCAGCGGCGATCACTTCCACGCCCAGCCGCTGCAGCTCGATGGCCACCTCCTTGCCAAGTTCGCCCGAGCCCAGCAGCAGCACGCGGGTGGCGGAGGGGGACAACGGAGTTCCAAGCTTGGCCATGGCGGTTCCAGCAGCGACGTGAAGGCGGGTGGGCATTCTAGCTGGCCGCGCACCCTGACCATGGCATCCGACGAACGGTAGTCGACAAGTGATATCAATTTGATATCTTCAATTCGAACCCTCAAGGAAGTACCGCCATGAAAGAGAAGTCGCTTGCCTCCCTCAACGGCCTGGGCACCCTGGCCGGATCCCTGCTGGTCGCGCTGGCGGGTACCGCACTGTTCGTACTCGGGGCGACGACCAGGACCGATTCCGGCTCACCGAACCTGCTGCTGATGCTGGCCGGCATGCTGGTGATCTTCGCTGCGGTCTTCATCCTGGCCGGCCTGTACACCATCCAGCCCAACCAGGCGGCGGTGCTGAGCCTGTTCGGCAAGTACGTCGGCACCGTCAAGGACAACGGCCTGCGCTGGAACAACCCCTTCTATGCCAAGCGCCGGGTCAGCCAGCGCGTGCGCAACTTCGAGAGCGGCAAGCTGAAGGTCAACGAGCTGGACGGCAGCCCGATCGAGATCGCTGCGGTCATCGTCTGGCAGGTGGTCGATGCCTCCGAGGCCGTCTACAACGTGGACGACTACGAAAGCTTCGTGCACATCCAGTCCGAATCGGCGTTGCGCGCGATGGCCACCAGCTATCCCTACGACCAGCACGAGGAGGGACAGCTGGCGCTGCGCAGCCATGCCAGCGAGATCTCCCAGCACCTGAAGAACGAGCTGGCCGAACGCCTGGCCGACGCTGGCGTGCAGGTGATCGACGCACGCATCAGCCACCTCGCCTACGCCGCCGAAATCGCCCAGGCGATGCTGCAGCGGCAGCAGGCCAACGCAGTGATCGCTGCACGCACGCGCATCGTGGCCGGTGCGGTCGGCATGGTTGAAATGGCCCTGGCCGAACTGCAGAAGAACGGCGTGGTGCAGCTGGATGAGGAACGCAAGGCGCACATGGTCAGCAACCTGCTGACCGTGCTGTGCTCGGACCGCGGCACCCAGCCGATCGTCAACGCCGGTTCGCTGTACTGAACCACCCTCGCAACGGGGCGCCCCACCGCCCCGCCAGGAGCTTGCATGAGTGAGAAGAAAGCCTACCCGCTGCGCATCAATGCCGACGTCCTGGCCGCCGCGCAACGCTGGGCTGACGACGAGCTGCGCAGCCTCAACGCACAGATCGAATACGTGCTGCGCGACGCCCTGCGCAAGGCAGGACGCCTGCCGAAACCCACGCCATCTTCGGAGGACAAGGAATGAGCAAGCGTTGGAGCTACCAGACGATCGAGGTCAAGACGTCCATGATGGGCCTGCTCAAGGCCGAGGACATCCAGAGCGAACTGAGCCGCCAGGGCCAACTGGGCTGGGAGCTGGTCAACATCATCATCCCCGCACCGATGCGCCCGGCGATGCTGGTGTTCAAGAAGGAGGCCTGAGCCATGGGCGCCAGCGATCCGAAACAGTACGAGGTGGCCGAGAGCTCGCCGTTGCGCGTGCTGTGGATCGTGCTGCCCCTGCTCGCCGCCTTCGTGGCCTGCTTGTATGCGCAGCTGTACAAGACGCCGGCCAGTGCCCCCTGGATCGAAGTAACGCTGTCGCCGCCCTGGTTCCGGATGGGCGGCAGTGCCGCCTGGAGTCTGCTGGTGATCGCGGTACTCGGCATCGGGTTGGGCGCAGCATTCTTCCGTCGCCGGGTGGAACTGGCCGACAACGTGCTGGATGTGCGCTCGACGATGTACCGCCGCCGCGTTCCGGTGGCGCAGCTGCGGCTGGACCAGGCCGAGGTGGTCGACCTGCAGCGTGACCCCCGCTATGGCATCCGCTTCAAGACCAACGGCTACGCAATGCCGGGCTTCTATTCCGGCCACTTTCGCCTGCAGGGCGGTGCCAAGGGCTTCGCGCTGGTCACCAACCGCGCGCGCGTCCTCGCCCTGCCGGTCCGCGATGGCAGCACCCTGCTGCTCAGTCTCGATCGGCCACAGGCGCTGCTGGAAGCACTGCGCAAGGTGGCCGTGCCGGGCCCGCGGCAGTAAGCTGCGGCGATGCAACGACGCCTGCCCCTGCTGATCAATACCGAAACCATCGAACTGTGGCCGGCCGGCCTGCTGCGTGCGCGCAGCAATCTCGACGCGCGCCTGCTGTCACGAGCGAACTGGGTGCTGCGGCGCAAGTGCGATGGCCGTTACCTGGCGGCGGTGGTGGAACACGGCGTGCACGCCATGGTGCCGCGCCTGGCGCGCGAGCCCGGGGCCGAGGAAGCACTGGCCTTGCTGGATGCAGCCGCGGCCCGGCCATTCGGTGCAAATCTGGAAGCGCAGTGGCTGCCCCTCGCCGGGCTGCAGCAGCGCCTGCAGCAGCTCGGCCTGGATGCCCAGCGCTATGCCGACGACAGCGGCCTGCCGCTGGAACCCGAACCGTGCCTGCTGCACTTTGCTGGGCGCGACCGCTTCGCCCGCCCGCTGTGGCTGCGCCGCGGCGCTGCACAGGGCTGGCGGCGGATGCGCCTGCATGCAGCGCGCGATGGCATCGCACTGGATGCAATCTCTGGCTTCCGCAGCCATGCCTACCAGCTGGGCATCTTCGAACGGAAACGGGCGCGCGGGCTGAGCGTGACGGAGATCCTGAAGGTGAATGCCGCACCGGGGTTCAGTGAACACCACAGCGGCCATGCGCTGGACATCGGCACGCCGGGCGATGCCCCGGCCGAGGAATCGTTCGACGCTACCGACGCGTTCGCCTGGCTGCAGGCCCATGCCGCTGGGCACGGCTTCCGGTTGAGCTACCCGCGCGACAACCCGCACGGCATCGTCTACGAACCCTGGCACTGGTGCTGGAGACCGGCCAACGGCTGAGCCCCTCGTGGCGACCGCAAGGCGAAATTCATGGAGCTGTCCGGGCGGGTGCGCTGCGCAGGGGACGCCGTAAATACGTCCCTGTAGGCTCGGGCGCGCCATCCATGGCGCTTACGCCCCTGCGCAACCCACCCGCCCGGCCACGGACAGATTCCGCGTGCGTCCGCCACGGGATGGAACAAGAGAGCAAAGACAAAAGCGGGTCGCTTCGCTCGAAGCTTCTACAACGGATCAGCGCGCGGCTGTTGGGTCCGCCTTCAAGCGAGCCGAGCACCGCAGGTCCGGCGAGGGCGAAGAGGTGCGTGCGATTCTGTAGAGCCGAGCCACGCTCGGCTGCTCTCCGCCCCGCCCCTCGACGGGCCGAGGAGCGCAGAGGACCGGTGCACAGCACCGGCTCGCGGCCGGCGGCGCGTTTCTTTGGGTTACGTTTCTTTTCGCGCGAAAAGAAAAGTAACGCCCATGAACCATCACGATCGCATCGGCATGGATCGGAGCGACAGCCCTGCGACCCTCACCGCCTCAACGCATTGATCGCCAGCAACACCCATCCGGCCATCATGCTGGTGCCACCGATCGGCGCCATCCGTGTCGGCCACTGCCACAACGCCCCACCCACCAGGCTGCCGGAAAACAGCAGGACCCCCAGCAGCAGCACGTACAGCGCCAGGTGTGCGATCGCCCCCTGCGCGCGCGGCCCAAGCGCCACCAGCACCGCGCCATGCGCGAACGCATACAGCGCCGCCATGTTCAGATGCTGCTGCGCCAACGGGTCGGCTACGCCATGCGATGCATAAGCAGACAGGCCGATCGAGGCGGCAGCCAACAGCGCCCCCAGGCAGGCCAGCAGGGAAGGCTTACGTGCGCGACGTTCCAGATTGAACATGAGGGCTCCTTGCGAAGCGCCCCTTGCCGGGCGCCGGATGAAAAAAAACGCGCCGCAATGAGCGGCGCGTTTTCGTGTCCAACACTACATGGGTCAGCCGGGGATTACTTGACGGCCCAGTAGATGTCGTAGGTACCTTCCGGGGTGAACGACTTGTCGATGCCGTCCTTCCAGGTTTCGTACGGACGGTCGATGACTTCGTTGCCCGAGGTCACGGCCCAGGCACGCAGGCCGTTGCGCGCCACGTCCAGACCCGCCATGTGGCCGGTGTAGGCCGCATGCGCCGAACGGTGCGGAGCAACGTGCACGTACTTGACCGGAGCGCCGCCGTCGATCTTGACGGTCAGCTCGTCGGCAGCAGCACCTTCAGCACCCTTCTTCTTCACCGGCTGGGCGATGTCGAAAGCGTACTTCTCCTGGCCGAAGTCGGTGGTGATGATGCGGAACGGACCGGCAGCTTCAAGGCCATTGGCCTCCATCACGCGCTTGATCCACTCCTGGTTGTCCTTGATGGACTTGGTGATGGTGTCCTGACCGCGGTCCACGTTGCCGGCGTTGACCACCAGCAGGTTCTCGGCCGGCACTTCAACGATGGCCAGGTCGGTCAGCGGGGCTTCCGGCGTGCGGTAGTCCACGTTCGGCACGGTTGCGAGCATGTTGGCCATGCGCGACAGACCCATCTTGATGTCATCGCCGATCTGGCGGCTGACATACAGGCCGGCGTAACGGCCGAACAGGTCGAAGCCGTACTTCACCGAGTAGTCCTGGGTGATCTTGACGTTGCGACCGCCCTTGCCGGTCGGCTCCAGGTTGAAGGTGGTGACCTTGTCGTGACCCTTGGTGGCGTCCTCGATGGCGATCACAACACGCTTGTTCTCTTCGGCTTCGGTGATCTTCCAGGAACCGGTACCCAGGTCCTTGGAGGTGAAGTCGAGGGTGGCACCGACACCCGAGGCCGGGCCGGACAGCTTCAGATCAACGGCGGGATCGCGCAGTACCAGCGGGTTCCAGTCCTTGAAGCGGCGCAGGCTGCTGACCGTGTCGTACACGATCGTCATCTTGCGGTTGGTCTCGATGCTTTCGGTGATGTGACGCTCGCCCGGCAGACATACGCCAATGATGACGAACAGGCCAGCCACGATCCCCAAGGCGATCAGGAACTCGATAATACGGGTCATTCAGAGAGTCTCCGGGGCCGATCCCACGGCCGGGTTGATTGAAGCGAAGCGCCAATCCTAGCAGGCTTCGCGGGCATTGTTTATCGGGATTGGCGCACCGGTTTCCCTGCCGGCTGCGTATTTGTATGGACAAAGGATTCGAAGGGTAACGCATACCGCTACCCGGCAAGTAGGGGGCAACCTTGGCGGAAACCCCCGACTACGACCCAAGTCTTTGTACTTGAAAGATTTTTTCTCAGACCAGCTGGAGCTCGAACGCCTTCAATACGGCCCGCGTACGGTCGCGCACACCCAGCTTGGAAAGGATGTTGGACACGTGGTTCTTGATGGTGCCCTCGGCGACGCCCAGCGAATTGGCGATCTCCTTGTTGGAGAAGCCACTGGCCATCAGCCGCAGGATCTCGGTCTCGCGGTCGGTCAGCGGGTCCGGGCGGTCCAGGCTGACGAATTCATTGCGCATGTGCTCCAGGCCGGACAGCAGGCGCTGGGTTACCGCCGGCTGCACCAGCGATCCCCCGTCGGCCACGGTGCGGATGGCGCCGACCAGCTGTGCCAGGGTGACGTCCTTGAGCAGGTAGCCCTTGGCACCGGCCTTGAGCCCGGCCAGCACCAGCTGGTCGTCGTCGAAGGTGGTGAGGATGATGGTCGGCGGCAGCTGTTCCTGCCGCGACAGCACCTGCAGGGCCTCCAGCCCCGACATCACCGGCATGCGCATGTCCATCAGCACCACGTCGGGGCGTACCTGGGGGATCAGCTCGACCGCCTGCCGGCCGTCGCCGGCCTCGGCCACCACCTCGATGCCGTCGTCGAGCGCCAGCAGGGAGCGGATTCCCTGCCGCACCAGGGTTTGGTCGTCGACCAGGCAGACGCGAATCATCAACGCACTCCTTCAGGAACCTTGGTAAGGGCCGCCACCAGCACCGTTGCCGGCACCGTCGCCCGCAGCCGGAAACCCTCACCGGGGCGGGTTTCGATCTGCAGCTGGCCACCACATTGTTGCAGGCGCTCGCGCATGCCGCGCAAGCCATTGCCCACATTGACCATATCCGCGCCGACGCCGTCGTCGCGGGCCTCGACCACCACCCGATCGGGGGCTTCACGGTACACCCTGATCCACAGGTGGCGGGCACTGGCATGGCGCACCGCGTTGGTGATGATCTCCTGGGTGCAGCGCAGCAGTACGTGGGCCCGCTGCGGGTCCTCCACGTTCAGCGGATCCTCGATCTCCAGCTGGATGTCCAGCGAGGGCACGTTCTCGGTCAGCGGGCGCAGCGCCGCAGCCAGATCGATCGCGCCGGTCTCGCGCAGCTGGCTCACCACCTCGCGCACGTTGCCCAGCAGCAGCTTGGCCAGCGCGTGCGAGCGCTTCACGTGATCGAGGGCCTGGCCCTCGGCCAGGTGCCCGGCGACCTCCAGGTTCAGGGTCAGCGCGGTCAGCTGGTGGCCCAGCAGGTCATGCAGTTCGCGCGAAATGCGGGTGCGTTCGTTGACCCGCGCGCTCTCGGCCAGCAGGGCGCGGGTGGCGCGCAGTTCCGAATTGAGCCGGCGCTGCTCGTCGCGGGCCTCGGTCTGCTGCCGCGCGACCAGGCTGGTCACGAAGATGAACATGGAGAAGCCGCCATACAGCAGCGACTGCATCACCGCTTCGAACAGCGGGAAGCGCAGCAGCAGGTAATAGACCGGAGCCACGGCCAGCTGGCTGACCAGCAGCCACAGCACGCCCAGCCGTACCGACAGCATCCACGGAATGACCCCGGCGGCCACCATCATCAGGATGCTGCCCAGGCCCGACCCGCTGAGGAAGCTGACCCCCAGCGCCGAGACCGTCAGCAACAGCAGCAGGCCGCGGTCCAGCCAGCTGGTGTGGCTGTCGCTGCGCAGGATGCGGGTCAGCCAGTAGTAGGCCGTGCCGAAGGACAGGTAGGCGACGAACAGCAGGATCGCCCAGCCGCCCATGTCAGCGCGGCTGTGCAGGTTCTCGAACTGCGAGTACGCCAGCGGCAGGCCGACCATGACCCAGGTGAACAGGCCGGCCAGGCGGAGGACGCGGGTATGGCTGAGGACTCCCAACATGCCAGCACTCTACGGGTCCGGCCTGCGTCGCGCACTCCCACGGAAGTCATGCCCCTGCGGTCGCCTGTTCATGCCGCAGCCCACCCCGGGCATGCAATAATCGTGCGCAGGGTCCCTTGATGGACCAACCGCGTTACCCCACGGAGTCACAATGTCGATTGTCATCCGCGACGTGCGCGAGCACGAGCTCGATTCCGTCCTGGCTTTGAACAACAATGCTGGCCTGGCCATCCTTCCCCTGGATGCGGCCCGCCTGCGCCTGTTCTATGAAACCGCTGAATACTTCCGCGTCGCCGAGCGCGACGGCAACCTGGCCGGCTTCCTGATCGGCTTTGGCAGCGACAGCCAGCACGACAGCAGCAATTTCGCCTGGTTCAAGCAGCAGCTGGACACCCCGTTCTTCTATATCGACCGCATCGTGGTCGCCAGCCGCCGTCGTGGCGGCGGCGTCGGCCGTGCGTTCTATGCCGACGCGCAGAGCTTCGCCGAGCTGCGCTACCCGCAGATGACCTGCGAAGTCTTCCTCGACCATGGCGCCGATGCCGCCCTGCTCTTCCACGGCAGCTTCGGCTTCCGCGAGCTGGGCCAGAACACGATGCCGCAGGTCGATGTGCGCGCCAGCATGCTGGCCAAGGAACTGTGCAGCTACCCCTGGGTCAAGGAGACCTACGGCGGCAAGCTGCCGGATGTGGCATGGACACGCGCACGGCAGCTGCCGGCGCAGGCACAGCGGCCGACGGGGACCTGAGCGTGGCGGTGAATTTCGATTACGAACAAGCCGGTGAACTGAAGATCGGCCAGGTGGGCATCGCCAACCTGCGCATCCGTACCCTTGATGTCGAACGCCTCGTGCAGGAAATGCGCGAGCGCGTGACCCGCGCCCCGAAGCTGTTCGGCCGCGCCGCGGTGATCCTCGACTTCGGCGGCCTGAGCCAGGTGCCGGATGTGGCCACCGCGCAGGCGCTGGTCGATGGCCTGCGCAGCGCCGGCGTGCTGCCGGTGGCGCTGGCCTATGGCACCAGCGCGATCGACCTGCTCTCGCAGCAGCTCGGCCTGCCGCTGCTGGCCAAGTTCCGCGCGCAGTACGAGCGTGCCGAGGCCGAACCGGCCCCGCCGCCGCCTGCACCGGAGCCGCGCCGCGCAGCCCGTGCCGAACCGAAGCCCGCCCCGGCAACGCCGGTGGCCAAGGTGGCCGACGCGGCTGCACCGAAGCCGGGCCGCATGCAGCTGGGCAACGTGCGTTCGGGCCAGCAGCTGTACGCGGAAAACTGCGACCTGACCGTGATGGCCACCGTCGGCGCCGGCGCCGAGGTCATCGCCGATGGCAGCATCCACATCTACGGCACCCTGCGCGGTCGCGCGCTGGCAGGGGCCCAGGGCAACACCGCGGCACGCATTTTCTGCCGTGATTTCCATGCGGAACTGGTCGCCATTGCCGGCCATTACAAGGTACTGGACGATGTCCCGGACAACCTGCGCGGCAAGGCCGTGCAGGTCTGGCTGGAACAGGACCAGATCAAGATCGCTGCGCTGGACTGACGCAGCCCCCAAACAGAATCATCAGGAGAAGTCCTTTGGCTGAAATCATCGTAGTCACCTCCGGCAAGGGCGGCGTCGGCAAGACCACTTCCAGCGCGAGCCTGGCCTGCGGCCTGGCGCGGCGCGGCAAGAAGGTGGCGGTGATCGACTTCGACGTCGGCCTGCGCAACCTCGACCTGATCATGGGCTGCGAACGCCGCGTGGTGTATGACTTCGTCAACGTCGTGCACGGCGAAGCCACCCTCAAGCAGGCCCTGATCAAGGACAAGCGCTTTGACAACCTGTACGTGCTGGCCGCCTCGCAGACCCGCGACAAGGACGCACTGACCCAGGAAGGCGTGGGCAAGGTCCTGAAGGACCTGGCCGCCGACGGTTTCGACTACATCATCTGCGACTCCCCGGCCGGCATCGAGAAGGGTGCCTTCCTGGCGATGTATTTCGCCGACCGCGCGGTGGTGGTGGTGAACCCGGAAGTGTCGTCGGTGCGCGACTCCGACCGCATCATCGGCCTGCTCGACTCGAAGACCCACAAGGCCGAATCCGGCCAGGACGTGCCGGCCTTCCTGCTGCTGACCCGCTACACCCCGGTGCGCGTGGAAAGCGGCGAGATGCTGAGCATCGCCGACGTCGAGGAAGTGCTCGGCCTGAAGGCGATCGGCGTGATTCCGGAGTCGGGCGACGTGCTCAACGCCTCCAACAAGGGCGAGCCGGTCATCCTGGATGTCGAATCCGCTGCCGGCCAGGCCTATGAAGACGCCGTCGCGCGCATCCTCGGCGAAGAACGCCCGATGCGCTTCACCAACGTCGAGAAGAAGGGCTTCTTCAGCAAGCTGTTCGGAGGGTAAGCATGGGCCTGTTTGATTTCCTCAAAGCGAAGAAGACCACCGCCGAAACCGCCAAGAACCGCCTGCAGATCATCATCGCGCAGGAACGCAGCCACCGCGGTGGCCCGGACTACCTGCCGCTGCTGCAGCGCGAGCTGCTGGAAGTGATCAAGAAGTACGTGAACATCGACGTCGATGCGGTGAAGGTCGACCTGGTGAAGGATGGCCAGCACGACGTGCTGGACATTTCCGTGGCGCTGCCCGAAGGCCCGGACAAACCCTGATCCCCTGCCCCGCCCGTGCCTGCATGGGCGGGGCTGCCTGACCCGCATGACCGATACGACAAC
The DNA here is from genome assembly GCF_059369035.1 of Stenotrophomonas sp. YJH_SMC_130. Taxonomy (NCBI): domain Bacteria; kingdom Pseudomonadati; phylum Pseudomonadota; class Gammaproteobacteria; order Lysobacterales; family Lysobacteraceae; genus Stenotrophomonas; species Stenotrophomonas sp. YJH_SMC_130. Next base: position 539,815 of record NZ_JCAFSH010000001.1, read on the forward strand.
CGCCGTGGACATCACCTGCGTGGGCGACATCGCCTTCGCCGACGCGCAGCGCCTGCTCGCCGCGCATGGCCTTCGGCTGCACCACGTGGCGCCCGGCGAACCGATTCCCGGCAGTTACTGGGGCGAACCAGAGGCCGGCATCATCGCCAGCAACGTGTACGTGCGCGATGACACGCCCGTGCACTCCATGCTGCATGAGGCCTGCCACCTGATCGTACTGCCACCGGAGCGGCGTGCGCGGGTGCATACCGATGCCACCGACTCGGTGGCCGAGGAAGACGCGACCTGCTACCTGCAGATCGTGCTGGCCGGGCAGCTGCCCGGTGTCGGCAGCCAGCGGCTGATGGCCGACATGGATGCTTGGGGGTATACGTATCGGCTGGGATCCACGAAGGCGTGGTTCGAGCAGGACGCCGAGGACGCGAAGGCGTGGTTGATCGAACGCGGATTGCTGCAGGCGGCGTAACCGCCGCTGGTGGGTGCGGACCTTGGTACGCACCATTCACGCATGGCGTGGATCTACTGTAGAGCCGAGCCCATGCTCGGCTGCTCTTCGCTGTCACCTGCACAAATACAGATGCAGCCGAGCGCGGGCTCGGCTCTACAGGATCTGCCCCATCGCCCCGTGCACAATCAGCCCTGCCCGGCCAGCGTCCGCAAGGTAATGCCGACGATGTAGGCCAGGTACGTGCCGGTGGCAAAACCCATCGTTCCCAGCAGCACGCCGACCGGCGCCAGGGCCGGATGGAACGCCGCGGCCACCACCGGCGCCGAGGCTGGGCCACCAATGTTCGACTGCGAACCGATGGCGAAATAGAAGAACGGCACCTTCAGCAGCTTGCCCAGGCACCACAGCAGCACGATGTGCACGCTGATCCAGATGATGCCCAGCAGGAACAGCCACGGGCGATCCAGCAGCGCCAGCAGATCCATCTGCATGCCGATGCAGGCGATCAGGAAGTACAGCAGCAGCGAGCCCAGGCGCGATGCGCCCGCACCTTCCAGGTTGCGCGCACGGGTGAAACTGAGGCTGAGGCCGAGCGTGGTCGACAGCACCACCACCCACACGAACGGCGCGTCCAGGCTGAACTGCGCAGCCCAGCTGACATTCGCCTTGAACCACGCCGCCAGCGGTGCGCCAATGGCGTGAGCCAGGCCGACACCGCCGAAGGCCACCGCCACGATCAGCATCAGGTCGGTGAGGCTGGGAATGCGCTCGTGTTCGGCCTGGAAGCGCGCAATGCGCTCCTTCAGCTCATCGATGGCCGAGGTATCGGCACCACTGCGCGCGTCGATCTTCGCCGCGCGCCCGGCCAGGAAGATCAGCGCGGCCATCCATACGTAGCCGACCCCCACGTCGACCACCGCGAACTGTCCGAAGGTGGTCGCATTGACGTCGAACACTTCACGCATCGCCAGCATGTTGGCGCCGCCACCGATCCAGCTGCCGGCCAGCGCGGCCATGCCGGCCCAGGTGTCGCCGGCCACGGTTTCCGGATGCACGGCACGCATCAGCAGGAACGCCACCACCGCACCGAGCATGATGCTGGCCGAGGCCCCCAGGTACATCAGCACCAGCTTCGGGCCGAGCCGCAGGATGCCCTTGATGTCGACCGCAAGGGTCAGCAGGATCAGCGCCGCCGGCAGCAGGATGTCGCGCGCGATCGGGTTGTAGAGCCGGGTGTTCTGCCCGTCGATCAGGCCGACGGTGTTGTAGATGCCGGGAATCAGGTAGCACAGCAGCAGTGCCGGCACGAAGGTGTAGACGCGCTTCCACAGGCCCTGCTCCCGCGAGGCGGTCCAGAACACGGCGCCAAGGGTGGCGGCGATCAAACCGAAGACGACGATGTCGTTCTGGATCATGCAGGGGCTCTTGTAGAGCCGAGCCATGCTCGGCTGCTGTTGGCAAAGGTGTGCCGACCAACGGTCGGCACCCACCGGCGGGAACATCGGCACCCACCGGCGGAGACAAAAGCGCCGCCTCGAAGGGCGGCGCTGCAATCATCAATTGCCGATGTGCTGCTTCAGCCAGGCATTGACGGTGTCATGCCACAGGATGCTGTTGTTCGGCTTCAGCACCCAGTGGTTTTCATCCGGGAAGTACAGGAACTTCGATTCGATGCCCTGGCGCTGGGCGGCGGTGAATGCGGCCAGGCCCTGCTCGACCGGAATGCGGAAGTCCTGCTGGCCGTGGATGACCAGGATCGGCTTCTTCCAGTCCGCCACGTGGTTGACCGGGTTGAACTTCTCGTAGTTGGCGGCCTTCTGGTACGGCGTGCCGCCCTGTTCCCACTCGGTGAACCACAGTTCTTCGGTGGCGTAGCCCATCATGCGCTGGTCGAACACGCCGTCGTGGTTGACCAGGCACTTGAACGGGCCGTTCCAGTTGCCGGCGATCCAGTTGACCATGAAGCCGCCGTAGCTGGCGCCCAGCGCGCAGGCCTTGTCACCGTTGAGGAAGGCGTACTTCTTCAGCGCCGCATCCCAGCCCTTCTGCAGGTCTTCCAGCGGGCGGTCGCCCCAGTGCTGGCTGATCGCATCGGTGAATGCCTGGCCATAGCCGGTGGAGCCGTGGAAGTCGATCATCACCACCGCGTAGCCCTGGCCCGCGTAGGTCTGCGGGTTCCAGCGGTAGCTCCAGCCATTGCCGAAGCTGCCCTGCGGGCCGCCGTGGATCAGGAACGCCACTGGATAGGACTTGCCTTCCTGGTAGTTGTGCGGCTTGACCACGTAGCCGTGCACGGTGTCGTTGTTCCAGCCCTTGAACTCGAACTGCTCGTAGTCGCCGAAGGACACGTCCTTCAGCACCTCGCCTGCGGCCGGGGTCAGCGCGCGCAGTTCGCCGATGGCTTCGCCCGCGGCCGGCAGCAGGCCGACCAGCACCTGGTCGTTGCTCTTCAGGCTGTTGCGGGTGATCGCCACGCTCTTGCCGGCCACGTCGACCGCGGTCACGCTGCCGTCGCCGATCAGCTTGGTGGCCTTGCCGCTGGCCACGTCGATCTGGAACAGCGGGTGTTCGCCGAGGTCATCGGCAGTGGTGTAGATGCTGGCGCCGTCGGCGGACAGGGTGATGCCACCGGCCGAACGATCCCACTGCGGGGCAATCTCGCGGGTCTTGCCGCTGGCAACGTCCATCGCCATCAGGCCGAAGCGGTCGGCCTCGAAGCCCGGGCGCTTCATCGCGCGGTAGAACAGCGTCTTGCCGTCGGCACTGAACACCGGGCCGGCATCCCAGGCCGGGTTGGAGGCCGTCAGGTTGACCGGCGCCTGCTTGCCGGCGGCGTCGAAGCGGTACAGGTCGAAGTTGGTCGACCACGGCTCCTGCTTGCCGGCCACGCGGATGCTGGCCACCACGCTGGCGCCGTCCGGCGACCAAACGAAGTCGTCATTGCCGCCGAATGGCTTGGACGGCGCATCACCATCGATGGTCGCGCTCAGCGCCGAAGCGCCCTTGACCGCACCGGCCTTGGCTGCCGGCAGCGGAGCGACGAACAGGGTGTTGCGGCGACCGTCGTTCCAGGTGTCCCAATGGCGCACGAACAGCGAATCCCACACCTGGCCGCTGGCCTTGGCGTCCTTCTTTTCCTTCAGCTTCTTCTCGGTGCAGGCCAGGTCCGAGGCGCACGCCTGGAACACGCCGGCGCTGAACAACACGCGGTCGTCCTGCGGCGACACACGGTAGCTGTCCACGTCGACCGGGAAGTCGGTCAGCTGGCGCGGGGTGCCGCCGCTGATCGGCTGCGCGTACAGCTGCTGGCTGCCGTTCCTGGCACTGAGGAAATACACGGTCTGGCCATCGGCCGACAGCGAAGCGGAATTGACGTTCCAGCCGGCCGGGGTGATCTGCTTCGGCGGCGCTGCGTCGCGGGTGCGCAGGTTGCGCGCGAACAGCGCCGTGGAGGCCTTCAGGTTGGCGTCCACGCTGCGCTTGGCGAACACCACGGTGCCGCCGTCAGCGGTCAGTACCGGCGCGGAGACGCGGTCCATGGCCACCATGTCGCGGACTTCCAGGCCGCGGGCAGCGGCGACGCTGGGCAGGGCGGCCAGCAGGCTCAGTGGCAGCAGGGCATGACGCAGTTTCATCGGGGTCTCCGCAGGACGGCAAAAAACCGATGGTAGGCCCGCATGGCCGGGGCTGCCAAGGCCATCGGTCATGGCTGCAGGCGGGCAATCGCCAGAAACAGCAAACCCCGCCGAAGCGGGGTTTTGCGGTAGTGCCGGCCGCTGGCCGGCAACACCAAGGCCCTTGGAGGTTCCGTGGTTGCTGGCCAGCGGCCGGCACTACCCGTTGAACCCAGGGTCAGAGCCCGCCCCTTACGCCTTGGCGTACTTGCCGGTGCGGTAGATCAGCCAGCCGACCAGGAACAGCACGGCCAGGCCGATCCACTGTGCGCCCGGCAGGTGGAACGGCACCGCCAGCACGTCGGCACGGCTGCTGATCACGATCGGAATCGCGATGGCGATGCCCATCAGTGCCTCACCGGTGATCAGGCCGGCGGCAAACAGCACGCCCGGCTTGTGCACGCGGTCGCGGCCTTCTTCGTCATCGGCGCGCACCTTGTGGAAGCGCTCGACCAGATGGGCGATCAGGCCGCCGAGGAAGATCGGCACCATCAGTTCCAGCGGCAGGTAGATGCCGATGGCGGCGGCCAGCACCGGCACGCGGAAGCGCGCGTTGCGCGACTTCAGCCAGCTGTCGAAGGCGATGATGGCAGCACCGACCACAGCACCGATGCCGATGAAGGTCCACGGCAGTTCACCACCGAACAGGCCCTTGGCCACCGAGGCCATCAGGTTGGCCTGCGGCGCAGCCAGCGCGTTCGGGTGCAGCTCGGACTTCACGCCGATGCCGTAGGCAGTGGCCAGCAGGTTCAGTACCGGGGCCATGATCAGCGCGCACGAGAACGCACCGATGCCCAGCATCAGCTGCTGCTTCCACGGGGTGGCACCGACGATGTAACCGGCCTTGAGGTCCTGCAGGTTGTCACCACCGACCGCAGCGGCGCAGCACACCACCGCGCCGATCATGATCGCGGCCACCGCACCCAGCGGCGCACCGCCGGCACCGACCGGCTTGAGGCCGTCAGCGCCCAGCAGCACGACCAGCACGGCCGAGGCGAACAGGATGGTGGAGATGGTGATGCCCGAGACCGGGTTGTTGGACGAACCGATCAGGCCGGCCAGGTAGGCCGAGACCGAGACGAACAGGAAGCCGGCGACGATCATGATGAGGGTCATCGGGATCGACACGTGCCACTGGCCGACGATGGCCTGATACAGGGCCAGCAGCGGCAGCACGAACGCCACCAGGGCGACCAGCATCCACTTCATCGGCAGGTCGCGCTCGGTATGCGCCAGCACCGGGCCGCCACTCTTGCGGGCCGCGGCGAAGCCGCTCCTGACGCCGTTGAGCAGCGACTTGCGCAGCGAGATCAGGGTCCAGATGCCACCGATCAGCATCGCACCAACGCCCAGGTAGCGCATCTTCGCGCCCCAGATGGCGAACGCGGCCTCGGTGGAGGAAGCCGCGGCAACCGACGCGGCCAATGCCGGATCGGTGTTCATGAAGAACGCCTGGTAGATCGGAATGGCGATGTGCCAGGTCAGGATCGAGCCGGACACCACCACGATGCCGACGTTGAGGCCGACGATGTAGCCCACGCCCAGCAGTGCAGGCGACAGGTTGGTGCCGATGAAGGCGGTGACCTTGGAGCTGCCGACATAGGCCGAGGTGGCCCAGGCGTCCGGGATCAGGCGCATGCCGCTTTCCGCAGCCAGCTTGACGAAGGCGCCGATCACCGCCGACAGGCCGAGGATCTTCAGGCCCGGACCCGGGTTCTCACCGGCCTTGAGCACTTCCGCCGCCGCCTTGCCTTCCGGGAACGGCAGCGGGTCTTCAACGATCATCGAACGGCGCAGCGGCACCGAGAACAGCACGCCCAGCAGGCCGCCCAGGCCGGCGATGCCCAGCACCCACCAGTACTTGAAGTCCGGCCAGTAGCCCATGATCACCAGCGCGGGGATGGTGAAGATCACACCGGCGGCGATCGATGAACCGGCCGAGGCGCCGGTCTGCACGATGTTGTTTTCAAGGATGGAGCCACCGCCCAGCAGGCGCAGCACGCCCATGGAAATCACCGCGGCGGGAATGGCGGTGGCGATGGTCAGGCCTGCGAACAGGCCGAGGTAGGCGTTGGCGGCCGACAGCACCACCGCCAGCACGATGGCCAGGGCCACTGCGCGGAAGGTGAGCTGCTTGGGCGCAGCGTCGTGGTTCATGGAAGCCCCTGCTGGCAAAAAATCCCTTGCACGCTAGCGTTCAGGGCAGATCAAGTCCAGCGTGCCAAAGGATGGGGGCGTGCGCTGCAGCGCAACGGGCCAACACGTGGCCCGGCAATCGACCGACCCGGCAAAGTCCGGATGGGCGTATCGCAAATGATATGTTATATCTTAATGCTACCTTGTTCTTACTGCATCGCATGCCCCCTTCCCCCTCCCCTCGCCTGGCCTCCATCGACCAGCTGCGCGGCACCGTCATGTTGTTGATGCTGCTCGACCACGTGCGCGAGACCTTCTTCCTGCAGCACCAGGTGAGCGACCCGATGGATGCAGCGACAGTCTCTCCTGCGCTGTTCGCCTGCCGTCTGCTGGCCCACCTGTGCGCACCCGTGTTCGTCCTCTTGACCGGCCTGTCGGCCTGGCTGTACGGCCAGCGCCAGGCGGATCCGCGCCGGGCCACGGCCGCGTTCCTGCTCAAGCGCGGGCTGTTCCTGGTGGTGCTGGAACTGACCCTGGTGAACTTCGCCTGGACCTTCCAGCTGCCGCCGGACACGCTGTACCTGCAGGTGATCTGGGCCATCGGACTGAGCATGATCGCGCTGGCCGGCCTGCTGTGGCTGCCACGCCCGGCGCTGATGATGCTGGCAATCGCGGTGGTGGCCGGGCACAACCTGTTCGACGGCATGCGGGTGCAAGGCAATGGCCTGCTGGCGGTGCTGTGGAAAGTGCTGCATCAGCGCGACTGGATCGAGACTGGCGCGCTGCGCCTGCGTACCTCCTATCCGGTGCTGCCGTGGATCGGGGTGATCGCACTGGGTTATCTGATGGGGCCCTGGTTCGCCCGCGAGCGCGCGCCGGAGCAGCGCCAGCGCTGGCTGCTGTGGACAGGCGTCGGCGCGCTGGCCCTGTTCGCATTGCTGCGGTTCGCCAACCAGTACGGGGACGCCCCCTGGTCGTACCAGACCACTACGCTACGCACGTGGTTGAGCATCTTCAATGTCACCAAATACCCGCCGTCCTTGCAGTTCCTGCTGCTGACCTTGGGGGTGGGAATGTTGCTGCTGCGGCTGTACGAATGGCCGCCGCTGGCGCGGGCACTGCAGCCGCTGGCCGATATCGGCGCTGCGCCGATGTTCTTCTACCTGCTGCACCTGTATGTGCTGAAGGGGCTGTACCTGGGCGCGCTGGCAATCTGGGGCCCGACACACGGTGACCTGTACGCGCTGGATTCGGTCGCCGGCCTGCTGCTGGTGGCCTGTGTGCTGGCGGTGGTGCTGTACCCGCCGACGCGGGCCTTCGCGCGGTTCAAAGCGCGAAGGCGCGATCTGCGGTGGTTGCGATACCTGTGATCGCCCAGGCCAGCCCGGCAATCCACGCATGGCGTGGATCTAATGAAAGCGGATCAGGCCACAAGCCTATAATTCCGCGATGAATTCCACCGCTATCGCTTCCGACGATTTCCTGGGCCATCCCAAGGGCGTCTACGTCTGCTTCTTCACTGAAATGTGGGAGCGCTTCTCCTTCTACGGCATGAAGGCGCTGCTGCTGCTGTACCTGACCAAGTACCACCTGTTCGGCGACAAGGCCGGCCTGGACCTGCTCGGTGCCTATGGCGGCCTGGTGTACTGCATCCCGGTGTTCGGTGGCATGCTGGCCGACCGCTGGCTGGGCATGCGCCGGGCAGTGCTGTTCGGCGGCATCCTGCTGGTGCTCGGCCACCTCGGCATGGCCTTCGAGGGCCACGCCGCGTACCGGGTGAACGGCGAAGTGGTGCGCGACACCTCCGCACTGGCGGTGACCTACCTGTCCCTGGCGCTGATCATCATGGGCGTCGGCTTCCTGAAGCCGAACATCTCCACCATCGTCGGCAAGCTGTACGCCAAGGACGACCCCCGTCGCGACTCGGGCTTCTCGCTGTTCTACGCCGGCATCAACCTCGGCGCGCTGTTCTCTTCGCTGGTGTGTGGCTTCCTCGGTGAGGCCTATGGCTGGAAGTATGGGTTCGGTGCTGCCGGCATCGGCATGCTGGCCGGCCTGGCGATGTTCCTGTGGGGCCAGAAGTACCTGCAGGGCCATGCCGAACCGCCGCAGCCGGCCGCGCTGAAGCAGAAGGTGCTGGGACTGCCGCGCGAATGGCTGATCTACCTGTGCGCGGTGCTGGGTGTGCTGCCGGTCGCCTGGCTGATGTGGGCTGCCGGCAACGGCGCGTTCGCGCTGGGCGGAGAAATCAGCCTGGCGCTGATGCTGATGCTGGTGGTGCTGGGCGGCGTGCTGGTCTGGTTCGCCTGGTTCACCGGCACGAAATGCACGCCGGTGCAGCGCCAGCAGATGATCGCGCTGATGGTTCTGATCTTCCTGGCGCTGGTGTTCTTCACCATGTACGAGCAGTCCTACGGCTCGTGGGTGACCTTCACCGACCGCCTGTTGACCAAGGACATCGTGCCCTCGCTGGTGATCACCGGCGGCACGCCGCTGCCGTGGTCGATCCTCTCGCTGCTGCTGGCACCGCTGGGCTTCGTGATCAGCGCGCGGCTGTCCGAGCGCCGCCCGGGCTCGTCTGCACCGCGCACGTTCTTCGCCGCCATCGTCGTGCTGATGCTGGTGCTGCTGGTGCGCGACTGCCTGGTGATCCCGCAGACCGCCGGCTCGCTCACCTATCTCGGCGGCCTGTTCCTGGTGCTGCTGGCGCCGGTCTTCGCCGCGCTGTGGACGTGGATGGACCGCCGCGGCTGGGAGCCGGGCAAGCCGGTGAAGTCGGCCTGGGGCCTGGTGATCGGCGCACTGTCGTTCTTGCCGCTGGCACTGGCGGCGCAGCAGGTGGGCGCCACGGGCGAGATGGCCAGCGTGTGGTGGCTGGTGCTGGCCTACTTCCTGCTCGCCAGCGGCGAGATGTGCCTGTCGCCGGTCGGCCTGTCGGCAGTGACACAGCTGGCCGTGCCGCGGGTGATGAGCCTGATGATGGGCACCTGGTTCCTGGCCACCGCATTCTCGGAGACGCTGGCCGCGCTGTTCGGCAAGCTGGCCGCGATCGAGGTGCCGGAAGGCGAATCGCTGGACATGGTGGCCGCAGCCGGCGCCTATGCGCACCTGTTCTGGCTGCTGATGTGGATCGGCCTGGGTTGCGCACTGGCGGCCTTCATCGCCGCACCGCTGCTGAAGAAGATGATGCACGGGGTGAAGTAAACCCCGCGCTTGCGGAAAACCAGGGCGGCGGAACGTTCATCCGCCGCCCTGTCAGCTCAGGGCGCCTTGTCCTTGCCGGTCGCGGGCGCGGCCGTCGCGGTCTTGCCACCCAGGCTGCGCGCCAGGAAGGCCAGCAACTTGTCGTAGTACTCGCTGCGATGGGCCTCGGTGTAGAAGCCGTGGCCTTCGGTCTTGTAGTACAGGCTTTCCACCGGCGTGCCGGCGCGCTTGAGCGCCGCTTCCATGCGCTCGGTGTGCTGGATCGGCGCGCGCTTGTCTTCGCCACCGGCGGCCAGGAACACCGGCACCTTGATCCGTTCGGCCAGGTTCACCGGCGACACCGCACCCAGCTTGGCCGGATCCCCCAGCCATTCGCGCAGATAGGTCACGCCTGAACCCCGGTCCTGGATGTCGCCGCGGGTGTACATCATCGGCAGGTCGTAGACCCCGACATAGCCCGCCGCGCACTGATACAACCCGGGTTCGCGGGCGGCACCCATCATCGCCGAGTAGGCCCCGTAGCTGGCGCCGTAGATGCAGATGCGACGGCCGTCGGCGATGCCTTCGCTGATTGCCCAGCGGGTGGCATCGGTGACATCGTCCTGCATTGCCGCGCCCCACTGCTGCGCACCGGCCTGGGTGTGCGCCCGGCCGTAGTTGCCCGAACCACGGAAGTTGACCTGCAGCACGGCATAACCGGCCGCGGCCAGCATCTGCGTTTCGCGGTCGTACTGGCCGGAATCGAAGATGTCGAACGGGCCGCCATGCGGCATCACCACCATCGGCAGGTTGCGCCCGTCGCTGCCGGCCGGCAGGGTCAGGAAGCCATGCAGCGGCAGGCCGTCGCGCGCCTTCAGTGCAATCGGCTTCACGCTGGCACTACGGTCCACGTCGATCCAGTCGCTGCGGCTGATCAGGTGATCGGCCTTGCGCGCCACCGTGTCGTACACGTAGAAATCGCCCGGGTTCGAGCCCGACCAGGTTTCCACCAGCACGACACGGCCATCGCGGGTGCTGGAGGTGATGTAGACGGGCCCTCCGAAGGCGGCTTCCAGGCTGCGGTACAGGCGCGCCTCCGGCGACTTCTCGTCGAAGAACCGGGTACGCGGCGTATCGCCCAGATACAGCGCGCCCACCGGCACGTGGGTGCCGGGCCGATGGATGATGCGATACGGATTGACCACCTCGTCGCGCAGCAGCGTGGCACGCTCGCCGGTCTGCGGATTCCAGCTGACGATCGCATCCGGGCCCTGGGCCTGCTCGACGTTGAGGTAGGCCAGGCTGTCATCGGCCGAGAAGCCGAGGGCGGTTTCGATGCGCTTGCTGACCGCCTCATCGTTGATCAGCTTCCAGGTGTCGCCGCTGCGTTCGCGGAAATACAGCTTGTTGATGTTGTCGCTGCCCGAGCCGTGCACGAAGCGGACCTCGCCGGCGCCATCGGTGGTGAATTCGCCGCGCCGTACCGGCGAAGATGCCACCCGCGCACGGCGGCCGGTGGTCACATCCATGCGATCGACGCGGGTGAACGGATCCTCGGCCAGCGGCCATACGGTCACCAGCACGTTGCGCTCGTCGCCCGGCAGGTCGTCGGCCAGGAAGGCGGCGACCGCCTCGACCTTCTTCGGCTGGATGCGGGTTCCCGGGCCGTTGCTCTCCACGCGGTAGCCCACCAGCAGTTCGCCGCGATTGCCGTTGGCATCGATGGCGTAGAGTTCGCCGGTGGGATTGGGCTGGTCGAGCGAGCCCCACTTCTGGGCCAGGCCGATCAACAGGCGCTCGTTGCTGACCCAGTCGAATTCCTGCGCGTGGTTGCGGCTGGGTGGCCGGAAACTGCCGACCATCTGCTTGTCCTTCAACCGCAGCACGGCGATCGCGGTGGCGTCCTCCATCGGCACCGTCGCCGCCACGTACTCGCCCCCCGGCGAGATCTTGATATCGGTGAAGGTCTCCCGGCGCAGGTACTGCGTCAGGTCCACCGCCCCCGCGCTGCCTGCGGCAACGCCCCCGATGACGGCCAGTGCGGCCGCCAGAATCGTCTTGTGCATCCTTCCCCTGCTCCTCTGGACACCTTGTCCTGGTGGCCGATTCTAGGCAGGGCCATGCCTTTCCCGCCAGAGCCGGAAAAGACGACGGCACCGTTGCCGGTGCCGTCGTTGCCACTACCTTGGAGAGAGAGTCAGGACGTGGGTTCGGGGGGCGTGCGCCGGGTCAGTGGACCCCGCGCACCGCCAACATGAGGGCCAGGATGCTGAGGATCACGGCGATGGTGCCGTCGAGCACGCGCCAGGTGCCGGGCTTGGTGAACAGCGGCGCCAGCAGGCGGGCCCCGAGGCCCTGCGCGGTCAGCCACAGGCAGCTGGCGGTGACCACACCGGCGGCGAAGGCCATGCGGGCGTTGCCGAAGTTCTCGGCGATCGAGCCGATCACCATCATGTCCAGCCAGAAGTGCGGATTGATCAGCGAGAAGCCGACCGCGGCCATCAGCACCGCGCGGCGGCTGCCGTCGTCGCTGTCAGCCTCGCCCATGCCACCGCCACCCGCGATCGCACGGCGTGCCGACTTCATCGCATACCAGGCCAGGAAGGCCACGCCGGTCCACAGCACGGCGCTGGTCAGCCACGGCAGCGCCGAGGTGAGCGTGCGCAGGCCGGCCACGCTGGCGAAGATGAAGATGGCATCGATGGCCGCGCAGGTGGCGACCACCGGCACGATGTGCTTGCGCAGGATGCCCTGGCGCAGAATGAAGGCGCTCTGGGCGCCGACCACGGCGAACAGGCCGATGCCGGTGGCTGCACCAGAGAACCAGGCACCGAGGCCGGTGCTGGCGGAGATGACCGAGAACATGGGATTCACTGCCTTGTATTGCTTGGGGGGACGGTGCCTCGCGAAGGCGGACAGCACCGGAACGGGCGCCATTGTCGCGCCGCAACATGAAAAAGACGAGCTAAACTTCCTAAATCAACATTAGCGGAGCTTAATTCGATGCGTATCGACCATGCCCAGCTGCGCGCCCTGGCCGCGGTGATCCGCGAAGGCAGCTTCGACCGCGCCGCACAGTCGTTGAATGTCACGCCCTCGGCCATCTCGCAGCGGGTCAAGGCACTGGAGGACCGGATCGGCCGCCTGCTGGTCAAGCGCGGCACGCCGGCCACCGCCACCGCCGAGGGGCAGCTGCTGGTGCAGCTGGCCGAGCAGACCGCCCTGCTCGAACACGATGCGCTGCACCGGATGGGCCTGGCCGATGAGGATCTGCCCCAGGCCAGCATCCCGGTGGCGGTGAACCACGACAGCCTGGAAACCTGGTTTCCGCAGGCGGCCCACCAGTTCGCGCAGAGCACCGGCACCACCTTGGACCTGCGTGTGGAAGACCAGGACCACACGGTGGAGCTGCTGCGCCAGGGCACGGTGCTGGGCGCAGTGACCACCCTGGACGAGCCGGTGCAGGGCTGCCAGATCCATGCGCTGGGCAGCATCCGCTATGCAGCGACCTGCACCCCCGAATTCCGCGAACGCCACTTCGCCAAGGGCGTGACCGCGCAGGCGCTGGCGCAAGCCCCGGTGCTGGTGTTCAACCGCAAGGACGAAATGCAGTCGCGCTTCGCCCGACGCATGGCCGGCGACGACCTGCCCAGCACCGCACCGACCTGGTGGATTCCCTCCACCCGGGCCTTCGTGCAGGCCAACCTCGGCGGACTGGGCTGGACCATGAACCCGCTGCCGCTGGTCAAGCGCCACCTGGACGCGGGCCGCCTGGTCTACGTGCGCCAGCGCGCGTGGGAAGACGTGCCGCTGTACTGGCAGCATTGGAAGGGCGACGTGCAGACCATGGCCCTGCTGACCCGCGCGGTGCTGGATGCCTCCTCCGCGCTGGTCCGGCGCAAGCGCTGAAAAGGGGACGGAGGGGATTAAGTCGTTCAAGACCCAAACGACATATCGGGCAAAGACGACTTAATCCCCTCCGTCCCCTTTTTTGCTCCATCCAATCTCCACGAAACCTCCACACCGGGTCCATGCGTGATGCGGATACTGGTCGGCCGATCACTGCAAGGATGCCCTGCATGCCTGTATTCGTCCGCGATGCGCGCCCCGAAGATGCCGCCGCCTGCATCGACCTGCGCGGGCGCACCCGCGAGAACGCCTTCAGTGCCGCCCAACTGGCGGAACTGGGCATCACCGAGGACAGCTGGGCGGCCGGCATCGCCCAAGGCGATTCGATCGGCCGCGTCGCCTGGGAGGGCGAGCGCATGGCCGGTTACTGCTTCGCCGACCGCGACAGCGGCGAGGTGCTGGTGCTGGCCCTGCTGCCGGACTACGAAGGCCGCGGCATCGGCCGCCAACTGCTGCAGGACGTGGTGAGCCTGACCCGCGATGCCGGCCACCGGCGGCTGTTCCTGGCCTGCTCGGCCGACCCGCGATCGCGCTCGCACGGCTTCTACCGCCGCCTGGGCTGGCGCCCGACCGGCGAGATCGACGACGCCGGAGACGAGATTCTGGAGCTGGTCTGATTGAAGGCGTCGCCAGGCATGACCTGGCGCTATGGGTGACGGGGCCGCGAAAGGTCGGATGCTGCGTTGCATCAAAAAAGGACCGGAACCGGTTAGAATCGCGCCAGGATGTTGCAAGGCGTTGTTTCTTCACGCCCTTTCCCTGCCCCACGCGCATCCTGACCCCTTCCCCTCCGCCAACGATCCCGCCCCCATGAAGAAATTTGGCAAGGCTCTTCTCGCCCTGCTCGTGCTGCTGTTGCTGGCCGCCGCGCTGTTCCTGTACTGGCCGCTGACCCAGCGCTCGGTGCCCGCCGCCAGCAACGACAAGCCCGTCGATGTTGTGCTGGTCGGCGCCGGCATCATGAGCATTACCCTGGCCACCTACCTGCAGGAACTGCAGCCGGACTGGAACATCCAGGTCTACGAACGCCTCGACGGCGTCGCCGGTGAAAGCTCCGACGGCTGGAACAACGCCGGCACCGGCCATTCGGCGTTCGCCGAACTGAACTACACCCCGGAACTGCCCGATGGCAGCATCGAGACCAAGCGCGCGGTCGGCATCGCCGAATCGTTCGAGGTCTCGCGCCAGTTCTGGTCGCACCAGGTCAAGCAAGGCCGGCTGAGCCAGCCCAGCGACTTCATCAACCCGACGCCGCACATGAGCTTCGTCTGGGGCGATGACAACATCGCCTACCTGCACAAGCGCCAGCAGGCGCTGGTGAAGAACCCGCTGTTCTACGGCATGCAGTACTCGGAAGATCCGGCACAGATCAAGCAGTGGGCGCCGCTGCTGATGGAAGGCCGCGACCCGAAGCAGAAGGTGGCCGCGACCTGGATGCCGCTGGGCACCGACGTCAATTTCGGCGTGATCACCCGCCAGCTGACCGCCGGCCTGCAGCGCAACCCGAACTTCAGCCTGCACCTGAACCATGAAGTGACCGCGCTGCGGCAGAACGCCGACAAGAGCTGGAACGTGACGGTGAAGGATCTCAAGGCCGGCACCGAAACCACCACCCACACCCGCTTCGTCTTCATCGGTGCCGGCGGCGCCGCGCTGAAGCTGCTGCAGATGTCCGGCATTCCGGAGTCGAAGGACTATGCCGGCTTCCCGGTCGGTGGCCAGTTCCTCGCCTTCCAGGGCCAGGACGTGACCTCGCGCCATGGCGTGAAAGCCTACGGCATGGCCGAAACCGGTTCGCCGCCGATGTCGGTGCCGCATCTGGACGCGCGCAAGCTGGATGGCAAGCCGGTGGTCCTGTTCGGGCCGTTCGCGCTGTACAGCACCAAGTTCCTCAAGCACGGCTCGTGGTGGGACCTGTATTCCTCGGTGACCCACAACAACGTTGGCCCGATGCTGGAAGTGGGCAAGGACAACCTGGACCTGGTGCAGTACCTGATGGGCCAGGCGCGCCTGAACGATGCCGACCGCCAGGCCGAACTGGTCAAGTACTTCCCCAATGCCAAGCCGGGTGACTGGAAGCTGGTGACCGCCGGCCAGCGCGTGCAGATCATCAAGCGTGACCCGCTGAAGGGCCCGGTGCTGCAGTTCGGTACCGAGATCGTGACCGACAAGGACCACACCCTCGCCGCCCTGCTCGGCGCCTCGCCGGGTGCGTCGACCTCGCCGCCGATCATGCTGGACCTGATGGCCAAGGCCTTCCCGGAGCAGATGAAGGCCGGCTGGGAAACCCGCCTGCGCGAGATCGTGCCGTCGTATGGGCGCAAGCTCAACGACAGCCCCGCGCTGGTGAACGAGATCCGTACGCTGACCAGCCAGACCCTGCACCTGCCGTACCTGGAAGTGCCGGTGGATGCCAACGCGGCGGTGCCTGCACCGGCCGCAATTCCGGCTCCGGTCAAGGAAAAGCGCAACGCCAACGAGGAACTGCAGGCGCTGTAAGCCCGCGCCTTCCTTCGATGCAGACGGACGGCCACCTTCGGGTGGCCGTTCGTTTTTGGGGCGGCTCCCTGCTGTAGAGCCGAGCCCATGCTCGGCTCCAGCCAAAAGCAGCCGAGCATGGGCTCGGCTCTACAGAAGGCGATGCCTGGTGCCGGAAAGCCGATGCACGATGACGCGAATTGTAATGTTGTTAAGAATTATTTACATTTGCACCCCGCGCAGTGACCTCGCGCCTTAGCAGACGGACCTGACCGTGCCCGAAGCCGCCGCCCCGGGTGCTGGACGACTGTTGCCGCCCTTCCCCCGTTTCCAAGCTTCGAGCCCACCATGTCCACGCCTCTCCGTAACCGCCTGCCCCGCCGCGCGCTGCTGCCGGCTGCCCTGCTTTCGTCGTTGACCCTGCTGGCCGCGCCCAGCGTGTTCGCCGCCACAGATGGCGCTGCCGACGCCAAGACCCTGGACCGTGTCAGTGTGCGTGCCGAGCAGTCCGCTCCGCCATCCAGCACCACCCGCCTGCCGATCACGCTGCAGGAAACCCCGCAGTCGGCCACCGCGATCAGCCTGCAGCGCCTGCAGGACGAATCACTGTTCAGCATCAACGATGTGATGCGCAACGTGACCGGCGTCAGCGTGTCCTTCTATGACACGCAGCGCCCGCTGTACTACGCGCGTGGCTTCGCCATCACCGACTTCCAGGTCGACGGCATTCCCACCTACAGCGGCTCCACCAACCAGGAATACGACACCGCCTTCTACGACCGCATCGAAGTGATCCGCGGTGCCAACGGCCTGCTCAGCGGCGCCGGCGTGCCGTCGGCCACGGTCAACCTGCTGCGCAAGCGCCCCGGCAAGGAATTCGACGCGTCGTTCGCGGTCAGTGCCGGCAGCTGGGACTACCGCCGGATGGAAGCCGACGTCACCGCGCCGCTGACCGCCGACGGCCGCTTCCGCAGCCGCGTGGTCGCCGCCTACACCGACCGCGGGCTGTACTACGACCGTTACGACGAGAACAAGATGGCCGGCATGGCGGTGCTGGAAGGCGATGTCACCGACAGCACCACGCTCGCCCTCGGCTACCAGACCCAGGACAACAACCCGACCGGCTCCACCTGGGGCACGGTGCCGTTCTTCGACAACCAGGGCAACTTCGCCCACCTGCCGCGTTCGACCAACCTGTCGCCGAAGTGGAGCTACTGGAAGCGCGAGAGCAACACCGCGTTCGCCAACCTGGAACAGCGCTTCGGCGACAACTGGCTGCTGAAGATCAACACCGCCTACACCCGTGGCAACGTGCAGAACGTGCGCCTGTACGGCACCGGCAACCCAGACCCGGTGACCGGCTCGGGCATCTACCTGCGTGCCGCCGCCGGTGATTCCAAGGACACCCGCCGCAATGTCGATGCCTACCTGTCCGGCAGCTTCGACCTGTTCGGCCGCGAGCACGACCTCACCGTTGGCGCGCAGTGGTCGGACCTGGAAGGGACCACGAACACCGTGGCGCTGAACTTCCCGGGCGACTGGGCAACGTGTGTCAGCGCCACGGGTGCACGCGAGCGCTGCTACTACATCCCCAACGTATACAGCTGGAACGGCGACATCTCCGAGGTGACCTACCGCCGCACCGGCGCGCGCCGCGTGGCCAAGACCACGCAGAGTGGCGTCTATCTGGCCACCCGCCTGCACCTGGCCGATCCGCTGTCGCTGATCGCCGGTGCACGCCTGAGCCGCTGGGAAACCCTCACCCGCTCCTACAACGCCGCCGGCGCCTATACCGGCACCAGCGGTGCGTACAAGGTGAGTGATGAAGTCACTCCGTACGTGGGCCTGGTCTACGAGATCACCCCAAACGTGTCGGCCTATGCCAGCTACACCGAGATCTTCAATCCGCAGAACTACAAGGACCGCAACGAGAACCTGCTGGCGCCGGTGCAGGGCTCGAACCTGGAAGCGGGCCTCAAGACGCAGTGGTTCGATGGCCGCCTGACCGCAAATGCCGCTGTGTTCGAGGCCAAGCAGGACAACTACGCGGTGCGTGACATGGGCGTGCCGGAGGGTTCGCTTAGCGACGGCAGCTCGGCCTACATCGGCGTCAACGGCACCAAGGCGCGTGGCTGGGAGATGGATATCAACGGCGAAATCCTGCCGGGCTGGACGGTCAATGCCGGCTACACCCACGTCAAGGTCATCCGCGCCGCCACCGACCTGCTGTACGCCAACCCGCCCAAGGACCTGCTGCAGCTCAACACGCAACTGCAGCTGCGCGGTGCGCTGGAACGCCTGAGCATCGGCGGTGGCCTGCAGTGGCAGAGCAAGGTGCAGGGCTACAACATCGCCTACCCGCTGGGCGGCACGGTGACGGTGAACCAGCCGGCGTATTCGCTGGTGCAGTTCAACGCCAACTACCGCATCAGCGACAACTGGACCGCGACGCTGAGCGTGCGCAACGCGCTGGACAAGACCTACTGGGCCAACCTGGACTACAACAACTTCGGCGAGCCGCGCTTCGTGTCGGCCAGCCTGCGCTGGAAGTTCTGAGGCAGGCAGGGGTTGCCGGGCTGTGCCCGGCACCTTGTAGCGTCGAGCCATGCTCGACTGCTTCTCGATCAGGCGTCGCGGCTTTGGAACGAAGGGCAGTCGAGCATGGCTCGACGCTACAGAGACCTCAATCGCCGCAGCTGCCGCCGTCCCCCCCACCGCCATCACTGCTGCAGTCGGAGCTGCTGTGGCTGTGATGGCTGTGGCTGTCACCTGAGTAGCCACCTGAGCTGTCGTAGCTTGCGCCGCCATCCCCCCGGCTGCCCGAGCCATCGGCCGTGGCCACCGCCAGGCACAGGATGGCGCCGACCAGCGGCAGCAGCCAGACCAGCAGCAGCTGCACCGTGCGACCGCCCGCCGACACCTCTTCGCGCCCCAGCACCACGAAGGTGGCGACGACGTTCAAGCCCAATACCAGGGCGACCAGGACCAGGGTTACCACCAGCATGGAGCAGCTCCTTGAGCAGGGGGGCATACCTACCGCGACTGATCCATTGGTTGCAGCGCGGCTTTTCCATCGAATTTCCGTTCGAATAAATATTCTGCGAGGCTATCGATAAATGTTGACCAGGCATTTTAGTCAGACCTGCAGGAATTCTACAAACCATCTTGCGCGAGCCGGACATCCTCCGGTTCGCTTAGCAATTCAAGGTGTCTTATATAGCAGCTGACCGCTCCCGACCTACTCCTTCTACACCTTTCTATCTCCATCTACTTCGGCCCATCACGCAGACTTCTGACAATCCTATTCCAGTAGCGCACAGCCTCAAAATGCTGCTCTCTCGTCAACCAGGCTTTGTTCTCAGGGCTGACCGGATCACCACCAACGATAACGGGTCTAAGCTCGAACAGCTCCATGCCTTTAGGGCGTGCGTGCTTATCCAGGCCAATCATTCTCGCTCTGCCAATTGCGCAAATAAATCCGGAAGGTCGGCCGCTACCAAGATGGCGTATTGACGATCCATGCCTATAAAAGGAATCATTACTACCGGCATAGCGACATCCCACATATCGAATCCATACGCTTCTCCTCCCCCGCTGGAGCCGAACAAAAATATACCGGGCGCATCCGTCTCGACTTCATATTCACGATTGAAATCAACCAGCTCTTCTGCCCTCCAAAAAATGATGTAGTTATCGCCGATGAATCCTTCGCCACCGTCGTGAGTCTTAAGGAATTCAAGGTAGCTCTTAGGGAGTGCCGTTCTCAATTCTTCTGGCAGGCTATCAATGGCCGAAAGTTGAGCTGGACCATTGAGCTGTCCTTCTGTTAGTTGATATTTCATCGCTATTTTCCTGAAACTCTCTGCAATTGTTTCCACCAAGGAGACACCTCCTGCCAATGAGCCAGGTGCGCTCTTCAAATACGGAAGTGCTGCCGTTCTCTGCATAGTAGGTGTCGGCAATGCAAAGTGGCACAGGCTCGTCATCGATGAAGATGGTTCGGAGTCTGGCAGGACAGCTCTCAAACGGTTCGAGTCGATACCCTACCTTGAAGGCGATGATATGCCCCCACCGGCGCCCCGGTTCGCCCTGCCCGTCATGAAGATGGGACAATGCAGGGCGCGCCGGCCTGCTTCCAGGCCGCCGGCGCCCCTCGCACCACACGGAAGAAGAAGAACAACAACATGCTGAAAGTCATTTTCGATACCGACCCGGGCGTCGACGACGCCCTGGCCCTGCTGTACCTGCACAAGCACGCCCAGATCGACCTGATCGGTGTCACCACCACCTTCGGCAATGCCTCGGTGGAGTCGACCACGCACAACGCGCTGTACCTGAAGCAGGCCTGGGGCTTCGCCGCCCCGGTCGCGCGCGGTGCCGATGGCCCGCTGCAGCCGGAAGCCACCCCGGAAGCCTGGCCGGTGCACATCCACGGCCACAACGGCCTGGGCAACCACCCGGTGCCGGCCAGCCTGGACGTGACCGCCGATGCCCGCCCGGCCCATCAGCTGATCATCGATCTGGTCCGCGCCCATCCGGGCGAAGTGACTCTGGTCGCGGTCGGCCGCATGACCAACCTGGCCCTGGCCCTGCAGCAGGCCCCGGACATCGCCGGCCTGGTACGCGGCGTGGTGATCATGGGCGGCGCCTTCCACGTCAACGGCAACATCACCCCGGCCGCCGAGGCCAACATCTGGGGCGATGCCGAAGCGGCCGACGTGGTGTTCACCGCCAGCTGGCCGGTCACCGCGATCGGCCTGGACGTGACCACCCGCGTGGAAATGGACCGTGACGGCCTGGATAAGCTGGCCGCCATCGGCGGTGCCGACGCCGAGCTGGTCCGTGCGCTGTCGCAGGATTACGTCGACTTCTACCTGCAGGCCGGCCACAAGGGCATGGTCGTGCACGACTGCTGCGCATGCATCGCGCTGACCCGCCCGGAACTGTTCCAGTTCGAGCGCGCCAGCGTGCGTGTGGCCACCGACGGCGTTGCCCGCGGCATGACCATTCCCAAGCCGGAAGGCCTGGCATTCGGCCCCAGCGTGTGGGACGGCCACGTGGTGCAGTCGATTGCCATCGGTGTGGATGCGGCCGCGGTACTGGCCGACATCGAGCAGACCCTGAAGGTCTGACCGTCTAGCGCTTGGCCCTGCCCGGGACCGTCTCGGGCAGGGTCCACAGCACCGGCAGCACCAGCACCGCCACCAGTGCGATCATCGCGCCCGGCGCCGCCGCCCAGCCGCTGCGCTCCACCCACCATTGCGCCAGCCACGGCGTTGCGCCGCCGAAGAAGGCAGTGGCCATGGTTACCCCCAGTGCGAGACCGCTGACCCGGCCTTCGCCTGGGAACTGCTCAGCCGTGGCCGGGGCGGCCACCGCGCTTACACCGCCGGCCACGCAGGCCAGCAGCACCGCAGCCAGCACGATGCCCAGCGCCGTCGCCTGTGCCATCCACGCAAACAGGGACAGCGGCAGCAGCGCTGCCAGCACGGTCAGGCCCAACAACACCGGCCGTCGTCCGACCCGGTCCGACAATGCGCCACACAGGGGCGTGATCGCAATCACTGCCACCGCCGCGATCGTCGACAGCCACAGTGCGTCACCCTCATCGTGGCCCTGCGCGTGCAGGAATGCAGGCACATAGGTGATGCCCACGTAGTAGGTGATCGATCCCAGCGCCGAAATCGCGAACGTGCGCGCCACCGCCAACGGATGATGCTGCAGCACATGCCGCAGCGGTGTGGCGGGAATGCTGCCTTCGCGGCGCTGGCGCTCGAACTCCGGCGACTCGTGCATGCCCGAACGCGCAATCAGGATCACCTGCGCAAGCGCAGCGCCGACGAGGAACGGAATCCGCCAGCCCCAGCTGTCCAGCTGCGGTGTGGGCAGCAGCGCGACGGTAAGTGCAGAGATCGCCACCGCCAGCAGTGCGCCCACTTCGCTGGCCGCCGAAGCCAACGACGTAACCAGGCCGCGTCGGCGCGCCGGTGCGCTTTCCAGCAGGTACGCCACCACGCCGGTATATTCGCCGCCCACCGAGAACGCCATCACGCAGCGCAGCACCAGCAGCAGCACGCCGGCCGTGGCGCCTGCGGTGGCCGCGGTCGGCAGCAGCGCGGTGGCCAGCATTGCCGCTGCCATCAACGCCATCGACGCAAGCAACATCCATCGCCGGCCGAGCCGGTCACCCAGGTGACCAAAGCACAGCGCGCCCAGCGGACGCATAAGGTAGGACACGGCGAATCCGGCCAAGGTGACCAGCAGCGCCTGCTCGCCACCGCCGAAGAACACCCGCGACAGCACCGTGGCGAAGTACAGGTACAGGGTGAAGTCGTACCACTCCACCACCGTGGACAGGCCGGCCACCCACATCGAGCGCTGTCGCGCCACAGTCATTGCGTATTCGCCTTCAACAGCCTCGATCCCGGTTGGGCAGGTTCGGCGCAGCGTGGCATGGACGGGGTGAAATACCGGTCATCGGCTATCGGCTGCCTGCATGTACTGGGCTTCATGGCCGCTGAAGCGCTCACCGTCAAAGCCGAAGCAGAAGCGTCCTTGCTCGAACGCGCGGTAGACCAGCAGCGCACCGTCGAGGCAGAACTGCTGCTGATCCACGCCTGTTTCCAGCGTCCCGTAGCCAGCGCAACATCCAGCGTATCGGGATCGTGTTCGGCAAGTTGCTTCAGTGCGTTGGCGTAGCCACCCGGAAACGCGAGCCGTTCGTAGTGCTGGTGGAACGCCGCGCAGGCCTGGGTGTGCAGCAGCTTGCGTTCCGGGTCACGCCAGCGCAACGCAGCACTCTCCCGGATGGCCCGCGGCAACCGGTTGATCTCATCCGCATTGGCTCGGATCAGGCGTTCCATCAGGGCACGGGGATGGGCCTTCGTGCCTTCCATGTGGTTTGTCAGGGGTCAGTTCCCTTTCCCTGCGGGAACGGGATCTGCCCCACTTCAGGTCACGGCGCGCGGCGCAATGTCACCAGGGTGATCTCCGACGGCACGCCGATGCGTGCCGGGAAACCGGCCCAGAGACCCGCACCATTGCTCACGTAAAGGGTCATCCCGTCCACGTCGTAGCGGCCGGAGACGAAGCCACCATTGGCCCGCCTCACCAGTTGGTCCATGCCGATGATCTGCCCACCGTGAGTGTGCCCGGACAATTGCAGCTTCACGCCGCGCGCCGCCGCCTCTCGCGCGTTGCGCGGGCGGTGGTCAAGCAGGATCACCGGCGCAGAGGGATCGGCGCCGGCCAAGGCGGCGTCCAGATCCGGCAGCGGCAGGCCGTAGCGTGCGGCCACCGGATCGGTGACCCCGGCAATGGTCAGCGCTGCATCACCGCGTCGTACCTGCAGGTGGCTGTTCTCCAGCACCTGCATGTGCAGCGCACGGAACGCCTGCATCCATGCCTGGTACTGCGCGTAATACTCGTGGTTGCCGGTAATGGCGACGACACCGTCCGGCGCCCGCAGATCAGCCAGAGGACGCGCGTCGTCACGACGGGCCTCCACACTGCCGTCGATCAGATCGCCGGTGATCACGATCAGATCCGGCGCCAATGCGTTGCTCTCATCCACCACCCTGCGCACCCAGTCGCCGGTCAGCAGGCGGCTGGCATGGATGTCGGTCAGCTGCAGCACGCGATAGCCGTCGAACGCCGCTGGCAGCCCGGCAACGCTCACCTCGATCTGCCGGGGCTGGGGCACTGCCATGCCCTGGCTGACACCATAACCACTGACCAGCAGGGCCAGCACGCCGGCCGCCGGCCGCAAGCGCCGCGTGCGCAATGCGGCTACCGCACGTGGCCAGCGCAGCAGGCGGGACGCGAGCAGGCCCACATCCATCGCCAGCATCAGCAACGCCAACAGCAACACCGCCGTGGAGCCGGTGGCCAGCGTGGCGATGGCCAGCTTCGGGATTTCCGGCGACGCCATGGTGCCCCAGAAGGTGGCGACGATACGCAGCTGCACGGCTACGCCCACCAGCAGCAGCGACAGCACGACCTTCAGCCAAGTGGACATGCGCAGTGGCCAGAACAGGCGCCAGGCCACATACAGGCCCATCAACAAACCGATCGTACTCAGCACTGCAACCATCCAGAAGGGGAAACGAGCCCGCCATGGTGAAGGTTGCGGGAGATGTTGTGTAGAGCCGAGCCTGCGCTCGGCTGCTCGGGACGCAGTCGAGCACGGCTCGACTCTACAGAAAGCCAGTAGAGCAGGCCCGACTCTACGGATGGCCCAGGCGCTGCACCCGCAGGCGGGCGATACGGCGTTTTTCCATCGCCAGCACGGTGATGCGCACGCCCGCCACCTCCACCGCATCGCCGATGTCCGGCAGCCGGCCCAGCTGCTCGAGCACCAGCCCGGAGATGGTCATGTAGTCGGCACTGCGTGGCAGCGATACGCCGGTCAGCCGCTGCAGGTCGTCCAGAGTCAGTGCACCGTCGGCCTCCCACTGCTCCTCGCCCTGCGCGACCACGCCATAGCGCTCGTCCTGGGTATCGACCAGATCGCCGGCAATCGCCGCCAGCAGATCGTTGGCGGTCACCAGGCCCTCCACGCTGCCGTACTCATCCACCGCCACTGCCAGCGGTACCGGATGCTGGCGGATCAGTTCCAGCGCCTGCAGCGCACTGGCGCTGGACAGCACGTACTGCGGCTCGCGCAGGTTGCCTTCCAGCTGCAGCGGCCTGCCCTGCAGCAGGTCGGCCAGCAGATCGCGGCTCTGCACCACGCCACGCAGGCTGTCCAGGTCACCCTCACCCACCAGCAGGCGGGTGTGCGGCGACGCCACCAGGCGCGCCACGACGTCCTCCTGCCCACGCGCCAGGTCGATCCACTGCACATCGGCGCGCACGGTCATTACGCTCGACACCGGCCGGTCGGCCAGGCCCAGCACGCTGCGGATCATTTCGTGTTCGGCCGGCTGCAGGCGCTCTTCGGCGTCCACCTGCGCGTCCAGGCCTTCATCGTCGTGGCCATTGGCCGGGCGCGCGCCGAGCATGCGCAGCACCGCATCAGCGGTGCGCTGCCGGAACGGCTGGCGACGCTCGTTGCGCTCACGGTTGAAACGCACCCACTGGTTGAAGGCTTCCACCAGGATCGAGAAGGCGATCGCCGCGTACAGGTAGCCCTTCGGGATCTTGTAGCCCAGGCCCTCGGCCACCAGGCTGAAACCGATCATCAGCAGGAAGCCCAGGCACAGCACCACCACGGTGGGATGCTTGTTGACGAAGCGGGTCAACGGCTTGCTCGCCAGCAACATCAGCGCCATCGCGATGGTCACGGCGGCATACATCACGCCCAGGTTGTCGACCATGCCGACCGCGGTGATCACCGAATCCAGCGAGAACACCGCATCGAGCACCACGATCTGCGCCACCACCATGGCGAAGCTGGCGTAGACCTTCTTGCCATCTTCGTGGTGCGCGCGGCCTTCCAGCCGTTCGTGCAGCTCCATGGTGCCCTTGAACAGCAGGAACAGGCCACCGCCCAGCAGGATCAGGTCACGCCCGGAAAAGCTGTGCTCGAACAGCGTAAGCAGCGGCTCGGTCAGTTTCATGATCCAGGCCAGCGCCGCCAGCAGCACCAGCCGCATCAGCAGGGCCAGTGCCAGGCCGATCACCCGCGCGCGGTCGCGCTGGTGTGGCGGAAGCTTGTCGGCAAGGATCGCGATGAACACCAGGTTGTCGATGCCGAGCACGATCTCAAGCACGACCAGGGTTGCAAGGCCCATCCATATCGAGGGGTCAGCCAACCATTCCATTTCAGGTCCGTTTCGTCAGTAGGTAAGGGAGAAGAACAAACACTCAGTCTGCGTCCTGCGTGTGCGACGGGTCGTACCCGAGCAGGTCGCCAGGCGTGCATTGCAGCTCCCGGCAGATCGCATCCAGCGTGGAAAAGCGGATGGCGCGCGCCTTGCCGGTCTTCAGGATCGACAGGTTCGCCAGGGTGATGTCAATGCGCCCGGCCAGCTCGGACAGGGTCATGCCCCGTTCCTGCAGCACGCGGTCCAGGGTGATGACGATTGCCATCAGATGACACCGTCGAGGTCATCGCGCATCGCCGCGCCCACGGCGAAGACGCGTGCCAGCACGAACAGCATCATCACCGCCACCAGCCCGGTGATCGACATGCCGCCGCCCACCTCCATCCAGGTGAAGTCCGGGCCCATCCAGGCCGCGTAGGCGCCGATCAGGATCGACAGCAGCTCCATCGCCAGCATCAGCCACGCCATCCGTTGCAGTCGCTGCGCATTGGCGTGGGTGAACGGCCTTTCGCGCGCCGCCGATTTCAGCAGCCGCAGCAGATGGCGCAGGAACAGCAGGCACAGCACAAGCAGCGCGACGATCGCAGCCAGCCCCAGGCAGAAGTGCAGGAACAGAGCGTTGCCGTGTGCAGCAGCGGCAGCGGCATCGTGGACGCTGTCGAGCAGCCAGCGACGGTCGTGCGCGACCAGCGGCACGGCCAGCAGTGCGGCCAGGATGCCCAGCCAGCACATCGCCCGGACGGCTTGGACGGCGGCCTGGGCCAGGGTGAACAAGCCTCGCGCGGGTCTGGCGCTGGCGGGACGAGCGGTCAAGCGGCCTCCGGCATTGGGGCGGCCTCGCCGCCCCAGGGTGGATTTATCGATAAACGATATATCACAACCTGCATGAAAGGCTGAATCGCGGGCATGGGCAGCCTGCGCGGCGCGGGGCCAGCGTTATTGGCTGGGTGCAGCCTGCTCCAGCATCGCTTCGCCCGGCGTCACCGAGGCCATCGCCTGCACGCCGGCCTCGGCCGCCTGCCGCGTGACCAGCCGGAAACGCACCTGCAGCTTGGCCTGCCCGGGCGTGGCCCAGCCGTACTGGATCGCCACCTGGTCCGCCGACAACGGCCCACGGCCTGGCAGCGAGCGCGCCTGCAACGGCGTTGGCGCCGCCTGCACCAACCGGGCAAAGCCCTTCTGCACGACCGCCGCGTCGGCCTTTTCGGCGTAGACCGTGCACGTGCCATCGTCAGCCCAGCTGACCGCATAGCGGCCGCTGGCCAGAGGCACCATCCAGGCCACGCCCGACTGCCCCTGCAGCAACGTTGCCGCCTCGGCAGGCTGCAGCGGTGACAGCCCGTTGGATTCCATCAACGACTGCAACCGCGCCGGCGCGCCGATGTGCTGCATGCAGGCGGTATCGAACAAGTCACTGAAAGGGTCCTGCGCCTGTGCGCTGGCCTTGGGTGAACGTGCAGGCTGCGCCGCCGCCAGGGCAGGCAGCAGGGCCAGGATCAGCCAGGAGGCAGGGCGCATTGGAACTCCACGGTACGGAAAACAGCAGGGAGGATGGCAAAGCCCTGGCGCGGCGCGCAATGGTCATGGCTTGACAGCAGGCTTGGGCGGGAAGATTATCAATTAACGAATTAGTTAATTAGCTCGCCATGGACCGTATCTTCGAAGCCCTCGCCTCCACCGCCCGCCGGCAGATCCTGGCCTATCTCAGCGCCGGTGAGCTCAGCGCGGGTGAATTGGCCGAGCGCTTCGATTTCAGCAAACCGGCACTGTCCAGCCACCTGCGCATCCTTGAGGAAGCCGGCCTGATCGAACGGGAGAAGCGCGGCCAGTTCGTGTACTTCCGGCAGGTGCCCGACCGCCTGGCCAACACGTTGTTCTCGTGGGCGGCCGAAGTCTGTCCGGTCGGTGGCCCGCTGAAGCGCGAAGCACGCGCCCGCCGCAAGTCCCCTGCCCGCTAAGCCACTCCGCCGAGGAGCATGACCATGCCTGGTTCGACCCGCGACCGCCGTTCGTTTCCAGGCGTACAGCTTCCGGCACTGGAGGGTGGCAGCCCGACCGAAGTCACCCTGATCGCGCAGCTCGGCATCGGTGCCGGTGACGCGCTGGTGAGTGACGCCGGCCAGCGTCAGCGCCACCACCCGGCGTTCATCGATGCGTTGGATGAACCTTCGGCGCGACTGGGTGGCATGCACCTGCAGCACGGGGATGCCTCCTCGCTGTACAGCTTCACCGTCGGTGCCGGTGGCCACCCGTTTCATCGCCATGCAGGCCCGCGCATGTTCACCGCCATCGCCGGCAGCGCGGGAGCCGAGCTGCGTTTCGCCACCGTCTCCGACACGCAGCTGGCAGCAGATCCCGGTGCCTTCGCGCGCACGCTTCGGCGCATCCGCATCCCACCGGACTGCCTTTTTACCGTGCGCTTCGGCGGCGGCACCTGGCACCAGTTCGCGTCGAACCATCCTGCACATCCGGCGCTGTTCGCGCTGTCCTGCCACAGCAATGAACTGGCCGGCTCGATGAGCGAGCAGGCGCGTGCACAGGTGGAGCGCAATGCTGCCGATATCCCCAGCCTGACCGAGGTGCTTCCGGAATCGCACTGGCCTTCGGGCACCTCGCTTGCGGCGGCACCGCTGTTGCGACTGTCGCTGCAGGCGGCGCCTCCCAGCCTGTGCGCACACCTGTGCGCGCGTACCCGTGCCCTGCTCGGCCCGCTGCGCCGCATCCCCGTGCGGCCGCTGCGCGGGTTCGTCGAACGCGCCACACCGGCCTATCCCATCCATTCGCGGCCCGCCGCCACCGATGGCCTGCTGCCCACAGCGCTACCGCACAGCCACTACCAGGACCTGACCACCCTGTGCCTGGAACCCTCGCAGGTGATCCACCGTTCCGCATCGGCACTGCTGGCCGATGTACTGGACGGCTTCCTGCGCAATCCACCCAGCGGCGTAGGCTATCTGATGGCGCTGCGAAACCGACTGGTGGCACCGTTGCGGTTGCGCACGTCGCCGCTGGGATGCCCGGTGTCGTCACTGCTGTCTACCGATCACAGCCGGTTGTTCGCTGGTCGATTTCCGGTGCTGGATTCGCACATCGATACGCAGGACAACGACGCCGAAGTCCTGCTCGGCGCCGACGATCGGCACCTGCGTTTCCGCAGCAGCGTGCGCGTGCAGCGGCGTAGCAATGGACATGTCGAGGTCAGCCTGGGCTCACGCGTGCAGACCCTCAATGCGTTCGGCGGCATGTACATGGCACTGATCGACGTCGGGCACCGGCGCTATGTCGCGCCGGCACTGCTGCGTCGTGCGGTGGAGCACGCCTTGGCACCGGACCTGGCCAATCTTGGGGATTCGGCAGCACACCCTACGCACTGCTGACCCTGGAACGCGATGCGCCGGGCGCTGAGCGGTTCCGGTTAGATCACGATTTCGCCCTCGTCCTCGCCATCCCAGTAGTGGATACGGCTGGCGCGCACATGGATCAGTACCAGTCCCGGTGTATCCACTCCCTGTTCGAACCACCGTTCCAGGTCCTTCACCCAGTGCTCGCGCATCGTGGCCCGATCGCGCACCAGCGCCGCCCTTCCCTGCACGTGCACGAACAGCGGCGGCTTGCCCAGCAGCGATTTGCTGCCGGAGAAACCCAGTGCGACGGTGGGGTCAGCCTCGATCTCGCGCACCATGTCGGTGTCTTCCATGGTGAAGAACCAGCTGTCACCGTCATAGTCCACGTCACCGTTGTTGCTCATGGGGCGACCGGCAATTTCTCCACTGGCGTGGGTCTGCAGCATCGTGAAATCGATGCCGGCCATTTTCTTGGCAAGTTCTGGGAGGGTGAGCTCGGTCACGGCGCGGTCCTTGATCGGAGGGACGCCCAGCGTCTGCGCAGAGCGGTGACCGGAAAGTGGATGAGCACTTGCGGCCTCTTCACGGGAAACGAGATACGGCGCATGGTCCGGGCGTGACGCACTCCACACCGCCATGCTTACGTTAAAAGCAGATAGAGGAACGCCCCTGCGGAGCACCACACCCAGCTAACAGGGGCGTGCCCGAGAATCGCGCAACCCCGTGGCACGACCGGCATGGCAGCCGGCGTGCACGCGGCGACTCCTCCCCAACCGCATGGCCTCCACATGGATCTGTTCGCCTGGCTCGCGTTCGGCTGCTATCTGTTGGCGTTCTTCATTGTCTCGCTGTTTGCTGCGGCCTATCTGAAACGCTCCGACTTCATGCCCTACCACGGCCAGGCCGTGGGCAGGCCGTGGGCGGAGATCGACCCGCGCATGCAGGTGCTGCTGATGGCACTCATCCGCGTGGTCGGCGCCGGTTGGATCGCGCTGGCCGGCGCCGGCGCGATGCTGGCCTGGCTGATCTTCTTCGGGGGTCACCTGGCACTGCCGCAGCTGCTGGCGTTCCAGCTGTTCTGTCTGGTCGCCACCCTGCCGCCGGTCCTGGTTGCGTCCGGCGTGCGGCGACGCACCGGTGCGCGTACTCCGGTACCCGCCGGCGCCGCGGTGGTGCTGCTGTCGGTCATCGGATTCGTGCTGGCGCTGTTGTCGCTACCGCAGTGAGTTCCCTTTCTCTCCCCTCCCCCACGAGGCTCCACGATGAACCCCGAATCGATCTTCTACAGCGTGGTCAACGGTGATCTTCCACGTTCCCAGGCCGGCACCCTGCTCGGCTGGCGCTTCATCGGCTATGACGATGCACTGCGTCGCATCCAGGTCGAGTTCGACGCCGGGACGGTGCTCACCAACCCGATGGGCAACGTGCAGGGCGGATTCCTGTCAGCGATGCTGGACGACTGCATGGGGCCGGCGATCTACGCCACCCTGCCAGCCAACCGCATCGCGGTCACGGTGGAATCCAAGACCAGTTTCGTCAACCCGGCACGGCCGGGGCTGATCATCGGCTGGGGCGAAGTCGAGCACAGCAAGGGCAGCATCGCCTTCACCCGTGGCTGGCTGACCGACCCGGCCGGCAAGGTACTGGCTACCGCCAGCGCCACCTTCCGGGTGGGTGCGCTGCGCTGGCGCGGGCTCTCGATGCCGCGTCCCATCGCGCGCCGGATGATCGCGCGCACGCTGCGGCGCGTGCATGCGCGCATCGGCTGATGCGTGTCCTCAACGTGCGTTGCGGCCGCCGCCGGCCACCCGCACGCGGTCGCGGCCCTGCGCCTTGGCCTGGTACATGGCCGCGTCGGCGGCGCGCAGCAGGGTGCGCCAGCCCAGCGCATCGGTGCCCCCCTCGGCTACGCCGAAGCTGGCAGTGACCCGCAGCACGTTGCCTGCGGCCAGTGCGATGTCCAGCTGCCGCATGGCCACGCGCAGCGACTCGGCCAACTGGCGGCCGCCGTCCAGATCGCCGTCGGCCAGCAGCACCAGGAATTCCTCGCCACCGTAGCGGGCGATGCTGTCGCTGCGGCGCAGGTGGCGCTGCAGCAGCTGTGCCACCTGCACCAGCACCTGGTCCCCAGCAGCATGCCCATGGCCGTCGTTGATGGCCTTGAAGCGATCGATGTCCAGCAGGATCACCACCGCGCTGTTGCCACCGTCGGCATGGCGCTGCTGCACCCTCTGGTCCAGCGCGCGCCGGTTCAACAACCCGGTCAGTTCATCGGTGCCGGCCAGCTGGCGCAGCTCGCTGGTCAATGCCGAGCGCTCGCGCGACTTCTCGCGCAGCACTTCGATGGCATCGAACAGGCGCTGCATCTCGGCCAGCGGGTGGGTCACGTGCTGTTCCGGGCCGGGCGCTTCCGAGGCGATCTGGATCACCTGCTTCTGTGCCTGCAGCAGCGGCCGCAGGATCTGCAGATGGGCAATGCGCAGCGCCACGCCCAGCACCACCAGCGTGCCAAGCACCGTCGCCACCAGCACCACCAGGCGCGTCGCTTCGCGGTTGCGGGTGCGCTCGAAACGGGCGATGGACACGCTCAGGTAACCGTCACGCAGCGCTTCCAGCGACCGCAGGGTCGGTACGTAGCGCGTGGTGAACTCGGCGGCGGTCCACGGCGGCGACACGCCACGCCGTCCATCTTCGATCAGCCGTTCGATCATCGGCAGCGATTCGCCGAAGAACTGCCGGCGTGCCATGTCCCAATGCCAGGACAGCGTCGGATCGCTGCGGAACACGGCGTCATGGCTGCCTGCCAGCCGCCACAGTTCCAGCAGGCGGCCTTCGGTCTGCAATGCCGCCCGCACCTGTTCGTCACGCCAGGCCCCCGGTACCGCCACCGGCGCCATCACGTTCGAGGCCAGGCGGCCGCCATGCTCGCGCAGGTCGATCAGCACCTGGCCCTGCATCGCCGGGATCGCCGCTTCGCGGTCGGCACTGACCAGCACGCTGATCTGCGTCGAGGTCAACACGTGCAGGCGATCGACCACGGCGAACATGCTGCTGATCGCGCGCTCCACGTCTTCCACCCGGCGCGCGTCGTGCGGCTGTGCCGCCACCTGGTCCACCGCGGCCCGCGCCGACTGCAGGCGACGTCGCGCGTCGGCCAGCAGCCCATGTTCGTCGACCACGCCCGGATCGGCCTTGAACACGGTGTCCAGTTGCAGCAGGGCGGTGTCGACCCGCTTGCGCGCAACCGCCAGCTGCGCGGCCAGCCGCGCCTGTTCGGCCGCATCGGCCGTATTGGCTCCCAGCAGGCTGTTGGCGGGGCCGCGCTCGGCCGACACCCGGTTGGCCAGGTCGAAGGTCTGCTGCAGCCGGCGCAGGCTGACCAGGTTGTCCTCGGCGGCGGTGAAGCGCAGCGTGCCCTGCACCAGTGCGATGGCCATCAGCGGCAGCGTACAGACTACGAACAGCCCGGCCAGGATCCAGACCCAGGTCCGCAATCCGATGGGCGACGCCTTGCGGGCCATGCACATTTCCCCTGTCGTGCGGAACACTGTAGCGACCGTCTGCACAGGCGCCAAGCCGCTAGCGGGCCAACCGTGGCCGTCGGTACACCGTGCCCGCCGCGAACGCACCGACAAGGCCGCGCGGACACTCGAATCGGGACAAATACGTCATGCCCCGCCGCGTCAGATCCAGCGCTGGTCGACCAGTTCGCGCTTCACGTAGGCATAGAACACCGGCGCGGCGACCAGGCCCGGCAGGCCGAAGGCCGCCTCCATCACCAGCATGGCCAGCAGCAGCTCCCAGGCACGCGCCTGGATTTCGCCACCGACAATGCGCGCGTTGAGGAAGTACTCCAGCTTGTGGATCACGATCAGGTACAGCAGCGCCGCCACCGCCACGTAGAACGAGACCGACAGTGCGACGATGGTGATGATCGTGTTGGAGATGATGTTGCCCACCACCGGTAGCAGGCCGGCCAGGAAGGTGATCAGCACCAGGGTCTTGGACAGCGGCAGGTGCACTCCGAACAACGGCAGCACGCCCAGCAGGAAGATCGCGGTGAACACGGTGTTCAGCAGCGAGATCTTCACCTGCGCGAACACCACCTGGCGGAACGCGGTGGCCAGGCGGCTGGTGCGCCCGACCAGCTCCTGCGCCAGCGGACCCATCTTCGGCAGCGGCAGTTCGTCATACAGTGCGATCATCGCACCCAGCACCATGCCGATCAGCACGCGAACACCCACCTGGACCACCGAGGTACCGGCCACGCCCAGCTGGCGCTGATGCTCGGCGGCCCAGTCGTTCAGCGCCGCGCGCAGCGCTGGCATGTCTTCGGGAATGTAGGGTTGCAGCAGCGCCGGCACCTGGTGCCGCGAGGTGTTGAGGATCTCCATCAGGCGCGCCAGCAAAGCATCCGGGCCACCGGTCTCGTTGCGGAAGAACGAGGCCACGCCGATCCCGGCCAGCACCAGCGCGCTGATGATGATCGCCGACAGCACGATCACGGCGATTGCCCGTGCGCGTCCCGGCGGCAGCCTGCCTTCCACGGTGGAAGCCAGCAGGTGGGTCAGCTGGAACACCAGCAGGCCGGACAGAAGGGTGACCACCAGGCCCAGTTTCAGCGCCAGCCACATGCCCAGCAGCATCATCAGCCACGCCGCGATCCTTGGAATGGGGGGCTTGGGCTGGGCAACGAGAGCGTCTTGCATGGGAGCGCGTCCGGGCGGGGTGGCCCATGGTAGAGGATTGGCGTGCCGATTCCGCGTGCAGGATGAATGGGTATTTCATCCTCGTTCGGCGGCAGCCGTGCCGTCCCCACGCGCGCTCACTCGCCGTAGCTGGCGGTGTTCTTGCCCTGGCGCTTGGCGTGGTACAGCGCGCGGTCGGCCAGTGCCAACCAGTCCTCGACACTGCCGCCACGCGGCGTGGCCGCAATGCCGATACTGACGCTGAATTCCACACCCGGCGTGGCCTGCCGCGCGGCCTCGAGCAGGTGCAGGCGCACCCGCTCGGCCACGTGCATCGCATCGACGGGCGCGCAGTCGCGCAGCAGCACGACGAACTCATCGCCCCCCAGGCGCGCGGGCGTATCACCGGGCCGGGCAACGGTGCGCAATGTCGCCGCGATATGCCGCAGCACCTCGTCACCGGCGCGGTGGCCATGCGAGTCATTGATGCGCTTGAAGTCGTCCACATCGAGCATCAGCAGGCAGGCAAACCCGCCCTGGCCCTGTGCCCGGTCCAGCGCCTGCTGCGCACGCAGGATCAGGAAGCCACGGTTGGCCAGCTCGACCAGCGGGTCCATCCGGCTGAGACGCTGCAGCTGGCGGTTCTGCGATTTGACCCGGCGCGCCAGCTGCCAGCTGAGAATGCTCAGGCCGATGCCATACACGAACAGGAACGGGACACTCAGCACGATCGTGCGCTGCGAGGTGACCGGCTGGTAAGGGAAGCCGAGCACCCACCAGGTGAGAGCGAAGCCCAGCATCAGGGCCAGCGTGGCGCGCATCGCCAGGCGAACGCCACCGGCAGCGATCTTGTCGGCCACCAGCAGTGCGGCGAACAGTGCACTGGGCACCGCGCTCAACGCCATGAAGGCGATCCAGCCACCACCGAAAAAGGAGTCGGCCACCATGCAGCGGAACTGGACGAGCGCGGGCTGGCCGGAGCGCTGGGTCAGCATCAATGCCAGCGCAGGCCACGCCAGCGCGTTGAGCAGCAGCAGGACCCACGCCAGCGGCCCATCGTGGCGCTCGAGGATGATCGAAGCGATGGGGATTGCCCCCAGTGCATTGCCGACGAAACGCATCCAGCCGATGCGACGTGCCGCGCCAATGCCTTCGACCGCGCCTTCCGCCGAATCGGTGAAGAATGGCATTGCCCCCCCCTTGCGCGATCGCACCTGCTGCCACGGCCCTTGCCGGGCTGCCTGCGATGAGTCTGACAGCTTTGCGTCAATTCGGGATCAAGGTCGCGGCACGACGCGCGGGCCGGCCGCCCTGCTCCGGCTGCCCTGCCTCGCCTGCGCTACCGCCCAGGCGCCGCTGTCGAACCGCGCAGCATGAAGCTGAACTCCAGCGTCTGCTGAAGCGGTACATCGACCTGTTCGATGATGGCGAGCAGCAGGTTGACCGCGCGCTCACCGATTTCACGCATCGGCTGCCGGATGGTCGTCAGCGGCGGGGTGAGATAACGCGAAGAGGCCAGGTCGTCGAAGCCGACGATGGAGAGCGCTTCCGGAACGCGGATGCCCCGGTCGCGACAGGCCGCCAGTGCCCCCAGTGCCATCTGGTCGCTGAAGCAGAACACCGCGGTCGGCACGGGCGTGCCGTCCAGCAGCGCCATCACCGCCGCATGCCCGGACTCAACGGAAAAGTCCCCGGGCACGATGCTCAGCTGGCGCAGGCGACCCCGCGCCTTGCCGGCGGCCCGGACCCCTTCCAGCCGCTGCTGGTGCAGGGGGTTGTCAGGTGGCCCGCCGACCACGGCGATCCGTTCGTGCCCCAGGCCGTACAGGTGCTCCATCACCGCGCGTGCGGCGGCCGCGTTGTCGATATGGACGCTGGGGATGCCCAGTGCGGGGTCGAACTCGCATCCATTGACCACCGGCGCAGCTGCGCCGCGCTGCTCGACGATTTCGCGCGCGGTCGGTGGCAGGCGATGGCCCAGCACGATCATGCCGTCGGCCTCATTGCGCCGGAGCATCTGTGCGTAGCGCTCCTCACGATCGGGTTGATGCTGGGTATCGCCCAGCAGAACCGCGTAGCCGACCGCCTGCGCGGCCTCCTCCGCACCCTGCAGGATCTGTGCGAAGAACGGATTGGCGATGTCCGGGACGGTGACCAGGATCTTGCCGCTGCGCTGGGTCTTGAGCGTGCGGGCCACCGTGTTGGGCACATAGCCCAATGCGGCGGCGGCCTGCTCGATGCGCGCACGGGTGGCCGGCAGCACCTTGTCTGGCCGGGAAAGCGCCCGTGACACCGTGCCTGCGGAGACGCCGACGTGCCTGGCGATGTCGTAGATGGTGGCCATGGCGTTAGTTCTCCTGTCCGCTGTGCAGTGCACAACAGGTCCTGCGTGCGCCCCTGCTAGGATAATGCAATCGATTGCATCGAGGGCGAATCACGTTGAAGACGCTCAAGGGTCCAGCGCTGTTCCTGGCGCAGTTCATCGGCGACACAGCTCCTTTTGATCGGCTGGATACGCTGGCCGGGTGGGCCGCGGGTCTGGGCTATTCTGGCGTACAAGTTCCCACCTCCGCGCCCCACCTGTTCGATCTGGCCGAGGCGGCACGCAGCCAGGCGTACTGCGACGATGTTGCCGGCATGCTGGCCGGGCACGGTCTGCAGATCACCGAACTGTCGACTCATCTGCAGGGGCAACTGGTCGCGGTCCATCCCGCCTACGACAGCCTGTTCGACGGATTCGCACCCGTAGACGTGCGCGGCAACCCGCCCGCGCGCCAGGCCTGGGCCGTGGAGCAGCTGCGGCTCGCCGCGCAGGCGAGCCAGCGCCTCGGGCTGAGCGCGCACGCCACGTTCTCCGGTGCGCTGGCCTGGCCCTACTTCTATCCGTGGCCGCAGCGCCCGCCGGGCCTGGTGGAAGAAGCCTTCGCCGAACTCGGCCGCCGCTGGCGCCCGATCCTGGATGTGTTCGATGCCTGCGGCGTGGACCTGTGCTTCGAGATCCACCCGGGCGAGGACCTGCATGACGGTGCGACCTTCGAGCGCTTCCTCGATGAGGTCGACCATCATCTCCGCGCGAAGATCCTGTACGACCCCAGCCACCTGCTGCTGCAGCAGATGGATTACCTCGGTTTCATCGACCGTTACCACGCCCGCATCGGCATCTTCCACGTCAAGGACGCGGAGTATCGCCCCAGCGCGCGCAGTGGCGTGTATGGCGGCTACCAGGACTGGATCGATCGTCCGGGCCGGTTCCGCTCACCCGGTGACGGCCAGATCGACTTCAAGGCGATCTTCTCGAAGTTCGCCCAGTACGACTTCCCCGGCTGGGCGGTGCTGGAGTGGGAGTGCTGCCTGAAACACCCGGAGGACGGCGCGCGCGAGGGTGCCGCCTTCATCCGCGATCACATCATCCATGTAACCGAACGCGCCTTCGACGACTTTGCCGGGAGCGCCACGGACGCTGGATCACTGCGCCGCATGCTGGGAATCTGAGCCAAGACCGCCCCGGGAGGGCAAGCCATGACGCACGCCATGTCGCGCCTGGGCGCGATGATGTTTCTGCAGTTCTTCATCTGGGGGGCGTGGTTCGTCACCCTGGGCACCTACCTGGTACAGGGCCCGCTGCAGGCCAGCGCAAGCCAGGTGGCAACGGCGTTTCTCAGCCAGTCCATCGGTGCCATCGTGGCACCGTTCCTGGTCGGCCTGATCGCAGACCGCTATTTCGCGGCGCAGCGCATCCTGGCGGTACTGCACCTGGCCGGCGCGGTGCTGATGTGGCTGGCGTCCACCGCCACCAGCTTCAGCGTGTTTTCCGCGTGCGTCATGGGCTATATGCTGCTGTTCATGCCGACGCTGGCACTGGCCAACAGCGTGGCGATGCGGCACATGCAATCGCCGGAGAAGCAGTTCCCGCTGGTACGCGTGGCCGGCAGCGTCGGCTGGATCGTCGCAGGGGTGCTGATCGGCTGGCTGGGCTGGGAACAGGCGCATCGGCTTGAACTGACCTTCCGGATGGCGGCGGCGGCATCGCTGGTGCTGGGCCTGTATGCGTTCACCCTGCCGCACACGCCGCCACTGGCACAGCAGCGCGATGCCGGGCTGGGGCAGATCCTGGGACTGGATTCGTTGCGGCTGCTGAAGTCGCGCGCCTACCTGGTGTTCTTCCTGGCCTCCATCGCCATCTGCATCCCGTTGTCGTTCTACTACAACTTCACCAATCCGTATCTCAACGACCTGGGCGTGCAGGGCGCGGCCGGCCTGCAGTCGCTGGGCCAGGTGTCCGAAGTGCTGCTGATGCTGGCCATGCCGTTCCTGTTCGTGCGGCTGGGGGTGAAGACCATGCTGGCGGTCGGCATGGCGGCCTGGGTCGTGCGCTACGCGCTGTTCGCCTTCGGCGATGCGGGCAGTGGCTTCTCCCTGCTTGTGATCGGCATCGTACTGCATGGCATCTGCTACGACTTCTTCTTCGTCACCGGCCAGATCTACACCGATGCCCACGCCGGCCCCGCCGCGCGCAGCAGCGCGCAGGGCTTCATCACCCTGGCCACCTATGGCGTGGGCATGCTGATCGGCACCTTCCTGTCCGGCGCGGTAGTGGAGCACTTCACCACTGCAGCGGGCCCGGACTGGCAGCAGATCTGGTTGTTCCCGGCCGGCGTGGCACTGGTAGTGCTGATCGCCTTCCTGCTGCTGTTCCGCGACCGCCCGGTAGCGGCGGCCGCGTCGTCCACACCCTGAGGAGACCGGCCGATGCCCCCGCTTGGAATCGCCATCGTTGGTACCGGCATGATCGGCGCGGTGCATCGCCGCGCGGCACTGCTGGCGGGCGCCGAGGTGCGCGGCGTGGCCGCCTCGTCGCCGCAGCGCGCGCGCGAGGTGGCGCACGCGTGGAATGTCCCGCGCGCCTATCGCGATATCGAGGACGTCGTCGCTGATCCCCAGGTACAGGTCGTGCACATCTGCACGCCCAACCACCTGCACCGCGCGATGGCGCAGGCCGCACTGGACGCCGGCAAGCACGTGATCTGCGAGAAACCGTTGGCGACGACGCTGGACGATGCGCAGGCGCTGGCGGCGCTGGCCGCCTCGACCGGATTGGTCGCCACCGTCCCCTTCGTCTACCGCTACCACCCGGTGGTCCGCGAGGCACGTGCACGCATCGCGCAGGGCGACCTGGGGCCACTGCACCTGATCCATGGCAGCTACCTGCAGGACTGGCTGCTGGACCCGGCCAGCAACAACTGGCGGGTTGACCCGGCACTGGGTGGCACATCGCGCGTGTTCGCTGACATCGGGTCGCACTGGTGCGACCTGGTTGAATGGGTCAGCGGCGAGTGCTTCGCCGAAGTGAACGCGGCGTTTGCCACGGTGATCCCCGAGCGCAGCGCAACCACCTCCCAGAGTTTCAGCACGCCGGCGACAGACGGCGCAAAGCAAGCGGTCGAGAGCGAGGACGTGGCCGCAGCGATGTTCAGGACCGGCGCGGGCACGCTGGCGTCATTGACGGTCAGCCAGGTCTCGGCCGGACGCCACAACCGGCTCTGGTTCGAGATCGACGGCGCCAACGCCAGCGTGGCGTTCAACCAGGAGGATGCCGAGCGGCTGTGGATCGGCCTGCCCGAGCAGCGCGAGGAAATCTTCGTGCGCGGCCCGGGCGCCGGCAGTGCCGAACAACGCCGGTTGTCGCCGCTGCCAGCGGGGCACGCGCAGGGCTACGGGCAGTGCTTCGAAGCGTTCGTGGCCGACACCTATCGCGCCATTGAAGGCGAGCGGCCGCAGGGCCTGCCCACCTTCGAAGACGGCCTGCGCTCGGCGCGGATCGTCGATCGTGTCATTGCATCGGCCAGGTCACGCACCTGGACCGCCATCGGTTGAATCCCGGGAGGACCTGTTGATGAACATCCCTGTCCGTAGAACTGCAATCCTCGTCCTGCTGCTCGCCGCCCTGCCCGCCTTCGCAGGAAACACAGCCGGTGCGCAGAAGCCCATCGCCGTGCAGATGTACACGCTGCGCAACGCCGGCCCGCTCGACCAGCAGCTGAAGATCGTCCACGACGCGGGCGTGCGTGCGGTGGAGACCGTCGGTACGCAGAATGCAAGCGCTGCGGAACTGAAACAGTTGCTGGACCGTTACTCGATCAAAGCGGTTTCGTCGCACGTTCAGCTGGCCGAGCTGCGCGACAACCTGGATGCCGTGGTGGCCTTCAACCGCTCGATTGGCAACAGCACGCTGGTGGTGCCCTACCTGGACCAGAAGGACCGTCCGCGCGATGCCGCCGGCTGGACCGCATTGGGCCGGGAGCTGGGCCGGATTGCCAGGCAGGTGCGTGGCAAGGGGATGCAGCTGGCCTACCACAACCACGACTTCGAGCTGGTCGACTTCAATGGCAGGACCGGACTGGAGCTGCTGTTCGACGCCGCCGGCCCCGAGCTGCAGACCGAACTGGACCTGGCCTGGGTCGCGCGCGCGGGCCTGGACCCGGCCGTGATGCTTGGCAAGTTCCGCGGCCACATGTTTGCGGTACACGCCAAGGACAATGCGCCCAAGGGCCAGGCCGAAGACGAAGGTGGATTCGCTGCGGTCGGCCAGGGCGTGCTGGACTGGGACGCGATCCTGCCGGCCGCCGCCACCGCTGGCGTGCAGTGGTACATCGTCGAACACGACCAGCCACGCGACCCGGCCAAGGTCATCCAGGCCGGCGCAGACTACCTGCGTGAACACCTGACCACCAACCCGCCCACCCGTGCCCACCGCTGACGCATCAAGGAGCCCCACATGAAAATGATCCTGGCAGTGGCCGTGGCCCTGGGCGGCATGAACGTTGCGACGGCAGCGTGGGCCAAGGACGACCCGGCCGCCGGCGCGAAACTCTACGCCCAGCACTGCACCGCCTGCCACGGTGCTGAACGCACCGGTGTACCGCCGACGTTCCCGGCGCTCACCGATGTCGGCAAGCGGCTGCAGCCCGCCCAGGTCAAGGACAGGATCAGGAAGGGCGGCGGTCTGATGCCCCCCTTCCCGCAGCTGTCACAGCAGGAGATCGATGACATCGCCAGCTACCTGGCGAAGTAGCGGGTGGGCGCTACAGCTCGCGCACCCAGATGTTGCGGTAGCTGACCCTGGAGTCATGTTCCTGCAGATACAGCGGCGCGCACCCATGCGGTGCGTACGAAGGCGCACCGATGTATTCGGTCCTGCCCGCCAGCACGGTGTCGTCCTGTACCAGCACGCCGTTGTGCAGCACGGTGATCCGTGCGGGCGACGTCAGGCCGCCGCCCGGCGAGAAGCGCGGGGCCTTCCAGAGGATGTCGTAGACCTGCCACTGGCCCGGTGCGCGCGAGGCGTTCACCCGTGGCATGGCCTGCTTGTAGATCGAACCCGCCTGGCCATTGGCGTAGGTCGGGTTGTGGTAGCTGTCGAGTACCTGCAACTCATAGAGTCCCTGCAGGAAGATCCCGCTGTTGCCCCGGTTCTGGCCGTCGAAGCCCTTCGTTTCGGTGGGCGTACGCCATTCGACATGCAGCTGGACATCGCAGAAGGGTTGCCGGGTACGGATGCCCTTGCTGCCCGGAACAACCGTCATGGCGCCTCCGGCAACCTTCCA
The DNA here is from genome assembly GCF_059369035.1 of Stenotrophomonas sp. YJH_SMC_130. Taxonomy (NCBI): domain Bacteria; kingdom Pseudomonadati; phylum Pseudomonadota; class Gammaproteobacteria; order Lysobacterales; family Lysobacteraceae; genus Stenotrophomonas; species Stenotrophomonas sp. YJH_SMC_130. Next base: position 581,046 of record NZ_JCAFSH010000001.1, read on the forward strand.
GGGCACGCGGCCACCCTGCTCCGATTCCCACGCGGAGAGATCCTTGCCATCGAACAGCACGATCGCATCGGACGGTGCCTTGCCGGGTGGCGTTGCCACGGTCGCGGGCACAGGGGTCCACACTTCCGTCTTCTTCGGGTCACGCACAGCGTCGGCACTGTCCTGTGCGAACGCAGATGCAGCGGCCAGCAGGCCGGCGGTGATCAACGCAGGGCGGATCATCAGGTTGGTGTCCATCAGCTGGTCCCCCAGGCAGGTGTGCCGGGGACATAGGCGAGGTCACCGTCGTAGCGCCCCGGCACGGCGACGTACTGCAGCACCCCGGTCGCACCGACCTTGGAGGTGAAGAAGCCGAAGATGGCCAGCTGCTTGATCATCGTGAAGTAATGCGGCATGGCTTCGCCCTCTTCGGGCGTTCCGGTCTCGGTCACGTCTGCATTGCGCGCCTTGGCTTCGGCATCCAGTGTACGCAGCAATCCGGTGCGCGCCTCCGGCGTGAGCGACACGAAGCGGCCACCGGCGCGCTTGTCGATGTCCGCCAGCCCGGCGCGGAACACCGCCTGCTGCCTGGCGGTGTAGCAGTCGCTGACGAACGTCGCCATGAACGCACCGGCGCCCGCGTCTTTCGCCCCGGGTGTCCGGGTCCGCGGCAGGATGGTCTCGGCAATCTCGTCCAGCGTGCCGATATCGGCATCGGAGAACGGAACCATCGCCCCGGCCGCTGGCGCTTTGCCTTGCACCAGCGCAGGCAGGCCGACCATGGCCGCACCGGTGGCGGCGACGATCATCTTCAGCAGTTCGCGGCGATCCATCACAGGTTCCCCGCTTTCAGTTCGCGCACGGCGTGGTCGGCCGCGCGCGCGGTCAGCGCCATGTAGGTCAACGAAGGATTCACGCAGGCGCTGGAGGTCATGCAGGCACCATCAGTCACATAGACGTTGGGTGCATCCCATACCTGGTTGTGCTGGTTCAATACCGAGCTCTTCCGATCACGTCCCATGCGCGCGGTCCCCATCTCGTGGATGCCCTTGCCCGGGGCATAGTCGTTGTCGTGCATCTTCACGTCCTTGACGCCGGCCGCCTCCAGCATCTCGGCGGCATCGGCGGCCATGTCCTTGCGCATGGCCAGTTCGTTGGCGCGCATGGCGACGTCCATCGCCAGCACCGGCAGCCCCCACTTGTCCTTGTGGTCGTGGTCCAGGCGGATCGTATTGTCGTGGTGCGGCAGCATTTCACCGAATCCGGTCATGCCGATGCGCCAGTCACCGGGCACGGTCAGCGCCTCCTTCAGGTCGGCACCGATGTTCAGCTCGGCGATCTCGCGCGACCAGCCGGTGCGGCTGGCACCGCCCTGGTAGCCGAAGCCGCGCAGATAGCCACGCTTGTCGGCGGCGACATTGCGGAACCGCGGAATGTAGAAGCCGCAGGGACGGCGGCCGAAGTAGTACTTGTCTTCGTAGCCCTCGACCCGGCCCGAGGCGCCCGCACCGAAATGATGGTCCATCACGTTGTGCCCCAGCTCGCCCGACGAAGAACCCAGCCCCCCCTCCCAGACATCGGTGGCCGAGTTCATCAGCAGCCAGGTCGAGTTGAAGGACGATGCGTTGAGGAAGATGACCTTGGCCGTGTACTGGTAGGTCTGCCCGGTCTCGGCGTCGATCACCTCCACGCCACGCGCGCGCTTGCGATCCTTGTCGTAGAGCACTTCCTTGACGATCGAGAACGGCCGCAGGGTCAGGTTGCCGGTCTTCATCGCCGCCGGCAACGTTGCCGCCTGAGTCGAGAAGTAGGCACCGAAGGGGCAGCCAAGGATGCACTTGTTGCGGTACTGGCAGTTGACGCGCCCCTGCTCGGGCATCGGCTGGGTGATGTTGGCGGTGCGCGAGTGGATCATATGGCGCGTTCCGCCGAAGGCCTTCTTGATACGCGCGGCCACATCCTTTTCGACGATGTTCAACGGGATCGGCGGCAGGAACTCACCATCCGGCAGCACGTCCAGTCCCTCGCGCGTGCCGGCGATGCCGGCGAACTTTTCCACATGGTCGTACCACGGCGCGATGTCGGCATAGCGGATCGGCCAATCGGTGGCGATGCCCTCCTTGAGGTTCGCCTCGAAATCCAGGTCGGAGAAGCGGTAGCTCTGACGGCCCCACAACAGCGAACGGCCACCGACGTGGTAGCCGCGGAACCAGTCGAAACGCTTGGTTTCGATGTAGGGTGAGTCCTGCTCGTTGGCCCACATTCCTTCCAGGTTCTCGGCGAGGCCGTAGTCGCGCATCAGCACCGGAAAAGCGGCCTTCATCGCCTGCGTCGGCCGGTTGCGATGCGGGAAGTCCCACGCTTCCTTCATCGCATTGACGTAGTCCTTGACGTGCTCGATGTTGCGCCCGCGTTCCAGCATCAGGACCTTCAGGCCCTTCTCGGTCAGCTCCTTCGCTGCCCAGCCGCCACTGATTCCCGAGCCAACAACAATGGCGTCGTAGTGATTATCTGCCATGGGTCTCTCACCTGGGTGGATATCGTTTCAGACGTCGCAGAGGCGGATCGCCTCGCGCAATGAAGCAACGGGATCGGGCGCGGCAGGCATGAACTCCTGCGCCAGATACCCCTTGAAACCGGTGTCGCGGATCGCGCGGCAGATGGCCGGATAGTTGAGCTCCTGCTGGTCTCCGATCTCGTTCCGGCCGGGCACGCCTGCGGTGTGGTAGTGCTTGAAACAGGCATGGTGTTTTCCGATGGTGGCGATGATGTCGCCCTCCATGATCTGCATGTGGTAGATGTCGTAGAGCAGGCCGAAATTGTCCGAGCCGAGCCGCTGGCACAGCTCCACGCCCCATGCGGAGTGGTCGCACAGGTAGTCGCGATGATCGACCCTGGAGTTCAGCAGTTCCATCACCAGCACGACGCCGCGCTTCTCGGCATGCCCGAGGATGCGCTTGAGGCCGGCTTCGGCATTGGCCAAGCCGTCGTGGGGGTCCATGCCATTGCGGTTGCCGGAGAAGCAGATGAGATGTCGGTAACCGGCATCGGCCACCAGATCGATGTGCCGCGTGTAGCGCTCTACCAGCTGGTCATGGAACTCGCGGCCGGCGAAACCCTTGGTCAGGCCCAGCTCCGCGCCGTTGCACATCGAGCTGTAGACGCCGTGGGCCTTCAGCGTGGGCCAGTCTTCGGGACCGACCAGGTCGATCGCGGCGAAACCGATGTCCTTCACCGTCGCGCAGAGCTGGGCAACCGACAGCTGCGGGAAGGTCCAACGGGCGACGGAGTGCTTCAAGGTGCCTTTGAGGGGGGCATCGGCCGCGAATGCAGGGAGCACACCTGCAGCCCCCAGGCCAATGCCGCCGGCAACCGCAAGGCGTAGCGCGTCGCGTCGCGTGATGCCCATCGCCGGGGCCGGTCTGATCGAATGGATGGACATCCATCTGCCGGCCTCCCAACCGACATCAAGCACTGAGGATTCACTGCAATGCAATCGATTGCACCATAGGGGAGGAATTTGTGTGTTTGCAAGTCGCAGTGCACGAAAATCAATGCTGCGAGGCACAACTCCGCAGCCGACCTGGCAAACAAAAGCCCCGCGTGAGCGAGGCTTTCCTTCTGGCGGTGGGAGCAGGACGACGCCTGTTGGCTACAGCGTCGAAATCGTGCCGCCGTCGATCCGATACTCCGTTCCGGCAATCGACGCCGACCGGGGAGACGCCAGGAACACAATCAGATCGGCCACCTCCTGCGGTGCCGCGGGCCGTCCCACCGGGATCCCGCCGAGCCAGTCCATGACCAGCCTCTTGCCACCTTCATAATCGGTTCCCGCTTCTGCCGCGATCCGCTCTGCAAATTCCCGGGATGCTTCTGTCTCGATCCAGCCCGGCGCTACGCTCAACACCCGCACGCCCTTGGGGGTGACCTCTCGTGAAAGCGACTTGCTGTAGGTCGTGAGTGCCGCTTTGGCGGCGGCATACGCGGTGGTGGACTCCGGCAGAGGCAGCATGCGCTGGATCGAACTGACGTGGATGATCACGCCAGCGCGCTGCGCGAGCATGGATGGCAGCAAGGCACGATCCAGACGCACCGCCGGCATCAGATTCAGGTTCAGCTCGGCAAGCCAGTGCGCATCACTGATCGCTGCGAAGCCGCCGCCAGGTGTCTTTGATCCCCCCAGCACATTGACCAGGATGTCTGCGCCGCCCCATGCCTGCAGCACGGCGTGGGCGAAAATGCCGGTGCCCTCGGCCGTCGACAGATCGGCGGCTACGTAGGCGACTCCTTCCACCGGGCGTGCCGGCAGGCTGCGCGCCGACGTCATCACCCTGGCCCCGGCCTCGGCGAGGGTCCTGACCACGGCCGCCCCCACACCGGCCGTGCCTCCGGTCACCACGGCCCGCAGGCCACCGAGTTGAAGATCGAAGCTCATGCGGTGATCTCCAGCGATGCGATCAGGCCCCGTTCCAGTTCGAAACGGTAGCTCAGCAGAATCGGACTGCTGGGGAAGTTGCCGCTCACGATGGCACGGACAACGTGGTGTTTCCCCTGCCGTTCGATGGCGCTCGGCACGCTGGTGGCGCTGTATTTGGCCGATGCCTCGGCCAGGAAGGCTTTGATGGCGTCGACGCCGACGAGGGTGTGCCCGTCGTCCTTCAGCACAGCCTGGGCGGCAAAACAACGCGCCAGCACTTCGGGGTCATGTTCGGCCGCGAAGTACGCGGCGATGGGTTCCGGGAGAGTCAACGCATTCATTCCTGGCTCCTGCAGTGGTGAGGCGCTCAGGATGTGCACGCAGGTCGGTTAAGTGAATGCCCTATAATCCGAATGGGTTATGTCACGAATCTTACATAATGCGCGGATCCGAGTTCGCTGAACTGAAGGCCTTCGTGGCGGTAGTGGAACGTCAGAGCTTCGCGCGGGCGGCGGAACATCTGGGGGTATCGCCCTCGGCCCTGAGCCAGACCATCCGTCAACTGGAAGGCCGTCTCGGCACCCGCCTTCTGAATCGCACAACACGAAGCGTGGCACCCTCGGCAAGTGGCGGACGACTGTACGCGCGCATCGCGCCGCTGTTCCAGGAGTTGGCGGTAGCGGTCGCTGAAACCAGCGAAGCGAGCGGACGGATCAACGGGACCCTGCGAATCAATACGCTGGGCATCGCCGCGAGAACACTGATTGCCCCGCGGCTTGCCCGCTTCCACCAGGCCTACCCTGATGTCGTTGTCGACATCGTGGTCGACGACGCGCTCAGCGACATCGTCAGTGGCCGGTTTGATGCGGGCATCCGCGTGGGTGGTCAGCTCGAGAAGGACATGGTGGCCATCCGCCTCACCCCGGACCTGAACATGGTGGCCGTGGCGTCACCGGATTACCTGGCACGCCGCGGAACACCGCGAATTCCGGCGGACCTGCAGGATCACGCCTGCATCAACTGGCGGCTGCAGAGTGACGGCAGGCAGTACCGATGGGAGTTCAAGAAGCGAGGCCGCCACCTGGAGGTCGCCGTGGACGGTCCTGTCGTCACCAATCACGCTGACGTCGGGATTGCAGCGGCACTGGCCGGCCTCGGAATCGCCTATCACTTCGAGCAGGATCGCGTGGGGGAACTGCTGGCCCAGGGATTGCTGGTGCGGGTACTGGCGGATTGGTCGGTCTCGCGCCCCGGGCTTTTTCTTTACTACCCGAACAGGCGGCACCGCCCCGCCCTGCTGGGTGCGTTCATTGATTGCCTGCTGGACCAGGGCGTGTTCGGTAATCGGTGACAACATCGAGGAACGTCCGCATCGGCCGCCGCCGGACAACAGGATCCCGGCAGTGCCTCAAGAACGACAAGGGCCCCAGGCAGGCATGCCAGGAGCCCTTGTCGGGATGCACCGAAGATGCGCTTAGAACGGAATATCGTCGTCAGCGAAGTCGTCCATCGGCGGCGCCTGCTGCGGCTGCGGACGCTGGTTGCCTCCCTGGTTGCCGTAACCGCCGCCCTGGTTGCCGCCCTGGTTGCCATAGCCACCGCCCTGGCCACCACGCTGGCCGCCGCCACCGCCGCCGTACTCCTGGCGCGGCGCCTGCTGGCGCTGCGGACGATCGCCGCCGTAGTTGCCGCCACCGCCGCCGCCGCCTTCACCGCGGCCGCCCAGCATCTGCATTTCATCGGCGATGATATCGGTGGAGTACTTCTCCACGCCGTCCTGGCCGGTGTACTTGTCGTAACGCAGGCTGCCTTCGACGTAGACCGAGCTGCCCTTGCGCAGGTACTCGCCGGCGATCTCGCCGAGCTTGCCGAAGAACACCACGCGGTGCCATTCGGTGCGCTCCTGCTGGTTGCCATCCTTGTCCTTGCGGACGCTGGTGGTGGCCAGGCTGATGCGGGTGATCGCCATGCCGCCCTGGGTGTACTTCACGTCCGGGTCGTTGCCGAGATTGCCGACCAGGATGACTTTGTTGATGCCGCGCGCCATAGGTACCTTCGTCCGTTGTCCAGGGGCAGACCGCCAGTGATAGCACAGCCCCGGGCGGGGTGCAGTACGCTGGGCCGCCCCTGGTGAAATTTGGGGGAATGCGAGAACGACGCATCTTACCATTGCCGCCGCCGTCCGCCCGGTCAGGAGACCCCGACCGCCCCGAAGGATCAGGCTGATTTCCTTGTCCGGCAATGACTTACCTGCGCCCCGACCGACGTTCAGAGGGGCATTCGCGTCGGCGCATGGCATCATGCCCGGGCACCTTCCATCTGCCCGCTCCGCCCGCCCATGACGATCAAAGGCAAAGCCACCTCCCTCGACATCGCCCACCTGGCCGGGGTCTCCCAGCCGACCGTGTCGCGGGCCCTGCGCGGCAGCCCGATGGTCAACGCCGAGACCCGCGAGCGCATCCTGCGCATCGCCCGCGAGCTGAACTACAAGGTCGACAAGAACGCCTCCAGCCTGCGCCTGCGCAATGCCGGCACGCTGGCCCTGCTGTTCTTCGAGGACCCGACCAACGACGACTCGTTGATCAACCCGTTCTTCCATTCGATGCTGGGCTCGATCACCCGCGCCTGCGCCCTGCACGGGCAGGACCTGCTGGTGTCGTTCCAGCAGCTGTCCACCGACTGGCAGGCCGATTACGAAGACAGCAACAAGGCCGACGGCATCATCCTGCTCGGCTACGGCGACTACCACGAATCGCGCGACCGCCTGCAGCGGCTGGTCGAACAGGGCACGCACTTCGTGCGCTGGGGCGCCGCCCTGCCTGGCCAGCCCGGTGTCTCGATCGGCAGCGACAACTTCCAGGGCGGGCATGACATCACCACCCATCTGCTGCTGCAGGGCTGCCGCCGCATCGCCTTCCTCGGCCATGCCTCCAGCCACTACCCCGAATTCCAGGAGCGCTACCGCGGCCACGTCGCGGCCCTGCAGGAACATGGCCTGGCCGCCGAACCGCCGCTGCAGCACGACGCCATCACCACCGAAGCCTCTGGCCAGCAGGCCTGCCAGGCGCTGCTGGCGCGCGCTGAACCGGTCGATGCGATCTGCGCGGCCAGCGACCTGATCGCCATCGGCGCGATCCGCGCCCTGCGCGAGGCCGGGCTGCGGGTACCGCAGGACGTGGCGGTGACCGGCTTCGACGATATCCCGTTGGCCGCTTCGGTATCCCCGGCGCTGACCACGGTGCAGCAGGACACCAAGCAGGCCGGCCAGCTGCTGGTGGAGCGCCTGCTGACGCTGATCGGCCGGCAGCCGGTGGAGAGCCAGAGCATCCCGGTGAAGCTGGTGGTAAGAGAGTCTTCGGTCCGCGATTGAGGCCCCCCTGCGCGGAGCGGTCAGCCGCCAAGTGCGGCCGCGCCACTCGGGCGGCCTCACCGTCGGCGATCACACGTTGCCGGCCAGGCAATGGAAGCGGATCTCCGGCGATGTACTCACGGGCTCACCGCGGACTGCGCGGCGGCGACGGCCGGGGCCCCAGCACCGCCAGCAGCACGTAGACCACGATCGAGGCGACGGTACCGAGTGCTGCCGTCACCCCGAATGCCCAGGCCGAACGGCCCTGCCCGCGTGCCCACTGCCCCAGATGCCAGGCGGCGCCCAGGTTGATCAACCAGGCAATGACAAACACCGGCCATTGCACCATGCCTACCGCGCGTAGCACGGGCATGGACACCAGCGCGGCGACGATGGCAGCGATCAGGAAGATCAGGGCCGAGCGGGAATGGTGTGCTGTGGAAACGCTCATGCGACCAACCTGCGCACCATCAACAGCACGCGATAGCTGCGGTTGTCGGCTTCCTGCAGCGGCTTCCAGCCTAGCCGAGCGTACAGGCCGCCATCCAGCGCTTCGGTCTGTAGATACAACTCGGAAACCCCCATCCGCACCGCCTGCGCCGTTGCCTGCTCCACCAGCGCACCAGCCAGCCCACGCCCGCGATGGCTGTCGGCCACGAACACGCTGCCCAGCCAATGTTCGTACTGCGGGAATGCCTGCATCTCCCTGCGCTTGAGCTGCACGGCACCGACCAACTGGTCTCCATCGAAGGCGGCGATCAGGTGCGGGAAACCTTCGGCGTCCTGCGGCGGATTGAGCCGCTGCAGTTCCTGTTCCAGTGTCAGGCCGGCGTCCTGGCCCCATTGTGCGTGGTACCACTCGGCCAGTTGCTGCCGTTCCGGTGCGCCAGCGGGTAATACCCTGAATTCCATGGCAATGCCTTGATCCCGATATTGCCCAAGAGGATCACGGACCGCGCTCGAAGGGAAGCCTTCTGTAGAGTCGCGCCGTGCTCGACTGATCCGGCATGGCGCGAACGGCAGCCGAGCATGGGCTCGGCTCTACATGACAATCAACCCTGGGCGAAGTCCTTCAGGATCTCGCCGACGCCGCTGGGCGAGATCTCGAAGCCCAGCGGGGTGCCGGGGTTGATCACCACGCCGTAGCCGCCGGGCACGCGGCGCAGCACGTCCAGCATCAGCCAGCGGATCTGGTGTTCGGCCTGCTGGCTGTAGATGCCCACCCGCGATGGATCGGTGAACACGGCCACGTGCAGCGTGCCCTGCTTGTCGAACAGCAGCGGGTCGAAACCGCTGCCATCGGGGGTCACCAGGCTGCCGGTCTGCAGCACCACCTCGGAGGCGACGAAGGCTTCCATGAAGGCGCGGATCGGCACCTCCCCATCCATCGCCGCCTTCAGCAGGGTTTCGATCGGGGTCTGCGGAGCGAGGTCGGTCATGGCGATACGGCGGGGAGATAGGGGCTCGTATTGTAGAGCCGAGCCCACGCTCGGCTGCCCCTATCTTTACTCCTCAGAAGCGCAGCCGAGCATTGGCTCGGCTCTACAGCCGCCTGGCCCAGGCCGATCAACGCCCCAGACGCACGTCCCGCGCCTTCTGGTCGGCCATCGCCTTGTCCAGTTCGGCCTGCAGTGCCGGCTGCTGCACGGGCGCATCCAGCACGTAAACCTTCACCCCATGCGCCGGCACGTCGGTCTTCAGCTGCCGCTCGACCTTCACCGTGCCGCCATCCAGCGCGTCACGCCACGTGCCGGCCTGCAGGTAGCGGTCCACCTCGAAGGTGCGCGCCACATCGCCCTTGTTCAGCAGCACCAGCGCCGTCTGCGTCACGTCACCGTGCTGCAGCACGCGGAAGAACACGGCCTCATCGCCCTGCAGCCGCTCGTTCACCTGCAAGCCACGCTGCAGTGCCGGGGTCGCTTCACGCAGTTTGGCGATACGCTGCAGCGGCGCGAAGATCGGGCTCTGCGGCGCAGCGTCCACACGCGGCTGGCCGAAGTAGGCACGGTTGCCTGCGTGCTCGGCGCGGCCACGCATGAAGCCGGTCTCCGAGCCGTAATAGACCACCGGAATGCCGCGTGCGGTGAACAGCCAGTTGTGCGCGTCGATGAAGCCGTTGTCGCTGGCCTGCAGGCGCGGCATGTCGTGGTTGTCGTAGAAGCTCATCAGCTCGTACGGATTGGCATACGGGCCGCCGCTCAGGTGCAGCGGCTCGGCCAGGGTCTCGAAGCCCTTGCCGGCGGTGCCGAAGGTCTGCTCCAGAGCACCGCGCAACGGGAAGTCGAGCACGCTGACATTGGCGTTGGCCGGCCAGGTGTGCTCGGCAATGGTCGCCGCGTTGTAGTCGAAGGCTTCGCCGAACATGAACATGCCCGGGTGCTCGGCGCGGATGCGCTTGACGAATTCATGCCACCACGGGTGCGGCAGCCAGCCGATGGTGTCGATGCGCAATGCGTCCACGCCCTGCGCGGTCCACTGCAGGTAAGCGCCGACCAGGTAATCCATCACCGCCGGATTGTCCTGGTTGAAGTCGGACAGCTCGGCCAGGTTGCCGTCGAAGATCGAGCCGTCCTTGCTGTCGACCGGACCGATGTTGTTGTAGAACGCGTGCAGCGGGTTGTGCTTCGGGTCCAGCTTCTGCGGCGGCAGGTTCTGGTGGTCGGCGATCAACTTTCCATCCTTGTCGAAGATCTGACCGAACTGCGGTTGCCGTGTCGGCATGGTCCAGGCCGGCGAACCGTGGTTGCCGACGATGTCCAGCACCACCTTCAGGCCGGCACCGTGCAGGCCCTTGGTCAGTCCGGCGAAGTCCAGGTCCCTGCTGGGCAGGTGCTCATCGAGTCTGTAGAAGTTGATGCCCCAGTAGCCGTGGTAGCCGGTCTTGCCGCGGTCGGTCAGCGTGCTGGTGCAGCTGATCGGCTTGCTGCCGGTGAAAGCTTGGTCGGGGTTGTCGATGATCGGCGTGATCCACACCGCGCCGAACCCCAGGTTGCGGATGTACTGCGCATTGTCGAGCACGCCACGGAAGTCGCCGCCGAGGTAGCCGATGTTGCCGTCCACCTTGTCCGGGCATGGCAACGGGATGTCGAAGGTGCGGTGCGCGCCACCCTGGCCGCGATGATCGTTGGATGGATCACCGTTGACGAAGCGGTCAGTGACCACGAAGTACACCGCATCGCTGGCGAACGGTTCGGTGGTGCCGACGTAGTCCGGGCGCGGCGTGGCCACGGCCTGGCCGGCGAACAGGGCAAGGGAAACGGCAACAGCCAGTACACCACGCATCACACCACCTCCGGACGGGACGGAACCCGCAGCACGCACAGGCCGGCGACGAACAGGCTGCAGCCGCCCAGCACCAGCACATGCATCGGCTGGCCACCCAGCCATGCGCGCAGGGCAAAGCCGAGCGCACTGGCCGCCACCAGCTGCGGGATCACGATGAAGAAATTGAAGATGCCCATGTACACACCCATCTTCGACGCAGGCACGCTGTCGGACAGCAGTGCATACGGCAACGACAGGATCGATGCCCAGGCAAAGCCCACACCTACCATCGACAGCAGCAGCCAGTGCGGGTCGCGGATGAACATCAGCGAGACCAGGCCGGCAGCGCCCAGCCACAGGTTGACCAGGTGGCTCCAGCGCAGGCCGATCGCACGCACCATCGGCGGAATCAGCACCGCCGCCAGCGCAGCGAAGCCGTTGTAGGCGCCAAACAGCACGCCCACCCAGTTGGCACCTTCGTTGTAGGCCGCCGACTGTGGATCGGTCGAACCGAAGTGGGTACCGGCCACCGCAGCAGTGGTGTAGATCCACATGGCGAAAAGCGCGAACCATGAGAAGAACTGCACCCACGCCAGGCGGCGCATGGTCACTGGCATCGCGCGCAGGTCGCCGACGATGGCGGCCAGCATATGCGTGGCCGGCAACGCGCGCGCGGCCGCCAGCAGCAGGCCGTAGCCGGCGCACAGGCCTGCCAGCACGTACAGCATCCTGTCGCCTTGCCGCCAGGTGATCAGCAGCGCCAACAGCACACCCAGCCCTAGCCACAGGGCCACCCGCGTCCATGGCGCCGGGCCGTTGATCACCGCTCCCGCATGATGCGCCGGCGGCTCGGCATCATCGAAGGCAGCCAGCTCTGCTGGTGAATATTCGTGGGTGCTGACCACCGTCCACGTGATCGCCGCCAGCAGCACCGCCGCGCCGAAGTAGAACGCATAGCGCACGGTGTCCGGCACCTCACCGGCGGCGGCCGTATTGGCAACGCCGAAGTGGGCCAGGATGAACGGCAGGAAGCTGGCGACGATGGCGCCCACACCGATGAAGAAGCTCTGCATCGCATAGCCGGCCGGACGCTGGCGTGGCGCCAGCTGGTCGCCGACGAAGGCTCGGAACGGCTCCATCGATACGTTGATCGAGGCATCGAGCACCCACAGCGTGCCGGCCGCGATCCACAGCGTCGGTGAATTCGGCATCACCAGCAGGGCCAGCGTGGTCAGCACCGCACCGATCATGAAGAACGGACGGCGCCGCCCCCAGCGCGTCCAGGTGCGATCGGACAGGTAACCGATCACCGGCTGCACCAGCAGGCCGGTCAGCGGCGCGGCGATCCACAGCCCCGGTACCGCGTCGATGTCCGCGCCCAGCGTCTCGAAAATTCGGCTGGCGTTGGCATTCTGCAGGGCGAAGCCGAACTGGATGCCGAGAAAACCGAAACACATGTTCCAGATCTGCCAGAACGACAGCTGGGGTTTGGCGGGGCGATTCATCGCGCGCCCTCTACGGCCACGGGCGCCACCGTCAGCGCCTGCACCTGCGCCTGGTTGAGCACGCCGTCGCGCCCGCCCTTGCCCCCGGTGTAGTGCGCGAAGTGCTGCAGTGTGCTCATGTTGAAGCCCTCTTCAAGCGTGACCGCGCATCGGCCCTTCGGCACCGGGAACGTCGCCGAGGTCGAGTCCTGCACGGCCACGCTGTGCGGCAGGGTGACGGTGTGCCGCTGCAACGGCTGGCCCGGGCACTGCAGCACCAGCTGCTTCACCGCGGCGGTCACGCCCGTGTTGATCGGCCCATTCGCGTTGCTGTACTGCAGGCGCAGGCGCACCTGCCCCGCCTTGGCCGAGGTGAACTGCCAGCGCTCGGCACCCTTCAATCGCTGCTGCGGACCGACGCAGACCATCGGACTGTGCAGCGATTCCAATGCGCCGCCGCGCCGGGTCAGGCTCAGGCAATGCTGCAGGCCATCGTCACCGATGCGTGCCAGGCCATTGCTGGCGGTGAGCGCGCGGCCGTCCTGCCACAGCACCTGGCCGGCAGCGACCTCGACATTCCAGCCCCTGCCCTCGCGTCGCGCCTGCGGTGCGGCCGGCGTGGCCGGTGCGCGCGCATTGGCGTCGGCCGTCGTCGCCACGCTGCGCGGTGCCGCTGCGGTGGCCACCAGCTGCACGGTGGTGGTGGCACCACGCGTCTTTACCTCGCCCGCCACCAGCAGGCCATCACCCACCTGCTTCGGCCGCTCCAGCACATAGCGCTTGCCATCGGCCTCCAGGGAGATGCGGCGCTGCTTGCCGAACAGTTCGGGGACCAGCGCGGCTGGCAGCTTGGGCTGCACGCGGCCATCGTCCTGCACGCCGAACACGCCCTCGACCACCATCGACAGATATCCAGCCACCGACCACAGCTGGCGCTCCGAATTGACGACCGGCCCGCTGAGCGCACCTTCATCGACATGCACGGCCTGGCTGACCAGCTCGTAGTTCTCCATGTTGGAGCCGGCCAGCGCGGCACCCTGCATCAGCGAGCGGATCTCGGCGGCAATGCGCGGCGCATCGTCCAGCTGCCGCGCCGCACGCAGCGAGTAGGCACTGACGAACGGCCAGATTGCCCGGTTGTGATAGATCGGCTGTTGTGCTTCCTGCGGCCAGACCACCGGGCTGCCGGCCGGGCCCATCGGATACTCCGCCAGCGCACGCCGCGCGCGCTCGGGCGGCAGCACCTCGGCGAGGATGCCCAGCGAGAGGCCGAGCAGATCGACCTTGGCGTACGGCACCGGGTGCGCGGCTTCGCCGATGTAGCTCATGTACTGGCCGATATCCTCGCGCCAGAAGCGCGCATCGATCTGCTGCGCCAATGCATCGGCCCAGGCCTTGTAGTCGGCAGCGCGGGCATCGCCGCGCTGCCCGGCCAGGCGTTCGGCCAGGCGCAGTGCCTGGTAGTGCAGCACGTTGGTGGACAGTGCGTAGGAATCACCGATGAAACGCACATCCTCGCGGGTCCAGTCTGGATAGGTCTGCTCACGCCAGTCCAGGAAGGAGGTCTCGCCGCGGTACAGGCCCATCCGCGCGTCGAACACCATCGCGCGGTCCTGCGCCAGCGTGCCCTGCAGCGCCTGCCAGACCTGGTCGGCAAACGCGCGATCCTCCAGCAGGTGACGCGCGGCCAGGAACCAGACCACGCGGTCGCTGCTGATCGGCCAGCTGCCGCCGGAGCCGGTGTCCTGCGCAACGAACAGGCCGGGCGTATGGCCATCGCGCGCCGCCGACAGCTTGAACTGCAGCGACTGCCGGGTGCGCTTCGGGTCCAGGCGTGCGAGCGCCAGATCGGCGGCAAAGCTGACATCGCGCGTCCACACATAGGGCCAGCGCGCGCCGGTCTGGAAGCACTCGCAGGGCACCGGCCGGCCTTCGTCGAAGGCGGGATCACGGATCGCATCCACGCGGTCCTGGTCCATCTCCTGCTGGGCCAGTGCGAACAGGGCATCGAACATCACGCTGCCGGTCTGGCTGCGCATCGGCATCGGCGCGATGCGCACCTCGCCGCGCCCTTCCGGTGTGCGCGCATGCAGCACGAAGCTGCCCTTGGCAGCGGCTTCGGCGCGCGCATGGCGGCCGTCGAATTGCAGGTCGGCCGCCTGCGCGGTCGTCCCCAGCGCTGCCCCCAGGGCAGCGGTCAGACAAATGATCTTCAGCATCGAAGCGGCGGACCGGCTCGCGCCCGTCGGCCTCCCTCCCTCTCTGCACGCGTTGTAGGTCCGCACCGTCGTTGCCGGCGGGCGGGCGCGGCCCCTCCCTCAAGGTGCCCTGGCGCCATGGTAGACGCGGGGCTGTCGGCTGCGTCCAGTTGCATACGTATTCATGGCGTCGCGCGGTAGCGCACCCGCCGCGCTGGCTTATGGTCCGGGTCTGCCAACGGCGCCTTGGGAGGGGAATTGCCGATGTCACCCACTGCTGTACGCGCGGTATTCGCGCACATGCTGGGCCTGGCCCTGATCGGATGGGCCACGCTGGTCCAGGCCGCGCCCCAGGTGGCCAGCGTCGAATCGCCGGGCAAGGTGTTGAAGGTCAGCCTGGTGCTGGACGGCGGCACGGCCCGCTACCGGGTCGAGCGCCTGGGCGACACTGTGGTGGAGGATTCGAAGCTCGGCTTCGCCCTGCGCGACGGTCGCCTGGACCGCGATTTCACCCTGCTGGGCCAGCAGCGGCGCAGCGTCGATGACACCTGGGAGCAGCCGTGGGGCGAACGCCGGCTTACCCGCAACCATTTCAACGAACTGACCGTGCAGCTGGCCGAAACCACCGGCAGCAAGCGCCGGCTGGATGTAGTGTTCCGCGTCTACGACGATGGCCTCGGCTTCCGCTACGTATTCCCCGAGCAGCCGAATCTGCGCGAGGCCATCATCGATGACGAGCTGACCGAGTTCGCCATCGCACAGGACTCCACCGCCTGGTGGATCCCCGCCGGCGAGCCGATCCACTACGAGTACCTGTACCAGCGCACCCCGCTGCGCGAAGTACCGCTGGTGCATACGCCGATGACCCTGCGCAGCCGCGATGGCCTGCATGTGGCCATTCACGAGGCCGCGCTGGTGGACTACGCCGGCATGTGGCTGCGCCGCAGCGAGGGGCAGCGCCTGCGCGCGCAGCTCTCGCCCTCGGCCGAAGGCTGGAAGGTGCGCCGCACCCTGCCCTTCGCCACGCCGTGGCGCACGCTGCAGATCGCCGACCGCGCCGGTGGCCTGGTCGAATCGGACCTGATCCTCAATCTCAACGAACCCAATGCGCTGGGTGATGTGAGCTGGGTGAAGCCGGCCAAGTACCTGGGCGTGTGGTGGTCGATGCACCTGGACAACGAGAGCTGGGCGACCGGGCGGAAGCATGCGGCTACCACCGCCAAGACGAAAAAAGTCATCGACTTCGCCGCGGCGCACGGCTTCCGCGGCGTGCTGGTGGAAGGCTGGAATCCGGGCTGGGACGGCATGTGGGTGGGCAATGGCTACGACTTTGATTTCACCCGCGCCACGCCCGATTTCGATATCGAATCGCTGTCGGCGTATGGCCTGAACAAGGGCGTGCACCTGATCGGTCACCACGAAACCGGCTGCGCCATCGAACATTACGAGGCCCAGCTGGGCGCCGCGCTGGACCTGTACGCACGGCTGGGCGTGGACCAGTTCAAGACCGGCTACGTCTGCGACGACGGCCAGGTCGACCGCCGCAATCCCACGGGGGGCCCCTTGTGGCGCGAGTGGCATGACGGGCAGTTCATGGCCCGCCACCATCTGAAGGTGGTGCAGGAAGCCGCGCGCCGGCACCTGTCGGTGAACCCGCATGAGCCGATCAAGGACACCGGCCTGCGCCGCACCTATCCCAACTGGATCTCGCGCGAAGGCGCTCGCGGCATGGAGTACAACGCCTGGGGCCAACCACCGAACCCGCCGGAGCACGAGGTCAACCTGGTGTTCACCCGCATGCTGGCCGGGCCGATGGACTACACCCCCGGCATCCTCAGCCTGAAGGGCCGCCACGGCCAGGCCATCCCCAGTACGTTGGCCCGCCAACTGGCGCTGTACGTGGTGCTGTACAGCCCGATCCAGATGGCCGCCGACCTGCCCGAACACTACCTGCAGCATCGCGAGGCGTTCCGTTTCATCGAGGACGTGGCGGTGGACTGGGAGCAGAGCCGCGTGCTCGATGGCGAAGTGGGTGACTACGTGACGATCGTGCGCCGCGACCGCAACAGCCGCGACTGGTTCCTCGGCAGCATCACCGATGAACACGGCCGCGTGCTGCCGGTGTCACTGGGCTTCCTGGAACCTGGCGTGCGCTACCGCGCCGAGATCTACCGCGATGGCGAGGGCGCGGATTTCCGCAGCAATCCATTCGCGTTCGTTCGCGAAACCCGCGAAGTGACCAGCGCCGATGCAGTGACGCTGGTGCTGGCACCCGGCGGTGGCCAGGCCATTCGCTTCACGCCGATCCGCTGAACGTTTTCCTGCATGCGCCCCCGTAGCGCCCGAGCCCACGCTCGGGCGGCGGTGCGTAGCACCGAAATGCAGCCGAGCATGGGCTCGGCTCTACAGAACGAGACACATGAAAGCGATTACATCCCTGCAGACGCCATTGAATACGTATGCAGGGTGATTCCCGCGAAGAACGCGCTGCCTACCATAGCGGCGACGACAGCGGCCACCGCGTCGCACGTTCACGGCGCCGCCGGAACGCTCACAAATCGATCTGCAACATTGCCTGGGAGGGGAAAATGTTGAACCACAAGCGCAGCGCGCTGAGCATCGCGCTGGCCGTTGTCCTGGCGCCGACGCTGGCGTCGGCACAGTCCACGCAGAGCACCACCACACCGGCCGGCACCGCCGCCACCAACCTCGATACGGTGCAGGTCACCGGCATCCGCCGCGGCATCGAGAGCGCGATCGCGGTCAAGCAGGACGCCACCTCGGTGGTCGAAGCGATCTCCGCCGAAGACATCGGCAAGCTGCCCGACGTCAGCATCGCCGAATCGATCTCGCGCCTGCCCGGCCTGGCCGCCCAGCGCGTGGCGGGCCGCGCGCAGGTAATCAGCGTCCGCGGCCTGTCGCCGGACTTCGCCACCACCCTGCTCAATGGCCGCGAAGTGGTCAGCACCGGCGACAACCGTGGCGTCGAGTTCGACCAGTATCCGTCCGAGCTGGTCAACGGCGTGACCGTGTACAAGACCCCGGACGCGGCGCTGGTCGGCCAGGGCCTGTCGGGCACCATCGACATGCAGACCGCGCGCCCGCTCAGCTTCGGCGAGCGCGTGATCGCGGTCAGTGGCCGCTACCAGAAGAGCTCGCTGGGCCGCGCCGCCAACACCGATCCGTACGGCAACCGCTTCAGCGCCAGCTACATCGACCAGTTCCTGGACAAAACCCTGGGCATCGCCATCGGCTATGCGCACAGCGACATGCCGATCCAGGAGAACCAGGTCGGCCTGTACGAACCGTGGACCACCGAGCACACCGACAAGGGCGACCGTCCGGGCGTGGGTGCCGGCACCTACTTCTCCGATGGCATCAAAGCGCTGCGCCGCACCGGCAACAACAAGCGCGACGGCGTGATGGCCACGATCCAGTTCCGGCCGAACAACAGCTGGACCAGCACCTTCGATGCATTCCACACCGAAGCCGAGCAGATCGACACCGCCAACCAGTTCGAGCTGAACCTGAGCAACTACAACGGCAACTACACCCCGGGCCTGCTGGTCAGCAACCCGCAGGTCAACGCCAATGGTTCGTTCACTGGCGGCACCGCCAGCGGCGTGTACCCGCTGGTACGCGGCATGTACAACAAGCGCAAGGACAAGATCGACGCGTTCGGCTGGAACAACGAGTTCAACTTCAGTGGCGTCAAGCTGGTCGCCGACCTGAACTACTCCAAGGCCACGCGCGATGAGCTGAACCTGGAAAACAACCTGCAGCTGACCCCGATGCCGCAGCTGGATACGGTCGGCGTGTCGATCCGCCAGAACGGCTTCTCGCAGATCAGCCCGGGCCTGAACTATTCCAACCCCGACGCGTTGTTCCTGACCAACACCATCTACGGCTCCGGCTACGGCAAGGTGCCGCAGGTGGAAGACCGCCTGAAGGGTGGCAAGCTGGCCGCAACGATCGCCTTGCCCGAAGCGATCGCCTCGTGGGCGCCGGACATCGACATCGGCGTCAACTATGCCGACCGCCGCAAGGTGAAGACCCAGTCCGAAGGCAACATCCTGCTGGGTGCGCAGGGCGACGCCAACATCGCCTCGGACCTGCAGTACCGCCCGGTCAACCTGGGCTTCGCCGGCCTCGGCACCATCCCGGCCTGGAACGTGCCCGCCGCGGTGGGCCGCTACATGACCTTCAACCCGGTCGACAACCTGGACTACCTGATTCCCAAGTCGTGGACGGTACAGGAGAAGATCACCACCGCCTGGGCGCGCCTGAACATCAACG
This sequence comes from Stenotrophomonas sp. YJH_SMC_130, assembly GCF_059369035.1. Classification (NCBI taxonomy): domain Bacteria; kingdom Pseudomonadati; phylum Pseudomonadota; class Gammaproteobacteria; order Lysobacterales; family Lysobacteraceae; genus Stenotrophomonas; species Stenotrophomonas sp. YJH_SMC_130. Next base: position 600,033 of record NZ_JCAFSH010000001.1, read on the forward strand.
CCGACATCGGTGAAGTCGGCGTGCGCGGCAACATCGGCGTGCAGATGCAGCACACCGACCAGAGTTCGGATTCGCGCTACTGGGACAGCTCGCAGTCGGCCGGCAACAACGTGCAGCCGTACTCGAACGGCCGCACCTACAACGATTGGCTGCCGAGCCTGAACCTGGCCTTCCTGTTCCCGCACCAGCAGACGCTGCGCTTCGCCGCTGCAAAGCAGGTCGCACGCCCGCGCGTGGACCAGATGCGCGCCGGCCTGGAGTTCGGCGTGGACACCGGCACCGGCCGCCCCGGCGGCAGCGGCGGCAATCCGCTGCTGGACCCGTGGCGTGCCACCGCGCTGGACCTGTCCTACGAGAAGTACTTCGGCGAGAAGGCCTACGTGGCCGCCGCGATCTTCTACAAGGACCTGAAGAGCTACGTCTACACCCAATCGGTCGACAACTACGACTTCACCGCGCTGCTGGGCAGCTACGTGCCGCCGCCGGGCATGACGGCACCGGTGCTGACCACCGGCACCTTCTCCGCCCCGCAGAACGGCAAGGGCGGCACGCTGAAGGGCCTGGAACTGACCGCATCGTTCCCGCTGGAGATGCTGACCGACAGCCTGCGTGGCTTCGGCGTGCAGGCCAGCGCGACCTTCAACAAGAGCGACATCACCATCCTGGACCCGGAGAGCGCCTCCAGCGTGGGCAGTGATCCGATCAGCCTGCCGGGCCTGTCCAAGCGCGTGTACAACTTCACCGCGTATTACGAGCGCAGCGGCTTCGAGGCACGGGTGAGCCAGCGCCGCCGTTCGGACTTCATCGGTGAGATCGGCAACTTCAACGGCAACCGCAGCCTGCGCTACGTGGTCGGCGAGAACGTGACCGATGCGCAGATCAGCTACACCTTCAGCGACAGCAGTGCCCTGCGTGGCCTGACCCTGCTTCTGCAGGGCAGCAACCTGACCAACGAGCCGTACCGCACCTACGCCGGCAGCAAGGACCGCCCGCTGGAGTACATCGAGTGGGGCCGCACCTACATGCTGGGCGTGAACTACAAGTTCTGATCACGGCCGGGTCGTGCCGGCCGCTGGCCGGCAACCACCCCATCGGTAGCGCCGGGCCATGCCCGGCGACGGAAGCCAGGAGCAGGACCGGAAACCCGCTGCGCAGGCAGCGGGTTTTCTTTTGCGCGGATGCCGGCCGTTGGTCGGCAAGGCCCACCCACAAAAAAGGGACGGGGCGCTTCGGCCCCGTCCCCGCAAGTACCGCCACCGGAGAAAACGGTCAGCTGCATCGGGCGCAATACACCGCGCGCGGCGGCAGCTGGAGTTCATTGCCCTGCACCGTGCCCGCATCCGGGCCCGGTACCGCCACCTGCTGCCAGTTGCCCGGCGGCAGCGGATGGGTCACTGCCTCGGCCGACAGGTTGAAGGCCAGCAGGAGGGTTTCATCTGCAAGCATACGCTCGAACAGCAGCACTGGCTCGGCGCTTTCAAGGAATCTGATGTTGCCATGCAGAAGCGCCGGCTGGGTATGCCGCCAGGCCAGGAACGCCCGGAACGCCGCCAGCACCGAATGCGGGTCGCGTTCCTGCACGGCCACCGCCGCCGCCCGGTGCTCGGCCGGAATCGGCAGCCAGGGCTGGCCGCTGGTGAAACCTGCTAACGGCGCATCGGTCCATGGCAGCGGGGTGCGGCAGCCATCACGGCCCTTGAAATTCGGCCAGAAGGTGATGCCGTAGGGGTCCTGCAGTGCCTCGAACGGTACCTCGGCCTCGGCCAGGCCCAGTTCCTCGCCCTGGTACAGGCAGACCGAGCCGCGCAGCGAGCACAGCATCGCCACCAGCATCCGCGCCAGGCGCGGATCGGCCGGGTGGCCGCCCCAGCGGCTGACCGCCCGCTCCACGTCGTGATTCGAAACCGCCCAGCACGGCCAGCCTTCGGTCATCGCCGCTTCCAGCCGCGAGACCGTGTCGCGGATATAGGCCGCGCTGTAGTCATCCACCAGCAGCTCGAAGCTGTAGCCCATGTGCAGGCGGCCTTCGCGGGTGTACTCGGCGGTGGTCGCCAGCGAGTCCTCCGAGGAGATCTCGCCCAGGCTGACCGCGCCCGGGTACTGATCCAACAGCGCGCGCAGGCGCTCCAGGAACGGCAGGTTCTCTGGCTGGGTGTTGTTGTAGTAGTGGTACTGGTAAGCGTATGGGTTGTCCGGGCTGAAGCCGCGCCCCACCCGCTTCTCCGCCGGCTTGGGCGGGTTGTCACGCAGCTGCGCGTCGTGGAAGCAGAAGTTGATCGCATCCAGGCGGAAGCCATCCACGCCGCGATCGAGCCAGAAACGGACATTGTCCAGGGTGGCCTGCTGCACGTCCGGGTGATGGAAGTTCAGGTCCGGCTGGTCGACCAGGAAGTTGTGCAGGTAGTACTGCTCGCGGCGCGGCTCCCACTGCCAGGCGCCGCCACCGAACAGCGACAGCCAGTTGTTCGGCGGGGTGCCGTCCTCGCGCGGGTCGGCCCATACGTACCAGTCGGCCTTCGGATTGCTGCGATCCTGGCGGCTCTCACGGAACCAGGCATGCTCGATCGAGGTATGGCTCAGCACCTGGTCGATCATCACCTTCAGGCCCAGGCCATGGGCCTTGGCCAGCAGGCGGTCGAAGTCGTCCAGGCTGCCGAACAGCGGGTCGACGTCGCGGTAGTCGGCGATGTCGTAGCCGAAGTCGGCCATGGGGGACTTGAAGAACGGCGAGATCCAGATCGCATCCACGCCCAGCGCGGCAATGTGGTCCAGGCGCTCGATGATGCCCGGCAGGTCGCCCACCCCATCGCCGTTGGCATCGAGGAAACTGCGCGGGTAGATCTGGTAGATGACGGCTCCGCGCCACCATGGATAGTGCGACATCGACAGCCCCCCTCCGGGCATGCGGGACCCGCCGGCAGCGGGCCGAAATCCTGATCCGGCAAGCTTAGCGGTGGCCTCGCGGGCATGGCGCAACCTGCATACGTATTCACGCGGAGGGCCGCGCAGGCCGGGTTGGAATTGCCGCCCGGGCCGGTTTGCGCCCGAATTCACGGCCAGCGCCTATAATCGATGGTGAGCCTGAAAGCCTGATCGCATGACCATCACCGAAGACACCCGTCCCGCCCTGGGCCTGCCCCAGATCCAGTCGCTTGCCGCGGCCGACATGGCCGCCGTCGACGCCCTGATCCGGCGCCGGCTGTCCTCGGACGTCGTGCTGATCAACCAGATCGCCGACCACATCATTTCCGCCGGCGGCAAGCGCCTGCGCCCGATGCTGGTGATGCTGGCCGGCCACGCGGTCGGCCAGGCCGGCCCGGAGCACCACCAGCTGGCGGCGATCATCGAGTTCATCCACACCTCTACCCTGCTGCACGACGACGTGGTGGACGAGTCCAGCCTGCGGCGCGGCCGCAGCACCGCCAACGCGCTGTGGGGCAACGCGCCCAGCGTGCTGGTGGGCGACTTCCTGTACTCGCGCAGCTTCCAGCTGATGGTCGAGCTGGAGCGCATGCCGGTGATGCAGATCCTGGCCGATGCCACCAACCGCATCGCCGAGGGTGAAGTGCTGCAGCTGCTGCACGTGCACAACCCGGATACCGACGAAGCCGCCTACCTGCGCGTGATCGAGCGCAAGACTGCGGTGCTGTTCGCCGCCGGTACCCGCCTGGGCGCGCTGGCCAGCGGCGTGGATGAAGCCACCCAGCAGGCCCTGTTCGACTACGGCATGCACCTGGGCTATGCGTTCCAGATTGCCGACGACGTGCTGGACTACTCGGCCAACGCCGAGGAGCTGGGCAAGAACCTGGGCGACGACCTCGCCGAGGGCAAGGCCACGCTGCCGCTGATCCACGCGATGGCCCACTCCGACGACGCTACCCGCGAACGCCTGCGCACCATCGTGCAGGACGGCGACGCCTCGGCGATGCCGGAAGTGCTGGCCGCGATCCGCGCCACCGGCGGCCTGGAGTACAGCCGCCGCCGTGCCGAAGAGTACGCCGAAGCCGCCGAGCGTGCGCTCGACGGCCTGGGCGACAATGACGCCGTGGCGGCCCTGCGCGGCCTGGCGCGTTACGCGGTGCAGCGCTCGCACTGATGGGTTGAGGTGTGCCGACCAACGGTCGGCACCCACCAAACCGGCATTCCGGTGGGTGCCGACCGTTGGTCGGCACGCCGTTTATTACCGGAAGCGTTCCTCGAAGAACTCATCCAGCGCCTTCCACGCGCGCTTGGCCGCCCGCTCGTTGTACTGGCAGCCCGGTGGGCTGTTGGCGTCGCGCTCGGCGAAGCAGTGCACGGCACCGCTGTAGTTGGTGAACTCCCAATCGACCTTGGCCGCATCCATTTCCTTCTGGAAAGCGGCGATGTCCTCGGCGGTCACGCTCCTGTCATCGGCCCCATTGAGCACCAGCACGGACGGATGGGTGCCACCGGCCTGCGCCGGCAACGGCGAACCCAGCCCGCCGTGCAGGCTGACCACAGCGGCCAGCGGCGCACCGGCGCGGGCCAGCTCCAGCACCGTGGTGCCACCGAAACAGAAACCGACCGCACCGATCCGGCTGGCATCCAGCGGCACCTTGCCGGCCTGCGCCTTGAGCACGTTCACCGCCTCCAGCGCGCGGGCACGCAGCAACGGCCGGTCGTTGCGCAGCTTGGTCGCCACCGGCCCGGCCTCGGCATCGGTCTTCGGCCGCACACCCTTGCCGTAGACATCGGCCACCAGCACCACGTAGTCGTCACCGGCCAGCTGCTTGGCCTTCTCGATGGCCGATTCGTTCACGCCCTTCCAGTTCGGCACCATCACCAGGCCGGGGCGCTTGTCATGCTCGCCATCGTCATAGACCAGCACACCACTGAAGGTCGTGCCCTGGTGCTTCCACTCCACCGGCTGCGTCTTCATCGCCGCCCAGGCCGGCATCGCCGCCAGCCCCAGCATCATCGCCACACCGCATCGCCAACGATTCATGCGCCTGCTCCGCAAGAAAAAGGGGACGGAGGGGATTAAGCCGTAATCGCCCCTCCCGCGTCGCATTCTGCATTGGCGGCGTGACGCAGGTGTGGTTGGATACGACTTAATCCCCTCCGCCCCCTTTTCTCGCATGAATCCTGTTGATCGCTTTCTGTCTGGCCTGATCCCGCGTTTGCCTGCCGAGGATGTCCCGCAGTGGGCACATGTCCAGGGCGCCAGCGCCGAGGACCTGCAGCGCCTGCGTGCGCAGTGGCCGCAGGTGCCGGACAGCCTGGTGGAACTCCTATCGCGCGTGGATGGCACCCACTACCGGGAGTACCCCGGCGGCAAGGTCTGCGTACTGATGCTGGGCTCGGACGTGGAGGACGGTGGCTACCCGTACTACCTGCGATCGGTCGCGCAGATCTTCGAGGACCAGCAGCGGTGGGACGACAGCATCCGTTCCATCTACGAAGAGTGGCTGGATGAGGAACCGGAGATTCTCGGCGAGGGCATCGACGCGGATCTGCCGATGAACCGCCGGCTGTGTTTCTCGCACTGCATGAACAACGGTGGCACGTCGACGCTGTACCTGGATTTCGATCCCGCGCCAGGCGGCACCGTCGGCCAGGTGGTGCGCTACCTGCACGATCCGGACAGCTATGCAGTCATTGCGCCGGGCTTCGATGCGTACCTGCAGGAGCTGATTGATCGCGATTACGCGTTCATCGATGAAGACGGATGAAGGCAGCCGAGCGTGGGCTCGGCTCTACAGTAGAGCCACGCCATGCGTGGATGACGACCTCACCCACGCTCGATCCAATGCAACGTGCCCGGCTCGAACGCCAGCAGATCCGCTGCGGCCAGCTGGCCACGCGGCCAGTGACGTTCCGGCGGCTTCGGCTGCCGGGCACCCACCGAACCGTCGTAGTCGCGCACCAGCAGGCCGATGCGCGCGGCCCCAGCCTGCAACAGCGCATCGATACGCTGCAACCACTGGCCGGCATCGTCCAGGGCTTCATCGCGGCGTGCCTGCTGATCCAGTTCATGCCGCGCCAACTGCGCCGCCAACGCGCGCGTGATCTTCGCTTCGCTCCAGCCCTTCTTCCGCCAGCGTTCGGCATCGCCCTTCCACTCCCGCTCGGCCCGCGACGAGGCCAGCGCGGTACCGCAATCGCAGTGCACGGCACTCAACCACGGCTGCCAACCGGGCCCGACCGCTGACTGCAGGCTGGGCGAATCCTGCGCGAACAGGCGCCGGCCACTGCGCTGCATGATCGCGGCGGCTTCAATGTGCGATAAGGATGCGGGCAGGAACAGGGTAATGAAGGTGCACACGCGGCTATCCGGGTCCGTCCGGGGATGCGCCCATGGTAACTCGCCGGGGTCAGAGCCCTTTCCTGAGGAAAGGGATCCGACCCCGATCCGGCGGATCAGGCGATGCCCAACCCCGGAATCGCGCTGATGCTGTCCGGATCGAATCCGGCCAGTTCGGCGAAATGGCGGCCACGCGCCACGTAATCGCGGTAGGCCCCGAAGCTTGGCGCACCCGGCGACAGCAGCACCACCCCGCCCTGCGCGCCCAGCGCCGTGCGCGCCAGTGCCATCGCCTCGGGCAGATCAGCGGCGGCGTGCAGGCCGAAGCGACCGGCGTCGGCCAGCGGCTGCAGCATCGTGTGGATGCGCGGGCCGTTGCTGCCCATGGTCACGATCTCCACCGGCGGCACATCGTGCGCCATGTGCTGCATGAAGTCGGTCCAGTCCAAGCCACGGTCGTGCCCGCCCACCAGCAGCGCGATGCGCTGCCCAGCAAAGCACTCCAGCGCGGCCAGGCTGGCATGCGGCGTGGTGCTGATCGAATCATTGACGTAGGTCAGGCCATGGGCCACGCCGATGCGCTGCAGGCGGTTCGGCAGCGGGCGGAAATCCTGCACCGCCGGTGCCAGCGCCACCGCGTCCAGCCCCAGTGCCTCCAGCGCGGCCAGCACCGCGCACAGGTTGCCGCGGTTGTGGCGGCCCGGCAGCGGCGTGTTGCGGGTATCGAACACCGCCTGTTCGCCGCGATGCACGATTTCGCCCCGCATATGCCAGCCCTGCGGCTGGTTGAACCAGACCACCTCACTATCGGGCAGCGACAGTGCCGCCAGGTGCGGATCGGCGGCATTGAGCACGGCAATGCGCGGCGCGGCTTCCGTCACCAGCCGCAGCTTGTCCTCGATGTAACGCTGTTCGCTGCCGTGCCAGTCCAGGTGTTCCGGGAACAGGTTCAGCACCACCGCCACCTGCGGGCGGGCGCCACTGCGCGCCACTTCACCAGTCTGGTAGCTGGACAGCTCGACGGCCCAGTACTCGGGCGCCGGCTGCGGGTCCAGCACCTCCAGCAGCGGCAGGCCGATGTTGCCGACCAGTCCGGTGCGATGCCCGGCCGCGCGCAACAGGTGCGCGACCAGCGCGGTGGTGGTGCTCTTGCCCTTGGTGCCGGTCACGCACACGGTGTCGTGCACGATGCCATCGTCGGCCGCGTGTTCGGCGAACCACAGCGCGGTGCCGCCGATGAAGGTGGTGCCCTGCGCTGCCGCCGCCAGCGCGATCGGCTGATAGGGACTGATCCCGGGCGATTTGATCACCACGTCGAACGCGGCCAGCGCTTCAGCAGAAGGCTCGCCACGGACGTCCAGCGCGCCCTGTGTTTCCACGCGTGCGGCCCCGACTTCGGCGGCCGGGCAGAACAGGCTCAGCGGCAGCGTGGGCAGGCGCTCACGCAGCACCGCAAACGCGGCGCGGCCCTCGCGGCCCCAGCCCCACAGCGCGACGCGCTTTCCTTCAAGCTTCGAAATCTTCACGCACCCGTTCCCACAGCGCAGCCGGAACGCGGTGCTCGCCCTGCAGTTGCAGCAGCGGTGCCAGTTCCAGTTCGGCGGCATCCAGCTGCGGCTGGATCTCGTTGCAGAAGCGCTTCACCAGCACGTCTTCCTTCCACTCCGGGCGCTGCGCCAGCGTCGCCATCGCCGCACGCGATTCGCGGCCTTCACCCACGCACTCGAACGGCTTGTGGTCCTGGAATTCCAGCAGCGCATCGAAGCCACCGGCCTGCTCGGCATCGTCCAGCAGGTTGCGGCCGAAGATGCGCACCAGGCGCGTCTTGGGCATGAACGGGGCCAGCGCCAGGAACACGAAATGGCACTTAGGGCAGACGCCACACCAGCGGTTCACCGGGCGCTCGCCGAGGATGTGGAAATTGCGGTTGCAGCTGGAGAAGTGCGCGTCGTAGAAATCAGTCTTGGCGAACTGGCGGGCCACCGCCAGCTCGGACATCGGGCGCAGCAGCGAGTAGTACTGCAGGTCCGCCGCCACGTACTTGCGCACATGGCTGCCGAACGCCTGCTCGCAGGCCCAGCCCTTGGACCACTGGTGATTCACTTCGCCGGTGCCCGGAATCTGGCTGCCGTAGCTGGCCGAACGCTCGTTGGAGAACACGACCTGGTCCACGCCGTGCAGCAACGCGGCCAGCACCATGATTGCCGAGTTCACCACCGTCACCGGGATATGGCCGTTCCAGGCACCCTGGCGGTTGAGCTCGAACAGTTCCGGTGCCAGCGTGCGGCCCAGGTTCAATGTCGGCAGGCCGGTGCGCTCGGCGCACGCACGGATCAGCTGCGAGCCACCGATCCAGGTCACCGTCTCGTCCACGCCGGCACGGCGCAGCGCTTCGATGCTGACCAGCGAATCCTTGCCGCCGCCGATGGCCACCAGCGCGTGCGGCCGCAGGCCCAGCGCCGGCGCCTGCACGGCCTCGCCCTGCACCGGCAACCGGAAGCGGCCGCGCAGGTTCAGGCCGTTGCGGTAGGCGAATTCGCCCAGGCCATTGAGGTAAATGGTCTCCACCAGTGCGGCGGTATCGGCATCGATGCTGTAACTGTCGATGCTGACCGTATCCGGTACGCCGGCCTTGTAGTAGCTGACGCCGGCGATCAGGTGCAGCAGCTGCAGCGCACGCTGCACGGCGGCGGCGCGCGCCTCGTCCAGCACGAACGGGGCGCCGGGCACGGTGATGGTTTCCACCATCTCCGGGCCGTCGTCGAAGGCGTAGACCAGCCGGGCCACGCCGGTATCCGCCGCGAAGTCGCAGCGGACGAAGCGGAAGCGGGAAACCTGGTGTTTGTCGAAAGCAGTCATGGTGTATCCGGTCAGGCACGGGTCCGCGCGAGGGCGCGGGGCGTGTCGGTGGGCGGGTGCAGGGCGCGGGCGGTGTTCATTCGATCACGTCTTCGCGCGGCAGCATCCGCTGGTTGTAGGTGTTGGCCATCACATAGCCGTAGGCACCGGCATCGGCGATCAGCATCACGTCGTCCGGCGCGGTCGACACCGGCAGCTTGCGGCGCTTGCCAAACACATCGCTGGATTCGCAGATCGGGCCGACCACGTCGAACGCCGCTTCGGCATAACCGCCCTGGCGGCTGAGGTTCTCGATGTCATGCCAGGCGTCGTACAGCGCCGGGCGCATCAGTGCGTTCATGCCGGCGTCCAGGCCGACACGGCGCACGCCGTCCTTTTCCACCACCTGGGTGGCATGGGTCAGCAGCACGCCCGATTCGGCCACCAGGTAGCGGCCCGGCTCGATCGCCAGGCGGAATGCCGGGTGCAGTGCCTTTACCTCGGCCAGGCCCTCGGCCCAGGCGTCCAGGTCGAAGGGTTCGTCTTCATCGCTGTACGGAATCGGCAGGCCGCCACCGATATCGATGGTCTGCACGCTGCCGATGCGGCGGGCGAAACCGGCCAGCTCATCGCACATCAGGCGCCAGTGCTGCGCGGTTTCCACGCCGCTGCCCAGGTGCGCATGCAGGCCCACCACGCGGCTGCCCAGTTCGGTGGCCGCGCGCACGAACTCGTCGACGCGGGCGATCGGCAGGCCGAACTTGGACTCCTTGCCACCGGTGCGGACCTTGGCGTGGTGGCCCTCGCCCCGGCCCAGATCGACGCGCAGCCACAGCTCGCGATTGCGGAACAGGTCCGGCCAGCGCTGCAGCGCTTCCACGTTGTCGACGGTCACGGTCACGCCCAGCGCAAACGCCGCCTCGTACTCGCTGCGCGGGCAGAAGCTGGGGGTGAACAGCACGCGCTTGGGCGACAGTTCCGGCAGGTGCTGGAACACATGCTTCAGCTCGCCGTGCGACACGCACTCCAGGCCGAAGCCTTCGGCTTCCAGCAGCTGCAGGATGGCCGGGTGGCTGTTGGCCTTGATCGCGTAGTAGCGCTGGTCGATCGGCTTGATCGCGGCCAGTGCACGGGCGCGGGCGCGCACCGTCGGCAGGTGATAGACGTAGCGCGGCGTACCGGCATCGGCCAGCTGCAGCAGGTGCGCACGCTGACCGCGCCACCACGGCGTGCCGCGCGGGCGCACGGTGCCGGCAATCTCACGCCAGCGCGGGCCGAACACTTCGGTCTCCTCCACCGGCATCGCGCCGCTGTCGATCAGCTCTGCGTGCAGGATTGGCAGCAGGCCATCGGCATCGGCCTCGTCGATGACGAAGGTCAGGTTCAGGTCGTTGGACGACTGCGAGATCATGTGCACGCGCTCGCGGCCGAAGGTGGCCCACACGTCCGACAGCTTGTGCAGCAGCGACCGCATGCCGCGGCCCACCAGGGTGATCGCCGCGCACGGCACGATCACCTTCACCTTGCAGATCTGCGACAGGTCGGCCGACAGCGCGGCCAGCACATCGGTGTTGACCAGGTTCTCGGACGGGTCCAGCGACACGGTGACGTTGGTCTCGGCCGAACCGATCAGGTCCACCGACAGGCCGTGCTTCTTGAACAGGTTGAACACATCGGCCAGGAAGCCGACCTGCTGCCACATGCCGATGCCTTCCATCGACACCAGCACGATGCCATTGCGGCGGCTGATCGCCTTCACCCCCGGCACCGGTGCGGCGCTGCCATCGATGCTGGTGCCCGGCAGTTCCGGGCGCTCGGTATCGAGGATGGCCATCGGCACGCCGGCATCGCGGCACGGCTTGATCGAGCGCGGGTGCAGCACCTTGGCGCCGGTGGTGGCGATTTCCTGCGCTTCGTAATAGTCCAGGCGGGTCAGCAGGCGTGCGTCCGGCACGTCCTTCGGATTGGCGCTGAACATGCCCGGCACATCGGTCCAGATCTCCACCCGGCTGGCGCCGAGCAGCGCACCGAAGTACGCCGCCGAGGTATCCGAGCCACCACGGCCGAGGATGGCGGTACCGCCATCGGCATGCCGCGAAATGAAGCCCTGGGTGATCAGCAGGCGGGTCGGCTGCGCGCGGAAGCGCTGCATCCACTCCGCGTCGGCGCGCCACTGGCAGTTCACCGACAGCCGCTGCGACCAGTCGCTCTGGTTCGGCTGCGGCGGCATCGCGTCCAGCCACTGGCGGGCATCCATCCAGCCCATGTCCAGGCCCGAGGCGCGCAGATAGGCCGCGCCCAGGGTGGAGGACAGCAGCTCGCCCTGGCCCAGCACTTCGGCCTGCCAATCCAGCGGACGGGTGACCGCCCGCGCATCGTCGAGCAGGCCCTGCAGCGCCGCCAGCCGTTCGGCCAGCACCTCGCGGCCCAGGCCGAGTTCGGCCAGGAAGCCCTCATGGCGCTCGACAAGCGCTGCCACACGATCACCGCTGTCCGGCGCGCCGTCGGCAATCGCGGTCAGTTCGTTGGTGACCCCGGACAGCGCCGATACCACCACCAGCACGCGCGATCCGGTCTCTTCCGCGCGTTTTTTCGCCAGCTTCCCGATCGTGTCCCAGCGGTGACGACGCGACACCGAAGTGCCGCCGAACTTCAGTACGATCCAACGATCGACAAGGGGGGAAGCTGACATGGATTGGCTATGTAGAATGTGGGGAAGCCGCCCTCGGGGGCGGAACCTTTGATTCTAAGCGCAATATCCCCGTAGATGGCCGTCCTCCGTTACCTGCAGCTCGATGTCTTCGGTCCCCGCCCCGGAACCGGCAATCCACTGGGCGTCATCCTGGACGCCGACGCGCTCTCCAGCAGCCAGATGCAGGCCCTGGCCGCCTGGCTGAACCTGTCCGAGACGGTGTTCTTCCTGCGCCCCACCGCGCCCGGCGCCGATTACCACATCCGCATCTTCACCCCGACCCGTGAGCTGGCCTTCGCCGGCCACCCCAGCGTCGGCGCCGCCTGGGCGGCGGTGACCTGCGGCCTGGCCCAACCGCGCGCCGGCGCCCTGCTGCAGCAATGCGCGGCAGGGGTGCTCCCAGTACGGGTGAGCGGCCCGGCCGAGGCACTGGAGATCCAGCTGGCCAGCCCGCCGGCACGGCAACTGGACACGGAGGCAGGCGGAGCGCCCGCCGCGCTGTTGGCGCTCGCTGCCGACGGGCAGGTGCCGGAACTCTGGGACAACGGCGCACGCTGGTGGCTGCTGCCACTGCGCGATGCCGACGCCGTGCGCAGCCTGCTGCCGGACATGGCCGCGCTGGCCGACTGGAGCCTTGCCACCGATGCCACCGGCGTGGCGGTGTTCGCCGATGAAGCCGGCACCGGCCACACCCGCGTGGTGCGTGCCTTCTGCCCCGCTGATGCGCCCGCCGTGCCCGAGGATCCCGTGACCGGCAGTGCCAATGCACTGATAGGCGCCTGGCTGCGGCAGCACAATGCCCTGCCCGGCCGCGAGGGCCGCTACGTGGCCAGCCAGGGCCGCGAAGTCGGTCGCGATGGTCGCGTGCAGGTACAGGTCGATGCGCAGGGCACGGTATGGATCGGCGGCCAGGTGCAGCCGGTCATCGACGGCCAGATCCGTTGGCTGTAGAGCCGAGCCCACGCTCGGCTGCTTCTTCTCACACCCCGACACAGCCGAGCATGGGCTCGGCTCTACAACCGCGCGTTAAGCTGCGCGCCACCCGATCCTGGAGTTTCGCCCCGATGACCACCCGCCGTTTCCTGCAGCTGGATGTGTTTTCCCCGCGCGCCGGCGCTGGCAACCCGCTGGCCGTGGTACTCGATGCCGATGGCCTGGACGATGCCAGCATGCAGGCCATCGCGCGCTGGACGCGCCTGCCCGAGACCACCTTCGTGTTCCCGCCCCAGGCTGCCGGTGCCAGCTACCGGCTGCGCATGTTCAGCCCGCAGAAGGAAGTGCCGTTCGCCGGCCACCCCAGCGTCGGCACGGCGCATGCGGTGCTGCAGGCAGGCCTGGCCACACCGATCGACGGCGTGCTGGTGCAGGACGGCATTGCCGGTGTCCTGCCGCTGCGCGTCAGCGGTGAGGGCGCGCAGCAGCGCATCGCCATCCGCACCCCGCGCGCGCAGCTGGCCGAGACGACCGAGGTCACCGATCCTCGCCTGCAGGCCGCACTGAAGGGCTGGCCGCTGGGCACGCTGCCGCCGGCACGCATGCAGGGCGGACGCAGCTGGTGGGTGGTTCAGGTGGCCGATGAAGCGGCATTGCGCGCGCTGCGCCCGGACTGGGACGCGGTGGCTGCGCTGGCCGAGTCCACCGACAGCATGGGCGTGTTCGCCTATGCCTTCAGCGATGGCAGTGAGGGATTCGATCTGGCCGTGCGCGCTTTCGTCGGCAATGGTCGGCGCTTCGAGGACGCCGCCTCGGGGGCCGCCAATGCAGTGCTGGCCGCGTGGCTGGACCTGCGCGACGCGCTGCCACGTGGCCGTGCACCGTTCGAAGTCAGCCAGGGCCGCGAAGTCGGCCACGATGCACGCCTGACCCTGCGGGTCGACGAGGACGGCGAGGTCTGGTCGGGCGGCCAGGTGCAGACCGTCATCACCGGCACCCTTGATTGGTAAAGGGATACTGTAGAGCCGAGCCCACGCTCGGCTGCTCTTCGGCCAGATCACGGGAGCTGCAGAAGCCGAGCATGGGCTCGGCTCTACAGATGCGCCGGCTCAGCCCAGCTCGGCTTCCAGGCTGATCGGCACGGCGCTCAGTGCCTTGGACACCGGGCAGTTCTGCTTGGCGTCATCGGCAATCGCACGGAACTGCGTCGCGTCGATGCCCGGCACCACCGCCTTCACCTTCAGCCGGATCTGCGACAACTGCGGACCGCCTTCCAGCGACAGGTCGACCTTGGCTTCGGTGTCCAGCGAGGTCGGGGTGAAGCCGGCTTCGCCGAGCTTGGCTGACAGCGCCATGGTGAAACAACCCGCGTGCGCGGCGGCAATCAGCTCTTCCGGATTGGTGCCCTTTTCGTCGCCGAAGCGGCTGTTGAAACCGTAGCGGGTCTTGTCCAGCAGCCCACTCTGCGGCGTGCTCAACTGCCCCTTGCCCGTCTTCAGATCGCCTTCCCAGTGCGCGGTGGCGTGTCGCGAGATTCCCATTGTGCTGCTCCTGCGTGGCGGTGATGAACGGCTACCCTCGCACGCCACGCGTTAGCCCTGCGTCGCTCCGCCGCACGCCGGACGTCGCCCCCGAGCCCGGCGCGTGGACACTTCCGCGCCAGCCCGGAACGCATTTTCCTCTTGTTTTCAGTGGTTTCGCGCACCCCACCGATCGGCGGGCGCCGGCGATCGAACACGCTGGCGTGCCCCCATCCCCCACCGCCGGCCATGTACTGAATCGGCCTGGATATGAAAAAACATGCACTTTCCGCGCTTCGGGCTATTGGCGGCGCCCAAGAGTTGCCCTACATTGCGCTTGCCGACGGGGTTCGGCGCCGACCAAACAACCAACCGTTCACGGAACAGGAAACCATGGCAAAGACCGCTAAGAAGGCTGCCCCGAAGAAGGCAGCGAAGAAAGTCGCGACGAAGGCAGCCGCCAAGCCGGCCGCTCCGAAGCCGATCAAGGAAGTGCTGACCAAGTCCGGCCTGGTTGCACACATCGCTGAAGCCTCCGGCGTCATCGCCAAGGACGTCCGCGCTGTGCTGGCCTCGCTGGAAAGCGCCGTCGCCTCCTCGGTGCACAAGAAGGGCGCTGGCTCCTTCACCCTGCCGGGCCTGCTGAAGATCACCACCGTCAATGTGCCGGCCAAGCCGAAGCGCAAGGGCATCAACCCGTTCACCAAGGAAGAGCAGTGGTTCGCCGCCAAGCCGGCCACCACCAAGCTGAAGGTGCGTCCGCTGAAGAAGCTGAAGGACGCCGCGCTGTAAGCGCGCGCCCCAACGTGGATTCCGACGGGACGGCTCTGGCCGTCCCGTTTTTTTTTTGCGTGCCCGGCGGTAGATCCACGCCATGCGTGGATGCGTCGCGCTGCGGCAATCCGCAACACAGCGTTGCCGCCTCCCCGGGAATGCCCGTACAGGCCCGTCACCACTGGCCGAGCGCAGCCTGGGCAGGTGCTGGAACGTACCGGGTGGAACACTGCGTGCAGCGCCGGCCGTCGCCTCAGGCCGTGGCCTTGCCTATGGTGGGCACATCCTCCACAGCTACGGCGAGCACACCCTCATGGCCAGCCCCTCCACCCGCTACCGGATCTCGGTGACCCCCATCGAAAAGGACGGGCTGCAGTGCACAGGGCGCTGCACCATCGAACTGGAGCATCGCGCCAGCCGCGACCTGATGCGCCTGCTGGAGGCGGCCCCGCGTACCGCCGGTATCAGCGGCGACGAGCGTGCGACCCTGGTGATCGCCACCCAGCTGCTGCGCGACATCGTGCAGCGCCATGCCGAGACCGGCGGCCACGCACTGGCGGCCATCGCCGGCCAGGTCCTGCCAGCGCTGGACGCTCTGGATCAGCTGCCCTCCTCCCGCTGATCCCGGCGCAATCGCTACACTGCCACCCTCCAGGTTGCCTCGGGGAGGAGGCAGACATGCGCAGGATAATGTTGCTGATCGCCCCCCTGGTGCTGCTGGGCTGTTCACGCCCGGCAGCACAGACGACCGGCGACATCGCGGCAGCGTCCGCTCCCGTCGCTGCTACCGCAGCCGTGGACACCCGCACCGGCCCCGATCCCGCAGCAGTGCAGGCAAGTGAAATGCCGGTGCTGTCCGCTGTCGCCGACGATGCCGAGCCGCCATCGACGATGCTCAACCGCTACGTAGCGGCATTGCTCAACCGCGACCGCGCCGCCAGCGATGCCGCCTGGACGATCCCGCCCAGCGACCCGCGGCATGCGGACGACGCCGCGCTGCGGCAGCTGCAGGACCTGCGCACCCTGCGCCTGCACAGCGATCCCCCGGTCGCCCGCGACGACCGGCAGCCACCGCAGCTGCTTGAAGTGCCGGTGCAGATCCGCGCGGTCACCGCCAACGGTACATTCCGCTTCGGTGGCTGGTACCGCGTGCAACCCAGCAGCGACGGCAGCGCCTGGCAGATCCAGTCGGCGCAACTGCGTCCAATGCTGGACTGAACCGTTACAGCCGCATGCACGCGCGATTCAGCCTGCACGGCTACTCTTTGATCCATCCATTCCCTGCCATCGGTCACCGCCATGCGCCTGCGTTCCCTGATGACCCGCCTCGCTGCCTCCACCGTACTGATCGCCGCTGCGATCGGCGCGCAGGCGGCTCCCTCCATTTCCGGCCGCGAACTGTCGGTGGGTGCCAGCGACGTCCAGCAGTACCTCGATGGCAGCTTCCCGCGCACCCAGGACGCCCTTGGCGGCCTGATCTCCCTGACCATGAGCCATCCTCAGCTGAGCCTTCCGGCCGGCGAGCGCTTGAACCTGGGCATGGACGTGGCACTGGCCACCGCCGGCGGCAACCCGGCCAAACTGGGTACGGTCAAGCTCAGCAGCGGCCTGCGCTACGACGCGCAGACCCAGGGCTTCCACCTGCAGCAGCCCAGCGTGGACGACTTCACCCCGGCCAACCAGGGCGGCCGCCTCGACTCACGCACCCGTGGCCTGCTCAATGCCTGGCTGAGCGACTACGCCCAGCGCGAACCGATCTACAAGCTGGATCCGGCGGTGGCCGGGGTGCTCGGCGCGCTTCAGGTACAGGCGGCACAGGTCAAGAACGGCAAGCTGGTGGTCACCTTCAACCAGAACCTGGGCAACCTGGTGCCGGCAGGCCTGCTGGGCAAATAAGGTAGTGCCGGCCGCCGGCCGGCACTACCGGTAGAGCGGATCACGCGGCAAGCGCTTTTACCACCGCCTCGCTGAAAGCAGGAATGTCATCCGGCTTGCGGCTGGTGATCACGTTGCCGTCGACCACGACCTCGGCGTCGCGCCAGTTCGCACCGGCGTTGGCCAGATCCTGCTGAAGGGACGGCCAGGAGGTCAGCGCGCGGCCATCGGCCAGGCCGCTGTTGATCAGCAGCCACGGGCCATGACAGATCGCGGCGACGGGCTTGCCGGCTTCATCCACTGAGCGGATGAAGCTGAGCACCGCATCGTCGGTGCGCAGTGTGTCCGGATTGATCACACCTCCCGGCAGCACCAAGGCATCAAAGCCCGCCGGGTCCGCCTCGTCCAGCGGGATGTCGACCGCGACGGCGTCGCCCCAGTTCTTCTCTTTCCAGCCCTTGATGGTCGCCTCCTTTGCGGGCGACACCACGCTGACCCGCGCACCTTCCGCTTCCAGCAGCCGTTTGGGCTCGGTCAATTCGGACTGTTCAAAGCCGTGGGTCGCGAGGATTGCGATCTGTTTGCCTTTCAATCGCTCTGCCATGGGTGCACTCCAGTTCGGGGAGTGCACAGCGTGGACGAACGGCCCTTGCACGGCGGTGACCCTGCCGTGCACGGCAGGTGGAGAGCCTCCGGGTGGTGCCGGTCAGCGCTTGGGCTGCAGCATGGTGCCGGTGCACTTGGGCGAGCCGCAGCGGCATTCCCAGATCTTCTTCAACTTGGCGGTGTGGCGCTCGGCCAGGGTGATGCCGTAGTTGTAGGTCAGCTCTTCGCCAGCCTTGATATCGCGCAGCGCCTCGATGAACACCTTGTCGCCACGGCTGTCGCCGTCCTCATCCTCCTCGATCACCGCCTCGCAGTTCGGGTCGCAGCTGTGGTTGATCCAGCGCGCATCGTTGCCCTTGTAGTTGGCATCGATCACCCAGTCGTCATTGAGGGTGAACAGGAAGGTATGGCCGCTTTCGACGTCGCCGCTGTCATCGGCATCAACGTCGCCGTGGCTGCGCAGCAGGCCCTTGTACTGGATCACGCGCTCGCCCTGCTTGATCGGGGCGAGGGCGAACACGCCGTTGCCATGGATGGCGGACTTGCGGGCTTGGATCTTCTTCGGCATCGGCACGGGCTGTTTGCAGCGAATGGAACAGGGATTCTCGCCCATTCCGGGTGATTGCGAAAATCACCCGGTTGGCGCAGCATGGCGCCCCCGGCAGCGCCCGCTGGCAGAGCCTCCCGGCCCGGCCCCAGCGCCGGCTGAATGCCCGGGTTGGATGGTGGCGAATAAAAGCGTACAATTTCAGTCCGCTTTAAGAACCACTCGAATCCCCATGTTGCGCGTCACCAAGCTCACCGATTACGCCACCGTCGTGCTGACCGTGCTCGCCGCCCGTCCGGGCGAGGTGCTCAGTGCCACCGAGCTGGCCGAATTCACCGGCCTGGAGCCGCCCACCGTCAGCAAGGTACTCAAGCCGCTGGCCCAGGCCGGCCTGGTCGAAGGCCTGCGCGGTGTCCGTGGCGGCTACCGGCTGACCCGCCCGGCCATCGAGATCTCGCTGTTCGAAGTGGTCGAAGCGATGGAAGGGCCGCTGGCCCTGACCGAATGCAGCCACGACCACCACCAGTGCGGCATGGCACCCAAGTGCGGCGCGCGCAGCAGCTGGCGGTTGATCAACGACGTGGTGTCCGAGGCCCTGCGCGACGTCAGTCTTGCGCAGATCCTGCCCCCCCTTCCCCTTGCCGATGACGAACAGCGCCGCACCATCGCTGTCGACGTCGTCTCCTGATCCACAGGCAGCCCCCCATGGCCACCGAAACCATCGAAAACGTCGCCCACGACGACACCCCCAACCGCGAGATCCACGAGCAGCTCGGCCGCAAGTATTCGGCTGGCTTCATCACCGAGATCGAGTCGGACTCCCTGCCGCCGGGCCTGGACGAGGACACCATCCGTGCCCTGTCGGCCAAGAAGGACGAGCCGGAGTGGATGACGCAGTGGCGCCTGGACGCCTACCGCCACTTCCTGACCATGCCGATGCCGGACTGGGCCAAGCTGGAGATCGCCCCGATCGACCTGCAGGCGCTCAGCTACTACTCGGCGCCGAAGGGCCCGAAGTACGCCTCGCTGGACGACGTGCCGAAGGAACTGCTCGACACCTACGACAAGCTGGGCGTGCCGCTGCACGAGCGCGCCAAGCTGGCCGGCGTGGCGGTGGATGCGGTGTTCGACTCGGTCTCCGTCGGTACCACCTTCCGCAAGGAACTGGCTGAGAAGGGCATCATCTTCTGCTCGATGTCCGAGGCCATCAAGGAACACCCGGAGCTGGTGCGCCAGTACCTGGGCACCGTGGTGCCGGTGGGTGACAACTACTTCGCCGCGCTCAACTCGGCGGTGTTCTCCGATGGCAGCTTCGTGTTCATTCCCAAAGGCGTGCGCTGCCCGATGGAACTGAGCACCTACTTCCGCATCAACGCCGGCCACACCGGCCAGTTCGAGCGCACCCTGATCGTGTGCGAGGACAAGGCCTACGTCTCCTACCTGGAAGGCTGCACCGCGCCGATGCGCGATGAGAACCAGCTGCACGCTGCGGTGGTCGAACTGGTGGCACTGGAAGATGCGGAGATCAAGTACTCCACGGTGCAGAACTGGTATCCGGGCGACGAGAACGGCGTCGGCGGCATCTACAACTTCGTCACCAAGCGTGCCGAGTGCCGCGGCGCGCGCAGCAAGGTCACCTGGACCCAGGTCGAGACCGGCTCGGCGATCACCTGGAAGTACCCCTCGTGCGTGCTGCTGGGCGACGATTCGGTCGGTGAGTTCCACTCGGTCGCGCTGACCCATCACCGCCAGCAGGCCGACACCGGCACCAAGATGATCCACGTCGGCAAGCGCACCAAGAGCAAGATCGTCAGCAAGGGCATCAGCGCCGGCCGCGGCCAGAACACCTACCGCGGCCTGGTGCGGGTGGACCGCAACGCCGATGGCGCGCGCAACTACACCCAGTGCGATTCGCTGCTGATCGGCAAGCAGTGCGGCGCCCACACCTTCCCCTACATCGAGGTGAAGAACCCGGGCGCCACCGTCGAGCACGAGGCCACCACCTCCAAGATTTCCGACGACCAGCTGTTCTACTGCCGCGCCCGTGGCATCAGCCAGGAAGACGCGGTGTCGATGATCGTCGACGGCTTCTGCAAGCAGGTGTTCCGCGAACTGCCGATGGAGTTCGCAGTGGAAGCCAAGAAGCTGCTGGAAGTCTCGCTGGAAGGTTCGGTCGGATGAAGGCCCTGTTCGCCCTGGCCCTGCTGCTCGGTACCGCCGCGCCGGCATGGGCGGCCAGCGCCGACGCCGACGGGTGCAATCCTGAAGGCACGCAGATGGAGCTCAACGCCTGCGCCGACCGCGATTTCCGCAAGG
The DNA here is from genome assembly GCF_059369035.1 of Stenotrophomonas sp. YJH_SMC_130. Lineage (NCBI taxonomy): Bacteria > Pseudomonadati > Pseudomonadota > Gammaproteobacteria > Lysobacterales > Lysobacteraceae > Stenotrophomonas > Stenotrophomonas sp. YJH_SMC_130. The sequence goes on from NZ_JCAFSH010000001.1 coordinate 620,399, forward strand.
CCGACGCCGAGCTCAACGCGGTCTACCGGCAGGTGCTGGCCAAGCTTGCCGGGCAGCCGGTGGCACTGGCCCGGCTGAAGGACGCGCAGCGCCTGTGGGTGCAGCTGCGTGATGCCGATCTGGAGGCGCGCTACCCGGTCGGCAAGGACGAGAATCCGCGCGTCCTGTACGGCTCGATGTACCCGATGCTGTATCTGCACGCCAAGTCCAGCCTGACCGATACGCGCACCGCCTACCTGCGCAGCGAATTCCTGGAGCGCAGCGAATACGACCTGTAAGTCGCGCTGCCTGCCATCCCCCATTCGACAAGACGACCATTCCAATGCTGAAGATCGAAAACCTCCACGCCCGCATCGGCGACAAGGAAATCCTCAAGGGCCTGTCGCTGGAAGTGAAGCCCGGCCAGGTGCACGCCATCATGGGCCCCAACGGCGCCGGCAAGTCCACCCTGGGCAATGTCCTGGCCGGCCGCGACGGTTACGAAGTGACCGAAGGCAGCGTGCAGTTCGAAGGCAGCGATCTGCTGGACCAGGACCCGGAAGCGCGCGCCGCCGCCGGCCTGTTCCTGGCGTTCCAGTACCCGGTGGAAATCCCGGGCGTGAACAACACCTACTTCCTGCGCGCGGCACTGAACGCCCAGCGCAAGGCGCGCGGCGAAGAGGAACTCGATTCGATGCAGTTCCTCAAGCTGGTGCGGCAGAAGCTGGCCGTGCTGCACCTGAAGGACGAGCTGCTGCATCGTGGCGTCAACGAAGGCTTCTCCGGCGGCGAGAAGAAGCGCAACGAGATCTTCCAGCTGGCCGTGCTGGAACCGAAGCTGGCGATCCTCGACGAGACCGACTCGGGCCTGGACATCGACGCACTGAAGAGCGTGGCCGACGGCGTCAATGCGCTGCGCGCCGCCGACCGTTCGTTCCTGGTCATCACCCATTACCAGCGCCTGCTGGACTACATCAAGCCGGACGTGGTGCACGTGCTGGCCGATGGCCGCATCGTCAAGAGCGGCGGCCCCGAGCTGGCGCTGGAACTGGAAGCGCACGGCTATGATTTCCTGAAGGACCGGGTCGTGCCCGAGGCGGCGGTCTGATGAGCGCCCTGCTCGACTCGATGGCCCAGGCCTTCTGCGGCAGCGATGCGCGCCGCGAAGTGCTGGATGCGGCCCTGCGCGATGGCCTGCCGGCCGCCCGCAATGAAGCCTGGAAGTACACCTCGCTGCGCCAGCTGGAACGCCGTGCGTTTGCTGCGGCACCGCTGCAGGGCCCGGCGCTGGACGCCGCGCTGCTGGACGACATCCCGGCGCCGCGCCTGGTGTTCGTCAACGGCCGCCTCGATGCCACGCTGAGCGACGTGCAGGCCCTGCCGGCCGGCGTGCAGCTGCAGCCGCTGTCGGCCGCACTGGCCTCCGGCGAAGACGCCGTGCGTTTCCTTGGCCGCCGCTACGAGCGCAGCGAAGAGATCTTCGCCCGCCTCAACGCCGCACTGGCCGATGAAGGCGTGGTGCTGCGCGTGGACGAAGGCGTGCAGGTCGAAGCGCCGCTGCAGCTGGTATTCGCCAGTGTGGCGGGCGAGACCGACCTGGCCTGGCATCACCGCCACCTGATCGAACTGCGTGCCGGCGCCAGCCTCGGCGTGGTCGAGCACCGCTTCAGCGTGGGTGACTCCGCCCACCTGGACAACACCGTGCTGCATGCCCACGTCGCGCGCGACGCCGTGCTCAAGCACGCCCGCGTGCAGGCCGGCAGCGCACGCCAGACCAGCTTCCTGCGCACCGACGCGGTGTTGGCCCGCGACGCGCAGTACCACCGCGTCGACCTGGAACTGGGCGCCGCGCTCAGCCGCCATGAACTGAACGTGCGCCTGGAAGGCGACAATGCCCGGCTGACCGCCAACGGCGTGCTGCTCGGCAATGGCCGCCGCCACGTCGAAACCCGCCTCGGCATCGACCATATCGCCCGCGATACCGCCTGCGAGCTGCTGTGGCGCGGCGTAGCCGCCAACCGCAGCCGCGTGGTGTTCCATGGTGGCATCCAGATCCGCGAAGGCGCCGATGGCACCGACGCGAACCTGTCCAACAAGAACCTGCTGCTGTCGGCGGACGCCGAGATCGACACCCAGCCGACGCTGGTGATCGACGCCGATGAAGTGAAGGCCGCGCACGGCGCGACCGTTGGCCAGCTCGATGCCAATGCGCTGTTCTACCTGCGCTCGCGCGGCCTGCCGCAGGCCCAGGCGCAGGCGCTGCTGAGCGCTGCGTTCTGCCATGAACCGCTGAAGATCCTGCCGGACGCGCTGCGCGCGCAGCTGGCACGCCGCCTGGACAAGGCCCTGGCCGAGGCGGGTGTGGCATGAATCTGTCCACGCCGCGCCCGATCGAAGAACGCACCGGCGCCCCCGACTGGGACCGCGTCCGCCTCGACTTCCCGCTGCTGATGCGCGAAGTACACGGCAAGCCGCTGGTCTATTTCGACAATGCCAACACCGGCCAGAAGCCGGTGCAGGTGATCGGCGCGGTGGACGAGTTCTACCGCCGTTACAACGCCAACGTCAGCCGCGCGGTGCATGCACTGGGCAGCGAAGCCACCGATGCCTACGAAGGTGCGCGCAACACGCTGGCGCGCTTCCTCAACGTGCGCCCCAGCGAGCTGGTGCTGTGCAGCGGCACCACCTTCGCCATCAACCTGGTGGCGTATTCGTGGGCGCTGCCGCGGCTGAAGGCCGGCGACGTGATCCTGGTGTCGCGCATGGAGCACCATGCCAACATCGTGCCGTGGCAGCTGGTCGCGCAGCGTACCGGTGCCACCATCCGCGTGGCCGAGATCACTCCCGATGGTGCGCTGGACCTGGATGCGCTGCGCGCGGCGATGACCCCGGAGGTCAAGCTGCTGGCGGTCACCCATGTCTCCAACGTGCTGGGCACGGTCAACCCGGTGCGCGAGATCTGCCGCGAAGCGCGCAAGCGCGGCATCATCACCGTGGTCGATGGCTCGCAGGCCGTGCCGCACCGCAAGGTCGACGTCGCCGCGATCGGCTGCGATTTCTATGCCATCACCGGCCACAAGATGTGCGGCCCAACCGGTACCGGTGCGCTGTGGGCGCGCCGCGAACACCTGGACGCGATGCCGCCCTTCCTCGGCGGCGGCGAGATGATCAAGGAAGTCAGCTTCGACGGCACCGTGTTCAACGATGCCCCGCACAAGTTCGAAGCCGGCACCCCGAACATCGCCGGTTTCATCGGCCTGGGCGTGGCCGCCGACTACCTGCAGCAGCTGGGGCAGGACCACGTGGAAGCGCGCGAAGCCGAACTGCTGGCGCACTTCACCGAAGAACTGCACCGCGTCGATGGCCTGCGCATCATCGGCGAAGCACCGGAAAAGGCGGCCGTGGTCTCATTCCTGATCGACGGCGCACATGCGCATGATCTGGCGACCCTGCTCGACCTGGAAGGCGTGGCCGTGCGCTCGGGCCAGCACTGCGCGCACCCGCTGCTGCAGTACTTCGGCGTTGCAGCAACCTGCCGTGCCTCGTTGGCGTTCTACAACACGCACGCCGAGATCGAGCGGTTCATGACGGCGCTGACCAAGGTGCGCAAGCTGCTGGGATGAGCCCGCAGACTGGGGTCAGATCCCTTTCGCCGCCCGAAAGGGCTCTGACCCCAACTACCCGATCACTCCTGCAGCCGCCGCACCGACGACACACATAGTTCGGCAGGCCACTGGCCAAGATGCCCCTTGCCGCTCACCGCATCCGGCCGCGCCGCCGACACGATCCCGGTCATTTCAAAAGCCTGCTCCGTCGGCAACGTCACCGGCGCGATTCCCTCCACCCAGATGCCGTCTGCCGCCCACGGGTCACGTACCGGCGGTCCCGGATGCAGCGCCGACATTTCCCAGCCTTCGACGTAGGCACCCCGCACCTTTACCAAGCGGCCCTGGTAGCGGACAGGGTGCGCACGCAGTTCCTCCAGGGCGACAGGAAGTGCACGTGCCGGGTTGAACCCAGGGCAGGCAAAACTGTTGAAGGAAGCATCCCTGCCCACGACGGAGCCATCCGTGCACGCGAGCAGGATCGACATCGCCACGATCATGCCGAGCGTAGCGACCTTCATGGCGCCCCCGTCTCCGCCCTGCCAATCCATTTCTGCCTCCTGCGGGAAAGCGATGAACGGCGAGCATAGCCGGCGCCCCGGGGGCAGAGCTCCTCCGCGTTGCGAAAGGGATCTGACCCCTCCCCCCATTTGCGCCCGCCCATACCCCACCTAGAATGGCCCCATGAGCACCCTGACCTTCCGCGCCGCCACGCCGGCCGACATTCCCGCCCTGATCACCCTGGTCACCTCGGCCTACCGCGGCGATGCCAGCCGCGTCGGCTGGACCACCGAAGCCGACCTGCTGGACGGTGCCCGCATCGACGCCGAAGGCATCCAGGCCGACCTCGAGCGCCCGCGCTCGACCATCCTCCTGGCCGAGCGCGAAGGCGTTCTTGTGGCCTGCGCCCACGTCGCCGATGTCGACGGCAAGGGCTACTTCGGCATGTTCTCGGTCGATCCGGCCCAGCAGGGCGGCGGTGTCGGCAAGCAGCTGATGGACGCCGCCGAAGCGCACGCCGCACGCGAATGGAACGTGCCGGTGATGCAGATGACAGTGATCGACGTACGCGACGAACTGATCGCCTTCTACGAGCGTCGTGGCTACCAGCGTACCGGCATCAAGAAGCCGTTCCCGTATGGCGACGAACGCTTCGGCATTCCCAAGCGCGACGACCTGCGTTTCGAAATCCTGGAGAAACCGCTGGCCGGAGCAGCCGCGTGAGCGATACCTGGACCTTCGTCTGTGCCGGCAACGAGCTGCTGCCCGGTGAAATGAAGAGCGTGTTCGACGAAGTGACCGGCACCCCGATCGTGGTGTTCAACCTCGACGGCGAGCTGTACGCACTGGAAGACCAGTGTACGCACGAGGAGTTCGAACTGTCCTCGGGCGAATTCAACACCGCCGAAGGCAGCGTGGAATGCGTGCTGCACGGCGCGCGCTTCGACGTGCGCGATGGCCGCGCCCTGTGCGCCCCGGCCTATACGCCGGTACCCAAGTTCCCGGTGAAGCGCGAACACGACGCCGTCTGGACGCGCGACGACCGGGATTGAGGCCGCGCCCCGACCTCGGGGTATCCGCCCGTGGGCTGGATCTGCAGGAGGCCCGCAAGGGCCCTCCCAGGGCGTTCCCCGGCCACTCCAACGTGCCGCAACATGCCGTACATGCGAATCATTATCGTTGATGTTATTCTACGTAACATCTTCGTAACGACGCCGCCCTCGCGCCATGGCTTCGCCCGCGCCCTCTGCCACGTTGTGCCGGCTCGCTCGCCAGGGGTGGCCGCTGGCCGTGGCCGTGCTGCTGACGCTGCTGCTGGGCTGGTCGGCGCTGCACGAAGGACGCGGCAGCGACCCGACTGCCCAAGGGTGGCAGGCACATGCCGAAGGCTTGCGCCAGGTCATGCCATTGCCGGCGCCGTCGGCGGACGAGTGCCCGCAACATGCTGCACCTGCACCGGAGCCGCCGCTTGAGGGTGAGGGCAACACGCCCTGCGCCGGACTGACACCCCTGCGCGCGCCCCTGGTCGCACATATCCCGCTATGGCGCTCCGACGCCCTGCGCCGGCAACTGCACGATCCCGCACTGCGATTGAACCCCGGCCACGCACCGCCTGCACCGCACGCCAGTTGAGGCGCCCTGCGGCGGTTGCCGTGCGCCTGTTTACGTTTCCTGCCAGCCGAGCGTCGGCTCGGCTCTACAGATACCGCCTTCTACATGTCGTCGCGCTGTCTGCGCTTCGGCCTTCGCCGTTTCCCGATCCACGCCACTACCCATAGCCATGACCCACATCACGTCCCGCAAACACGCCCCGCGCGTATCCCTGCTCGCCACCGCCACCCTGGCCGCCGGCTTCGCACCGCTGGCCGCGCAGGCTGCCGACAGCGCCGATGCCGGCTCCCGCAATGCCACCGACCTGGACAAGGTGCAGGTGCGCGGCAGCTGGTTCAATCCGTCCTCGCCGAAGTTCACCGCCGAACTGCTGGACACCCCGAAGTCGGTGTCGATCGTGTCGGAAAAGCTGATCGCCGAAACCGGTGCGACCAACCTGCAGGATGCACTGCGCATGGTGCCGGGCATCACCTTCGGTGCCGGCGAAGGCGGCAACCCGACCGGCGACCGCCCCTTCATCCGTGGCTTCGATTCGCAGAGCAACGTCTTCGTCGACGGCCTGCGCGACGTCGGCTCGCAGACCCGCGAGATCTTCGATCTGGAGCAGGTGGAAGTGGTCAAGGGCCCGAGCTCGGCCTACGGTGGCCGTGATTCCGGTGGTGGCAGCCTGAACCTGGTGAGCAAGACGCCTAAGCTGAAGAACGAGACCAACGCCAGCATGGGCATCGGTACCGACAGCTACGCACGCGGCACCGTGGACGCCAACTACGTTCTGGGCGATGGCATCGCCGCGCGCCTGAACCTGATGAAGCACGAATCGGACATCGCTGGCCGCGACGCCGCCAATGTCAGCCGCTGGGGCATCGCGCCGTCGATCGCGTTCGGCCTGAACGGCCCGGCGCAGCTGATCGCCAGCCACTACCACATGCAGAGCGATGACCTGCCGGACGCCGGTGGTTTCCCCTACGGCAACCCGAACGGTGCGCCGGCCTCGAAGTGGGTCGACGGCCGCCCGATGGTGCCGGACCGCAACAACTACTACGGCCTGGTCGACCGTGACTTCCAGCGCACCCGTGCCGACATCAGCACGCTGGATGCCAGCTACGATTTCGGCGGCCACAAGCTGCGCAACATCGCGCGCCTGGGCAACACCAGCAACGATTACCTGTGGACCCAGCCGGACGACAGCCAGGGCAACCCGAACAACTACGGCACCTTGTGGCGCCGTACCAACGCCCGCGCCGTCGACGTCAAGAGCTTCGCCGACCAGCTGGGCCTGACCGGTGCCTTCCAGACCGGCGCGCTCAAGCACAGCTACAGCGCTGGCGTGGAGTACAGCGACGAGAAGATGACCCGCGGCAGCTATCTGATGACCCCGGGCACCAGCAACCCGCTCACCGGCAACAGCAAGTGCCCGACCACCGGCGCGGCCACCGGCTACAACTGCACCGATTTCGCCGATCCGGATCCGCGCGATCCGTGGGCAGCCACCCATTCGGTGTACCGCAGCGACAAGGCACTGGACGTCGAGCAGCGCACCAGGACCACCTCGGCCTACGTGTTCGACACCATCGAGCTCAATGAGCAGTGGATGATCAACCTCGGCCTGCGCTACGACGACTTCCGCACCACCCTGACCACCCCGGTGGCCGGCAAGGCGCCGACCCGCGTGCGCAACAGCAATGACTTCCTGAACTACCAGGCCGGTGTGGTGTTCAAGCCGGCCGCCAACGGCAGCATCTACCTGTCGTGGGGCACCTCCTCGACCCCGCCGGGCATGGACGGTGGTGACGGTTCGGACGGCCTGAGCGCCGCCGTGGCCGACCTCAAGCCGCAGGACACGAAGAACCTCGAACTGGGCACCAAGTGGGACCTGTTCGACCAGCGCCTGAACCTGACCGCAGCGATCTTCCACACCGTGATGAACAACGCACGCGTGACGGTCGACAACGGCACCAGCCAGAACGCCGGCAAGAAGGAGATCAACGGCTTCGAACTGGGCTTCACCGGCCAGCTGACCGACGCCTGGAGCCTGTACGGCGGCTACACCTACCTGGACTCGGAACTGAAGGACAACGGTTTCGTCTGTGGCGCACCAGTGGGCCGCACCTGCCCGTCCAACGTGTACGTGCCGTCGCCGTACAACGGCAACGTGTTCCCGAACACTGCCAAGCACAGCGCCAACCTGTGGACCACCTACCGCTTCCCGATCGGCCTGACCCTCGGCGCCGGCGCGTTCTACTCGGACAAGCAGTACGGTGATGTCGCCAACACCAAGTGGATCCCGAGCTACACCCGCTTCGACGCGATGGCCAGCTACGCGATCCAGGACAACATCAGCCTGCAGCTCAACGTGCAGAACCTGACCGACAAGACCTACTTCACCAAGGCCTATGCCTCGCACTACGCGAGCATCGCCCCGGGTCGCTCGGCCACTCTGGCACTGAACGTCAAGTTCTGATGTAACGGCGCTCCACCACGGCGGCAGGCGCTCCTGCCGCCGTTTTTGTTTCCGGCGATACTCACCCCATGGCAACCCGTACCCCCATCGACAGCGACGCCCTGGCCGAGCTGCTCCAGCACGATCCACAGGCTGCGTTCGCACGCGTGCGCGACGCCGCACAGGCCGGGCAGGTCGAGGCGCAGCTGCTGCTCGCGCAGATGCACATGGAAGGTAAAGGCACCGCGCAGGACGCCTCGGCTGCGCTGCTCTGGTACGAAACCGCCGCCAACAACGGCGCGCCGATGGCGATGAACATGCTCGGCCGCTGCCATGAGCTGGGCCAGGGCACCACGCCCGATCCCACGCTGGCCGCGGTGTGGTACCGGCGCGCGGCCGACACCGGCCTGGACTGGGGCCTGTACAACCTGGCCAACCTGCTGGCCACCGGCCGCGGCGTGCCCCAGGACCGCGCGCAGGCACTGGCCCTGTACACCCGTGCCGCGCATCTGGGCCATGCCAAATCGATGAACCTGCTGGCCCGCCACCTTGAAGACGGCCTGGAGATCGAGCGCGATCCGCAGGCCGCCCTGGGCTGGTACCGGCGCGCGGCCGAGACCGGCGATTTCCGCGGCCAGGCCAACTACGCCTCGATCCTGCTGCAGGCCGGCCAGGTCGAGCAGGCCGTGCACTGGCTGCAGCTTGCACTGGCGCACGGCAGCCCGGCGTTCATGGCGCACATCGTGCCGGAGCTGGCCGCATCGCCGCATCCACAGGTGCGCGCCCTGGTCGCGCCACCGTCGCTCTGAGGAGTTCCGCATGCTGCTGCACATCCCCGATATTCTCAGCGCCGACCAGGTGGCCGACTTCCGCCGCCGCCTCGATGCTGCCGACTGGACCGATGGCCGCGAAACCGTCGGCCATCTGGGCGCGCAGGCCAAGCACAACCAGCAGCTGCCCGAGGCGTCGCCGCTGCGCCGCGAGCTGGGCGAGATCATCCTCGTCGCGCTGGCCCGGCATCCGCTGTTCTTCAGCGCCGCGCTGCCACTGAAGTACCTGCCACCGCGCTTCAACCGCTACAGCGGCGGCGGCACCTACGGCTTCCATGTCGATGGCGCCGTGATGAACCTGGCCAACGGCGAACAGCTGCGTTCGGACATCTCCTGCACCCTGTTCCTGTCCGCGCCCGAGGAGTACGAAGGCGGCGAGCTGATCATCAGCGACACCTACGGCGAGCACGAAGTGAAGCTGCCGGCTGGCGACCTGATCGTGTATCCGTCCAGCAGCCTGCATCAAGTGCGCCCCGTCACCCGCGGCGCGCGCGTGGCGTCGTTCTTCTGGGTGCAGAGCATGGTCCGCGACGATGTGCAGCGCCGCCTGCTGTGGGAAATGGATGGCGCGATCGAGCGCCTGCGGCAGACCGGCGGCGACGCCGAGGCGATCCTGCAGCTGACCGGCGTGTACCACAACCTGCTGCGGCGCTGGAGCGAAGTCTGAGCCCCATTCGGCAAGCCTGAGTCGGTTTGGCAATCATTCTCATTTGCAACAGCTAACAGCTCTCATTACAATCACGCCCCGTTGATGCCGGCCGCTGCCGGCAGACCCCTGGGGACCCCTGCTTGCTGCGTCCGCTTCGCCCTCACCCACTCATCCATCGCAAGATGGGCACCGCCATGCGCGGCCAGCGTCCGGCGCTGGCCAGCCTGCTGGCATGGGTGGCGACGCTGGCGTTGCTGCTGGGCACCCTGCCACTGCTGCCACAGGCCCAGGCTGGAATGGCCATGCAGATGCCGCTGGAAGAGCGCGGTGGCGAAAGCCCCCTGCAGGAAGAGGCGCCGGCCAAGCTGCGCCGCTGTGCCTCCACCCCGGTGAAAGCGGCCGAGCAGGCACACCCGCCGTTGCTGCTGGCCAGCCACTGGCTGCGCACTGAACTCGAACTCGTACCCGCCACCCCGGCCATGCCCGGCGTGCGCCCGGACTGGCCGCTGGCCGCTCCGGACACGCCCTGGGCCGATGCGCCCGGGCGCCGCCAGCAGCGCGGCCAGGCGCCCCCGCTGGCCTGATCCACGGCCTGGCGTGACCGCCTGCGCGGTCGCGCCTGCACGTCGCTGCCTGCTTCATCCCTGCCGCCCCTGACCGGGCCTTCCGTGCCCGCCGCGCGCTTCGCGCACGGCATCGCGCCATCCTGCATTCTTCGAGGTAATTGCCATGGCCCAGCGCCATCGTGTCCGTTCGTCCCTGTCCCGTACCCTGCTGACCAGCGCCGTGCTCGCGGCTTTCGCCAGCCCCGCCTTCGCCCACGGTGACGCCGTCGGCGCCCCGCAGGCACTGGACAAGGTGGTGGTCACCGCCTCCGGCTTCGAACAGAAGGTGATCGATGCCCCGGCCAGCATCAGCGTGGTCAGCCGCGAGGAACTGAGCAAGCGCCCGTATACCAGCCTGGTCGATGCGCTGCGCGACGTCGAAGGCATCGACGTGGGCCTGGAAGCGACCGACAAGAACGGCCGCGCCACCGTGTCGATGCGCGGTCTGCCGTCCGAGTACACCCTGGTGCTGATCGACGGCCGTCGCCAGAGCAATGTCGGCCAGATCTACCCGAACAACTTCGGTGGCGGCCAGTTCGCCTACCTGCCGCCACTGGAGGCGATCGAACGCATCGAAGTCGTGCGCGGGCCGATGTCCACGCTGTACGGCTCGGATGCGATGGGCGGCGTCATCAACATCATCACCCGCCGCAACCAGGACAGCTGGCACGGCTCGGTGACCCAAGGCTTCACCGTGCAGCAGGACGACCAGTTCGGCGATGCGCGCACCACCGACCTCTACCTGAGCGGCCCACTGCTGAAGGACCGCCTCAGCCTGGCGGTACGCGGCAGCTACTACGATGCCAAGGCATCGAACCCGGAATGGGATGCACTGACCCTTCCCGACGGTACGCCGTGGGAGCGCAGCATCGGCTTCGGCGGTGGCGGCAAGTCGGTCGCCAACACCAACTGGAACACCGGTGTGCGCCTGGACTTCCGCATCAACGACGATCACGAACTGTGGCTGGACTACGACGTGTCGCGGCAGAAATACAACAACAGCGAAGGCCAGACAGGCACCCTCGACAGCCTGGCCAGCCTGTGGCGCGTCGGCAATGCGGTCATTCCCAACCCGAACGGCAGCGGCACCGTCACCCGTCGCGTGGTGCAGCCGCGCGTGGGCTACACCGCCTACCAGCGCTACGAGCGCGATCAGCTGTCGCTGACCCACCAGGGCCGCTACAGCTTCGGCACCTGGCAGACCTCACTGACCCACAGCAAGAGCAACAACCTGGGTCGTTCGCTGCCGCTGACCCTGGACGAGCGCGCCAACCTGCAGACGCTGTGGAATGACGTCTGCCGCCGCACTGGCGCCGCCAACCACTGTGCGGCCGGCCGAGGCAACGCCCTGGCCGCCCTCAACCCGAGTGAGACGGCGCGCCTGCAGGCGTTCCTGCCGCGCCCGCTGCGCAGCATGGAACTGGAAGGCTACGTGCTCGATACGATGCTCGACCTGGACTTCGGCGCGCACACGCTGACGGTGGGTGGCCAGTACAACCACACTGACATGGTCGACGGTGTGTTTGGCATGGATGGCGCCGGCTACCGCAGCAACGTCAAGCAGAAACACCGCATGTGGGCGCTGTTTGCCGAGGACAACTGGGCGCTGACCGACACCCTCACCGCCACCTTCGGCCTGCGCTACGACGACCACAACGTGTTCGGCAGCCACGTCAGCCCGCGTGGCTACCTGGTGTGGAACGCCAGCGATGCGTGGACATTCAAGGGCGGCGTCAGCACCGGCTACAAGACCCCGCGTCCGGACCAGCTGTTCCCGGGCATCACCGGCTTCGGTGGCCAGGGCGTGCTGCCGCTGGTGGGTTCGCCGAACCTGAAGCCTGAAACCAGCACCAACTACGAGCTGGCCGCCTACTACGAGGGCCAGCGCTGGGGCTTCAACGTGACCGGCTTCTTCAACAAATTCGAGGACAAGATCGCCAGCGGCGGCACCTTCCCCAACTGCGAAGTGGCGCGCGCCGGCAGCGGCTACTGCGTGGACATCGGCCCAGGCTGGGCCGCACTGGGCTACAGCACCTTCACCCAAAGCGTGAACATTGACAAGGCTGAAACGCGGGGTGCCGAACTGGCCGCCCACGTCGACCTGCTCGACACCCTGCAGCTGCGCGGCAACTACACCTGGACCAGGAGCGAGCAGACCCGTGGCGCACAGAAGGGGCTGCCGATCAGCGGCACCATGCCGGCAAAACACATGGCCAACGCCAGCCTCAACTGGCAGGTCAACGAAGCGGTAAGCCTGTCGCTGATCGGCGAGGGCCGCTACGACCGCTACCGCGACACGCTGCTGGACGCCAACGGCGCCAGCCACACCCGCTACTACGAGGACTACACGATCTTCCATCTGGGTGGCAGCTGGAAGGCCACGCCCTGGCTGACGGTGAACGCACGGGTCAACAACCTGTTCGACAAGGATTTCGTCTCGCAGTCGTGCCTGTTGATCAGCCAGAGCGAATTCAACTGCGTGGACGACTATGCGACCAAGGACCAGCGGCGCAGCTACTGGATTTCGCTGAACGCGAAGTTCTGATCGCCGCGCCCTGCTCCTGCTCCACGCATGGCGTGGATCTACCGGTAGTGCCGGCCGCTGGCCGGCACCCCGGAATGCCTGCTCCGGGATACAGAACGATACGCAATTGCGAGCTATTCTCATCAATGATGTAATGGGCAGTCCCCGTCCGCCTCGAACCGTGCCGTGAGCCGTCCCGCCCTTTCCACCGTGCAGCAGCAACAGAACCGTGGCTTCTGGCTGCGGACGCTGCACCAGTGGCACTGGATCAGCTCCGCGGTTTGCCTGATCGGCATGCTGCTGTTCGCGGTGACCGGCCTGACGCTCAACCATGCCGCGAAGATCGAGGCCAAACCCCAGGTGCAGAATCAGCGTCTGGAACTGCCGGCCGATCTGCTTGGACAGCTCGGCACGCGCGAAGACGGCAACGCGCCGATCCCGCGCCCGGCCCGGCACTGGCTGGACACGCAGCTGGGCATCGCCATCGGCGGCCGCCCGGCCGAATGGTCGGCCGAGGAGATCTACCTGTCGCTGCCGCGCCCCGGTGGCGACGCCTGGCTGAGCATCGACCGCGAAACCGGCGCGGTGGAGTACGAATCGACCTCGCGCGGCGTGGTCTCCTACCTCAACGACCTGCACAAGGGCCGCAACGCAGGCCCCGCATGGGGCTGGTTCCTGGACCTGTTCGCCGTGGCCTGCCTGGTGTTCTGCATCACCGGCCTGTTCCTGCTGCACCTGCATGCGCGGCAACGGCGCATGACCTGGCCGCTGGTCGGCCTCGGCCTGATGATCCCGCTGTTGATCGCCCTGCTGCTGATCCACTGACTTCCACCGTGAATTCCATCCGTTCCTCCGGAGCCGCCCCATGCGCGTCACCCTGACCATCGCCCTCAGCGGCCTGCTGGCCACCTCGCCGGCCTATGCCACCACCCTCGACATCAACGTCGAAGTGCCCAAGCTCAACGTGGCCGAATACCACCGCCCGTATGTGGCGGTGTGGCTGGAAGGCGCCGACCAGAAGGTCGCGGCCAACCTGTCGGTCTGGTACCAGCAGACCAGCAACAGCGAAGGCCACGGCACCAAGTGGCTGCCCGACCTGCGCCAGTGGTGGCGCAAGAGCGGCCGCACCCTGCAGGTGCCGGTGGACGGCGTGACCGGCCCGACCCGCCCGGCCGGCAAGCACGCGCTGTCGTTCAACGACAGGCAGCCGGCACTGAAGCAGCTGGCCCCCGGCAACTACACCCTGGTGGTCGAAGCAGTGCGCGAAGTCGGCGGCCGCGAACTGCTGAAGATCCCCTTCACCTGGCCGGCCACCGCCGCGCAGAACGGCAAGGCGCAGGGCGCCACCGAACTGGGCCAGGTCACCCTGTCCGTCAAACCCTGAAATGGGGACGGAGGGGATTAAGTCGTAATCCCCTTCTCCTTGCCGCATCACCCCGCATCCACTGGAGTCCTCCGCATGAAGCGCACGCTCGTCCTCGCCGCCGCCCTGGCCGCTGCCCTTCCCTTCTCCGCCCTGGCCCACAAGGCCTGGCTGCTGCCCTCGCAGACCGTGCTCGCCGGCAACGCACCGTGGGTCACCGTCGACGGTGCGGTCTCCAACGACCTGTTCTACTTCAACCACGTGCCGCTGCGGCTGGAATCGCTGGTGATCACCGCGCCGGACGGCAGCACCGTGCAGCCGCAGAACGCGGCCACCGGCAAGTACCGCAGTGTGTTCGACATCGAACTGAAGCAGCCGGGCACCTACCGCATCGCGTCGGTCAATGACGGCCTGTTCGCCACCTACGAGCAGAATGGCGAGCGCAAGCGCTGGCGCGGCAGCGTGGCGACCCTTGGCGAACTGCCCAAGGACGCGAAGAAGCTGGAACTGAGCCAGTCGATCGGCCGCGTGGAGACCTTCGTCACCAACGGTGCACCGAACGATACCGCGCTGAAGCCGACCAACCGGGGTATCGAGCTGGTCGCTGTTGGTCACCCGAACGACCTGTTCGCCGGCGAGGAAGCCACCTTCCGCGTGCTGGTCGATGGCAAGCCGACCGCTGGCCTGGAGTTCGAGATCGTGCGGGGCGCCACCCGCTACCGCAACGCACAGGACGAACTGAAGCTCACCAGCGACGCCAAGGGCGAGATCAAGGTGACCTGGCCGGAAGCCGGCATGTACTGGCTGGAAACCGGCACCGAAGACAACAAGACCTCGGTGAAGCAGGCCGCCAAGCGCCGCCTGAGCTACGTCGCCACGCTGGAAGTGCTGCCGCAGTGATGTGGACCACGATGCCGGGCACACCCCGGCATCGCCGCCACGACGCATCACCATGACTGATCCCCAGCTCGACATCGCCCGCCTCGGCGGCACCACCATGGGCACCACCTGGAGCGTGTCGCTGGTCGCGCCGCGCCAGCGCGACCTGCACCCACTGCATGCCGGCATCCAGGCGCGGCTGGATGCGGTGGTGGCGCAGATGAGCACATGGGAGCCCGGCTCGAACCTGAGCCGCTACAACCGCACCAACACTGGCCAATGGTGTGTACTGCCCGCCGAAACGCGCCACGTTCTGGCCTGCGCACAGGCCATCGCTGCCGCCAGTGACGGCGCCTTTGATCCCACCATCGGTCCGCTGGTTGCGCTGTGGGGCTTCGGTGCACACGCCGGCGAGCGCCGCCCGCCCGACGACGCTACCCTGCAGGCCACGCGTGAGCGTTGCGGTTGGCGGCGCCTGCAGTGGCAGGGCGATGCGCTGCTGCAACCGGGTGGACTGGAACTGGATCTCTCTGCGATCGCCAAGGGCTTCGGCGTCGATCACGTCGCCGCGTGGCTGCGCGCGCAAGGCATTGCTGCAGCATTGATCGAGGTCGGCGGCGAACTGGCCGGCTACGGCCGCAAACCGGACGGCCAACCGTGGCGCGTGCTGGTGGAATCCGCACCGGAAGAGGATACGCACACCGAAACCCCGCCACGGGTGCTGGCGCTGGACGGCAAGGCGGTGGCCACTTCGGGCGATCGCTGGCACCAGTACCAGGCCAATGGCGAGGCCTACAGCCACAGCCTCGACCCGCGCAGCGGCACGCCGGTGCGCCAGGTCGCCGCAGCGGTCACCGTGGTGGCAGACGACGCGATGCATGCTGATGCCTGGGCCACCGCACTGACCGTCCTTGGTCGCGAACACGGCATGGCACTGGCCGAGCGCGAAGGCCTGGCTGCACGCTACCTGCAGCGTGCAGCGGACGGCGCGCGGGAGTTCCTCAGCAGCGCCTTCCAGCGCCTGCTCGACGAGCAGGATGCATGAGCACCCGGCCGTCACGCGCCTGGCTCGGCAACGGCCTGGTCCTGCTTCTGCTGGCGCTGATCGGTTGGGCGTTGCTGCGCCTGCATCTCGGCGAAGCGTGGTGGCACGGCGCGCCGCCAGCGCGGCAGTCGCAGATCGCGGTGCTCGCTACGGCGTTGTATGCGCTGGCCTGCGCCGCACTGTGGTGGCGTGGGCGCCCGCGCGACGATGCCGCCTCCGCTGACGCCGCACCGATCCTGCTGGTCTGGTCCAGCCAGACCGGTTTTGCCCGCGACCTGGCCGAACGCAGTGCCGAGGCCCTGCGTGGTGCCGGCGTGCCGGTGCGCGTGCGCGGCCTGCATGAGGTCGACGCCACCTTGCTGGCCGGCAGCCAGCGTGCATTGTTCATCGCCAGCACCACCGGCGAAGGCGATCCGCCCGACCACGCCCTGCCGTTCCTGCGCGGGGTGATGGCCACGCCGCCTTCACTGCAGCACCTGCACTACGGCGTGCTCGCACTGGGCGACCGCAGCTACGGTCACTTCTGCGGATTCGGCCACCAGCTTGACCAATGGCTGCGCCAGCACGGCGCGCATCCGCTGTTCGATGCGATCGAGGTCGACAACGCCGATCCGGCAGCGCTTCGTCATTGGCAACAGCTGCTGGGACAACTCGGCGGCGGCGCCAGTGAACTGCCCGACTGGAGCCCGGCCGAATACCAGCCGTGGACGCTACTGCAGCGCGAACATCTGAACCCGGGCAGCCCCGGCGGTCCAGTGTATTGGTTGCGCCTGCGGCCACCGGCCGGCGCAGATGTGCAGTGGCAGGCCGGCGACATCGCCGAGATCGGCCCGCAGCACGCATCGCACACCGTGCGTGCCTGGCTGGACGCACAATGCTTCGATGCGGATACCGTGCTGGATGACGGGCAGACGTTGCTGGCGCGTGTCGCGCGCTCGCACCTGCCCTCATTGGTTCCCCCGGGTGATCTGCCCGCTTTGCTGGCGACCCTGCAGCCGCTGCCGCATCGCGAGTACTCCATCGCCTCGGTGATGGCCGACGGCGCGGTGGAGCTGCTGCTGCGTCGCCAGCTTCGCGCCGATGGAACACCCGGCATCGGCAGCGGCTGGCTGTGCGACCACGCGGTCATCGGCGCGCCGGTGCAGCTGCGCCTGCGCCGCAACGACAATTTCCACGGCGTCGCCGCCGAGGTACCGCTGCTGCTGATCGGCAACGGCACCGGCATCGCCGGCCTGCGCGCGCACCTGCACGAACGCGTACGCAGTGGCGCGCGCCGTACCTGGCTGCTGTTCGGTGAGCGCACTGCCGCGCATGACTTCCACTTCGGTGAAGAACTGCAGGCGATGCTGGAAGACGGCACGCTGGCGCGGCTGGATGCAGTGTTCAGCCGCGATGGCGGTGTGCATCGCTATGTGCAGGACCGCCTGCTGGCCGAAGCAGCAACACTGCGGCAGTGGATGGATGAAGGCGCGACGATCCTGGTCTGCGGCAGCCTGCAGGGCATGGCCCCGGCGGTGGATGCGGTGATCGAGCAGGTGCTGGGGACTGCGGACAAGGAAGCGCTACTGCTGGCCGGTCGTTACCGGCGCGATGTGTATTGAGCTCACCGCATCCACGCATGGCGTGGATCTACTGAACGGCGTGTCCGGGCAGCGTGGCAATCGCACACCCGTAGATCCACGCCATGCGTGGATAGCGCCCACCGGCGCCGAGGAATCATCCCGCCGCCGCACTGACCCGGATCGCCAGCAACTCGCCCCCGCCCTGCAACGCATGCCTTTGCCGTTCACCGGCCGCCAACCACGCGGTATCGCCAGCGTGCATCGGCGGCAGGCCACTGTCGGCACCGAACGCCGCCTGACCGGCCAACAGATGCAACGCCCAGGCCACGCCCGGTTCGCAGAAGAAGAACATCGCGCCCACCAGCGGCCGATGCAGTAGTTCGGCCTGCAGCAGGTCGCGCTTCCACATCAGGTTGAAGTCGTGGGTGGTGCCGTCGACCAGTTCGCCGTGCAGCGTTTCCTCGCCCGCAAAGCGCACGCGCCCATGCGGCGGCAGGACTTCGGCCACGCGGCCATCCTCGAAGCGCAGGCGCACGCCATTGCCCTGCAGCAGCACCAGCTCGCGCTCCACGCCGGGAAACGCGGAGAACGCGGCGTCCAGCTCGATCTCGGCCACCGACAGGCGCAGCGCCCAGTCATTCCCCTGCGCAGGCAGGCGCAGGATCTCGCGGGTCCAGCCAAGTCCATTCCGCCAGCGTTCGCGGCGATAGTCCAGGCTGGAAATGACCTGGCTCGGAGTGTGCAGCAGGGAGTCGATGTTCATCCACGCATTGCATCATGCCGCGCGCCGTCGTGCATCACCGCGTGGCCAGCGTGCCCTGGCCGCCGCACCCGCCGGCCAGCAGCTGCGAGTGTTTCAACCAGTCCTGGTCGGGGTAATAGGCGAACACCATCGTGCCGCCACGCAACGCATCGATCAGTGGCTTGGCCACCGACAGGCGCACCGCCGGACAGCCCAGGCTGCGGCCCAGCCGCCCCTGCAGCTGCGCGGTGGCCGGGTTCACATATGGCGCGCCGTGGATGACGATCGCGCGTTCGCGCGCGCGGTCATTGAAGCCCGGTTCCAGCCCGGCCAGGCGCAGCGAATACCCGTTGCCGCCCATGTAGGTCTCCTGCGCGGTGAACGCGCCGAGGCTGGACATGAAACTGCCATCGCGGTTGGAGAAGTGCTCGGTGCGGTTCTCGCCGCTGTTGCGGCCATGCGCCACCCATTCCTCGAACAGCAGGCGCTGGTGGGCCAGGTCGAACACCCACAGGCGCGGCTCGGTGGACGGTCGCGAGTAATCGATAACGCTCAGTCGGTCACCGTTGATGCCAAGCTCCGGCCGCTGCAACGCACAGCGCATGGCCTGCGCCGCCAGCTGCAACACGTGGCGGTCGGCCTTGGGCGCACTGCGCGACAGCAAGGCAGCCAGATCATCGGCACTGGTGGCGAGGGCGGGCGTCTGTGCCAGCGCCGGGGCGCTGGCCGAGGTCGCCAGCAGGCCGAACGCGGCCAGCCGGCACAGGCGGGATGCAGTCATGGGCACAACGAGGGGACTCAGTTGCCCTTGAGGGTGGACCCTGGCGGCTCGGATTCCAAGACCGGCTGCATTCCGGATTCAGCCGGGCTTGGGCGGACCGCCGGCAGCGAGGTCACCAGCAGGGTCGTGCCCGGCACCAGCACCCGGTACAGCTGGCGGGCGAACTCGGCCGGCAGCGCCATCGGCAGCGAGGGCGTGGCCAGCAGGTCCGGCGTGGCCTGGGCGCGGTCCTGGCCCAGCAACGGGTAGGCCGTCCACTGGTGCAGGCGCTGGTTCACGTCCAGCGGGCTGGGCGTATCGCTGTAACCCTGCCCCATCACGAACAGGGTGGTGCCCTGGAAGGCCGGCAGCGCGTCGGCCTTCAGCGGCGACTCGCCGATCATCACGCCATCGCGCAGCACGTACAGGCGCTGGTCGTGCAGGCTGACCAGGATGCCGACCTGCCCGGCCGGCGCCGCGCTGTCGTTCCACCAGGCCTGTGCCGACGCCCCACCCTCCGTCTCCGGCAGGGCCTGGCCGCGTGCATTGACCGGCGCCAGCACTGACGGATAGGCCAGGGTCATCGGCGAGCTCTTGGCATCGGCCACCACGACGGTATCGCCACGCTGGGTTTCGCTGAACAGCTTCTGCGCGAAGGCCTGCGGCAGGCGCACGCAGCCGTGCGAGGCCGGATGCCCGGGCAGGCTGCCGCCATGCAGGGCGATGCCATCCCAGGTCAGCCGCTGCATGTACGGCATCGGCGCGCTGTTGTAGAGGTTGGACCTGTGGTCCTTGTCCTTCTGCAGGATGGTGAACACGCCGGTCGGTGTCTCGTGCCCGGCCTTGCCCGAGCTGATCGTGGTCAGGCCGATGGCAATACCGTTGCGGTAGACGTAGGCACGCTGCTCATCGAGGCTGACCACCAGCACGATCGGGCCGGTCGGCGAGATTTCCGGATGCCACAGGTATTCGCCCGGCTTCAGGTCGGTCGGCCCGCGTACCTCGGCGGTGCCGGCGGTGGCGGCTGCGGGCTTGGCAGCCGGTGTCGTCGCAGCGGCATGGGCCAGCAGCGGCAGGGCCAGTGCAAGGGCGAGCATCAGGGTCGTGGGGCGGTGCGGAAGCATCCAGCGCGGGTCCTTTCCATGCAGAGCGGCCACCGTACACCATCGGCCCGTGGTGGCCGCGGCAAAACCTGGCGCCAGAAATGAAACTGCCCGGCGACACAGCCATGTGTCGTACCGGGCAATCGTTACGTCCTTGTCGGCCTGCTGCCGCCCCCTCGCATCCTGCGCTGTGGGGGTAGCGTTGCATCCTGCACGCGGCCGCGTCTGTCCTGTTTGTATCTCAGCCCCTTCCACAGGTCTGTGATGCCACCATCCTGGTGATTGGTGCCGCGTCCTGCGGCGGTCGGTGGTCACGGCCTTCCTGTCCGCGACCGGTGAACCAGCCTCCTGCCGGTTCCGACGATTCCTGCTGTCAGCGCCTGGGTACGGTCCGCACCGGTACCGATCCGGGTACCGGATCCGCCGGCAACAACCTGTTGCCTACGGTGATCCGCTGTCGATTCCGTTCGACGATCGCTTTCCCTATCCCCTTCACCTGCGCCAGGTCCTCGACGCGATGAAACGGGCCGTGTCTGCGCCGGTGCTCGACGATCGCCTCGGCCTTGGCGGCCCCGACCATCGTCAATCCCTGCTGCAGCGCCTGGGCATCGGCGCGGTTGATGTCGATCGGTTCGGCGGCATGCGCCCCAGCGATCCCCACTACCAGCACCAGTGCCCTCAACACGACACTCCAAGGCACGACGTGTATCTCCCTGTGATTCTGGCCGCCCCGACCGGCAATCCCGTCGGCAGGAACAGTGTCCGTCACCACATGTGCACAGCCTATCGGTTTCCCGGATTTCCGTAAGCCAGCCAAATACCCGACGTGATGTAGGAAAAACCCTACCCGTGGCACAGGCGTAGAATGGCCGGATCAGCCCATGCAACCGGAGTTTCAGATGGACAGCGCCAAGCTCGGCCAATTCGTCAATGACAAGTGGGACAGCGAAATCGTCCCGCAGTTGGTCGACTACATCCGCATTCCCAACAAGTCGCCGATGTTCGACGCCAATTGGGTGCAGAACGGCTATATGGAACAGGCGGTCACCCTGATGGAGAACTGGGCCAGGGCCCAGCAGCTGCCCGGCCTGAAGGTTGAAGTGGTGCGCCTGGAAGGCCGTACGCCGCTGATCTTCCTGGAAATTCCCGCGACCGGCGCCGAAACCGGCGACGACACCATCCTGCTCTACGGCCATCTGGACAAGCAGCCGGAAATGACTGGCTGGGATGACGGTCTCGGCCCGTGGACGCCGGTCCTTCGCGGCGACAAGCTGTACGGCCGCGGCGGTGCGGACGACGGCTACGCCATCTTCGGCTCGCTGGCCGCCGTGCTGGCGCTGCAGGCCCAGGGCCTGCCGCACGCCCGCTGCGTGGTGCTGATCGAGGCCTGCGAAGAGTCCGGCAGCTACGACCTGCCGGCCTACGTCGACCACCTGGCCGAGCGCATCGGCAAGCCCTCGCTGGTGGTCTGCCTGGATTCGGGCTGCGCCAACTACGACCAGCTGTGGTGCACCACCTCGCTGCGCGGCCTGACCGGCGGCAACTTCACTGTGAAGGTGCTCAACGAAGGCGTGCACTCCGGCGATGCCTCCGGCGTGGTGCCGTCCAGCTTCCGCCTGCTGCGCCAGCTGCTGTCGCGCATCGAGGACCAGGACACCGGCCGTATCCTGATCGACGGCATGAACGTGGAAATCCCGGCCGAACGCCTGGAACAGGCCAGGCGCGCGGCCGAAGTGGTGGATACCGAGATCTTCGAGAAGTTCCCCATGGTCGACGGCCTGCGTCCGATGAACGAGGACCTGACCGAGCTGGTGCTCAACCGCACCTGGCGCCCGGCGCTGTCGGTCACCGGCGTGGGCGGCATGCCGCCGCTGGAATCGGCCGGCAACGTGCTGCGCCCGCAGACCTCGGTGAAGCTGTCGCTGCGCCTGCCGCCGACCGCCGATGGCAAGACCTGCGGCGAGCTGCTGAAGGAAGCGCTGCTGCGCGACCCGCCGAACGGCGCGCAGGTCACCCTGGACCTGGAAAAGGCCTCCACCGGCTGGAACGCCCCGGCCATGGCGCCGTGGCTGACCCAGGCCATCGACGATGCCAGCCAGGCCTTCTTCGGCAAGCCGGCGATGTACATGGGCGAAGGCGGCTCGATCCCGTTCATGGGCATGCTCGGTGAGAAGTTCCCGGGTGCGCAGTTCATGATCACCGGCGTGCTCGGCCCGCACTCCAATGCGCACGGCCCGAATGAGTTCCTGCACATCCCGATGGGCAAGAAGGTCACCGCCTGCGTGTCCAAGGTGATCAGCGAGCACTACGCCGCCAGCCTGCGTGGCGAGACCAGCGGTTCGCCGGTGGCTGCCGACAGCGGCACCCGCCACGGCGACCACGGCTGCTGCTGATCCGGCACCGGTGACGGACGCAGCCTGGCCTTGCTAGGCTGCGTCCACACTCAAGCGGAATCCGCGCGCATGAATGGTCTGTTCGGCAGCAGCAGCTGGTTGTACATCCTGCTGGTCGGCTTCTTGGTCGGCCTGCTCGGGCGTTTCTTCATGCCCGGCAACAACCGCATGGGCTGCCTGCTGACCATCGTGCTGGGCATCCTCGGTGCACTGCTGGCCGGTTGGTTCGGCCAGTACATGGGCTGGTACGCCCCCGGCGAACCGGCCGGTTTCCTCGGTGCGGTAGTGGGCGCGGTGGCCGTGCTGGCCGTCCTGCGCCTGTTCAGCGGCCGCCGCTGACCCCGTCCCTCCTTCTCCCCTCCTGTTCCCGACGTTGGCGCGCCCAGCGCCCCCGGATATGCCCGCATGACCGAATCCGCCTCCGATCCCCAGCGCAGCGCGCGGCGCCTGCAGTGGGCCCGTACCCAGCTCGACGATGCCAGCGCGGTGGTCGAGCGCGCTTCGGTCGATGCCGGCATGCGCAGCTACTGGCGCACGACCAGCACCCGTGGCAGCCACATCGTGATGGACGCCCCACCGGGGCTGGAAGATCCGCGGCCGTGGCTGCGCATGCGCGGCCTGCTGCACGACCACGGCCTGCGCGTGCCTGCATTGCTGGCGCAGGACCTGGAGGCCGGCTTCCTGCTGCTGGAAGATCTCGGCGGCCCGACCCTGGCCAGGATCCTCGACGAGCGCAACGCCGATGAATGGTTCGGCCGCGCGATCGAACAGCTGCTGCGCCTGCAGGCGATTCCGGTACCGGCCGACTTCGGCCAGTTCGGCGAAGCGCTGCTGCAGCGCGATGCCGGCCTGTTCGACGAATGGTTCCTGCAGCGTCACCTGAACCTGGAACTGGACTGCGGTGAGCTCGAGGGGCTACAGCTGGTGCATCGCCGGTTGATGGACAACGCGCTGGGCCAGGCCCAGCTGATGACCCACCGCGATTACATGCCGCGCAACCTGATGCCGGTCGACGACGGCCCCGCGGTGCTGGATTTCCAGGACCTGGTGCGTGGCCCGATCGCCTACGACGCGGTGAGCCTGTTCAAGGACGCCTTCCTGAGCTGGCCGCTGCAGCGCGTTGACGAGTGGCTGGCGCAGTACCACGAACGCGCGCGCGACGCCGGCCTGCCGGTGCCCGACCGCGCCACCTTCCTGCGCGATGCCGACTGGATGGGCATCCAGCGCCACGTGAAGATCCTCGGCCTGTTCTGCCGCTTGCGCTACCGCGACAACAAGGGCCATTACCTGGACGACGCACCGCGCTTCATCGGCTATCTGGATGAAGTGCTGCCACGCTATCGCGAGCTGGCCCCCCTGCAGCAGCTGCTGGAAAACCGCATCAAGCCGGCGCTGGCCGACCTGGGCGCACCGATGCGCGTGGCCCGATGAAGGCGCTGGTCTTTGCCGCCGGGCTCGGCGAGCGCATGCGCCCGCTGACCCTGCACACACCCAAGCCGCTGCTGGAAGTGGCCGGCAAGCCACTGATCGTCTGGCACCTGGAGCGCCTGGCGGCGCTCGGCGTACGCGAGGTAGTGGTCAACACCGCGTGGCTGGCCGAGCAGTTCCCGGCGACGCTGGGTGATGGCAGCCAGTGGGGCCTGCGCCTGCATTTCCTTTACGAAGGGCAGACCCCACTGGAAACCGGCGGCGGCATCCTCAATGCACTGCCGGTGCTGGGCGATGCCCCGTTCCTGGTGGTGAACGGCGATATCTGGACCGATTTCAATTTCGCCACGCTGCCGCGCGAGCCGCAGGGCCAGGCACACCTGGTGCTGGTCGACAATCCGGTTCAGCACCCGAACGGTGACTATCGGCTGGATGCACAGGGCCTGCTGCACCACGACCGCGCAGGGCCATGCCTGACCTATGCCGGCATCGGCGTGTACCGCCCCTCGATCGTGGCCGACTGGCGCGCGGTGATCGGCGATGCGCCGGGCAGCGAGCGGCTGCCGCCGAGGTTCTCGGTGGTGCCGCTGCAGAAGCATTTCATGGCGCAGGGGTTGATGACGGGGCAGCACCATCGGGGGCGTTGGACCGATGTCGGGACCGTGGATCGCCTGCGCGCGCTGGATGTGGAGCTGGCGGCGAACGGCTGAGCCCCTCGTGGCTGGACTCATTGAAAGCAGAAGCCGTGCTTGGCCGGTCGGGGTGGGCTGCGCAGGGGACGCTGCAAGTCCCCCTCCGGGGCCCGGCCCAGCCGCTGGCGGCTGTGCGTTCGGGCGCTTGCGAAGCAGTGCTTCGCAAGCAAAGCGCCCTCACCCCTGTAAGCTCGGTCGCCGCATCCATGCGGCTCACGCCCCTGCGCAGCCCACCCCGACCGGCCACTGACAGTTTCCGTGGGCGTCCAGCCACGGAAGAAAGAAAGAAAAGCAAGAGCGGGTCGCTTCGCTGCGCTTGCTCTGGTGACGACCAACGGTCGTCACCCACCACAAGCAAGACACGTGTCGACCAAGGTCGACACCCACCAACAGCAGTCAACAGTCAGCAGTGCAGTACGCAGTCCCGGCAGATCGCGGGAACCTGTCGAAGGCGGGGTGGCTCAGGTTGCGGGGGCGTGAGCGCCATGGATGGCGCGATCGAGGCTACAGGGACGTACTTGCGCCGTCCCCCGCAACCTGAGCCACCCCGCCTCCCCTCAGGAAGCCAGCTTTTGACGTTGCTTCTGCGGGTGCAGGGCGCAGCCCTGCCAACAAACCCCACCCTCAGTAACGAGGCCGGCCTTCTTCCAGCACCTGGCGCAGGAACGGCACGGTGATCCGCCGCTTCGCCGCCAGCGATTCGCGGTCCAGCCAGTCCAGCAGGGTGATCAATCCACCCAGCTCACGGCCGGTGTGCGACAGCAGCCATTCGATGGCCGCTTCGTCGATGGCCAGGCCGCGTCGCAGTGCACGCTCGCGCAGCACCGCAGCACGACCTTCCTCATCCAGCGGCTGCAGCAGCACGCGCACGCACTGGCCCAGGCGCGAACGCAGGTCCGGCAGCACCAGGCCCAGCTCGCCCGGCGCCTTCTGCGCCGTGTACAGCACGGTTACACCTGCAGCGCGCGCGCGGTTGTGGAAATCAAACAGCGCGATCTCGTCCTCGCGATTGCCGGCAACCTCGTCCAGCCCGTCCAGCGCCACCAGTTCGCGTGCGTCCAGCCCATCCAGCGCTGCACGAACGCGGCCGGCGGCGCTGGCCAGTGGCACGTACGTCGGCAGGCGCCCGGCCTGCTCGGCGCTGGAGCACATCGCCAGCGCCTGGTGGGTCTTGCCGGTGCCCGCCGCACCTTCCAGGTAGACCCAGTCGTGGCTGGCGCCAACCGCGATCGCGCGCAGCTGCGCCAGCGCGCCATCCGGCGCGCCGATGAAGGTCTCCAGGCGCTGGTCCCGCGGGTAATGCAGGGCCAGCGGCAGTTGCGGCACACCCATCACTTCAGGTCGGGGCCCTTGTCGTTCGGAACGATGATATGGGGGGCGTCCACTACGCCATCAAGCACGATCGCCGGCTTCTCGCCCACGTACAGCTCGCTCTGTCGGTAGCGCTGATGCGCATAGCGCAGCAGAACATTGGTCACCGCCGCCACCGGCAGCGCCAGCAGCATGCCGAGGAAGCCGAACAGCTGGCCGCCGGCCATCACCGCAAAGATCACTGCCACCGGGTGCAGGCCGATCTTGTCGCCGACGATACGCGGGGTCAGCACGTAGCTTTCCAGCAGCTGGCCCACGGTGAACACCACGCCCACCAGGATCAGCAGCTTCAGATCGAAGCCCTGCGCCTGCACCAGTGCCGCGATCACCGCCATCAGCACGCCAGTGGTCGCGCCCAGGTACGGTATGAAGCTGATCAGGCCGGCAATCAGACCGATCAGCAAGCCCAGCTTGAGGCCGACCAGCGACAGGCCGCCGGCATAGATCACGCCCAATGCCAGCATCACCAGGAACTGTCCGCGGATGAACGCGCCCAGCACCTCGTTGGACTCGCGCGCCAACGCGCTGATGGTGCCGATCTGGTTACGCGGAATGACCGACGCCACCCGCTCGACCAGCTTGTCCCAGTCGCGCAGGAAATAGAACGCCAGGATCGGCAGCAGCAGGATGTTGACCACCCAGGTCACCATCGCAAAGCCCGAACGCGAGACGTAGCCCATGAATGTGGTGGCGAAGCCGCCGGCCTGCTGCCAGTGGCTGCGCACCCATTCGATCAGGCGGTCCGGATCCAGCCACTGCATCACTTCCAGGCCGGTCTTCTGCTCGAACCAGGGGATCCCCTTCTCCATCAGCCATGCCTGTGCCTGCGGCGCGACCGCGATCAGGGTGGTGATCTGGCGCTCGATCATCGGCACCAGCACCAGCAGCAGCGCCACGATCACCAGCACCATCGCCGCGAACACCAGCACAACGCCGGTCATGCGCGAACGGCCGGTGGCCTCGATGCGGTCCACCAGCGGGTCGCCCAGCCACGCCAGCGCCAGCGCCAGCACGAACGGGGTCAGGATCGGTGCCAGCAGCCACACCACCCAGCCGACCAGGCCGGCGAACAGGATGTACTTCAGGCGGCGCAGGAACTGCGCGATTTCGGCTTCCGGGGTCAGGGTCATCGCAAGCGGTACTCGTTGCTGACCGGCGCGGCCACCGGGGCACCGGTGGTGTCATCGATCGGGGTCGGCAGGGCCGGCAGCGTCGCGCTGGGCACCAGCACGCCGTTGTCGCCCAGCATGCGGTTGAAGCCGGCCAGGCCGGTGGTCATCTCCAGGCTCAGCTCCAGCTGGCCGGCCGAGGCGTGCAGCGGGGTGACATTGCGTACCACCGGCACCTCGCGCAGCCCGGCGGCAAGGCGCAGGTAGTCGTCGGCACTGTTGATGCCGGTGACCACCACGCGGTAGGTCCCGGCCTGGCCGACGGCGGCACCCGCCTTGGCATAGCGCCTGACCAGCGCGTCGGCGGCGCCGTCGGCACCGGCGGCCATCGCGCGCATGGCGTTGGCGTCCTTGCTGGTCCACTTGTTCAGCTCACGGCCGTTGTCGACGAACACCCAGTCCGCCTGCCAGCCGCCGTTGGCGCGGTAGAGCTTGCCGATCAGCTGCATCGGCGGCGAGTAGCGCGACGAGGCGCGGGCCACGGCGGCACTGTCCTGGCGCCAGATGGCACCGGCCAGCGCCTGTTCGGCGGCACCGCCGCTGGGCAGGCCCAGCTTGTAACCCCGCTCGATGGCGCGGTTCAGCAGCGGGCGGGCGGCGTTGGCCTGCTGCACGCTGACCAGGCGCGGGCCACTGCCGTCGTCGACGGCCAACCACACCACCGGCTTCGGCCGCGGCTGCGGCCACAGCGGCAGGCCCAGCGCCGAGACCAGCGAGTCGACGTCATCCTCGCGGAAGCGGGCCACCAGCAGGGTCCTGAAGCTCGGCGCGCCGCTGGCGCCCACGCTCTGGTCCTGCTTGTAGTCGTAGCTGGCCACGTAGTCCTTGGCGTTGCGCAGCGCCTGCACCACGCCGGGGCGGGACATCACGTTGCGGTCGCCCGACAGTTTGCCCAGCACCACGCTCAGGGCACGGGCCAGGGCGCCGTTGCGATCGGCTTCGGCCTGGCTGTTGACGGGCACTTCGGCCTCGTACGCACCCGAGGCGGTGGCAACATCTCCCTCGGTGCGCAGGCCGCTCTGGGCCATCGTGGCCACCGGCAGGCTCAGTGCAAGGAGCAGGGTCAGAATCAGGCTGCGGCGCATCAGGACATCCATTGGCTCGACGAATCCGGGGGAATTGTTGCCCGAATACGGCCTTTGCGCCAATGCGGCCTGTTAAAATCGCTCGTTCAACCCCTGCCAGCGCCGACGCCCGTGACCAACACCCCGTCTTCCGCCCCCTCCCCCCTCACCTACCGTGACGCGGGTGTCGACATCGACGCCGGCAACGCGCTGGTCGAGCGGATCAAGCCCCTGGTCAAGCGCAGCTTCCGCCCGGAAGTGATGGGCGGCCTGGGCGGCTTCGGCGCCCTGTTCGACCTGTCCAACAAATACCGCGAGCCGGTGCTGGTGTCGGGTACCGACGGCGTGGGCACCAAGCTGAAGCTGGCCCACCAGCTGAACCGCCACGATACGATCGGCATCGACCTGGTCGCGATGTGCGTGAACGACGTGCTGGTGCAGGGCGCCGAGCCGCTGTTCTTCCTGGACTACTTCGCCACCGGCAAGCTGGACATCGACACCGCCGCAGCGGTGGTGGGCGGCATCGCCAACGGCTGCACCGAGGCCGGCTGCGCGCTGATCGGCGGTGAAACCGCTGAAATGCCCGACATGTACGCCCCGGGCGAGTACGACCTGGCCGGCTTCACGGTGGCTGCGGTCGAGAAGAGCGAGCTGAAGGACGGCGCCAGCGTGGCCGCCGGCGATGTGCTGATCGGCATCGCCTCGTCCGGCCCGCATTCCAATGGCTACTCGCTGGTGCGCCGCATCTACGACCGCGCCGGCCGCCCGGCCGACCTGGAACTGGAAGGTGGCGTGAAGCTGGTTGATGCGCTGATGGCACCGACCCGCCTGTACGTGAAGCCGATCCTGTCGCTGCTGAAGTCGCACGGCGACGCCATCCACGGCATGGCCCACATCACCGGTGGCGGCCTGACCGAGAACATCATCCGCGTGGTGCCCGACGGCCTCGGCCTGGACATCCAGGCCTCGTCCTGGACCCTGCCGCCGGTATTCCAGTGGCTGCAGAAGGAAGGCGCGGTGGCCGACAGCGAGATGTGGCGCACCTTCAACTGCGGCATCGGCTTCGTGCTGATCGTCGCGCCGGACCAGGTGGCTGCGGTGTCCGAGGCGGTCAAGGCGCAGGGCCTGGAGCACTGGACCATCGGCCAGGTGGTCACCGCCGAAGGCGCCGAACGCGTCCGCATCGGCTGAACCCGACCCCGAGGAGCCCGCATGGACGCAACGCCCCCCTTGGCACCCACCCCGGTACCGCCGCCGTTGGCGGCCGTGCCGGTCTTCAGCAGGCAGGACGCTGACCACCTGCGCGCGCTGTCCATCGCGCACTACGTGTTCGGTGGCCTGATCGCGCTGCTCTCGCTGTTTTTCATTCTGTACATCGTGCTCGGCATCAGTGCGCTGAGCGGCCATCTGCCGATGAACTCCGGGGGCCAGCCCTCGTCGCCGGCCGAACAGCGCCTGTTCGGCTGGGTGTTCACGGTGCTGGGGACCGTGTTCGTCGCCGGTGGCCTGGGCATGGCCGCATTCGTCATCCAGGCCGGACGCTGCCTGGCCCAGCGTCGTCGCCACCTACTGTGCCTGATCGTGGCCGGCCTGCTCTGCCTGTGCGCGCCGCTGGGCACCGTTCTGGGAGTATTCACCCTGGTTACGCTGCTGCGCCCGCAGGTCAAGGCCGCCTTCGATGCAAGTGGTGCAACGACATGACGACACCCGTCGCACCACCGCCGCTGCCGCAGCAGACCCTGGCGCAGCTGCAGCTGGCCAGCCATCTGCAGACGCTGAAGGTGCTGTTCTACGCGCTGGCGGTTTTCCACTGGATGGCCGCGCTGGCGTTTCTCGGTTTCATCGGCCTGGTCGCCAGCTCACGCGGGCTGGCCGATGGCGCGGTACTGGCCACGGTGTACGGGGTCATTTCGCTGCTGGCTGCCGCGCTTGGCGTCGTGCAGCTGCACACCGCACGCCTGCTGTCGCGCCGCACCGGGCTGGCCTGGTGCCAGCGCGCGGCCTGGCTGGCGGTACTGGCTGGCCCGCTGGGCATGGCCCTGACCGCCTATGCCTGGGTGTTCCTGTCCAAGCCTGACATGGCCGCACTCTTCGACCGCGGCGACCATCTCAGCGTCTGAGCTTGCCGGCAGACGCCCCCTTCCCTGATCGACTCCCCATGTCCGCGCCTGCCCTCCCGACGACCGCCTCGCCTGCCGCTTCCCGTTTCACGGGCCCCAAGAGGCTGGCCTTCGCCGCCGTGCTGGCGGTATTCGCGATCAGCTGGCTCCACCCGCTGTGGCCCATCGAGCAGGCCCTGCACAGCACCCTGACCGTGATCGGGCTGGCCGCACTGCTATGGGTCGACCGCCGGGGTGGCTGGCTGGGCAATGGCGCCTTCATCGCGATCTGTGGCTTCATTGCACTGCACTGCGTGGCTGCGCGCTGGCTGTACTCGAACGTGCCCTACGACGCCTGGGCGCAGGCGCTGACCGGCTGGTCGCCGAATGCGGCGTTTGGCTGGCAGCGTAATCATTTCGACCGGCTTATCCACTTCCTGTTCGGCGTCTGCTTCACGCCTGCGCTGCTGCAGCTGGCACGCCATGCCTGGCCGGCGCTGCGCCGCGGCCAGGCTTTCACCCTGGCGGTGATGGCAGTGATGTGCGCCAGCCTGGTCTACGAGTGGTTCGAGTGGGCCATCGCGCTGGCCCTTTCGCCCGACGCCGCCGAGGCCTACAACGGGCAGCAGGGCGACATGTGGGACGCGCATGCCGACATGCTGCTGGCGACCGTGGGCAGCCTGCTGACCTGGCCGTTGATCCGACGGAGTGCCCGGCAATGACCACGCCCACCCGCATTGCCGTGCTCGCCTCCGGCCGCGGCAGCAACCTGCAGGCCATCCTTGATGCAATTGCCGACGGCCGCCTGCCCGCCGAGGTGGTCGGCGTGTTCTCCGACCGCCCAGCCGCCGCCGCGCTGCAACGGGTCGGTGCACGCCTGCGCTGGGCACATGCGCCGAAGGAATTCGACGACCGCGCCGCCTACGAGCAGGCCCTGGGCGATGCACTGGCCGCGGTCGCGCCGGACTGGATCGTCTGCGCCGGCTACATGCGCATTCTCGGCGCCGCCTTCGTGCAGCGCTTCAATGGCCGCCTGGTCAACATCCACCCCTCCCTGCTGCCACTGCACAAGGGGTTGGATACGCATGCGCGGGCTTTGGACGCTGGCGATGCCGAGCACGGGGCCAGCGTGCACCTGGTGGTGCCCGAACTGGATGCCGGCGCCGTGCTGGCCCAGGCGCGGGTGCCGGTGATGCCCGGCGATGACGCCGACAGCCTGGCCGCGCGCGTGCTGGAGGTGGAGCACCCCCTGCTGATCGCCACCCTCCAGCTGCTGTGCGCCGGCCGCCTGACTGAACGGGAGGGGCAGCCGCACCTGGACGGTCACCCCCTGTTTAGCCCACTGGCCCTAGATTCCGCCGGGAACCTGAACCGGTAACGCCCACGCACACGCCCCGCTGACTGCGGGGCTGGCATCCTGCCCCCCTCCTGCAGCTCCTGTCCTCCATGAAGACCACGACCCTGCTGTCCACTTCATTGCTGCTGTCGCTTGTCGTGCTTCCCGGCGTGGGTTGGGGCCAGGTGCAAGCGCCTGCGGCCCCTGCGCAGCCGGCGCCCGTAGTACAGCCGCCCGCAGAACCGGCCGTGCCGATGCCCCCCGCGCTGGCCTGGGAGCCGCCGCCGCTGCAGCCGTTCACCGCGACCTACCAAGCCTTCTACAAAGGCAAGGAGGCCGGCGACGCCAGCATGCAGGTCACCCACGCCGGCGGCAACCAGTGGCGGGTGGACATGCAGGTGGTCGGCCGCCGCGGCTTCGCCAGCGTGCTGGGCCTGAACATCGAGCAGAGCACGGTGTTCGAAGAGCGCAGCGGCGTCTATGCGCCGCTCAGCCAGAGCACGGTGCGCAAGGGCCTGTTCCTGGGCAAGAAAGCGGTCGGCACGTACAACTGGCAGGCCGGCACCGCGCAGTGGAGCGGCGACGTCAAGAAGGAACGTGCGCAACCGATCGCGCTGCAGCCGGGCGACCAGAGCGCGCTGCTGATCAATCTGGCGATCATGCGTGATGCCCGCCCGGGCGCCACCATGCACTATCGCTACGTGGACATGGGCAAGGTCCGCCAGCACGACTACCAGGCCGCGCCGCAGACCGAGAATGTCGAGGTCGGCGACCTGTCCTACAACGCGCTGCGGGTCTACCGGACCAACGGCGGCAACAACGAAACCATCCTCTGGATCGCCAACGGTGTCCCCACCCCGGTGCGCATCCTGCAACGCGAAGACGGCGAAGACCGCGTCGATCTGCGCCTGATCGAATACCAAGGAGTCTGAGCATGAGCACCCTGACCCGCCCCCTCACCTGGATCGCTGCAGCGGCACTGTCGGTGGCCAGCCTGCCGGCCATGGCCCTGCAGCCATTCAAGGCCGATTACCTGGCCAGCTACATGGGCATGCAGGCCAATGGCAGCATGACGCTGAGCAGCGAGGGAGCCAACAAGTGGCGCTACACGCTGCAGGTGAAGAACCAGCTGGCCGACCTGAGCCAGAGCACCGTGTTCGAAGAGGTGCGCGGCCAGCTGCGCCCGCTCAGCAGCCAGGACCGTTCGGCACTGCTGGTGAAGAAGCGCAATGTGCAGGCCAACTACAACTGGACCAGCAACCAGGCCACCTGGACCGGCGACATCAAGCCGGACCGTGCGGGCCCCATCGCGTTGAAGACGGGCGACATGGACGCGCTGCTGATCAACCTGGCGATCGCCCGCGACCTGGCCGCCGGCAAGCCGCTGACCTATCGCATGGTCGACGAAGGCCGCATCAAGAACATGACCTACCGCGTGA
Organism: Stenotrophomonas sp. YJH_SMC_130; assembly: GCF_059369035.1. NCBI lineage: Bacteria > Pseudomonadati > Pseudomonadota > Gammaproteobacteria > Lysobacterales > Lysobacteraceae > Stenotrophomonas > Stenotrophomonas sp. YJH_SMC_130. The sequence goes on from NZ_JCAFSH010000001.1 coordinate 653,588, forward strand.
TCGGCAAGGAATCGATCACCGTGGGCGGCAAGAGCTACGAGGCCACCAAGGTCTCGCGTGCCGACGGCAACAAGGAGCTGATCGCCTGGATCGTGCCGGAATTCCCGGTGCCGGCGCGCATGCTGCAGCGTGAGAGCGGCCGCGATGCGCTGGACCTGACCATCAAGGCGATGAACTGACCGGAGATCCACGTCATCCACGCATGGCGTGGATCTACTGGAAACCTGAAGTAGATCCACGCCATGCGTGGATGGACGCCCCGGGAAAAACGCCCGCTTTCGCGGGCGTTGTTCTTACTTCTTTTCCTCGGCCGCGGCCGGCTTGAACTCGGTGCGGCAGTCCACGCGGATCTGCTCGCCGGTGCTGCGCCAGACGAAGGTGCGGCAATGGCGGTTGCCGTCCTGGCTGTCGTTCACCGCGACCGCGTAGAACGATTCGATGATCTCGTCACGCGAGACCGTGCCGTCGCCGTTCCAGTCCATGTCCTTCTGCTCGATGCCCTGGGTGATGGCGATGTTGGCGTACCAGGCATATCCCAACCACGCCAGCACGATCAGCACCAGGGCCAGCAGCGCCTTGCGGCGCGGGCTGAACTTGCCGCGCAGGATCATGGCACGCGCCGGATGGTGGCGCCGAGCGAAGACAGCTTCTCTTCAATGTTCTCGTAGCCACGATCAAGGTGGTAGATGCGGTCGATGGTGGTCTCGCCGCTGGCCATCAGGCCGGCCAGGATCAGCGAGGCCGAGGCACGCAGATCGGTGGCCATTACCGGCGCACCGCTCAGGGTCTCGCTGCCACGCACGATGGCGGTGTGGCCTTCGACCTGGATGTCCGCGCCCAGGCGCAGCAGTTCGTTGACGTGCATGAAACGGTTCTCGAAGATCGTCTCGTTGATCACGCCGACGCCGTCGGCCACGCAGTTGAGCGCCATGAATTGCGCCTGCATGTCGGTCGGGAATGCGGGGTACGGCGCGGTGGTCAGGTTGACCGCCTTCGGCCGCTTGCCCTGCATGTCCAGGGTGATGGTGTCGTCGGTGGTCTCGATCTTCGCGCCGGCCTCGACCAGCTTGGACAGCACGGCATCCATGGTGTTCGGGCGCGCACGGTTCACCGTGACCTTGCCGCCGGTCATCGCCGCAGCGACCAGGAAGGTGCCGGTCTCGATGCGGTCGGGCAGCACTTCGTGACGGCCACCGGACAGGCGCTCGACGCCTTCGATGACCAAGCGGGCGGTGCCCAGGCCTTCGATCTTCGCGCCAAGGGCGATCAGGCAGTGCGCCAGATCGGTCACTTCCGGTTCCATCGCGCAGTTGTCGAGGACGGTGGTTCCTTCGGCCAGCACCGCGCCCATCAGCACATTCTCGGTCCCGGTGACGCTGACCATGTCGAAGGTGAAATGGCCGCCCTTCAGACGCTTGGCGCTGGCCTTGATGAAGCCGTTCTCGACCACGATCTCGGCACCCAGCGCCTGCAGGCCCTTGATGTGCTGGTCGACCGGACGCGAACCGATCGCGCAGCCGCCGGGCAGCGACACTTCCGCCGCACCGAAGCGGGCCAGCAGCGGGCCCAGCACCAGGATCGAGGCGCGCATGGTCTTGACCAGCTCGTACGGCGCAACGTGCTGGTTGACCGAACGCGGGTCGACCACGATCGCACTGCCACGCGACAGCGTGCCCTGGTCGATGGTGACCTTGGCACCCAGCTCGCCCAGCAGCTTCACCGTAGTGACCACGTCGTGCAGGTGCGGCACATTGGTGATCTCCACCGGCTCATCGGCCAGCAGGGTCGCGCAGAGGATGGGGAGGACGGCGTTCTTGGCGCCGGAGATGCTCACTTCACCGTGCAGCGCAGCGCCGCCGGTCACAACGATCTTGGCCATGTATTCGGGATCTTCTGCGGTTCAGCCGGCTTCGGCCGGGGTCACGGTTTTCAGTGCCAGCGCGTGGATCGCGCCGCCCATCAGGTCGCCCAGCGTGGCATAGACCATGCGGTGGCGGGCCAGCGGCATCTTGCCGGCGAAGGCCTCGCAGACCACGGTCGCTTCGAAATGCACGCCATCATCGCCCTGCACATCGGCGCGGGCGCCAGGCAGGCCGGTTTCGATCAGATTGCGGATGGTGTCGGCGTCCAACGGGCTTTCCTAATAAAATGTGCCTCCATTCTACTTCCGCTGCGTGGCGTCCGCATGGCCGAATCCCTGTTGCCCCCCCGTTCCGTCGACCCTGCCGGCCTGGTGGCCAGTGGCCGCCGCGTGTTCGAGATCGAGCGGCAGGCGCTGGATGCCGTCGCCGACCGCCTTGGCGAGGCCTTCCAGCAGGCCTGCGAGGCGATCCTGGCCAGCCGCGGCCGGGTGGTCGCCACCGGCATGGGCAAGTCCGGCCACATTGCCCGCAAGATCGCCGCCACCCTGGCCTCCACCGGCACACCGGCGTTCTACGTGCATCCCGGCGAAGCCGGCCACGGCGACCTGGGCATGATCACCGAAGCCGACGTGGTGCTGGCCCTGTCCTATTCGGGCGAGTCCGATGAGGTGCTGATGCTGCTGCCGGTGCTCAAGCGCCAGGGCAACGTGCTGATTTCCATGACCGGCCGCCCGCAGTCGAGCCTGGCCACCGCCGCCGACATCCACCTGGATGTAAGCGTGCCGGCCGAGGCCTGCCCGCTGGCGCTGGCGCCGACCTCCAGCACCACCGCCTCGCTGGCGATGGGCGATGCGCTGGCCGTAGCCCTGCTTGACGCACGCGGCTTCACCGCCGACGACTTCGCCCGCTCGCACCCGGCCGGCAGCCTCGGCCGTCGCCTGCTGCTGCACATCACCGATGTCATGCACACCGGCGAGGACCTGCCCAGCGTGAGCGCCGATGCCAGCCTCAGCGAGGCACTGGTGGAAATGAGCCGCAAGCGGCTCGGCATGACCGCCGTGGTCGACGCCGATGGCGTGCTGATCGGCCTGTTCACCGACGGCGACCTGCGCCGGGCGCTGGACAGCGCACTGGACGTGCGCACCGCGAAGATCGCCGATGTGATGACCCGCAACCCGCGCACCATCGGTGCCGACCAGCTGGCCGTAGAGGCCGCGCGGCAGATGGAGACCCAGAAAATCAACGGCCTGATCGTGGTCGATGGCCAGGGCCGTGCGGTCGGCGCCCTGAACATTCATGACCTGTTGCGGGCCCGGGTGGTTTAACCGACAGTCCGTAGACCCCATTCAGTCTGTAATGCCCCACACGCCCCCACCGAGCCTGATCGCCTGATGCCCTGGTCCCCGCTGCCCGCGTTCCCCGCCCACCTGCATGCCGCTGCGGCCCGCGTCCGCCTGGCCTGCTTCGACGTGGACGGTACCCTCACCGACGGTCGGCTGTACTACGACAAGGACGGCAACGAGAGCAAGGCGTACTTCGTGCAGGACGGTCTGGGCCTGAAACTGCTGCAGCAGCACGGCATCCACCCCGTGCTGATCACCGCGCGCAACAGCCAGTCCGCGCTCAAGCGCGGCGCCGACCTCGGCATCGACACCCAGATCGCCGTGGGTGACAAGCTGGCCAGCGTGCAGGCGCTGTGTGCGCAGCATGGCATCGGCCTGGAGCAGGTGGCCTTCATGGGCGACGACCTGCCGGACCTGGCGCCGCTGGGCGCGGTCGGGCTGGCGGTGGCGCCAGCCAACGCCCACCCGTGGATCGCCGAGCGCGTGCACTGGCAGACCCGCGCCGATGGCGGACGTGGCGCCGCCCGTGAACTGTGCGACATCCTGCTGGCCGCCCAGGGCCATGTGGACGCGGTGCTGGCGAGGTTCGGCGCATGAACCTGCCCACCCTGAACTGGCGCACCGTGCTCGGCATCGGCCTGCTGCTGGCGGCCCTGCTCAGCAGCTGGGCCGCCCTGCGCAACCGTGACAAGGGCCCGGCCACTGCCGGCCAGGACGCCGGCGTGGACTACATCCTGCACGACTTCCAGATCGTCGCACTGGATGAGCAGGGCAAGGAATCGACCACCCTGCGCGCACCGCGGCTGGAACGGCAGCGCGGCGACCAGACCATCAACATCGCCACCCCACTGTTCGAGATGCCGGACAAGGATGGCAAGCACTGGACCCTGCGCGCCGAGACCGGCTGGCTCAGTGCCAAGGGCGACGAGATGAAGCTGCGCGGCAATGTCGCTGGCGACAGTCCGGCCGATCCGGGCGTGGTGCCGACCACGTTCCGCACCGACCACCTGGATGTGTTCCCGAAGGAAAACCGTGCCCGCACCGATGCGCGGGTCACCATGACCCGTCCCGGCATGGAACAGTCCGGCGTCGGCTTCGAGGTGGATTCGAAGAACAACACGTATCATTTCCTCAGCCAGTCCAAGGGCCGTTACACGCCCCGACGCTGATTCCGCCACCCTCCTGCGACGTCCCCGGACCGGCGCAAGGAAGGCGGCCCACCCACCCGCCGCCGGTTTCCCGGACGGCCCCACCGGTAGAACGGACCCCGATGAAGATCCCCTTTGCAGCCGTACTCGCGCTCGGTCTCCTGGTTCCCAGCGCTGGCTTTGCCAAGTCCACTGATCGCAACGAGAACATGAACATCGACTCGGGCGCCCAGTCGGGCGTGCTCACCGGCGATGGCAAGACCGTGCTCTCGCAGGGCGTGACCGTTACCCAGGGCACGCTGGACATCCGCGCGTCCGAAGCGGAGATCTACCTCAAGGACGGCGAGGCCGTGCGTGCGGTATTCACCGGCAAGCAGGCCACGATGAAGCAGCAGCTCGACGACGGCACCTGGATGGACGCGGTGGCTGATCGCATCGACTACGACATCAAGACCGAGATCATCACCCTGACCGGCAGCTACAAGGTCACCAGCGCGCGCGGCACCAATGCCGGCCAGCGCATGGTCTACAACACCCGCACCGGGGAGATGAACTCCGGTGGCGATGGCAGCCGCGTGCGCACTGTCATTCCGCCGAAGAACAAGAACGCGGCGGCACAGCCGGCCGCCGCACCCAAGGCGGCGGCTCCTGCCAGCGCGCCGGCCAGGCCGGCGGGGAGCAAGAAGTAATGCTCGTCGCCAAGGGCCTGCGCAAGCGCTACAAGCAGCGCGAAGTCGTCAAGGACTTCGGGCTGACCCTCGACGCCGGTGAAGTGGTCGGCCTGCTCGGCCCCAACGGTGCCGGCAAGACCACCTGCTTCTACATGATCGTCGGCCTGGTCGCCGCCGATGCAGGCAGCATCGTGCTCGACGGCAAGGACATCACCAGCGACCCGATGTACACCCGTGCCAAGCAGGGCGTGGGCTACCTGCCGCAGGAGCCGTCGGTGTTCCGCAAGCTGACCGTGGCCGACAACCTCCGCCTGGTGCTTGAACTACGCGAAGACCTGGATTCGGCCGGCCGCGAGCGCGAATTGAACAGCCTGCTCGACGAGCTGCAGCTGGGCCATGTCGCCGACCAGCTCGGTGCCAGCCTGTCCGGTGGCGAACGTCGTCGCTGCGAGATCGCCCGCGCACTGGCCGCGCAGCCGCGCCTGATCCTGCTCGACGAACCGTTTGCCGGTGTCGACCCGATCTCGGTGGGCGAAATCCAGCGCATCGTCACCCATCTCAAGCAGCGTGGCATCGGCGTGCTGATCACCGACCACAACGTGCGCGAGACCTTGGGAATCTGCGACCGCGCGTATATCCTCGCCGAGGGCACCGTGCTGGCCCAGGGCTCGCCGGAGGCGATCCTGGACAACGCTGACGTACGTCGCGTCTACCTTGGGGATTCCTTCAAGCTGTGACCGCAGGTGCTGGGTCCCTTTCCTTCCATTCGGCACAGGCATGAAGACTCGGCTGCAGACATCGTTGGGACAGCAGCTGGTGCTCACCCCCCAGCTGCAGCAGGCGATCAAGCTGCTGCAGATGTCCACGACCGAGCTGGAGCTTGAAATCGCCCAGGCCGTGGAAAGCAATCCGCTGCTGGACTGGGCCGACAGCAACGACAGCAGTGCCGCCAATGAAGGCGGCGACAACACGGACGCCGACACGCCGGCCGAACGCACCGACAATGGCGACGACTGGGCACCGGCCGAGCTCGACTGGAGCGCTGCCGGCAGTGGCGGCAGCTTCGACGATGATGATGACACCGGCAGCGCCGCCGAGCGCGTGGCCGAAACCGAGACGCTGGCCGACCACCTGCTGTGGCAGCTGCACCTGTCGCATCTTTCCATGCATGACCGCAGCATCGGCGCTGCGCTGATCGATGCGTTGGACGACGACGGTTACCTGCGCGAACCGCTGGCCACCATCGCCGAAACCCTGCTGCCGTCGGTCCATGCCGATGAGGATGAAATCCTTGCGGTGCTGCATCGCATCCAGCGCTTCGACCCGGTCGGCGTTGCCGCACGCACGCTCGGCGAATGCCTGCAGCTGCAGCTGGATGTGTTGCCTGGCGACACCGCGGGCCTGGCGCTGGCGCGGCAGATTGCCGCAGGCCCGCTGGAACGGCTGCCACGCAGTGGCGTCGCCGGTCTGGCCCATGAACTGAAACAGCCGCTGGATGAGGTCGAGACGGCGGTCGCCCTGCTGCGCTCGCTGGACCCGCGTCCAGGGACCCAGATCGCGCCGCTTTCGCAGGATACCTACGTGGTGCCCGACGTGGTGGTGTGGCGGCAGAACGGCATCTGGCGCGCGGCGCTGGCCGCCCATGCCGGGCCGAAGGTGGTGATCCACCGTGGCTACGAACAGCTGATCCGCCGCTGTGGCGAGGCCGACGCCGGCTACCTGCGTGGCCAGCTGCAGGAGGCGCGCTGGCTGCTGAAGGGCCTGCAGCAGCGCGGCGAAACCCTGCTGCGGGTGGTGCGCAGCCTGATCCTGCAGCAGGCCGGTTTCCTCGAGTTCGGCGAACAGGCGCTGCGTCCGCTGACCCTGCGCGAGATCGCCGCCGAGCTGGGCCTGCACGAGTCGACGGTGTCGCGCGCGATCGCCCGCAAGCATGTGCGCACGCCGCGCGGCACGCTGCCGCTGCGTGCCTTCTTCGCCTCGGGCATCGATACCGAAGGCGGTGGCGAGGCGTCCAGCACCGCCATCCAGGCGATGATCCGGCGCCTGATCGACGACGAAAATCCGCGCAAGCCGCTTTCTGACGCCAAGCTGGCTGACCTGCTCAAATCGTCGGGAATTCCAGTAGCGCGACGCACCGTGGCGAAGTATCGTGAAGCCATGAACATCTCCGCCTCGCACGAAAGGGTCAGAATCGCTTGACGCACCGCCGCGCCCGGCGGAGAGGTTCATTGGCACATCCGAACACAGGAGAAACCCGATGCGCATCGAAACGTTTGGCAAAGACGTCGAAGTCACCCCGGCCCTGCAGTCCTATGTGGAGGAGAAGCTGGCCCGGATCGGAAAACACTTCGACCAGCACTGCGAAGCGCGGGTGACCCTCAAGCTGCAGAAGACCGAACACCACGTCGACGCCAGCCTCAACATCCCGGGGCAGACCCTGCACGCCGAGGCCGGCGGCCAGACCATGTATGCCGCGATCGACCTGCTTGCGGACAAGCTTGACCGCCTGGTCATCAAGCACAAGGAGAAAAAACAGCAGCACGCACCGCTGCCGGTGGGCGACAATGGTGGCTGATCGCCACCGTTCCCCGCAGACATGCCCCTGACTGACCTCCTGGCGGCCGTGCAGACCCAGCTCTGCGCGGCCACCGACCGCGACAGCGTCCTGCAGGCCGCCGCCGGGTTGCTGGCCTGCCGCCAGGCCAATGCCGAACAGATCTATCTGAACCTGTGCCAGCGCGAAGCCCTGGGCAGCACCGCGATCGGCCACGGTATCGCCATCCCCCACGGCCGCGCGCCGACCCTGGACCGCCCCCGTGGCGCCCTGCTGCGTCTGGCGGCCCCGGTCGACTTCGGCGGCGATGAGCCGGTGGACCTGGTGTTCGCGATGGCCGTCCCGGCCCACTACACCCACCAGCACCTGATGCTGCTGTCCGAGCTGGCCGAGCTGTTTTCCGCGCCGGATATCCGCCAGGCCCTGCGTGAGGCCGGCGATGCCCGGGCCCTGCGCGAGGCGCTGGACATGACCCCACCTGCGAGCGCCGCATGAATACCAGCATCACCGCCCGTGAACTGTTCGAACAGCAGCGCGAGCGGCTGGGGCTACGCTGGGCCGCAGGCAAATCCGGTGAGAAGCGCGAGCTGGAGGCCGGCAATACCGTCTCGCGGCGTCCCTCGCTGGCCGGCTACCTCAACGCCATCTATCCCAACAAGGTGCAGATCCTGGGCACCGAGGAACTGTCCTGGCTGGATGCGCTGGAACCGCGCCAGCGCTGGGAGACCATCGAAAAGATCATGCAGTCGCACCCGCTTGCGCTGGTGCTGACCCGCAACCAGGCCTGCCCGGAAGACCTGCGCGCCGCCGCCGATGAATCCGGCACGCCGCTGTGGTTGTCGCCCAAGCGCGGCCACGAACTGCTCAACCACCTGTCCTACCACCTGGCGCGCACGCTCGCACCGAGGGTGATCCTGCACGGCGTGTTCATGGAGATCTATTCCATTGGCGTGCTGATCACCGGCGAGGCCGGGTCGGGCAAGAGCGAGCTGGCGCTGGAGCTGCTCAGCCGTGGTCACCGCCTGGTCGCCGACGACGCCCCCGAGTTCACCCAGATCGCCCCGGATGTACTCGACGGCACCTGCCCCGAACTGCTGCAGGACCTGCTGGAAGTGCGCGGCCTGGGCGTGCTGAACGTGCGCGAGATGTTCGGCGACACGGCTGTAAAGAAGAACAAGTACCTTCGGCTGATCGTCCACCTGACCAAGCCGATGACCGAACCCACCCCGCATGGCTACGAGCGTCTGACCGGCGACTCGGGCACCCGCCATGTGCTGGACCTGGACGTTCCGCTGATCACCCTGCCGGTGATGCCCGGCCGCAACCTGGCCGTGCTGACCGAAGCCGCCACCCGCCTGCACATCCTGCGCACCAAGGGCATTGATCCGGCGGCCATGTTCATCGCCCGCCACAGCAACCTGCTGGAACGGCGAACACCCTGATCCCCCTGCCCCTCGAAGAGCCTGTCCATGAGCACCGCAATCCCCACCGCCCCGACCCTGATCATCGTCAGCGGCCTGTCCGGCTCGGGTAAATCCGTCGCCCTGAAGACCTTCGAGGACCAGGACTACTACTGCTCGGACAACCTGCCGATCCACCTGCTGCCGGACTTCGTGCGCAGCCTGCTGGCCAACCACGACGGCAGCGCACCGCGCCGCCTGGCCGTAGGCATCGATGTCCGCGGCCAGGCCGACCTGAGCCAGCTGGGCGACTGGCGGCAGCTGGCCACCGACGCCGGCGTGGAAGTGAAGGTACTGTTCTTCGAGGCCAGCGACGAAACGGTGCTCAAGCGCTACGCCGACACCCGCCGTCGCCATCCGCTGAGCCAGCTGGGCCTGTCGCTGCCCGAAGCGATCGCCCGCGAGCGCGAACTGACCGCACCGTTGCGCCGCGAGGCCGATGCGGTGATCGATACCAGTACCCTCAACGTGCACCAGCTGCGGCGGCGGATCATCACCGAGTTCGCGATGGACCATGCCACCGGCCTGTCGCTGCTGTTCGAATCATTCGCCTACAAGCGCGGCGTACCGGCCGAGGCGGACTTCGTGTTCGATGCGCGGGTGCTGCCCAATCCACACTGGGACCCGGACCTGCGCGCGCTGAGCGGCCGCGAGCCGGGCGTGCGCGACTATCTGGAAGCACAGCCCGACGTGCAGCGTTACCTGGCCCAGCTGATGGATTTCCTGGATACCTGGCTGCCGAAACTGGGGGATGGCACCCGCAGCTACGTGACCGTGGCGTTCGGCTGCACCGGAGGCAAGCACCGCTCGGTGTTCCTGGCCGAGCGCATGGCCCGGCACGCCCGCGAGATGGGCTGGCAGGACGTGGCCACCTACCACCGCGAACAGGATTGAGGGTGGTCGGCCGGGCTGCGCCCGGCACCCGCCGGTCGTGCCGGCCGCTGGCCGGCAACAGCAACAGCAACAGCGGCATTTCGAGGGATGCGGGGCGGTGTGGGCTGCAGGACACGCCGTGGATGAATCCCGGTCAGGCATCGAAAAAACGGAAAGGGGCGGCCCCCTTTTCAACAGGAAAGGGCCCGGACCCGAGCAACGCTGAATACGGGACACAGTGCCCCTCATCTGCTGCTATCGCCAATTCACCTTGACCTGTTAACGTGCAGTAATGACCTGTGGCATTCTCCTCGTAACACATCCGGGGGTCGGGCCCGCCCTGCTTGAGGTGGCGACCCGGCTCCTGCGGCAATTGCCGCTGAAAACCGAAGCTTTCGAAGTACCGTTCGACGCAGACCTGGACGCCCTGCTCCCGCTCGCCTCGGCCGCCCTGCGGCGGGTCGATGCAGGGGATGGCGTGCTGATCCTGACCGACCTGTACGGCGCCAGCCCCGCCAACCTTGCCGGGCAGCTGGCCCGGCTGGGGACCCCGGTTCGCCGAGTGTCAGCGCTGAGCCTGCCGATGTTGCTGCGGGTGATGAATTATCCGGAACAGGGACTGGATCAACTGCCCGCCACAGCCGCGGCGGGTACCCGTAATGGAGCGATAGTCGACGATGCTTGAACGAGAACTCACCGTCAGCAACCGCCTGGGCCTGCATGCCCGGGCCACCGCCAAGCTGGTGCAGACCCTGGCGCCGTTCCGCTGCAACGTGACCATGGCCGCCAAGGGCCGTGAGATCAACGCCAAGAGCATCATGGGCGTGATGCTGCTGGCCGCCGGCCAGGGCACCCCGGTCACCGTGCGCATCAACGGCGAGGACGAAGCCGCCGCGATGGAAGCGGTGGTCGGCCTGTTCGAACGCCGCTTCGACGAGGACAGCTGAGCGTGCCGCGCGCACGCGCCAGCCAGGTCCTTTCCGGCCAACGGCCGGTACAGCTGCTGGCCGGCCACGGCGCCGCGCGCGGAACGGCGATGGGCCGGGCACGCGTGCGGCTGCCGCATGCGCTGGAGGTGGCCGAGCAGCGCGTGGCCGCCCACCAGGTCGAGGCCGAACTGGCGCGCCTGCACCGGGCGCTGGATGCCGCGCGTACGGAAATGCACGAGCTGCGCCAGCGCCTGCATGGCGCCCTGAACCAGGAAGTGGGCGAGTTCCTCGACCTGCACGCGCTGCTGCTGGACGACCCCGAGCTGCTGCACGGCCTGGACGAGCTGATCCGCAGCGGCCCGTACAGCGCCGGCTATGCCTTGCGCCTGCAGCGCGACCGCCTGGCCAAGGTCTTCGATGGCATGGACGATGCCTATCTGAAGAGCCGCATGGACGATCTCGACCATGTGATCGGGCGCATCCACGCCTTCCTGCAACCCGAACGGCCGTCGGCGGTGAAAGGCCTGGCCGGCGAGATCCTGGTCTGCGACAACATCGCCCCCTCCGAGCTGGCGCAGCTGCAGGCACAGGGCGTGGTCGGCATCGTCACTGCCGCCGGCAGCGCGCTGTCGCACAGCGCGATCCTGGCGCGCAGCCTGCACCTGCCCCTGATCGTCAACGTGCCGCAGCTGCTCAGCCGCATCGCCGATGGCGATGTGCTGATCATCGATGGCGCCGACGGCAGCATCACCGTCAACCCGCAGGCCGACAACCTGCGGGACTACCGCGTCCGGCTGAAGGAGCACGCGCGCGAGCAGCGCGAGCTCGGCCGCCTGCGCAGCAAGCCCAGTCGTACCCGCGACCAGGTCGACATTGCCCTGCTGGCCAATGCCGAATCGCTGGAAGACGTGACCCAGGCGCATGCACTGGGCGCACAGGGGCTCGGCCTGTACCGCACCGAATTCCTGTTCCTGCAGCGCAATGAGCTGCCGGACGAAGAAGAGCAGTTCCAGACCTACCGCGATGCCGCGCTGGGCATGAGCGGGCGGCCGGTCACCATACGCACGCTGGACCTGGGCGCGGACAAGGCCGACCGTACCGGCCTGACCCTGAGCAACGAAGAGAACCCTGCACTCGGCCTGCGCGGGGTGCGCCTGTCGCTGGCACGGCCGAAGGTGGCCGACACCCAGCTGCGCGCGATCCTGCGCGCGTCTGCGTACGGCAAGCTGCGCGTGCTGGTGCCAATGGTCAGCACCCGCGAGGAGCTGCTGGCCGTGCGCCGGCGCATGCTCAAACTGACCGAACAGCTGCGCGGCGAAGGCCACATGGTGTCCGACCATGTACCGCTGGGCGCGATGATCGAAGTCCCCGCCGCTGCGCTGGCGCTGGAGAGCTTCATCGACCTGGTCGATTTCCTGTCGATCGGCACCAACGATCTGGTGCAGTACCTGCTGGCTGCCGACCGCAACAACGAGGCGCTGGGCGAGTTGTATTCACCGCTGCACCCGGCCGTGCTGCGGCTGCTGCAGATGGTGATCGAGACCGGCGCGCGCCACCGCGTCCCGGTGGCGGTCTGCGGCGAGATGGCCGGTGATGCCCGGATGACCCCGCTGCTGCTGGCGCTGGGCCTGAGCGAGTTCAGCCTGCACCCCGGTACGTTGCTGGAGGTACGCCGTGCGATACGCGAAGCCGACCTGTCCGTGCTGCGCGCGCGCGCGCCGAAGCTGCTGGCCGCGCGCGACCGCCGCGCCATCGAACGCTGGCTGGCGCTGGTGGCGGAAACGGCCTGAGCGCCTAGGGTGGTGCCATCCGGCGGCTATGCGCTGAAACATCGCCTTGCGATAATGACGCGCTGAACACCCCTGTTGCCGCATCCTTGCCGGGATCGCGGCTTTTCTTATCCCGCGGGAGCTGCGATGGCTGAAGCTGTACGCCACGACAAGACTGCGCGCCAACTGCGGATGCTGTCCGATGCACTGGACAGCGGCCGGCTGGGCCCGGTACGTCGCCTGGTCAACACCCTGGCCCCGGCCGAGATCGGCAACCTGCTTGAATCGCTGCCGCCGGGCAAGCGCGAGGTGGTGTGGGGCCTGGTCGATCCTGAAGACGACGGCGAGGTGCTGGTCCACGTCGGCGAGGACGTGCGCGAAAGCCTGCTCGCGGACATGGACCCGGACGAGATCATCGCCGCGGTCGAAGACCTGGACATCGACGATCTGGCCGACCTGGTCGAAGACCTGCCGGATACGGTCATCGATGAAGTCCTCAAGTCGATGGACCGCGAGAACCGCGAGCGGCTGGAACAGGTGTTGTCCTATCCCGAGGACAGCGCCGGCCGCCTGATGAACCCGGACGTGGTGACCGTGCGCGCCGACGTCAACGTCGACGTCGTGCTGCGCTACCTGCGCCTGCGCGGCGAATTGCCGGACCACACCGACCACCTGTTCGTGGTCAGCCGGCGGCACCAATATCTCGGCCGGGTGTCGCTGGCGGCACTGGTGACCCACGAGGACACCACCCCGATCAACCGCCTGATCGACGACGAGCAGCCGGCCATCGACGTCGGCGAGAGCGACCAGGAAGTGGCACGGCAGTTCTCCGACCATGACTGGATCTCTGCACCGGTAGTGGACGAGAACAACATCCTCGTTGGCCGCATCACCATCGATGACGTGGTCGACATCATCCGCGGCCAGGCCGAGCACCAGGCGCTGGGCGCCGCCGGCCTGGACGAGGACGAGGACCTGTTCAGCCCGGTCTGGCGCGCCATGCGCCGCCGCCTGATGTGGCTGTCGATCAACCTGTGCACGGCCTTCCTGGCCTCCAGCGTGGTCGGCCACTTCGAGGGCACGATCGACAAGCTGGTGGCGCTGGCGGTGCTGATGCCGATCGTGGCCGGCCTGGGCGGCAATGCCGGCACCCAGGTGCTGGCGCTGATGGTGCGTGGCCTGGCGTTGGGCCAGGTGGGCGCCTCCAACGCGCGCACGCTGCTGTGGAAGGAAGTGCGGGTGGCCGCGCTCAACGGCCTGCTGCTCGGCTCGATACTGGGGCTGATCGTGCTGCTCTGGTTCCACTCGCCCGGACTGTCGGCGGTGATCGCCATCGCGCTGACCTGCAATCTGCTGTTCGCGGCACTGGCCGGCGTGCTGGTGCCGCTGACCCTGAAACGCTTCGGCTTCGACCCGGCGCTGGCCAGTGGCATCTTCCTGACTGCCGTGACCGACTCGATGGGCTTCTTCACCTTCCTCGGCCTGGCCACGCTGGTGCTGCTGCACTGATCCCTGCCGGGCCGGATCCCCGCAACGCGGAGCTCCGACCCACACCAAGACCCAGGGTCGGATCCCCGCAGCGCGGGGCTCTGACCCGATTCCAACTGGACCCTCATGGCCACCACGATCGAAAACTATTTCCAGCCCGGCTGGCGCGACCAGCAGCACACCTGCCCAGCCTGCGAATGGAAGGGCAGCTCGCGTGCCATGGAGATGGAGCTGGACGAGGACGCCACCGAGTACGACTGCCCGGTCTGCGAAAACCCGTTGCTGGTGGTGCTGCACCCGGACATGGCGCAGGTGCAGGCCGCCGCCGCCAGCGGCAATGCCGAAGCCCAGGAACAGCTGGACATCATCGCCAGCTTCCCGCGCCCGCAGTGATGCGGCGCATGATGCCGCGTTGACCTGCGGCGGACTAGGATGCGACTGAACCCACCGCTCCGGGAACGTCGATGGTCCGTACGATGATGCGCTGGCTGCCGATGCTGGCGATCCTGATGATGGCCGGCTGCGCCTCGCACCCGGACAGCGCACGTGGCCGCTTCGAATCGCGTGCGGTGAAAGTGGATGGCCGTACCGCCTATTACCAGGTGTTCATTCCGGCAACCGCGGCGCGCACGCCTGGCGCGCTGCCGGTGGTGCTGTTCCTGCATGGATCCGGCGAGCGTGGCGGCGACGGCATCAAGCAGACCCATGCCGGGCTGGGGCCGCACCTGCGCAGGCACGCGGCCGACTTCCCCGCGTTGGCCGTATTCCCGCAGGTGCCGGGCCGCCAGGAATGGAGCGGGCGCAACAACCGCGTTGCGCTGGCCGCCCTGGACGCCACCATCGCCGAGTTCGGTGCCGATCCCTCGCGGCAGTACCTGACCGGGATGTCGATGGGCGGCTATGGCAGCTGGAACATCGCGCTGGATCAACCCGGGCGCTTCGCCGCGATCGTGCCGGTATGCGGCGCAGTGCTGGCGCCGCGTGCGGTGCGTCCGACCCTGTTCGTCGAACAGGTGGCCCAGGAATCCGATCCGTATGCCGTGATCGCCAAGCGGCTTCGGCACACACCGATCTGGATCTTCCATGGTGCGCTGGATGACGTGGTGCCGCCGGATGACGACCGCCGGCTGCACGCCGCATTCCAGAACGCCAACGCGCGTGACGTGCGCTACACCGAATACCCCGAAGGCAACCACAATGCCTGGGACGCAACGTACGCCGACCCGGCGATGTGGGAGTGGCTGTGGGAGCAACACAACCGATGAGCTAGGCCAAACCTAGCTCTTCTATGAAGGTGGCAAAGGAAGGACTGAATTTAACCGCTTGATCTGACCTCAAGAGCGGGAAAAGCTCCTGCCCATGCCGAATCTCGCTGTAATCATATCCCTTTTCAAAAAGCTTCTTTAATTCAGATTTTCCGTCGGTAGATTCGTAGCGCTTCTGGCGACCAACCTTCTTAAGATAAACCTTCTTCGTACTCAAGTAAGCGACATCTGCAAGGATCCAATTCTCCAACATCCGATCTGCAACGAATATACAGACATCATCCCCATAACCCGAATCACGAATCCTCGCCTCGCAGCTCAACTTAAACTCAGAGCAATGGATTTTCCTATCTTCCAAGTCCGTAACTATTGCGATCTTTTCACAACCAAATTTACGCAACTGCTCAATTTGCTTCTTGGCTCCCGAGATAATTGCCTCATCGGATACCAAATGCCCCCTTGGCCCATCCGATCGGTAAACCCTAACACCGGTTCTGTAGCGAGCCTTAAATGCGGCGTAATCACCTTCCCCATCGACAATTATCCCTATCATCAAAACCCCCCGGTCACACCACCAAACTCGCCACTTATCCAAATATCCCCGAGGCCAAAGGTAGATTCAGAGAGAATCCTCTCTATCTCTTCCTTATTTTCCACCGAGTTCATCACTGTCTCACCATCAACTTGGTGAACCACCCTGAGCTCATCCACAACCAATGAATTCAGCACTGTTACACTGTGAGTCGATAGCACTACCGATGTATTGTCAGAGCTAGCCTGCTGCCTTGCGAGTGATATGAATCTCTGCTGCATCCACGGATGCATAAAATTTTCCGGCTCTTCAAGTAGGACCACCCTTGTGGTCGGAACCAAGAGCGCCACCAGCAGGCAAAGCCATTTAAAGGTTCCATCAGACATTTCCTGCGGGCGAAACAAACTCCCCCCGCAACCGAATACGACAAATCTCCTTCCCGATGATGGATCTATCTGAGTTCCAATGGAATCGATAGAGGGAATGGCAGCCTGTACGTGCTCCAAAATTACGGGAAGTGGATTATTTTTCTGCCCCAGAGGAGATGAGTACTCAGACCAGTGATGAGCATAGTAATAAGTGGTACCCGGATATGGAGCCCCGCCTCTTCTTATTCTTGAAAACTGTCTATTCTCAAGTGCTCCCACCACCTCGCTAACACCACCACCGTCCGGCCCCATTCTGACTACTGGCAACGGATCGACCGCTTGGCGGGCAACATCCGGAGATATATTGTATTCATCCAATGATGAAATATCGCGAAAGAAGCGCCTAAAATTCGCATGACAAAAAGACGCCTGAGCAATAAATGACGCATCCTGAGCGCCTTTCTTTGCTTCCTGCAGAACCTCTTGAAACTTCTCAGAAACAGTCGAAACAACCTCAGACTTCTTGAAAGAACTACCAACCCAGTAGCTGGATTCAAATAGTCTTTTTGTTATCAGATCTTCCGAAACAATTTCAAACTTAGGCCGCACAGCGCCTGCTGAAGTTCGAGTAACCTCAGCCTTCAAGACATCCTCTTTGCCCTCAGAAGATAGAGCAACAATCCGCACCACTTCCTTTCTAACGTGTACAAAGCCGCCTTCTTCAGACTGCGAGACAACCACATCCCAGAAAAGAAAAAATGTTGCCTGCTTACCCTTGAACAGAGAATGGTCTAAGACATAATGCACAGAGAATTCTATTGAATTCTCACCTCGACGAAAATTGCGGGATGGACCACCGGCCTTCGCCATTGCTAAAGAGGCCCCACTCGTAACGATGTTCGAAAGGAATTTTAGAGCATGAAGGATATTAGTTTTCCCGGACCCGTTGGATCCAACAATGACGTTTAGCCCATTCTTAATAGGGAAAACAATTTCCTTAATCGACCTAAAGTTTCTGATGTAGATGTTTGCCAGCATATTCTTCCTTGTTCAGCCACATCCAACAATTAAAACCCGATTAACCAAATCATAGTATCAGCCCAGCAGCGTTTCCAGCACGGCCATGCGCACCGCGACGCCGTTGGCGACCTGGCGCAGCACCCACGATTGCGGGCCATCGGCCACGTCGTCGGTCACTTCCACGCCGCGGTTGATCGGACCCGGGTGCAGTACCGCAGCGTCCTTGCCGGCACGCGCCAGGCGCGCGCGGGTCAGGCCGTACTGCGCGTGGTACTGCTCCAGCGACGGCACCAGGCCTTCTTCCATGCGCTCGCGCTGCAGGCGCAGCATCATCAGCGCGTCGACGCCTTCCAGCATCGCGTCGAAATCATCGCCGACCACGCAGCCCTTCAGGGTCTCGTCGTCCGGCAGCAGCGACTGCGGGCCGCACACGCGGATCTCACCCACGCCCAGCGTGCGCAGCGCATGCAGGTCGGTACGGGCCACGCGTGAGTGCTTCACATCGCCGACGATCACCACCTTCAGCTTCGAGAAATCCGGGCCCTTGGCCTGGCGCAGGGTCAGCATGTCGAGCAGACCCTGGGTCGGGTGCGCGCTGCGGCCGTCGCCGGCATTGATCAGCGCGGTGCCCTCGCCCGCGGCGTCGGCCAGCGCGGCCACGGCGCCGTCATCGGGGTGTCGCACCACGAAGCCGCGCACGCCCATTGCTTCCAGGTTGCGCAGCGTGTCGCAGGCGGTTTCGCCCTTGCGCGTGGACGAGGTCGAGGCATCGAAGTTCAGCACATCGGCCCCGAGGCGCTGCGCGGCCAGCTGGAACGAGCTGCGGGTGCGCGTGGACGGCTCGAAGAACAGCGTGCACACCGCCGAACCAGCCAGCACGTGGCGCTTGTTGCCGACACGGCCGACTGCGGCGTCGCGGATCTGCCCTGCCCGATCGAGCAACTGCAGCAGGGTTTCGCGCGGCAGGCCCTCCAGGGTCAGCAGGTGGCGCAGGCGTCCGGAGGCATCGATTTGCTGGGCAGTCATGGCGGGAGTCGTGCAGTCAGGGAATGGGGGTGGCGTCGTCGGGAGACGACAGCCAGCGGTCGATGATCACCGCCGCGGCCACGGCGTCGAGGGCGGCCGCATCACGGCGACGCTTGCGCCCTTCGGCGCGCTCGACGGCGAAACGGCGGGCCGCCTCGACCGAGCTGGAACGCTCGTCGATCATCACCACCGGCAGCTTGAAGCGTTCCCGCAGCTGGCGGGCAAAGCCCTGCGCACGCTTGCGGTTGGGCTGGTCCTGGCCGTCCAGGGTCAGCGGGTCGCCGACCACCAGGCCATCGGGCTTCCATTCCTTGAGCAGTCGTTCGATCGCGGTCCAGTCCGGGCCGTTGCCGTGCACATCGACCACCGCCACCGCGCGCGCATGCGCGGCGAAGGCACTGCCGATGGCCACGCCGATGCGTCGCGAGCCAACATCAAAACCCAGGACCGTGCCGTCGCGACGGATGGCCGGCGCAGCAGGAACCGGGGCGGGCGTGATGGGCTCAGACATGGCCGCTGTAGTCGGTCAGCCGGAACAGGTCCACGCCGATGCGCGAAGCCGCCCCCTGCCAGCGCTGCTCCAGCGGCAGCTGGAACACCAGCTCGGCATCGGCCGGCACGGTCAGCCAGCTGTTCTCGGACAGCTCGCTTTCCAGCTGCCCTGCGCCCCAACCGGCACAGCCGAGGGTGACCACCGCATTGGCCGGGCCTTCGCCACGCGCCATCGCTTCGAGGATGTCGCGCGAGGTGGTCAGGTACAGGCCGTCGCCCACGGTCAGGCTGGAATCCCACGCGCGCGCGTCGTCGTGGATGACGAAGCCGCGTTCGGGATGCACCGGACCGCCATTGAGCACCATGCGCGCCTGCAGCTCGCCATCACCGGTGGTGATGTCCATCTGCGCAAGCACTTCACCCAGCGTGTATTCGGAAGGCTGGTTGACCAGTACGCCCATCGCCCCGTTCTCGTCGTGCTGGCAGATCAGCGCGACGCTGCGGGCAAAGGTCGCGTCGAGCAGCGACGGCAGCGCGACGAGCAGGTGATCGGCAAGGGAGGTCGGCATTACAGGCATGGGCCCATTCTACCTGCTGGGGGCGGGATGGTCGCGCGATGGCGCCGAACCGCGATGGGCTAGGATGGTGCTTTGCCACGGAAGGTCATTAGATGCAGTCTTCATCGCCCCTGACCCTGCCGGCACGCAGCGCCATCGTCCTGATCGCCCTGCTGCAGGGCCTGATGCTGTACGCCGCGCAGGAGCTGTCCGATGCCTGGCCCTTCCGCGATATCGGCTGGCGCTACTGCTGGTACGCCTGGGTGCTGGCCATTCCCAGCGCGGTGGCGCTGAGCCTGGTCGAGCTGGGCCAGCGCCGCCTGTGGCTGCAGGCCGTGCTTGGCTCGACGGTGGTGCTGGCGCTGGCCGGCTGGATCGGCTGGAACCTCAATGGCGAAACCGCACTGGAATCGGGCGCGCTGCAGTTTCCGTTGACCCTGGGCATGGGCGTGGCGGTGTTCGTGGCCCTGCCCTGGTGGCAGTTCCAGCTGCAGCATGGGCACTGGCGCGCCAGCTACCCCGAGTTGTTCGAGCGCGCCTGGCAGAACGGTTTGACCCTCGCTTTGGCGGCGCTGTTCACCGGGCTGACCTGGCTGCTGCTGTGGCTGTGGGCAGCGCTGTTCCAGCTGCTGGACGTGAATGTCTTCCGCGACCTGTTCCGGCAGGACGCTTTCATCGCACTGGCCACCGGCACCCTGGCCGGGTTCGGCGTGCTGATCGGGCGCACCCAGCACCGTGCGATCCAGATCACCCGCCAGGTGCTGTTCGCGATCTGCCGCGGGCTGCTGCCGCTGCTGTCGTTCATCGCCGTATTGTTCGTGCTGAGCCTGCCGCTTACCGGGCTGGAACCGCTGTGGAAGACCCGTTCGGCCGCCAGCCTGCTGGTGGTGGTGTCGCTGCTGCTGGTGACGTTCACCAATGCGGTCTACCAGCAGGGGGAAGACAGTGTCTCCTACCCTCTGGTGCTGCGCAGGCTGGTCGAAGCCAGCCTGCTGACACTGCCGGTTTACGCCGCGCTGGCACTGTATGCATTGGGCCTGCGCGTGGCGCAGTACGGCTGGACCCTGGATCGCTTCTGGGCGGTACTCGTCGCATTGGCCACGGCCGGCTATGCCGTGGGCTACGCGCTGGCGGTGCTGCGCCGGCAGCGCCGCTGGCTGCAGATGCTGGAGCCGGTCAACCGCTGGATGTGCTGGGCGGTGCTGGCACTGGCCCTGCTGGGCAACTCGCCCCTGCTGGACCCGGTGCGGCTGACCCTGTCCAGCCAACTGGAGCGGCTGCGCGCGGACCCGCCGGCGATCACCAGCAGCGACGTCAACGTGCTGCGCTTCGATCTGGGGCGCCGTGGCGTGCAGGCGCTGCGCGAACTGCAGCGCGATCCGGCCATCACCGCTGATGCCAACGCGCCACAGGTGATCGCTGCAGCACTGGCACGCACCTCACGCTGGGACGACGGCCATCGCCTCGATAAGGGGCCGCAGGACGTCGCCGCGCTTCAGCGCGTGCTGAAGCTGGCCAAGGGATCCAGTTCGCCACCGGACGACTGGTGGAAAGCTCTGGCCACCCGATCGATCAATGGCGAATCCTGCGCCCAGAGCGAGCGCGACTGCCTGATCGTGCATCGCGACCTGGACGGCGATGGTACCGGCGAGGTGCTGCTGTGCGAGCTGAACACCCACCGTGGACCGGACTGCGTACTGTACGCACGTGGCAAGGATTCGCAGTGGCGCCGGGCCGGTGCGCTGTTCGGCACCGTCAGCGGCCAGGCCGAGACGATCAACCAGGCCCTGCGTGACGGCAGACTCACGCTCATTCCACCGCGCTGGCCGATGCTGTCCATCGGCGGGCACCCTGCGGTGGCCATCGATCCCGAATCCGAATCCGATTCCAACGAGCCTTCCCCATGAGCGGCTACTGCCTCATCGCCCCGGGCCATCCGGTGCACGACTATTACCACGCCAACGAGTACGGCTTCCCGCAGCGTGACGAGCGCGAGCTGTTCGAGCGACTGGTGCTGGAAATCAACCAGGCCGGCCTGAGCTGGGAAACGATCCTGAAGAAGCGCGAGGGCTTCCGCGCGGCCTACGACGGCTTCGATGTCGACCGCGTAGCGGCGTATGCCGAGCAGGACATCGAGCGCCTGCTGTCGGACGCGGGCATCATCCGCAACCGGCTGAAGGTGCTGGCGGCGATCCACAACGCGCAGGTGATCCAGCAGCTGCGGGCCAGCCATGGCAGCTTCGCGGCGTGGCTGGATGCGCACCACCCGCGCAGCAAGGCCGACTGGGTGAAGCTGTTCAAGAAGACGTTCCGCTTCACCGGCGGCGAGATCACCGGCGAATTCCTGATGAGCCTGGGCTACCTGCCCGGTGCGCACGCCGAGGACTGCCCGGTGCACGCGCGGCTGTTGACGCTGTCGCCGCCGTGGCTGCAGGCCACCAGGTAGTGCCGGCCGCTGGCCGGCAGCCTCGGAATGCCGCAGGTGCTGCCGGCCAGCGCCCGGCACTACCGTCGAATCGTCACACGCCCATGTAGCGGCCGGGGCGGTGGTTGAACATCAGCACGAGGCTGAGCACCACCGCGCCGATGGCCGAGTACAGCACCTTCGATGGCGACAACACGAAGAACGCGGCCACCATCAGGCAGGCATCGTAGGACATCTGCACCTTGCCCGCGCTCCAGCCACGGGTGCGCTGCAGGTACACCGCCAGGATGCCGATGCCGCCAAGGCTTGCACGGTGGCGGATGAAAAAGAGGATGCCCAGGCCGGACAACGCACCGCCGACGATCGCCGAGTAAAGCGGGTTGATGTGCGAGAAGTCGATCCAGCGCGGCAGCAGGTCGGTCAGCACGCCACAGGCGGTGACCGCGGCGAAGGTCTTCAGGGTGAATTCCCAGCCCATGCGCCGCAGCGCCACCCAGTAGAACGGCAGGTTGACCAGCACGAACACCAGGCCGAAGTTCCAGCCCATCGCGTAGTGCAGCAGGAAGGCCATGCCCGCCATGCCGCCGATCATCAGCCCGCCCTTGGCGAAGATGGCCAGGCCCAGCGAGGCCACCATCGTGGCCAGCACCATGCCCTGCACGTCCTCGGCGATCGAGTGACGCAGCGCTTTGTCATCGGCGGTGGTGCCGGCGCTGTCGGGCGGCGGGGTCAGCGGACCGGCGGTGACCAGGTGGCCGTCAGCGTCGTCGCACGGCGCGGGGCCATGGGAGGGAAGGGACATGCGGGTGGGGGAACAGCAGGTGGGGAGCGCTATTAGACACGATCCGCATGACAGTTGCAGATGAAATCGTTCAGCTGAATGCGTCCCACCCTGCCCTCCGCCGGCCGCTGGTTACCCCTTGCCGGCCAGGTGGTATGCCACCAGCGCGTTGGCGTGGCCATGGCCCAGGCCGTGCTCGCTCTTCAGGAAGCTGACCAGTTCCATGTATTTCAGGCCCTTCTTCCCCGCCAGCAGCCCGAACCAGTGCGCCACCGGCTGCCCGTAGGTCTTCTCGATGGAGGGGAAGTACGAGGCCGGGCCTTTCGGCTTGGTGTCAGTGCTCATCTGCAGCTCCCGTTGAAGTCATTCATTCGACGAACCACAGTCCCTGAAATCGACATACCTACACGTTTGACCCGGTGCCGACCAACGGTCGGCACCCACCAAGGCAGAATGCCGTTCCAACAGCTCGCGGGAAACTGTCGAAGGCGGGGTGGCTCAGGTTGCGGGGCGTGAGCGCCATGGGCCCGAGGCATGCCTCGGGCGGGTTGGGCAGGACGCCCAACCCCGGTCTTGCCGTGTGCGCAGGACAGCGCACACGAGCAAGCGCGACCGAGCCACACGGACGGCGTCCCCCTCAACCGGACCCACCCCGCCATCCCACGGAATGCACGCATTTGACGTTGACGTTGCCTTGGCTTGAAGCAGGTGCCGGGCGCAGCCCGGCCGTATCATTCCCGCATGCCCCGCGAAAATCTCAACGACCTGCAGGCCTTCGTCCACGTTGCCCGCGAGGGCAGCTTCACCAAGGCTGCCGCCCAGCTGGGCGTGTCCCAGTCCGCGCTCAGCCATGCCATGCGCGGACTGGAGCAGCGCCTGGGCGTGCGCCTGCTGACCCGCACCACCCGCAGCGTCTCGACCACCGAAGCCGGTGCCCGCCTGCTCGATACCCTGGCCCCGCGCCTGGCCGAGATCGAGGACGGGCTGGCCGCGCTGGCCGAGTACCGTGAACGCCCGGCCGGCACCATCCGTATCAATGCCACCGGCCACGCCGCCGAGTACATCGCCTGGCCCAGGCTGGCGCCGCTGCTGCAGCAGTATCCGGATTTGAAGGTGGAACTGGCGGCCGACTACGGGTTGGCCGACATCGTGGCCGAGCGCTACGACATCGGCATCCGCCTGGGTGAGCGGCTGGCGCGCGACATGATCGCCGTACCGATCAGCCCGCCGCTGCGCATGCGCGTGGTCGGGGCGCCCAGCTACTTCCGCCAGCACGTGGTGCCGCGGCATCCAGACGACCTGGCCGGGCACAACTGCGTGACCCTGCGGCTGCCCACGCATGGTGGGCTGATGCCGTGGGATTTCGGCCAGGACGGCAATGAACTGAGCGTGCGCGTGAGCGGCCAGTGGACGTTCAACACCATGGGCATGACCCGCACCGCTGCGCTGGCAGGCAGCGGATTGGCCTGGCTGCCGGAAGACCAGGTGCAGCCGATGCTGGACGATGGCCGGCTGCAATCAGTGCTGGACGACTGGTGCCCGCACTTCGATGGCTACTACGCGTACTACCCTTCGCGCCGCCACGTGACCGTGGCGATGCGGACGGTGCTTGATGCGCTGCGCGGGCCGATGGGGTGAGGGTCAAGGAGTGCGGACCCACTGTCCGCACTCACCGGCTGGTCAGCCCTTGGCCTGTGCCGCACGCTGCGCGTTGTAGCGCTCGCCAACGATCGACACTTCGTCCAGCGCCTGCGCGATGCGTTGCAGTTCTTCCGGCGCCAGCTGCAGGTCGGCCGCGCCCAGGTTTTCTTCCAGGCGATGAACCTTGGTGGTGCCCGGAATCGGCACGATCCACGATGCCTGCGCGAGCAGCCAGGCCAGTGCGACCTGCGCAGGCGTCGCACCGCGCGCTGCCGCAATCGTGCTGATGCGATCCACCAGCGCCTGATTGGCGCGGCGCGCCTCCACTTCGAAACGCGGCACGCTGTTACGGAAGTCGTTGGCGTCGAAGGTGGTATCGGCGTTGATCGCACCGGTCAGGAAGCCGCGGCCCAGCGGGCTGAACGGCACGAAGCCGATGCCCAGCTCCTGCAGCGTCGGCAGCAGCTCACGCTCCGGTTCGCGCCACCACAGCGAGTACTCGCTCTGCACGGCGGTGACCGGCTGCACCGCATGCGCGCGACGCACGGTGGCAGCGCTCGCCTCGGACAGGCCGAAGTGGCCGACCTTGCCCTCGGCGATCAGGTCGCGCACGGTACCGGCCACATCCTCGATCGGCACGTTCGGGTCGACGCGGTGCTGGTAGAACAGATCGATATGGTCGGTACGCAGGCGCTTGAGGCTGGCTTCGGCCACGGCACGGATGTTCTCCGGGCGGCTGTCCAGGCCGGCATCGGTGCGCGCATCTTTGAAGCCAAACTTGGTGGCGATCACCAGCCTGTCGCGGTAGGGGGCCAAGGCCTGGCCGAGCAGGTCTTCGTTGGTGTACGGGCCGTACACCTCGGCGGTGTCGAAGAAGGTCACGCCGCGCTCGACGGCGGCGTGCAGCAGGGCAATGCCCTGGCTCGGTTCGACCGGCTGGCCGTAGGCATGGGTCAGGCCCATGCAACCCAGGCCCAGGGCGGAAACCTTCAGGCCGCTGCGGCCGAGTTCACGTGTCTGCATCGTCGTACTCCAGAGGGGGAATGCTGACGATACGCCTGCGGTGGCGATGGATTGAGCCGGCTGGACCGCAGTCGGTCATGACTGGAATTCATCAATCCGGTCATGACCGTTGCCGGTCAGGTCAGCGGATTTCGGAGATCTCCACCCCATCCAGCCCCTGCGACAGGGTGCGCGCGTCGCCGCCCTGGCTGAGCTTGATGCGCAGGCGCACCTCGTTCTGCGAATCGGCGTAACGCAGCGCGTCCTCGTAGCTGATCTCGCCGGCCTGGTACAGCTCGAACAGGCTCTGGTCGAAGGTCTTCATGCCCAGCTGGACCGAGTCCTTCATCACTTCCTTCAGCTTGTGGATCTCGCCGTCGCGGATGTAGTCCTGTACCAGTGGCGTGCCCAGCAGGATCTCCATCGCGACCTTGCGCGAGCGGCCATCGGGCGACGGCACCAGCTGCTGCGCGACCACGCCCTTGAGGTTCAGCGACAGGTCCATCAACAGCTGGTTGCGGCGGTCTTCCGGGAAGAAGTTGACGATGCGGTCCATCGCCTGGTTGGCATTGTTGGCATGCAGCGTGGCCAGCACCAGGTGGCCGGTTTCGGCGAACGCGATGGCGTGGTCCATGCCTTCGCGGGTACGCACCTCGCCGATCATGATCACGTCCGGCGCTTGGCGCAGGGTGTTCTTCAGCGCCGCTTCCCAACTGTCGGTATCGATGCCGACTTCGCGCTGGGTGATGATGCAGCCCTCGTGCTTGTGCACGAATTCGATCGGGTCTTCGATGGTGATGATGTGGCCGGTTGAGTTCTGGTTGCGGTAACCGATCATCGCCGCCAGCGAAGTCGATTTACCGGTACCGGTGGCACCGACGAACAGGATGATGCCGCGCTTGGTCATCGCCAGCGTCTTGATGATCGGCGGCAGGCTCAGCTCTTCCACGGTCGGAATGCGCGTCTCGATGCGGCGCAGCACCATGCCGACCTGGTTGCGCTGGTAGAAGCAGCTCACGCGGAAACGGCCGACACCGGACAGGCCGATGGCGAAGTTGCATTCGTGGGTCTTCTCGAATTCCTCGCGCTGCGCCGGGGTCATCACGTTGAGGACCAGGTCGCGGCTTTGCTGCGGCGTCAGTGGCGTCTGCGTGATCGGCGAGATCTTGCCGTTGACCTTCATCGCCGGTGGCATGCCGGCCGTGATGAACAGGTCCGAGGCGCGCTGGTGCGCCATCAGCTTGAGGAACGAAGTGAAATCGATGGTGGTCGCGGTGCTGTTCACGGCGGGCTCCCAAGAGGGCATGTACCAGGAAACGGTCGGTGGAGGAAACGGCACGGGGACGGCGCCGCACTGGTGCACGCCGCCCGTGGTTGTCCCGCCTTACTCGAACAGGCGCTTGTCCTTGGCGTACTCGCGGGCCTGGTTGCGGGTGATCAGGCTGCGCTTGACCAGGTCCTGCAGATGCTGGTCCAGGGTCATCATGCCGTACTGCTGGCCGGTCTGGATGGCCGAGTACATCTGCGCCACCTTGTCCTCGCGGATCAGGTTGCGGATGGCCGGGGTGCCGACCATGATTTCCCACGCCGCGGTCCGGCCGCCGCCGACCTTCTTCAGCAGTGCCTGCGAGATCACCGCACGCAGCGACTCGGACAACATCGAACGCACCATCGGCTTTTCGCCAGCCGGGAACACGTCGATGATACGGTCGATGGTCTTGGCCGCCGAACTGGTGTGCAGGGTGCCGAACACCAGGTGGCCGGTTTCCGCGGCGGTCAGTGCCAGGCGGATGGTTTCCAGGTCGCGGAGTTCGCCGACCAGGATGATGTCCGGGTCCTCACGCAGTGCCGAGCGCAGTGCTTCGTTGAAGCCATGCGTGTCACGGTGCACTTCGCGCTGGTTGATCAGGCACTTCTGCGAGGTGTGCACGAATTCGATCGGATCCTCGACGGTGAGGATGTGGCCGTATTCGTTCTTGTTGATGTAGTCGATCATCGCCGCGAGCGTGGTCGACTTGCCCGAGCCGGTCGGGCCGGTCACCAGGATCAGGCCCTGCGGTTGCTGGATCACCTCGCGGAACAGCGGCGGGCAGGCCAGGTCCTCGAGGGTGAGCACCTCGGACGGAATGGTACGGAACACCGCACCGGCGCCGCGGTTCTGGTTGAACGCGTTCACACGGAAGCGCGCCAGCGACGGGATCTCGAAGGAGAAGTCCACTTCGAGGAATTCCTCGTAATCGCGGCGCTGCTTGTCGGACATGATGTCGTACACCAGCGCGTGGACCTGCTTGTGGTCCAGGGCCGGGATGTTGATCCGGCGAACGTCGCCGTCCACGCGGATCATCGGCGGCAGGCCTGCAGACAGGTGCAGGTCGGACGCTTTGTTCTTTACGGAAAACGCCAGCAGTTCGGCGATATCCATGAGCGGCTACTCCCCAATAACGGCTTCGACTGGAAGGATCTTTCCCCGGGCGGCAGTATAGCCTCCTGATTCAACGGAACGCGTTACGTGGCCACTCCCCTGCCCCAGATCCTGAGCAACCTGCATGCCGCCGCCGAGGCGGCCGGCCGGCCCGATCCGCGCCTGCTGGCCGTGTCCAAGACCCAACCGGCCGAGGCCGTGGCCGCGCTGGCCGCACAGGGCCAGCAGGCCTTCGGCGAAAACTATGTGCAGGAAGCGCTGGCCAAGATGCAGGCGCTGCAGCACCTGGCGCTGGAGTGGCACCTGATCGGCCACCTGCAGTCGAACAAGGCCGAGGCCGTGGCCACCCACTTCGACTGGGTGCAGAGCGTGGACCGGCCCAAGCTGGTAACGGCGCTGGCGCGCCATCGCCCGGCCGCACGCGGCCCGCTGAATGTGCTGATCCAGGTCAACATCGACGATGAATCCAGCAAGCACGGCTGTGCTCCGGAAGAAGTGGACGCACTGGCCGCGGCGATTGCCGCCGAGCCCACCCTGCGCCTACGTGGCCTGATGGCGATTCCTGCGCCGTGGCCCGAGGTGGAGCGCCGTCGGGATGCGTTCGTGCGCATGCGCACACTCTTCCAGTCGCTGGCCGCCCAGCATGCACAGGTCGACACGCTGTCGATGGGCATGAGCAGCGACTACGCCGACGCCATCGCCGAGGGCGCCACCCTGGTGCGCATCGGCACCGCCCTGTTCGGCGCGCGCCCGCGCCCGGCCTGATTTTCCAAGGAGACATCCATGGCAGCTGATTCCATCACCTTCATCGGCGGCGGCAACATGGCGCGCAGCCTGATCGCCGGCCTGATCCGCCAGGGCGTGCCCGCCGCGCACATCCATGTGGCCGAACCGGTTGCAGCGCTGCGCGAGTCGCTGGCTGCCGACTTCGGCGTGCAGGTACACGACAACGCCACCGATGCCGCCGCACAGGGCAGCACCTGGCTGCTGGCGGTGAAGCCGCAGGTGCTGCGTGAGGTCTGCAAGTCGCTGCAGGCACTGGCCCAGGCAAACCGGCCACTGGTGGTGTCGATCGCTGCCGGCATCACCAGCGCACAGCTGGAGCGCTGGCTGGGTGGCAACCTGCCGGTGGTGCGCGCAATGCCCAATACCCCCGCTCTGCTCGGCGCCGGCGTGACCGGCCTGTATGCCACGCCCTCGGTGGATGCACAGCAGCACGCGCAGGCCGAACAGGTGCTGGCCAGTGCCGGGCGCACGGTGTGGATCGAACGCGAGGCACTGATGGATTCGGTCACCGCCGTGTCTGGCAGCGGGCCGGCCTATGTGTTCCTGCTGGCCGAAGCGATGGAAGCAGCGGGCATTGCCCAGGGCCTGCCGGCCGACGCCGCGCGCACGCTGGTGGTGCAGACCCTGCTGGGCGCCTCGCGCATGCTGGATGAGGCCGGTGAGAGCCCCGCAGAGCTGCGCCGCCGCGTGACGTCACCCAACGGCACTACCCAGGCCGCGATCGAGAGCTTCCAGGCTGGCGGCTTCGAGGCACTGGTGGACACCGCACTGCGCGCCGCGCAGGTGCGTGGACAGGAATTGTCTGCGGCGAATGATTGATCCCGATGTGTGCCGACCAACGGTCGGCACCTACCATCATCCACGCATGGCGTGGATGTTCATTGCCCCAACGTGGCCATGACGAAATCCACGAAGCAATGCAAACGCGGGCGCGGACGTCGATCGGGCAGGTAGATCAGGTGCATCGGCCGCGGTTCGGGCAGGTAGTCGCGCAGCAGCGGCTTCAACCGCCCCGCTGCGATCTCCGCCGCCAGCAGTGCGGTGGGCTGCAGTACCAGCCCGGCCCCGGCCACGGCGGCTTCGCGCAACGCGAAGCCATCGTTGCTGCTCAGCCGTGCCTCCCAGTCGACCTGTTCGCCGTTGGCCAACTGCCAACCATGCCCGCCGCGCCAGGCCAGGTGGCTCAGGCAGTCGTGCCCCTGCAGGTCATCCGGTGTTCGCGGCGTGCCGCGCCTGCGCAGGTAAGACGGCGCCGCGCACAGGCTCATCGCATACGGCGGCAGCGGCCGCGCCACCACCTCCTGCGATGGCAACGGCCCGACCCGGATCGCCGCGTCGAAGCCATCTTCGATCAGGTCCACGCGGCGGTTGCTCAGGTCAAGCTCGATATTCAACTGCGGCTGCGCGCGCAGCAGGCCGGCCAGCTGCGGCGCCAGCACGCAGCTGCCCCAGGTGGTGGGCGCGCTGACCCGCAACAGGCCACGCGGCTGTACCTGCAGGCCGGCCACATCGGCCTCGGCCTGCTGCACCTGCTCCAGCACCTGCCGGCACCCGGCCAGGTAGGCGCTGCCGGCTTCGGTCAAGCGCTGGCGGCGGGTGTTCCGTTGCAGCAACGCGGTGCCCAGATGTGCTTCCAACTGCTGGATGTACTTGCCCACCATCACCGCCGACACCTGCAGCTGTTCGGCGGCGCCGGCGAAGCTGCCGCGCTCGGCCACGGCGACGAAGGCCTGCATGCAGCGAAGGGTATCCATTGCTAATCCAGAGTTAGGAATCTGCGAATCATACGCCGCTTACCTAACCCCGCTGTGACGGCGCAGACTGCGCTCACTCCCACACGCAAGGAACGGCCATGAAGATCCTCCTCGTCGGTGCCAGTGGCACCCTCGGCCAGGCAGTCGCCCGTCAGCTCGGCCAACAGCATCAGATTCTCGCCGCCGGCCGCCACAGTGGCGAACTGCGCGTGGACCTGACCGACGACGCCAGCGTCGCCGCGCTGTTTGCGCGTACCGGTGCAGTCGATGCGGTGATCTCCACCGCCGGCAAGTTGCACTTCGGTCCGCTGCAGGACATGACGCCCGAGCAGTTCAACCTGGGCCTGCAGGACAAGCTGCTGGGCCAGGTGCGGCTGGCACTGGCCGCCCAGCACCATCTCAACAGTGGCGGCTCGATCACCCTGACCAGCGGCATCGTCAGCGCACAACCGATCCGCGACGGCGTCAACGCCACCGCAGTGAATGCCGCACTGGAAGGCTTCGTGCGCGCCGCCGCACTGGAACTGCTCCCGCGCGGCCTGCGCATCAACGTGGTCAGCCCGAACGTACTGATCGAATCGATGGCGGCCTACGGCCCCTACTTCCCGGGCTTCGAAGCGGTAAGCGCGCAACGCGCCGCACTGGCCTTCCAGCGTGCAGTGGAAGGCATCCAGAGCGGCGAGACGATCACGGCCTGGTAAGAAAAAGGGGACGGAGGGGATTAAGTCGTTTTCGTCCGCCGGGCATGGCCCGGCGCTACCGGGAGCGCGTCCCCTTTTTCATTCCCAGCGCATCGGGCCATCGCCGCGTTCGCCGAGAACGTCGCCAGGGTTGGCCAGGCGGCAATGCTGCAGTGACAGGCAGCCACAGCCGATGCAGCCGGTCAGTTCATCGCGCAGCAGCTGCAGCATGTGGATGCGCTCTTCCAGCTCGGTGCGCCAGCGCGCGGACAGCTTGGCCCAGTCAGCCTTGGTCGGTGCACGGCCTTCAGGCAGGCTCTCGAAGGCGCGGCCGACCGCTTCCAGGGGCATGCCCACCCGCTGCGCAACGCGGATCACTGCCAGCCGGCGCAGCACGTCGCGGCTGTAACGGCGTTGGTTGCCCGAGGTGCGCAGGCTGCTGATCAGCCCCTTGCGCTCGTAGAAATGCAGTGCGGAAACGGCCACGCCACTGCGCTGGGAGACCTCGCCAACGCTGAGTTCCTGGGATGCCATTGCTTGACCTCAACTATAGTTGAGGTGGCATGCTGCTATCTTCGCCGCCCGTTGACAAGCGCGGCCCGCACCTGACAGGTATGACCCCGACCCTCTCTCCCGCCGACACCCGCCTGCCGGCTGACACATCGATCCTGTCCGCGCGCTACCGCGCCACCACCCTCGGCATGGTCGCGCTGGTCGCGCTGCACGCCTTCGAAGCATTGGCCGTCGCGGCCGCGATGCCCACGGTGGCCGAAGCACTCAGCGGCCTGCGCCTGTATGCGCTGGCCTTCGGTGGCACCCTGGCCACCAGCGTGATCGGCATGACCCTGGCCGGACGCTGGGCCGACCGCCAGGGCCCGGCACGGCCGCTGTGGTACGGCCTGGCCTGCTTCGTGCTGGGCCTGCTGCTGGCCGGCTTCGCCGTGCGCATGGGCATGCTGGTGGCCGGGCGCCTGCTGCAGGGCCTGGGTGCGGGCGCGATTTCGGTCTCGCTGTACGTGATGGTCGGCCGCAGCTACCCCGAGCACCTGCGGCCGAAGGTGTTCGCGGCATTCTCGGCGGGCTGGGTGGTGCCCTCGATGGTCGGCCCGGCGCTGAGCGGCCTGATCGTCCAGCATCTCGGCTGGCGCTGGGTGTTCCTGGCGGTGCCGCTGCTGGCAGTCCCTGCTGCCCTGTTGCTGCGGCCTGCGCTGGCGCGCATGCAGGCCTCCGCCGACAGCAACGACGACGAGGGGCGCGGCAACGTCGTACGTTGGGCCAGTGGTGCATCGCTGGCGGCGCTGCTGCTGTACTTCGGCGGCCAGCAGCACGGTCCGACCGCCCTGCTCTGCATCGGCGTGGCGATGCTGGCGCTGCTGCTATGCGTGCATCGACTGCTGCCGGCCGGAACGCTGATCCTGCGCAGGGGCCTGCCCAGCGTGATCGCACTGCGCGGCATCGCCGCTGCCGCATTCTTCGCCTGCGAAGCCTACCTGCCGCTGCTGCTGCAGCGCGAACGCGGACTCCCGCCCAGCTGGGCCGGCGCGGTGCTCAGCCTCGGCGCACTCGGTTGGTTCGCCGGCTCCTGGCTGCAGGGTCACCAGCAGCGCGGCTGGTCACGCCAGCAACTGCTGCGCGTCGGCACGGCGATGATGACGGTCGGCATCGCCGCAACGCTTGCGGTGTTGTTCAATGCAGTGCCATTGCCGGTGGCCCTGGTGGGCTGGACGGTCACCGGTTTCGGCATGGGCATGATCTACGCCAGCCTCTCGGTACTCACGCTTTCGCTGTCAGCAGCGCATGAGCAGGGTGCCAACACGTCGGCCCTGCAGCTGAGCGAGGCCCTGTCGGTGACCACCGCGCTGGCGGTCTCCGGTGCGTTGTTCGCGCTGTTCGTGGAAAGCGCGCCGCACACCGGCTACCTGCTGTGCCTGGCGATCACCTTCGGCCTGGCGGTGCTGGCTGCGGTGATCGCGCGGCGGGTGTAGCGCCGTCGGGTTTCGGCAGTGCCGGTCGCTGGCCGGCACCATCACGGGATTCCCGCGTGCGCGGAGAGTGCCGGCCAGCGGCTGGCACTACCGGGTCCCCGTCCCCACGTCATCGATATCCCGGTGCAGGATGCGCCGCACTTCCAGCACCGCTTGCGGGGTCTCCTGCACGCTGTGGCCGGAAATGATCACCTTCTCCGACTGTGCACCCGGCAGGTGCGCACTCCAGTACGGCACCAGTCCGTCATCGGACTTGTCCACCGGCAGCTCCGGCTTGCGCTGGGCGATGATCGAGTGGTACTTCAGTCCCGCT
Source organism: Stenotrophomonas sp. YJH_SMC_130 (assembly GCF_059369035.1). NCBI lineage: Bacteria > Pseudomonadati > Pseudomonadota > Gammaproteobacteria > Lysobacterales > Lysobacteraceae > Stenotrophomonas > Stenotrophomonas sp. YJH_SMC_130. The sequence goes on from NZ_JCAFSH010000001.1 coordinate 686,734, forward strand.
TCGATCGGCAGCTGCGCTGCGGCCTTGACGAACGGATCGCTGGCCTTGAGGTTGTCGATGCTGTTGGGAATCTTCGGCTTGGCCGTGCCATCGACCTGCTGCTCGGCCTGCGCCAGCGCCATGAACACGTCCTCGAACTTGCCGAGGATGGTCAGTGGCAGGCGCACCAGCCGGCCCAGCAGGCGCCCGACCTTGTTGCCGGCAATATCGGTGCCCTGGTGCGGCGCAGCGATGAAGATTGCGCGCTCCACGTTCGGCTGTGCCTTGAAATGCAGCAACGGCCCCAGCTTGTTCTGCACGCGCTTCAGACGCTCGCCCTTCAGGTCATAGTTGGCCAGCAGGTCGTTCCACAGCACGTCACCGGAATCGCTCACCAGCAGCCGCGCGAGCACGCCGCCCATGCTGTGGCCGATGTAGACCATGTCCTTCGATGCACGCGTGCTGCCATTGGGATCGAAGTGCTTCAGCGTGTCGTTGAACGCGTTGGCGATCTCGTAGCGGTTCAGCGCGATCGGTGCGTTGGTCGGGTAATAGACCTGCCACACCTGGAACTGCTGGCGCAGCTCCGGGTCGCCCATGATCTCGTTAGCCAGGTTCACCCAGGCTTCCGGGCTGCTGGCCAGGCCGTGCAGCATGAAGATGATGCGGCGGTTCGGGTCCCACGGCTGCATCAGGTAGATGTGTGGCTCGCCGATGCCCTCGCTCATGCCGAACAGGGTGCGCAGTGACTGCCGGGCGAAGCCGCTCTGGGCAAGCCACAGGCCGTAAGCCGCGGTGAAATTGCCGGCCAGCGGCACCTGCTCGCCGTGCAGGGTGATGCGCTCGGTGGCTTCCGGCGAATAGGCATCCAGTTCAACCCGGCGCGTCCGCATCACATCGTCCAGGCTGCTGCCTTCGAAGCGCAGCAACGCAGTGACGTTGATCGAGGACATCTCGCTGAACTCAGGCACCGAATCGTCATGCCGGTGGCGACGGCCACGGCGCTCGTGACCGCCTTCATCCGCTGCCGTTTCGGCCTTCGGGCCATCCGCTGCGACTACGGGTGCGACCAGCTTCGGCGGGTCCATCACCATCACCAGCTCGGCACCGAAGCCATCACGGCGATAAGTACTGCGCAGCCCGACGAAGCTGACCGTGCCGGCCGGCACCAGCTGCGCGGGAATGCTTTTCAGGTTCAGCTGCTGGTAGTTGGAGGCCAGCGACCAGCTGCCAACCGAGATCGGCTTCGTGTAGTCCTCGCCCGCCAACGCAGCGGCGCGCGCACGCACGAACAGCACCACCGCTGCCTTCTCGGCGGCGTAGTTGTAGTAGTCGCGCACCTGTGTCTGCCGGTCCTCGAAGGCACGGTCGGACGGCGAGCGGCCGCTGTAGAACAGGTAGGCATAGGCGTAGCGCGCGGCTTCCAGCCAGGCGTCCAGCGCTGCGTCGCTCATCGGCGGATCACCGGCTGCGGTCTTCTTCGGCGTCAGCGCCAGCGCGGCCTTCACCCACAGTTCGGACAGCGCCGACAGCCGCTGCTCGACATTGAGATCGTCGGTCATCAGCAGCGTGCTGCGGCAGACCAGGAAGTCCTTCTCGCACTGCGATTCGTCCAGGCCTGCCGCGCTGAGCGTCTCGCGCGCGGCGGGGCTGAGCTTGCCGGTATTGAGCACGTCGGCACGCTTGTTGACCAGCGAATCGCTGGATTTGACCTGCTTGACGGTGACCATCGCACAACCGCTGCTGCCCAGCAGCAGGAAGGCGGCGAACAACACCGGCAGCGCACGCTGCCAGCGGATCAGGAGGAGTCGAGTCATTACTGCGGGTCCTGCTCGGTGCCAGGTACGCCCTGGCGGATCACGGTGGAGAAGTGTTCGCCGCTGCCCAGGTCCAACGCGCGCTGGGTGATGCGGCCCTTGTCGTGCAGCTCGGCGTACGGCACACCCGGGGTCAACGCACCCACCTCCTGTGCGTACTCGGCCAGGTAGCCGGACAGCAGCAGGCGGTAGTCCAGCGGCAGGCGCGGCGCGATGTGGCGGGCCAGGTCGAAGACGATGGTGGTGCAGTTGCTGGTGAGCGTGTTGTAGAAGCCCGGCTTCGCATCCAGTTCGCGTGCCTGTGCGACGTACGCGGCAAACAGCTCCTTCAACTGCGCACGGTCCATGCCATGCAGGCGGTACAGGTAGACATCCTCACCGCGCGCATTGGTGCGGGTGCGGATGATGTCGGTCTCCTCCGCGGCCACCAGGGTCATCTCGAACTTGCGGAAGAAGCCGCCCAGTGCCGAGAACGATTCGCCGCGCTCCTTGCGGATCTCCAGCGAGAACACCACGTGGCGCCCATCCTCGAAGCCAAACGAGATGAGGGTGTGGGCGATCGCCGGGCCCATCCAGTACGACAGCACCAGGTCGGCCGAGCGCAGCTGGTCCAGGTCGTACGCGCGGCGCACCCAGTGCGCGTCGTAGTCGGTCTCGCTGCGCCAGGTGAAATCACGCACGTTGTCGAACACCACGTGGCGCCCGTCGAAGGACACCACATGCAGGCGCTGGGCCACGTCGTCGGCCCATACGCGGTCCTGGCGCGGGGTCAGCAGCAGCCACCAGAGGCCAGCCAGCGCCAGCGAAGCGCCGAACGCCAGGCCCAGGCGACGGCTGCTGCGGCCACGCGCGACCCGCCACGAGGCCCACAGCGCAGCCAGCAGCCACAGCACGGCAACGCCGTTCGCCAGCCAGCCCGGCCCGGGCATCTGGTAAGCCAGCAGCCCGGTCACCCACAACGCTGCCAGCGCCATGGCACTTCCTGTCATCCAACGTCCTGCGGCTCTCACTGGCATCCTGTCGCGGTCCCGAAGCCGCATAGTTAGCCACAAGCGGGTTCACCGTGGCATCTACGGCCCGTTCAGGCACGCCGGCGCACCGTCTGCGGCGGCCCCGCGGCCAGATGAATCACACAGGAGCAACGATGGGCATCACTTCCGTGGCCGGCGTTCCGGTCCAACCCCGGCACCGCGCAACCTGCCACTGCGGCACGGTCGAGCTGCTGCTGGACCTGCCGGACGGGATCGTCGATCCCCGCCGCTGCGACTGCTCGATGTGCCGGCGCCGTGGCGCCATCGCCGCCAGCGTCCCCCGCCACGGCCTGCAGGTGGTGCGCGGGCAGCATCACCTGCAGAAGTACCAGTTCAACACCCATGTGGCCGAGCACTACTTCTGCGGCGTGTGCGGCATCTACACCCATCACCGGCGCCGCTCCAACCCGGACGAGTACGGCTACAACGTGGCCTGCCTGGAAGGCATTGATCCGTTTGCGCTGGGGGTCATTCCGGTCAGCGACGGGATCAATCACCCGTCAGACCGCAGCGACTAGTGGCGCGTGCGCCGCGGCGGCGTGGCGATCTTCTGCCAGGGCGCCATGCCGCTGCGCCCCGCCCGCGCGGGTCGTTTCAGCCAGGGCCGGCGTGGCGGCGCCTGCGGCGCATCCGCGACCGGGGGAGGAAGCGGTCGACGGCTGGGCCAGAGATGGTCGAGCAGCCACATGGCGGGTCTCCGTGGGGGACGGGGACGATCAACATTAGACCTGGATGGGCATGGGTGGCGTGAGCGGAAGACGACAACGGGATGACGGCGGAGGGGGCGATGAGCCTGCTACGCCGTATGCTCGGCCAACGTGCCTTTGCGTTTCCGCAGCAACAGGTGCAACAACACAGCACACACAGCCGTCAGCAGTGCCAGTACACGCAGCAGTGTTGCCAGCGCCTTGGCGCTGACCTGCTGCAGCTGCTCACCGCTCATCGCCGGCAGCAGTGCCGCCGCCTGGTCTTGGGACCCGCTCGCCAGATAGGCACCGGCGCGTGCCAACGACGAGGGCGATGCCCCATGCAGCTGCTGGTCGGCCAGCATCGCCAGCAGCGCCGTCACTGCGGCCAGGGCGATGCCTTCGCCCGCTACCCGCACGGTTCCGAAGATGCCGGCGGCCATGCCCGCACGCTGTACCGGCACCACGCTCACCGACAGCCCATCCATCAGGCCCCATGGCAAGGCCGTCCCTGCACCGACCAGCATCAGCAACGGCACCCACTGCAAGGGCGACGGCTGCGATGCGTGGCGCGACAACAGGTACAGGCCAGAGGCACAGACCAGCAGTCCCAGCGTGCACAGCCGCGCACTTCCAACGCGCTCCGCCCAGCGCGCAGCCAGCATCGGCAGCACCAGCATCGGCGCGGACAGCGCCAGCATCTGCAGTCCCACCAGCGTCGTGCTCTGGCCATGCACGCCCAGCAGTTGCAGAGGCAACACGACCAGCAGCACCACGTAGCCCAGGCAGGTCGCCACCGGCAGCAGCTGGACGCCGAGAAACGCCGGTTGCCAGAACAGTGAGAGGTCCAGCAACGGGGAAGGATGCAGCCGTTCGGTACAGACGAACGCGCCGCCCAACAGCAGCGTCGCCAACAGCGCCAGCTGCACGCGACCGGCGTGCAGGCCGTACTCGCCCAGCCACAGCAGGGCCAGGGTCAATGCCGCCAGCATCAGGCTGAAGCCCAGCATGCCGGCGATGTCCAGCCGTCCGCGCTCGCCCCGGCTTTCGGGCAACGCGCGCGCGGCCAGTGCGAACGCCGCCAACGTCAGCACACCGCCCGCAGCGAACACGCTGCGCCAGCCCAGCGCCTGCAGCAGCAGGCCCGCGAGCAGCGGCCCCAGCGCCAGGCCCGCACCGAATGTCGTGCCCAGCAGGGCGAAGACACGGGCACGCCTCGGTCCCTGCCAGCCCTGCGCCAGCGCAGCGGTGCCCGAGGCCAGCGCTGCGGCAGCGGCAACGCCCTGCAGAGCGCGCGCCAGATCCAGCCACAGCAGCGTAGGCGACAGGCATACAGCGGCCGTCGCGACGGTGAAGCCGGCCGTGCCCAGCAGGAACATCCGCCGTCGGCCATGGCGATCAGCCAAGCCACCGGCAGCGAGCAGCAGGCTGCCGAAGGTGAGCATGAAGGCGTTGGTCACCCAGGCCAGCGCAGTGGGCGATGCCACTGAGGAGCGGGACAGCACCGGCACCGCGACGGCGCCGGCGGTGAAGGACAACGGCAGCGCCAGCGCGGCCAGGCAAACCGCAAGCAGCGTCCAGCGTTGCGGCGTCTGGGCAGGTACAGGGAGCATCGAAACCGGGGCCATGCGGGCCTCCATCCATCAGGGGCATTGATGATGGGCGGGCCGTTATTCCTGAAAAACAGGCTCTATGGACGTTGATTGCGGCCATATGTTCCGCAATCATGTCGGTCATGGACTCCATCTCTGCCCTGCTCGCCTTCGTCCGAACCGCAGAGGCCGGCAGCATCGTCGGCGCTGCCCGCGTACTCGGCCTGTCCGCCTCGGCGGTAGGCAAGCGCATCGCCCGCCTTGAACAGAACCTGGGCACCCGTTTGTTCCAGCGCACCACCCGCCGCGTGCACCTCACCGACGAAGGCGAACTGCTGCTGCAGCGCTGCCGCCGCGCACTGGATGAACTTTCCGAAGCGCAGGCGGACCTGGCGCAACGACAGCACGCTCCCAGTGGGCTGCTGCGCATCGGCCTGCCCACCATCGGCTACCGCTTCCTGCTCCCGGTGTTGCCCGGATTCCAGCGACGCTACCCCCAGGTGCAGCTGGAACTGGAGTTCAATGACCGCATCGTCGACGTGGTCAGCGAAGGGCTGGACGCGGTGATACGCAGCGGCGAACTGGCCGATTCCAGCCTGACCGCACGGCGACTGGGCGGCTTTCGTTTCATCCTCTGTGCGGCACCGGGGTATCTGAAGGCGCACGGCATTCCCGGCGATGTAGGCGACCTGCGCCTGCACACCGCGCTGCGCTTCCGTTACCCCACCACCGGAAAGCTGCATCCGTGGCAGCTGCCGGGCATCGAAGGCGACGCCGGGGCGCGCCTTTCCACGGCGATGACCTGCAACAACATGGAAGCCGTGCTGGCCGCTGCGATCGGTTGCATGGGCCTGGCCTGGATGCCTGACTTCCTCGCCGCCGACGCGCTGGCCGACGGCCGCCTGCAACGGGTGCTGCCTGCGCTGCCCACGCACCAGGGGCAGTTCTCGCTGCTATGGGCCGGTGGGCGCCATCCCAGTGCACGCCTGCGGGTGTTCATCGACTATGCCGTCACGAACCTGTTCCAGGACGCCTCATAAAAAGGGGACGGAGGGGATTAAGTCGTAATCGGCCCTACTGTGCCCGAAACGACCTAATCCCCTCCGTCGCCTTTTTCCCTGGGCGCTGGCGCTGCGTTGAGCTGGTAATGCGCGACCAGCGCATCCACCACCGCGCGCACGCCCGGCAACTGTCCACGACGATGCGGCAGCAGCACGCTGGTGGTCACTTCGCCGGCATGCCACGCCGGCAGGACCTGCTGCAGGCGGCCGGCCGCAATCGCTGTGGCACACAGGCTGTGCGGCAACACCGTGATGCCAAGGCCCGCTTCGGCCGCCGCGATCAGCAGCTGCGATTCATTGCCGACCAGCGCAACCTGCGGTTCCACCTGCACGGTGCGGGCGTCGGTGCCGTGCAGTGTCCAGCGCGTTGCGTGGCGCGCCGTCAGCAGGCCGGCATGCGCGCGTAGCTGCTCGGGCGTATCCACTGCTGGCGCGGCTGCCAGATAGCCAGGCGACGCCACCAGCACGATGCGTTCTCTACTCAGCGAGCGCTGCACCAGACCGGAATCCGGCAGCGGACCGAAGTGGCTGCGCAAGGCAATGTCGATGCCTTCCTGCGCCAGGTCGACGAAACGATCACTCACTTCAACTTCGATGCGCAGCCGCGGATAGCGGCGGGCCAACGCGGGCAGGCACGCGGCGAGCTCGCCCTGCACCACCGGAATCGAAGCGCTGATGCGCACGGTGCCACTCGGTTCGGCCTGGCGGTCACGGACAATGGCCTCGGCGGACTCCACCTCGGACAACGCCGCGCGTGCGCGATCGAAGAACGCCTGGCCGACTTCGGTCAGCGCGAAGCGCCGCGAACTGCGTTGCAGCAGCCGTACCCCGAGGTGTTCTTCCAGCAGCGCCACGCGCTTGCTCAACGTCGAGCGCGGCAGGCCCAGATGGCGTCCGCCTGCTGCAAAACCGCCCTGCTCCACTGCGGCCACGAACAGGGCCAGATCGTTGAGGTTGAGCATGCACAACGTCCACAGGTATGGACTTCAGGATGCCATTCGAACCGCTTCCGGGGCAATGTCCACGCAGGCACGCTTTCCTCACCCGCCGCATCGCGGCTTGAACCGGAAACCTGCCATGACCCCGATTCTCTTCTACGGCGTGCCCTCGGGCTGCTCGTTCGGCTCCATCGTTGCGCTGGAGTGGCTGCGCCAGCCGTATCACCTGTGCCGCATCGACATGCCCGGCCAGGTGCAGGGCGAGGACTACCGCCGCCTCAATCCACTGGGCGAAACCCCGACGCTGCGAACCGCGCAGGGCGAGCTGCTCAGCGAGAGCCTGGCCATCCTCAACCACCTGGCCGCCAAGGGCATCGCACAGGGGCTGGGCTTCGCACAGGGCACCTCCAGCTTCGATCGCCTCAACCATCGGCTGGCCTATCTCAACACCAGCTTCTTCGGTGCCTACGCCCCGCTCTGGCACGCGCTGGAACACGCCGAGGGCGATGACGGCAAGGCGCTGCGTGCCTATGGCACCACCAAGGTGCGCCAGGCCCACCAGGCGCTGGAGCAGATGCTCAGCACAGGCCCGTGGCTGCTGGGCGAGCAGCGCAGCTTCGCCGACGCCTACTTCGCCGGCATCGGCCGCTGGAACGATTACCACCAGGTGGTCGACCGCCGCGAGTTCCCCAGGGTGCAGCAGCTGTTCGAGCGCCTGCAGGACGACGCCGGCGTGCAGTTCGCCCACGCCATCGAAGCACAGCGGCCGGCTACCAGCAGCGGTGGCTTCCTCGGCGAGGTGCGGCTGGAAGACGTGCTTGAGGCCGCGGCGGCCTGAGTCCTGCCCTGCCTGTGCGGCAGCGGCGCGCAATGCCTCTTGCGCGCCGCGCTACAGTGGTATGTCCCCTGCTGCAGGAATCCGCGCATGTCCTCGTTCTCCGACCCGCAGGCCGTTGCCCGCTATGCCGAGGGCCCGCTGCGCCAGGTGCCGGGCTTCCTCGCGCTGCAGCAGATGAGTCGCCTGCTGCTGGCCGAACACGTTCCCGCGCAGGGCCGCGTGCTGGTGCTGGGCGCCGGTGGCGGGCTGGAGCTGAAGGCTTTTGCCGAGGCGCAGCCGGGCTGGCAGCTGCTGGGCGTGGACCCGGCCGCACCGATGCTGGCCCTGGCCGAGCAGACACTGGGCCCGCTGATGTCGCGCGTGCAGTTGCTGGAAGGCTACATCGACGATGCCCCCGACGTGCGCTTCGAAGGTGCCAGCTGCCTGCTGACCCTGCACTTCCTCGACGCCGCGCAGCGCCTGCACACGCTGCGCGAGCTGCACAGGCGCCTGCAGCCCGGCGCGCCGCTGGTGGTGGCCCACCACAGCGTGCCGCAGGATCCGGACGGCAAGCTGCGCTGGTTGCAGCGCTACACCGCGTTCGCCGAAGCCTCGGGTGTTGCCCACGCCGATGCACAGCGCGCGATCGACGCCATTGCCGAGCGACTGCCACTGCTGGCGCCCGAACAGGAAGTGGCGCTGCTGCAGGAGGCCGGCTTCGACGGCGTGGAGCTGTTCTATGCGGGCTTCAGCTTCAAGGGCTGGGTGGCGTACGCCGGCTGATGCCTACGGCACCACCGTGATGCCGATGCGCTGCATCAACAGCGCGACCTGCTGGACATCCAGCGTGGCGCCACGCAGATTGGTGCTGCGCAGGTCCAGCTCACCCAGCTCCGAGTGGGTCAGGTCGCAGTCGGTGAAGTTGGCGCTGTTCCAGTCGATGCCCTCGAACTGGCCACCGGACAGGTCCGAGCCAGCGAAGCTGGCGCCGCTCACGTTTGCACCGTCCCAGCGGTTCTCCCACAGTTCGCACTTCTCCAGCGTGACCCGCGAGAAATTGGCATAGCGCAGGTTCGACTTCTTGATGAAGGCGCTGCAGAACCCGCTGCGCGGGGTGATCTGGTTCATGAAGCTGGCGTTGCTGAAATCCGCACCCTGCGCGCGGCACTCGCTGATCTCCAGGCCCAGCGCCTTGATGAAGTTGAAGTGGCACATGCTGATGTCGCAGCTGCGGAAGCTGGCCTCCTTCAATGTGGCGCCATTGAAGCGGCAGCCGGCGCGGCTGCCGGCATCGTAGAAACTGCAGTTGATGAACTCGGTGCCGGTCAGGTCCACGCCTGAAAAATCGCACTCGTGGAACTGCTGGTCGACCACCTTCTGGCCGGTGTACTGGTCCGCGCCGATGCGCAGCTTGCGGTGAACGGTGGGGGACATCGTGGATTCCTTGCCAAACGCCACGCCATGATGCCGGGCCGCGGGGGCGATCCACAGACACGGCCGCGGCCAGATTCACCGGCAGTCCAGTTGACCTGTGTCCACACGGGTCAAATGCACGTTGTTGCACGTTGTTGCACGTTGATGCACGAAGATGCAGACCTGCAGCATGAGCTCCGATCCCAGCCCCCTCCCCGCCCAGCGCACCCGGCAGATCCTGGAGGAACTGCGCCAGCAGGGCCGCGTGGTCGCCGCCGAGCTGGCGCGCCGCTATGCCGTCTCCGAAGATTCGATCCGCCGCGACCTGCGCGAACTGGCCGCACAGGGCCTGTGCCAGCGTGTCTACGGCGGCGCCGTGCTGCCACCGCCCAAGGAACGCCCGCTGCGCGAGCGGCTGACCCGCGACCGCGGCGACAAGGCCGAGCTGGCCGCCCGCGTCTGCGCATTGCTGCAACCCGGCCAGGTCGTACTGCTCGATGCCGGTTCAACCAACCTGGTGATCGCACAGCAGTTGCCGGCCGCCCTCGGCCTGACGGTGATCACCAATGCGCCACAGATCGCCACCGCCGCCAGCCTGCTCGATGGCACCTCGGTGCAGCTGATCGGCGGCCGCCTGGCCAGCGGTGGCGGCGCGGTCGGTGCCGAAGCACTGGCCCAGGTGCAGCGCCTGCGTGCCGATGTGTACCTGCCCGGCCCCTGCGCGGTGGACGGCGACACCGGCGTGTGGGCAATGGATGCGGAAGAAGCCACGCTGAAGCGCGCGATGGTCGCGTGCAGCAGCCGCATGATCATCGCCGCCACTACTGAAAAGCTCGGTGCCCGCGGCCACTGGCAGATCGCCAGCCTGGACGAGATCGACGACCTGGTGCTGACCACCACCGCACCGCCCGCATTGGCGGCACGCTTCCGCGCCGCCGGCATCGCGGTGCACCCCACTCCCCCCTGACCGTACCGCTCATGTCCCTTGCCAACCGCGCGCGTGCCGAACAGCACGCGACCCGCGCTGCGTTCTTCATTCCCGGCTTCGCCACCGCGCTGTGGGCCACGCTGGTGCCGTTCGCCAAGGCACGCACCGGGATCAACGACGCCACGCTGGGGCTGGTGCTGCTCTGCCTCGGTGCCGGTTCGCTGCTGGCGATGCCGTTGTCCGGTGTGCTGACCGCGCGCCTCGGTTGCCGCCGGGTGATGATGGCCAGCAGTCTGCTGATCTGCCTGACCGTGCCCAGCCTGGCCCTGGCCGCCTCGGCCTGGACACTCGGGCTGGTTCTGTTCGTGTTCGGCGCCGCCGTGGGCGCGATGGACTGCACGATGAACGTACAGGCCGTCATCGTCGAGCGCGACGCACGGCGCGTGATGATGTCCGGCTTCCATGCGTTCTTCAGCATCGGCGGCTTCCTCGGCGCGGCCACCATGACCGTGCTGCTGTCTGCTCACCTGCCTCCCTTGGCGTCCGTGCTGATCGGCGTTGGCGCCATGCTGCTGGTGATGCTGCTGTCGGCGTCGTACTGGCACAGCGAACGGATGCCGCACGACACACCGATGCTGGCCCTGCCACACGGCATCGTGCTGTTCATCGGCGTGCTGGCGTTCGTCGCGTTCCTCGGCGAAGGTGCGATGCTCGACTGGAGCGCGGTGTTTCTCAGCGACGTGCGCCGCGTCGATGGAAGTCTTGCCGGCATCGGCTATGTGACCTTCACCCTGACCATGACCGTCGCGCGCCTGTTCGGCGATGCACTGGTGGCACGCGTGGGCCGCCAGCGCGCGATCGTGTTCGGCGCGTTGCTTGCCGCCGCGGGCGTGCTGGTGCTGACCCTGGTCACGCCGTGGCAGGCATCACTGCTCGGCTATGTGCTGGTCGGCCTCGGCTGCGCCAACATCGCACCCGCACTGTTCTCGCTGGCCGGCCACCAGACCCGCATGCCCGGCGCGCTGGCCATCACTGCCGTGTCCACGCTCGGCTTTGCCGGCATCCTTGCCGGACCGGCGCTGATCGGCTTTGCTGCCAACCACTTCGGCCTGATCGCCGCGTTCATCTGCGTGGCCACGGCCTTGTTGCTGGTGGCGATGTCCACGCGTTGGCTGCGGGTGTAGCGCGGCGCATCAACTCCGCCTGCGGCGCAGCTTCATCCGCACGCGCCGGTAGCCGATCACCGTCGCCGTGGCACACAGCGCGGTGCCGGCAGCGCTCAGCAGCAGCAACACCGCCAGCCGGGCACCTTCCTGGCGCAGCATCGCTGGCAGATCCCAGCTGTGCAGGTAGTAGAACAGCCAGCGCCCCACCCGCTCGCGATGCCCCATCGTCAGCAACGGATCGCCCGTAGCCAGATCGAGATAGACGCGCGTCGCCTCGGCATCACCGAAGTCCACCACGGCCACCGGGAAGCGGCGCACTGCTGCGCCGTTCATGGCTTCCGGTGCACGCGGATAGAAGTAGGCATCCGCTGTCTGCTGCACCACGAAGCCCTGCATGGGCGCAGCGGACAGCGCCCGCGCCTTCTGCTGCAGCCACGCGGCCGGCAGCAAGTGCGCAACCTGCAGATGCTCGTCGCTGCCGGACACGATGCGGGTCTCGCCCTGCCCGTCCAGCAGCACCGCAAACAGCTCACCACCGATGCGCCGCCACTGGATCTCAACTGGCCGGAAGCACTCAGCATCGGCCACCGCCAGAAGCTTCGCCGGATCGCCCAACGCGCCATCCACCGCCACGATAGCGTCCACCGTCGATCGCAGCATACGTGCTGCTGAAGACGCCCAATGGATTCATCGACATCAGCCCGCTGAAAATCCAGGTGAACACGAAGGCCGCGGCACACAATCCGATCAGATGGTGCCAGCGCATCCACGGCTCGACGTACGGTGTCTTCGCACCGGAACGATAGTGCCCACGGAAACGCCAGCGCCACACACCCACCACGACGCCGCTGACCGCCGCCAGCGTGCACAGTGCGGACAGCACGATCACCACCCACGTCCACACCGGGTCGACCGACTGCATGCGCAGGAAGTACAGCCAGTGCAGCCAGGCGCCCACATAGTTCCAGCGCTGCTGCATATGCGGCGCGTACAGCACGACTTCACCGGTACGCGAGGACACATACAGGTCGCCCGGCTGCGCACCGCCCACCTCGACGCGATACAGCGGCCGATGCGCATCCAGTGCACGCGAATGCGTCCAACGATCCTCATTCACGCGCATCGCACCCACAAAGGCCGGGCCTCCGGCGAACTGTGCGACGGATGCTTCGGCGCGCTGTGCCGACACCGGCAGCAGGGCCTGGCCGGTCACGGCAGACCAGGCGCCCACGTTGCTGCCACTTCGCACCACATACGCCGGCTCGCCGCGTAGCGTGGTCAATGCCACAGCCTCCGGCTCGGCCTGCACGGCGGCAGGCAGTACCGACAGCCCCTGCAGGTCGCGGGCCTCACCCAGCACCGGCAACGCCGCCAGCCGCTCGCCGGGCGTCAGCTTCGGGTAGCCAATGAACAGCATCACCATGCCGCTGACGAACCACAGCAGCATCAGCAGGCATCCGCCGATGCCCAGCCAGCGATGCACCAGGTAGGTCCAGCGCTTGGCGGTGGAACGCATCGTCATCGCCAGCGCCCTCAGAAGCGATGGTCGACGGTGAATTCGACGCGCCGGTCCGCCCCCAGCAGCCACTGGGTGCTGGTGTAGTACGCGGTGGCGTAGTACGCCTTGTCGAACACGTTGAACAACCGCGCGGACAGCCGCGTGCGCGGTGCCGCCTGCCAGGTCAGTGCCAGATCGGTGGTGCTGTAGCCGGGCAGCTCCAGTGTATTGGCGTTGTCAGCGTAGCGCTTGCCGACGTAGCGAACGCCACCCGCCGCATTCCAGTCCGGTGCGAACTGCCAGCCCAGCCACACACTGGCCAGGCGCTCGGCTACGTTCGGCGGCACGTTGCCATCACGCGATACCAGCACCGCCGGCGAACCCGTGGTTTCCAGGAAGTCCTCGAATTCGGCCGTCAGCACCGTCGCGTTGGCATCCAGCGTCCAGTGCGGCGCGACATTCCAGGTCAACGACGCTTCAATACCGCGCGAGGTCTGCGCGCCCACCTGCACGCGGCGATCCGGCACCAGCGGATCGCGGCTGAGCAGCCCGGTCTTGCGGATGCGGTACGCCGCCAGCGTCCACTCGCCACCGTCGAAGGCCTGCTTCAGGCCCACCTCGATCTGCCGGCCCTTGGCCAGGTCGAAGGCACCGTTGGCCGGGCTGATCATCAACAGGCCACTGACCGGGTCCGCCGCCTGCGAGTACTGCGCATACAGGCTCAGCGTCGGCTGCAGCGCAAATACCGTGCCTGCACGCCAGCCGGTGCTGTTGTAGGTCTTCGAGAACGCCTTCTGGCCACTGATCAGATCGGTGCGATCGATGCGCGCGCGGTCGTGGCGCAGCCCACCCAGCACCGACCAGCGATCGCTCAGCGCCAACCGGTCCTCCACGAACAGCGCGTACTGCTCGGCCCGGTTGCGGTAGCGCGGCAGGTTCGGCGCATCGCTGGCGAACTGCCCCGGCACCGGATGGAACGGATCGACCGGGCCGGAGCTGCCGGTGTAGGTGTTGTTGGTGTGCTTGAAGTGCGCGCGGTTGGCATCCAGGCCCACGGCAAAACTGTTCTGCAGGTCACCCACGCTGCCCTGCACGCGCAGCGTCGAGGTCAGCCCCGTCTGGTCCTGGTTGTGGGTGATCTGGGTGTTGCCCGAGCGGTCGACCAACCCGGTTCGCGGGTTGTAGACATAGGCCTCGGCGTTGCGCCAATCGCGCTGGCTGTCGATCTGGTAGACGCGCGTGCGCCATTCCACATTCGCGGTTGGCGTCCACAGTGCATCGAGCTGGGTCCAGCGGTCGCGGAAGCGGATCTCGCTGTCGTCCACGTTGTAGTTGCGGTGGCGCAGCGCCTCCAGCTGGCGGCCCTCGACCAGCGGCGTGCCGAAGTAGCGCATCGGCTGCTGGTAGCCCTGCGCATGGGTGAGCGTCAGCTGCAGGTCCGGGCGAGCCTGCCACAGCAACGCACCGGAGAACGTCGCATCGTTGTTGCGGCCACGGTCGACCCAGCCACCGCTGTAGTTGCCACTCACATCCAGCCGGTAGGCCAGCCCGGGCGTCAGCGCGCCACCACTGCCGAAGCCCAGCCGCGCGGTGTCCTCGCTGCCCACGGTCATGCTGATCTCGTTTTCGATGGCACCGCGCGAGGGCTTCTTCGGCACGATATTGATCACGCCGCCAATCGCCCCGTCGCCATGGATGACCGAGGCCGGGCCGCGCAGCACTTCGATGCGCTCGATCGACCAGGTATCGAACGGGAAGGTGATGCCCACGCCGCCGTACTGGCGCAGCCCGTCGTACAGCCGCATCACCGAGGCACCGTCCGTGAAGCCGCGACTGGACAGCGCACTCAGGCCATTGCCCGGGTGCGGCATCGCACTGATCGCACCTGCCCGGCTGATCGCATCGTTGAGGTTGCTGTCGCCGCGCTGCTCCAGGTGCTCGCGCGAAATCACCGTCAGGCTGGCCGGTGTCTGCAGCACGCTCAGGCCCAATGCAGAGCCGGCGCTGGCGGTGGAGGACAGCTCGCCGCTGCGGGTATCGACCACCCGCACGGTATCCAGCGTGGTCGGGGGTGCCGCGTCGGCGGCAAGGGCAGAAGCGGAGTGCAGCAGCAACGCGCAAGCGACAGGCAGCGTCGCCCGGCGCAGGTACGCGGCGTTGGGGTTCGTTTTCATTTTTTCACGGCATGCAAGGCCACCCGCAATGGCAGGGCAGCAATCAGAAAGGGACAAACACGCGCGTGCGGGCGCCGGCCGTGGCCGGCAACCTCATGGAAAAACGATCAGTGCAACGCGCGTGCGGCTCAGGCGGCCATGAAAGCCGGCGGCCCACGCGCTCCCAATGTGCCGCTGATCCTTTGCGGCAACGTCTGCACCGCACCGCGCAACGCGCGGCACACCAGTGCCATCGGCGCCAACAGCAGCACTGCCGCCACCAGCAGGGCGATCAGCCGTGCAGCAATCAGGCAGTAATCGCAGTCCACGCCCATCTCATGATCGGCATGTGGATCGGCGGCCGGTTTCCTTGCGGCGTCGCCGTGCGGCATCGCCATCGCGTGATGGTCGTGGTGCCCTTCCATCGGGTGCTGCGCATGCTCTGCGTGCATTGCGTGGTCCATGGCTGCCACCGGCGCAGCGGCAACCACGTGACCATGCGCCAGCCAGCGGCTCACCAGCGGGGCGAGCAGCACCAGCAGCATGGCAAGCCAAGCCAGGGCCTGGAACCGGCGGTGGAGAGCAGAACGACGCACGCCGCCATTCTACGGGGCCACGGTCAACCTTGGACCCCGTTCAGGGTTTGCCCCCTGCGACACGGTGACGCAGGACTGTCCTCCCCCGCGCACGCCCTCCATCCAGTAGATCCACGCCATGCGTGGATGCTTTTTGCCCATCAACTCACGTACTGGGCCACACCATTACCAAACGACCAATTTTCCCGCTTCACCTCCACCAGATTGATGAACACATCCTCGCGGCGGATGCCCACCGCCGCATGCAGCCCATCGGCAATGCCCAGGTATAACGCGTTTTTCTGCTCGAGCGTGCGCCCTTCGTTCCAGGTGATCTGGATGCAGATGAAGTCGTCGGTGCGGTCCACGCCCAGGTAGCCGGGATCGTAGATCAGCGTGCCGGGCGCGTGTTCCTGGAATATCTGGAAGCGATCGTTTTCCGGCACGCCCACCGCGCGCATGGCCTGGTAGATGGTTTCGCCGACGCGTTGCAGGTAGTCGGCGGATTTACCTTTGCGAAGATCGATGCGGGCGAGCGGCATGGTGTACTCCGGGGTGGATGGGCACGGCAATGGGCTGAGACTACGCCTGCTCAGGGCGGTGGGACAGCACAGGGATGGAACCCTCTGGCTCCATGCGTGGCATGGTCCCGCCTCCGCCGCGCGGGGTGACGCGATTGCCGTGGCGGCGCCGCTCTGGAGTCGTCTCGTGCACGGTCGACAGGGGCGGCGATGTGCGCCATCAGTGATGGGCCGCACTACTCGCGGGTGCTGGACTGCACACATTGGGAAACATCTGGCCTGCCTAGGGGCAGTTGAGAACTTTCCTCACAGACCGATGTGATTGCCCGGCTTGATGATCGCTGCGCCGAGGCAAGACGCCTTGGCCGGGATTGGCGTCTCGAATAAACAAACAAGATTTAGGGGCTGCAGGAACAATCGCAGCAGAGAGAATGCACCGACTGCCTTCAATGGCGGCCGGTGCGTGGGGATCGCCAGATCCGCCAGGCATTCTTCTCCCCTGAAGCTTGTTTGCCTTGGTACGCCAACCCGCACCGTCCGCCACCTTCACTCCTGAAGGTGGCCCTACGCCAGTGAGGGTTTCGCCATGACCAACCGCACCGCCGTCCATCCCCGCCTGCACACCCTGATCGGCGACGTCGCAACCGATGTGCCGGAAGACCTCGCACGCGAGATCGAGTGCGCCCTGAACGCACAGAATTTGCCCGCGCAGCTGCCCACTTTCTTCGCCCGTCTCAATGCGATCAACCATGCTGACGGCGATGACGGACAGCCATGCATCAGCCTCACCCTCGGCGCCAGCAATCACGCTTCGTTGCGCCGCTCGCTATCTGGGCTCGGCGCATTGCTCGATCTGCTGCAGGCCGCCGATCATGCGCGCAACGAAGGCGGCCCAGACGAACAGTTGGGCGCCTTCCATATCGACGGACTGATCGTGGCCGCACGCCAGCTGGTGCGCGAGGCGCATCATTGCCTCTCCGGCGGCGACGCCTGACCGGCCCGCATATGCTCCCGCTACAATCGCGCAGGGAGCGCAGGAGACCGCGATGGACGCCGAACACCTGGAGTACTTCAAGGCCGCACTGGAAGGCCGCGCAACCGTTGGCTGGAACGTCTGGTTCGCCGCCAACCAGCACGCGCTGGCACAACAACTGAGCCGCCCGGCACTGCTGCGCTTGAAGTTCAGCACACTGGATGAAGCCGAACGCCTGCTCGCCGAAGCCGGCATCGTGCCCCGCAGCACAGTGGGCAAGCGCTACGAAATGTACTGCGCGCAGTTCTCGCCGGACGTGGTGGACGCAAACGGTCGCCCGCTACCGGCCCTCTGGCGCGCGGCGCACGGCGGCGCCATCGGCCTGCTGGCCGATGGTGGGCAGGAGGCCGGCCAGGCGAAGCTGCTCGCGGAGTCCGCCGCGTCCGTAAGATCTCAAGCCGGGCTCTTACGCCGCAACACTCTGTTTTCGTGTCTCCGAGTAATATTGATCGCCTGCGCCAATCCCTTCCTTAGACTACTGGAAGCGTCGCTCACAGTCTCGGTAGCTATGGCGCGAAATGGATCAGGTAAATGGCGAATCCGCTGACGCAAGGTCTCTCGCAACAAACGCAGTGATCGCCATTCAAGGCGAAGCTTTGCCAGCGAGTCTTCGGAGTAGCGCTTGATCAAGAGTGACAAGAGCGGCGATTGCATCACTCCGTCATGCAAAAGCAGATCGGCCAGCTCGCCGGAACCTACGAGATGAAGCCATGGCTTCCCATCCACGCTTCCAGGCGCACCGAACGAGTAGATGTTTGAATAGTCCCTATTCCGAATCTGCGCTAGCAGCACAGGCACGTCTGCCAATAGGCGCTTCTGCTCAGCCCGATCCACTAGCTCCTCAAGCAACTCAAATGCTCTCATGAACCTTGGATCTCGGCGCTTGTGGAAGCCAAGTCCAGCGTAGGAATCGGCTCCATCGAGCCACCCCACGCTGCGCTCAAGCCGATCAAAAACGACGGGGTCTGACGCGTACTGCTGAACCCAAAGATTGACCTCTTTGAACTGAGGAAATAGGCCCACGCCGAAGTCCTCCAGCGTCAATGCAATCCCGACCACGTGCAGAATTTCACCCTGAACGTACAACATCCTTTGATCTATCGACTTCAAGAGGTCCACCCGAGCCTCGTTATATCGGCTAATTGATAGCCGTCGTAGTTCCCACAGTCTTTGCCAGGGTGGCTGCGCCTGAACGCCCACTACTAGCGCATTCTGCTGGATAGCTGCATTAGCAGCTTCAACATCCAGAGTGCCAACGCGCCAAAAAGAGACAAGTCCCGACGCAGGTACAACAGATTCAAGCGCCAGTACCGATGCAAACCTTTCCTCAAGGTCCAAAATATATAGATCTCTCTCGGTTCTTTTGCTTTTGTCTTTGACTCTAATTGCGAAACATTGCTGTACGATCTCAACTTCCTCAGGCTCAAGCCTTCCCGCGCGAAGCTCTCCACCCAAAGCGATTGAGAACTTCAGCAATTCCAGCACCCCAGCCTTAGAATCGCGGAGGCGCCGATCGAGCAGTTTCAGAAGTCGCTGCGCATCAAAAACTAAACTCCGCACGCTACGGTAGTTGACGAGTTTGGACACCTCCATGACGGCAAGCAGCGCAGCGCGCTCATCCTTCACAGCCGTCTTTACAGGCCCTTCGTCTAGTTCCAAGAGCAGCGAATCCAACACAGCACCGGGATCAGAGATCACCTTAACTGTCTTTCCTATGGCCTTCTCTTTCCAACGGCCATAGACGCTATCGGCATTAATCTCTGCATCGTTTGCCAACACGATCACCTTGAGACCATCTCGCTCTACATAGCTATTGATTATCGAAAGGCACATTTCGATTGGCATACCTGCGCGCTCAAGATCATCGAAGACGAGCACGCGCCCCTTGGGATTACTAAGCCATCGCGTAATTGCTTTTGCATCTTCTTCGCGGGCCGCGTCAGCTACCGCTCCGGCTGTGGCAACCTGGACCCCTATGTTTGAGACGCGAATCGCCGCAGCCCCCAGCACTTTGCCGAGCGTAGAATTCAACACCGGATATAGTTGCGAAAGAAATTGGTCAGAGATCGCCGCAGCACTATCTGCACCGAAAAAGCTAGCGTAGAGGTGCTGGGTGGGCGAGGTAGCAGCCGGCTTGACTCTAGAGTCACTCTTCAGGAAGGGAAGGTGCCACCATTTTCGCGGAGTCGAGTTTAAAAGCGCTTCTGACGCCGCGCTCTGCTCAGCGCGCCGACGAAAATAGCCTTGTATGTAATGAGTCTTCCCCGAACCCCAGTGACCAATCAGCATCACGGCGGTGCCCGGATCAGAACTTCCGTCCAGATAAGAATCTAGGTACTCATCCAAGCTCTTCATAGCGAACCTATTCACATCCGAATTGCAGGAAAATGAGAGTGGGAGCAGCGTCTACCGGACTCGCATTGACCTATAGATCATCAATTACAATGTCGGCGTGCTCTCGAAGCGATTCCTTAATTCCATGTCGCTGAACAATCAACATGATCTGTGCGCCTTCGCGTCGAGCAAATTTCATTGCTGGCACGAAGTCACTATCGCCTGTTGCCAACACAATCATGGCAACGTGCTTCTTCAAAGTGAGACTAGCGATATCGAGTCCGATCCTCATATCCACGCCCTTCTGTTTAACAACCGGGCGGAGATCGACAGCACTAACAGATATCGCCCCTTCACCAGCATGTTTATCCAAGAAGCGCTTTTTCAGCCCCCAACCTTCCATTGAGAGTTCGCCGAAGCGCATGCTGAAGAAGGGGAGGCGCGCAACATGCGCATGCAGGCTGCGATTGCGCGACGCTGTATCACTAGAGCCGAAATCGATGGCTGAGCCATCTAAAGGGTTTACCGCCGCTCCTTCGAGGGGCTTAGAATCATAGAAATAAATTCGGTGAAGGAGCATGCCCGTCAGCTCAGGGCGATTCTTCACGCGCTCGATGAACTGCTCAATATCAGACGCCTCGATCGGATGACCAGGCTTGCCCAATTGATACTTAAGAAATCCAGCATCGAGGAGCACCGCGTAGCAGAGGGACATCCATGACCTCCGGGCAAAAAATTGGCCGCTAGACAGGTGGGGGACACGCCCCTCTTACATATCACCCGTCTAGCAGCCTTTTGGTCGCCAAGAACATATCACGAACCACGAAAGAACGGTACGTGCGATTCAGTCCTTGAGACTCTTCTTCTACCTGAGCCTTCGGCCCTAGGCAGAGATTCGGCCCTAGGCAGAGAGCAGCTCATTTGCCTGCGGGATTTTTGCATACGCACCACCACATGGCGCGCACTTATCCTGCGCTTACGAAAAAGCCGGCTCAAGGCCGGCTTCTTCATAACACCTGAAAAATCAGGGTTTTATTTGGTGGGCGGTACAGGGATCGAACCTGTGACCCTTGCCGTGTGAAGGCAATGCTCTACCGCTGAGCTAACCGCCCGGTGTGTTGCTGAGCCGCTCATTATAGGGGCTTTTCAGAGGCCGTCAACAGTTTTTCACATTCGTGTTCACGGGCGTTTCGGGGCATGCAGCCGGGCATGGCCGGACGCTACAGAAAGGCTCCGCGCGCAGCCTCACATCGTATGGGTCGGCTTGTCCGAGCCGGTCAGCCCGGCCAGCAGGGTCTCGATCTTGTGGCGCACGCCCTCGCCTTCGGCACCGTCGGCCAGCTGCACGCCGATGCCGGCGGTGCGGTTGCCCTGCGCGCCGGCCGGGGTCACCCAGATCACCTTGCCCGCCACCGGCAGGCGCTCGCTGGAATCGGGCAGGGTCAGCAGCAGGAACACCTCGTCGCCCAGGAAGTAGCGCTTGGGCGTGGGCACGAAGATGCCGCCATTCTTCACGAACGGCATGTACGCGCTGTACAGCGCGGCTTTGTCCTTCACGGCCAGGGACAGGATGCCCTGGCGGGCGTTGCTGGCACTCATCGATTTCCCCTTGCGGCAGGCCGCTCGTTCACCTTGTTCCAGGCCAGCAGCAACTCGACCACCGCAAGGTCTGCACGCACCGTGGTGCGCAGCAGGTCGCGGGTGCGGTTGGCCGCATCGAACCAGGCTGCAAGCTTGTGCAATCGCTCCGGCGTGGTCAAGGCATCGGTGCTGGCCTGGGCCAGCGCCAGGTCGGCGGCAAAGCGCAGGCGCAGCGCCGCGTTGTCGTCACCGCACCACTTCTGCGCCAGCTCCACCGCGCCGGTCTTGCCGGTGACCAGCTGTTCCAGATCTCGACCGACTTCGCGGCGCAGGCTCAGGCCGTCTTCGCGCAGCCAGTTGTCGGCCTGGCCGGGATGGCCGCGCGCGGCCTCCAGCGCTTCGCGCGCCGATGCCTCGCTATGGCCCTGCTGCTGCAGCCAGGCCAGCGCTTCGTGCTGCGGCGGCAGCTTGAACTCCAGGCGCTGGCAACGGCTGCGGATGGTCTGCGGCAGGCGTGCCGGGTCGCTGCTGATCAGCCACAGGTAGCGGCCGGGCTGCGGCTCTTCCAGGGTCTTCAGCAGCGCGTTGGCCGCCGAGCGGTTGATCGCATCGGCCGGGTCGACGATCACCACCTGCGCCACGCCGTACTGCGGGGTCAGCGCCAGCTTGTCGGTGATCTCGCGCATCTGCTCGATGACGATCTCGGTACGCAGCTTGTCGCCGCTCTTGTTCGGAATGAAGCTGACCAGCTGCAGGTCCGGGTGTGTACCCGCTGCGATCAGCTGGCGCGTGCGCGTTGCGTGGGCTGCATCGCCCTGCGCCAGCACGTGGTCGGCCAGCGCCAGCGCCACCTCATGCTTGCCCAGCCCGGCCGGGCCGCAGATCAGCAGGCCATGACCGAGGCGACCGGCGTCGAGCGCGGCCACGGTCTGGTCGAACGCGCGCTGCTGCCACGGTGAAAAGGTATTCATGCGCCCTCCCCGTCCTGCAGCCAGCGCTCGACACGCGCGACCACGTCGGCGGCCACGCGTTCCTGCACCTGGCCGGCGTCGATCAACGCAAAGCGCTGCGGGTCCTGCTGCGCACGGCTGCGGAACACTTCGCGCACGCGCTGGAAGAAATCGTCCTGCTCGCTCTCGATGCGGTCCGGCCACAGGTCGCGACCGTTGGCGCGCGCGCGGCCGACGGCCACGTCCACGTCCAGCAGCAGGGTCAGGCCCGGCAGCAGGCCGACCGCGCGGCGCTCCAGGTCGGCAATCCACTGCGGATCCAAGCCGCGGCCACCGCCCTGGTAGGCGTAGCTGGAATCAGTGAAACGATCGCTCAGCACGTAGGCGCCGCGCTGCAGCGCCGGCTGGATCACCTGGCGCACATGCTGCGCGCGCGCGGCGAATACCAGCAGCAGCTCGGCTTCGGCGCTGAGCGGTTCGGCGGCGATCTCGGCATCGGGTTTCAGCACCAGGCCGCGGATGCGCTCGGCCAGTGGCGTGCCGCCCGGTTCACGGGTCAGCACCACCTCGTGGCCGTGGCTGCGCAGGCACTCACGGATGGCATTGATGGCGGTGGTCTTGCCCGCGCCCTCGCCGCCTTCCAGGCTGACGAAACGCGGGTGGCGAAGCAGCGCGGGACTCATTGCGCCGGGGTCTCCTGGGTACGTTGCTGGCGCAGCTGTTGCAGGTAGCGCGCCACGGCGGCGTTGTGCTGGTCCAGGCTGGGCGAGAACACGTGCGCGCCGCTGCCATCGCCCACGGCGACGAAGTACAGCGCATCGCCCGCCGCGGGTTGCGCGGCCGCCATCAGCGCGTCACGGCTGGGCATGGCGATCGGGGTCGGGGTCAGGCCGGCACGGGTATAGGTGTTGTAGGGGGTGTCGGTGGTCAGGTCGCGACGGCGGATGTTGCCGTCATACGCAGCACCGAGGCCGTAGATCACGGTCGGGTCGGTCTGCAGGCGCATGCCGATCTTCAGGCGGCGCATGAACACGCCGGCGATCTGCGGGCGCTCGCTGGCCAGCGCGGTTTCCTTCTCGATGATCGAGGCCAGCGTCAGCAGTTCGTAGGGCGTGTTGATCGGCAGGTCCGGCGCGCGGCTTTCCCAGGCCTCGTCCAGCGCCTTTTCCATTGCGGCGTGGGCGCGCTTGAGCACGTCCAGATCGCTGTCGCCGCGCTGGTAGACGTAGGTCTCCGGCAGGAAGCGGCCTTCCGGGTGCTGGCCACCGAAGCCGAGGCGCTGCATCAGCGCGGCGTCATCAAGCGTGTCGGTGGTGTGCAGCAGCGGCTCGGCGCGCTTGAGCGCGGCACGCAGCTGGCGGATGTTCCAGCCCTCGACAATCGTGACCCGGTGCTGCAGCACCTTGCCGGCGCGCATGCGCAGCAGCAGCTCGCGCGGGGTCAGCTCGCCACTGAGCGCATACTCGCCCACCTTCAGTTTGCCGGCCGCATCGAGTTGGCGCGCCAGCAGCTGCCACTGGGCGTCCTGGCCCTCGTCCACGCCGGCATCGCGCAGCTTGCGCAGCACGCTGTTCATGCCATCGCCGCTGGCGATGACCACGCTCTCGGCGGTCGGGGTGATCGGGGCATCGGCGAAGCGGGTCTGCTGGTAGAAGAACCACGCGCCCGCGCCGGCCACGACGGCGGCCAGCACCACCACCAGCGTTACCACGAACAGACACCCGCGCTTGGCTCCCGCCATGGACTACCTCTGAACTCGATTCCGTCGTGCAGGATACCGTGCCGATGGATTGGGGTCATGACCGGGGTGGCGCCTGCGTGCCGACCAACGGTCGGCACCCACCACAACACTGGCACCCACCGGCACTACCCCTGCTGGCCGAGCGCGCGCAGCAGGCCGCGGGCCTTGGCCCGGGTCTCGTCCAGTTCCTTGTCCGGGTCCGAATCAACCACGATGCCGGCACCGGTGCGGAAGCTCACCTCGTGGCCATCCACTTCGGCGGTACGGATCAGGATGTTCAGGTCCAGGTCGCCATCGCGGTTCAGCCAGCCGAACGCGCCGGTGTAGGCACCGCGCGGCACCTGCTCCAGCTCGCTGATGATCTGCATGCAGCGCACCTTGGGGCAGCCGGTGATGGTGCCGCCCGGGAACGTGGCGGCGATCACCTCGCCGGGCGTGACCTCCGGGCGCAGGTGGCCGCTGACGTTGCTGACGATGTGGTGCACATGCGCGTAGCTCTCCACGGTCATCAGCTCATCGACCACCACGGTGCCGGGCAGGCAGATACGGCCCAGGTCGTTGCGCTCCAGGTCGATCAGCATCACGTGCTCGGCACGCTCCTTCGGGTGGCCGACCAGCTCCTGGATGCGCGCGGCATCATCGTCGCCCTCGAAGCGCGGACGCGTGCCGGCAATCGGACGCGTCTGCGCGTGGCCGGCATGCACCGACACCAGCCGCTCCGGCGAGGAGCTGACCACGTGGCGGCCGTGCGCGCTGAACAAGCCGGCGAACGGTGCCGGGTTGGCACGGCGCAGCTGCGCGTACAGCGCCTGCGGGCTGACCGGCGCAGCGAACTGCGCGCTCCAGCGCCGCGACAGGTTCACCTGGAACACATCGCCGGCACGCAGGTAGTCGATCACCCGGCGCACGCCGTCGGTGAAGCGCTGCGGCGCATCCTCGCCCACCGACTGCGGCGGCTGCCAGCCCTGCCCAGCCTCCGGCAGTGCCTGCGACGCCAAGGTCACCAGCGCCTCCAGCAGGGCCTGCTCACCGGCTTCGGCGATGACGAAGCTGGCGTCGTTCTGGTGGTCGTGCAGCACCGCAGCCGGGCAACGCAGCGCCAGCGCGGTGGGGCGGCCGTCCGCGCGCGCGCGCGCCGGCAGCACCGGTTCGATCTGGCTGGCCACTTCGTAGTCCAGCATCAACGCCCAGCCGCCGCGGAACGGCAGGCTGTGGCTGCCGTCGTGCGGCAGGCGTTCGTGCTGCCAGGCGCGATCCAGCGCCTGCAGGAACGTGCCGGGCTGCACGGCACCCTGCAGGTCGCGCACCTGGCCATCGGCATCCAGCCGCAGGCTCTCGCCCTGCGCGGCCAGCAGCAGGCTCCAGCGGCCCTGGGCGGTGCCCGAGGCGGTGGATTCCATCAGCAGCGGGAAGCGTGCCGGGTCGTGCTGCTGCAGGGCCAGCAGATCGATCGGGTGCGGCAGCGGGTGGATCAGCGGTGCGTGGGTCATGATGGCCAGTTCAGGGATTCAGATGCACGGAAGCCGCCTTGCGGCGGCCTCCTCGTGCGTAATGCACGTTCAGTCGAGCATGGCCCGACGCTACAACCCGGTCAGACGCGCTTGAAGATCAGCGTGCCGTTGGTGCCGCCGAAGCCGAAGCCATTGGACATCACCACGTCAACCTTGGCCTGGCGTGCTTCGTTGGGCACGTAGTCCAGGTCGCAGCCTTCGCCCGGCTGCTGCAGGTTGATGGTCGGCGGAATGACGTTGTCCTGCAGCGCCATCACCGAGAAGATCGCTTCCACGCCGCCGGCCGCGCCCAGCAGGTGGCCGGTCATCGACTTGGTGGAGCTGACCATCATCTTGTAGGCGTGGTCGCCGAAAGCGGTCTTCATCGCCATGGTCTCGCCCAGGTCACCCAGCGGCGTGGACGTGCCATGCGCGTTGAGGTAACCCACCTGTTCGGGGGTCACGCCGGCGTCCTTCATCGCCATGACCATGCAGCGCGCGGCACCTTCGCCGTTCTCGCTCGGGGCGGTCATGTGGTACGCGTCGGAGCTGGCGCCGAAGCCGGCCAGTTCGCAGTAGATCTTCGCGCCACGGGCCTTGGCGTGCTCGTACTCTTCCAGGATCAGGATGCCGGCGCCGTCGCCCAGCACGAAGCCGTCACGGTCCTTGTCCCACGGGCGCGAGGCCTGTTCCGGGGTGTCGTTGCGGGTGCTCATCGCCTTCATCGCGCAGAAGCCACCCACGGCGGTCGGCGATGAGCCACGTTCGGCACCACCCGCCACCATCACGTCGGCGTCGCCGTACTGGATCATACGCATCGCGGTGCCGATCGAATGGTTCGAGGTCGCGCACGCCGACACCGCCGAGAACGACGGCCCCTTCAGGCCGGCGATGATGCTCAGCTGGCCCGGCAGCATGTTGATGATGGTCTTGGGCACGTAGAAGGGCGAGATCTTCTTGCCCTCATGGAATTCGATGGTCTGCTCTTCGATACCGAGCAGGCCGCCAATGCCGGCGCCGACAATGGCGCCGATGCGCTCGGCATTGGCGTCGGTGATCTCCAGGCCCGAGTCGTGCAGGGCCATGAACGAGGCACCGAGGCCGTAATGGATGAACGGGTCCATCTTCTTGGCATCCTTGCCGCTGACCCGGTACTTGCCGAACAGTTCATTGTCGGCGGTGATGTCAAAGCCCTTGACCTCACCTGCAATCTTGGTGGTGAACCGATCCAGATAGGCATCAGAAACGTTGGTCAGCGGACCGATGCCCGAACGACCATGGGTGATGCCTTCCCAGCTGCTGGCCAGATCATTGCCCAACGGCGAGACGATACCCAGGCCGGTTACGACGACGCGACGCTTCATTGCTGATTCTCCTGACCCGAAGGTTCAATCGGGTAACACGGTTTGCTTCGGTGTGATGCTCAAACACACGGGGCCGCAACTGCGGCCCCATGGGGTGCGGTGCGCGGCGAGCGGAGACCCGCGCGCACTGCCGTCTGACATCAGGCCTTGACGTGGGCCGTGATGTAGTCGATGGCGGCCTGCACGGTGCTGATCTTCTCGGCTTCTTCGTCCGGGATCTCGCACTCGAATTCTTCTTCCAGGGCCATCACCAGCTCGACGGTGTCCAGCGAGTCAGCGCCCAGGTCATCGACGAACGATGCGCTGTTGGTGACTTCATCTTCCTTGACGCCAAGCTGTTCGACGACGATTTTCTTGACGCGTTCTTCGATGGTGCTCATGGGATCTCGCTCCAGATGGAGTTGTGGTTCAAAAGTGGTCGCCATCAAGGGCGATGGCCGTGGGATAGTGTAGTGGAAACCGGCGCGGCCTTGCATTGCAGCAAAAACCTCCGCAGATCAACCACTTGCGGCGCAATCCCTGCGCCCCTTGCTTACGGCATGTACATGCCGCCGTTCACATGGAGGGTTTCGCCGGTGATGTAACCGGCAGCCGGGCTGGCCAGGAATGCCACCGCATGGGCGATGTCCTCCGGCGAACCCAGGCGTTCGAGGGCGATGTCGTTGATCAGCGCGGTACGCGCTTCTTCCGGCAACGCCTTGGTCATGTCGGTGTCGATGAAGCCGGGTGCGACAACATTGACGGTGACACCGCGCGAACCGATTTCCTTGGCCAGCGACTTGCTGAAGCCGATGATGCCGGCCTTGGCGGCCGCGTAGTTGGCCTGGCCGGCATTGCCGGTCACGCCCACCACCGATGCGATGTTGATGATGCGGCCCTTGCGCGCCTTCATCATGCCGCGCATCACCGCCTTGCTGGTACGGAACACGCTGGTCAGGTTGGTGTCGATGATCGACGCCCAGTCCTCGTCCTTCATGCGCATCAGCAGGTTGTCGCGGGTGATGCCGGCATTGTTGACCAGGATCGAGATCGGGCCGAATTCCTTGGCGATGCCATCGAGCACGCTGTCCAGCACAGCGGCGTCGGTGACGTTCAGCGCGCGGCCGTGACCGCCGTGGGCGGCCAGGCGCTCACCGATCGCGGCGGCGCCGGATTCGGTGGTGGCAGTGCCGATGACGGTGGCGCCCTGGGCGGCCAGCAGATCGGCGATGGCGGCGCCAATGCCACGGCTGGCACCGGTGACCAGTGCGATTTCACCCTGCAGGGGCTTGCTCATGATGTTTTCCTCAGACGGGAGCGGCCGCCGCACCGTGCCGCTTGCAGCGGCCACCGGTACGGTCGGCAGGAACAGGGAAGGTCAGGCCGACCATGCCTCGCGGGCGGCTTCGAAGTCGCCCGGCGTGGCCAGCGGACGGCCGTCGATGGCCTTGTCGATGCGCTTGACCAGGCCGGTCAGCACCTTGCCCGGGCCGCACTCGGCGATCTGGGTGATGCCGCGGGCGGCCAACGCCTGCACGCAACCAGTCCACTGCACCGGCTGGTACAGCTGCTGGACCAGCGCAGTGCGGATGGCGTCCAGGCCGTCGTGCACCTGGGCATCGACGTTCTGCACCACCGGCAGCTGCGGCGCCTGCCAGGACAGGCCGGCCATCACTTCGGCCAGGCGGTTGGCCGCTTCGCGCATCAACGGGGTGTGCGAGGGCACGCTGACGGCCAGCTTGACCGCCTTGCGCACGCCCTTCTCGGCCAGCAGCGCCAGCGCACGGTCGACCGCGTCGGCGTCGCCACCGATCACGATCTGGCCCGGCGAATTGAAGTTGGCCGGCACCACTACCTGGCTGCCTGCGGCTTCGGCGCAGACATCCAGCACCAGCTGGTCTTCGGCACCGAGCACGGCGGCCATGGCGCCGACACCGGCCGGCGCCGCTTCCTGCATCAGCTGGCCACGCAGGCGCACCAGGTGCGCACCGTCATGCAGGCTCAGCGCGCCGGCGGCAACCAGGGCGGTGTACTCGCCCAGGCTGTGGCCGGACAGCACCGACGGGCGCGGACCGCCCACAGCGTTCCAGGCACGCCACACGCCGATACTCGCGGCCAGCAGGGCCGGCTGGGTGTATTCGGTACGGTTGAGCATTTCCTCCGGGCCGCCCTGGGACAGCGCCCACAGGTCGACGCCGGCACCATCGGATGCCTCGGTGAAGGCTTCACGCACCTGCGGGTGCAGTTCGGCCAGCTCGGCCACCATGCCCACAGACTGCGAGCCCTGGCCGGGGAAGACAAAAGCGAGGGTGGATACGGTCACGCGGTCATCCGCTTGTTGCAATCGAAGCGGGCCATGATAAGGGGGAATCCGCTGTGTCGTCTGTACGTGCGCGTATGCAGGCGTATGGAGCAATGACGGGCAGGCGCGACGGGGTCAGATCTCTTTTCCTGCGGAAAAGGGGTCTGACCCCGATCAGCCATCAGCAGAACAGCTGCAGCACATCCAGATCGCCATCAGCGAGGAAATCCACGCACAGGCCCACCAGCATCAGCACGCCAGCAGTGCTGGCACCGTGGGTGATGAAGATCGAATGGGCCAGCGCGCGCGCTGAGCGGCCCAGCTTCATGCAGACCCTGGCCAGGCTGCGCAGGCGGCCACTGACCGCATGCACGTGCTCGCGCACCGGCGCCTGGGCCTCGCCCATCGCCTCGGTCATCATCGCCTGCAGATGTTCGGGGCGATCAGCGTAGTACTTGGCCACGCCATAGCCGAACATCAGCCAGTCGCGGGCCTGCGCTTCGGACAGGTCCATCACTTCCAGCGGATCTTCCTCGAAATCGATGAAGCCGACCTGCTGCCCGTCCCAGGTGAGATTGCGCGGCAGCGGCTGGCCAAAATAGGCGCCGCGCGCATGCGCTTGGGCAATGGCCTGCATCGCCGCCATCACCAGCCGATCACGACCGGCTTCGTCGGCTTCGCGCAGGCAGGTATTGAATGATCTGCCGTTGTCGCCGATCACCAGCGCGGCATGGCCGGTGCCCAGCACGTCCGGCACGTTCACGCCTTGCGCCTGCAGCTCTGCAAGGCGGCGGGCCTCGGTTTCGCGCGCGGCGTCGCCACCACGGTGCGGCGGCGGGCGCAGGGCATCGAGATGGAAACGGCGCGCAACAAAATTGAGCAGGCCCAGGGCCAGTGCCCGGCTTCCCTTGCCGTACTGCTTCAGCCAGGCACGTTGCCCTTCGATGAAGATGGGCTCAACCATGACAGGTCCTCCTTAAACGCGTTACGGCCCCGGAGGGCCGTAACGACAAGACTTCACATTGTCGTAACTTGCACTATCAATAGCGCAGCAGGGCCGAACCCCAGGTGAAGCCGCCACCAAAGGCTTCCAGCAGCAGCAGCTGGCCGCGCTCGACCCTGCCCGACCGCACGGCGGCGTCCAGCGCCAGCGGCACCGAACCGGACGAGGTGTTGCCGTGCTTGTCGACGGTCACCACGACCTGGTCCATCGACATGTCCAAGCGCTTGGCGGTGGCTTCGATGATGCGCAGGTTGGCCTGGTGCGGGATCAGCCAATCCAGGTCGGACTTGTCCAGGCCGTTGGCGGCCAGGGTCTCGTCCACGACCGAGTCCAGCGCCTTGACGGCGTACTTGAACACGTCGTTGCCCTTCATGTTGATGGTGCCGCCACCATTGGCGCCATCCTTGAAGCCGCTCGAGACGCCAACCGGGTTCCACAGCAGTTCCTTCTTGCTGCCATCGGCATGCAGGTGGGTGCTGAGGATGCCGGTCTCTTCGTCGGCCTTGAGCACGACGGCGCCGGCGCCATCACCGAACAGCACGCAGGTGGTGCGATCGTTCCAGTCGACCATGCGGGTCAACGTTTCGGTGCCGATCACCAGCACGTGCTTGCAGTCGCCGGAGCGGATGAATTTGTCGGCCACGCCCAGCGCGAACACGAAGCCGGAACAGGCTGCGTTGACGTCGAAGGCGGGGCACCCGGCCACACCGAGCTTGGCCTGGATCAGGCACGCGGTGGACGGGAAAATAAGGTCAGGCGTGGTCGTGCCGACCACGATCATGTCGAGCTGCGAGGCATCGATGCCTGCGGCTTCAAGCGCGCGCAGGGCGGCGTTGTAGCCAAGGTCGCTGGTGGTCTCGCCTTCGGCCGCGATGTGCCGTTCACGAATTCCGGTGCGCGACTGGATCCACTCATCCGAGGTTTCGACCATTTTTTCCAGGTCGGCGTTGGTCAGGACTTTCTCCGGCAAATAGCTACCGGTGCCCGCGATCCTCGAATAGATCCGCTTGCTCATCATGTTTCCTGTTGCGCGGGCCGCCGATCACCGGCACGCCCGGGAAAGAAGGCAAAGGCCGCTGCCCGGGGGCAGCGGCCTTCCCGGCACATCAATCTTCTTCGACGGCCGAGGTCTTGGTCTGGATGACCTTCTTGCCGCGGTAGAAACCGTCAGCAGTGATGTGGTGACGCAGGTGCACTTCGCCGGTGGTCGGGTCGGTCGACAGCTGCTTGGCGCTCAGGGCGTCATGCGAACGGCGCTGGCCGCGGCGGGACGGGGTAACACGGGATTTCTGGACAGCCATGGGATTGCTCCAAACTCGGTTCGTTTTGCTTCGTCGTTTCGTCGCACAGGACGCCAGCGCCCAGCACACTTTTCGCTTTCGCCGCAGCCGCCGACGACAACCGGCTGCTATTGTTTCTTCAATGCCGCCAACGCCGCAAACGGGTTGGCCTTCTTTGTTTCTTCTTCGCTCGGTGCCCAGTCCTTGTCGACTGCTTCACCGTCGGGCGACAGCGGCACCACAGGCACCGCCAGCACCAACTCGTCCTCGACCAGGTCCAGCGGACGCAGCTGGCCGTCTTCCGGCACCAGCAACGCCTCGTATTCCTCCGGCAGGGACGATTCCTCGTCCTCGTCGCGGATCAGGCCAAGCCTCTGGGTCACCTTCACCGGCAACAGGAATCGCTGCATGCTGCGCTGACAGGTCAGCGGCAACGCGGTGTCGATGGTCAGTTCCACATAGGATACCCGCAAGACGTCGTCGCGACCGAATTCAAGCGAGTAGACACACTCACCGTCGGTATCTGCGACCAACCCCTGCAGGCGGGTCAATTCAGCCAGGGAGACCTGACCGTCGAAGCGCCTTCGCGCTACAACCATCCGCCAGGCATCCAGCGTTTCGGGCACGTTCGCGGACATAAGCCGCTGAATACTAAGGATCGCACCGCCCGCTGTCAAATGCCCGCCATACAGGACTTGCCGCTGGCGTTGCCGGCGGGCCAGACTGCCGCACCCTGCCCCGATATTCTCGCATGTCACTGGTCCTGGCCTCCACCTCCCGCTACCGTCGCGAACTGCTGCAACGGCTGGGCCTGCCCTTCGACTGCGCACGCCCGGAGGTGGATGAAACGCCGTTGAACGGCGAGGGGCCGTTGGCCCTGGCCACGCGCCTGGCCGCCGCCAAGGCGGCCGATGTCGCCACGCGCCATCCGGGTGCCTGGGTGATCGGCTCGGACCAGGTCGCCGACCTGAACGGCCAGCCGCTGGGCAAGCCGGGCACGGTCGAGGCGGCCTGTGCGCAGCTGGTGGCGATGTCCGGGCAGACGGTACGCTTTCACACGGCAATCAGTCTCAGGCGGGATGGAGAATCCCTCGCCGCCCTGGATCTGACCGAAGTACGCTTCCGCGCGCTGGATTCGCAGGAGATCGCCCGCTACGTCGCCACCGAGCAGCCACTGGACTGCGCCGGCAGCTTCAAGTGCGAGGGCCTGGGCATCAGCCTGTTCGAGGCGATCGACAACCGCGACCCGACCGCGCTGGTCGGCCTGCCACTGATCGCGCTGTGCGGCCTGCTGCGCAGGGCCGGATTCGCGGTGCCGTGAACGGTAGAGCCGAGCCCATGCCCGGCTGCTTTTTTCGAGGCTGCCTGCCATCTGACTCGGAAGCAGCCGGGCATCGGCTCGGCTCCAGAGGACCAGAGGACCTCAACGAACCTCGAACGGTTGCTCCTGCCACGCCTCCACGCTGCCATCGCGCCCGTGCAGGCGCAGGCCGAGCCAGTGCCGGCCCGGCGCCAGCGTGGTGGTGTCCAGCGACGCGTCGAAGCCCACCGCCGGATGCTGCGGATCGGTACTGTCCGGCCAGGCGGGGCGAACGTCGAACACGCGCCCGTAACGCGCGTCACCGATCGAGCGGCCATCAACCAGCACTTCAACCCGCGCCAGCCCGACCCCATCCTTGAATGCCCAGCCCTTGATGGCGAGCGTTCCGGAGACCTTCTCACCGTTGGACGGCGCATCCAGCCAGGCCATCGCGGGCGTTACGCAGGGCCCCTGCGCACGCTCGGCCGGCAGCCGGAACAGCAGGAACCGCTGGAAGCCATGATCGCTGCTGACCACGCGCGGCGCCGGCAGCGGCCCCACCTGCTCGCAGAGGGTGTGATAGCGCGCCAGCAGATCGCGGTAGCGCTGGTCACTGGGTGACAGCACCAGCAGCATCGGCACACTGCGCGGGCCTTCGTGCAGCAGGTCCCACTGCGCCAGCTGTGCGGTGCGCCCATGCTTGTCGTTGAGCGGATGTGGCAGCACCTCGATATCGCCATTGCCCAGCTGGAAGCCCAGTTCGGCACCGACCTTGAAGTTGCCCGCCAGGACACGCGTACCCGGTGGCATCTGCCGCAGTTCGTCACGCACCGCCACGGCCAGTGGCTGCCAGCCGGCAAAGTTGCGCGGGTAGTACTTGCTGCCGGCCATCTGCTCGCGCAGTGCCGGCGTGGACGCCATCAGGTAGTAGCCGAACGCCAGCACGGTACCTGCAGCGGCCAGCCACCAGCCGGTACGGCGCAACCAGCGCGGCCAACCGTTGAGGACCACCGGCACGGCCACCAGCAGCGCCAGGTAGCCTGGCAAGGGCCAGTGGAAACTGATCCGCTCGACATCGGTGAAGAAGCCCAGCAGGAAGATGCCCAGCGTCGACACCCCGCCCACCAGGCCGAAATAGCGCCACTGCACCCGCGCCCCACCGCCACTGCGGGTACCCGCCAGGGCGACCTTCCACATCGCGATGCACAGGATCGGCGTCACCAGCATCGGCTGGATCACCAGGAACCACAGCCCCTCCCACTCGAACGTCCACGGGTGGCGCTCGACCACCTGGAACTTCAGGCCGGCGTCGTGGTTGTCGGCATTCCACGCCAGCAACGGCAGCCAGGCCAGCACGCCCACCGCCAGCGCCACCCATACGCGCGGATCGGCCAGCATGCGACGGCCCTGCGGCAACGCCAGCAGCGCAATGAAGCCGACACCGATGACACCAATGAAACGGTAGTGGCTGAGCGCACCGATCAGCAGGCCCAGCGCCAGCTTCATCGCCGAGGACGCATCCACGCTGTGCAGCAGGCGCGCGCCGGCGTGCAGGCAGATCACTGCCGCCAGCGCCATCGGTACGTCCGGCACGGCCAGCAGGCCCAGCGTGGCCGACAACGGCATCAGCAGGGTCAGGCTGCCCGCCTGCCAACCGGCCACGTTGCCAAACCAGCGCGTGGCGATGCGCACCACCAGCATCGGCAGCAGCGCGCCGATGGCCAGGAACGGCAGGCGCAATGCGAGTACGTGATGGCCACCGATCTCCACGCCCAGGCGTGCAAGCCAGGCGGTCAGCCCCGGCAGGTCGGAATAGGCAGCGGCCAGATGCTGCCCTTCCTGCCAATAGAACGCCTCATCGACGAACAGCGGCAGGCGCGCGGCCACCACCAGCTTGGCCGCTGTGATCAGCGTCCACAACCAGAGAAAAATCGCCCGCGCGCGCTGTTCGCCTTGCATTGCTCTATGGATAATCGAATGGATTCCAGACCTGAGACGATCATGCCAGCCTCGTCCCCCAATCCCAGCATGCTAACCGATCAACTGCGCCAGGCCCTGCGGGAGGCACAGGATCAGGTGAACGCACTGGTGCTGGGCAAGGTGCCGGAAGTCAGGCTGGCCTTTGTTGCCCTGCTTTCTGGCGGCCACCTGCTCATCGAGGATCTGCCCGGGCTGGGCAAGACCACGTTGGCGCACGCATTGGCCAGCAGCCTCGGTCTCAGCTTCCAGCGCGTGCAGTTCACCTCCGACCTGTTGCCGGCGGACGTACTTGGCGTTTCGGTGTACGAGGCCGGCAGCCGCCAGTTCCAGTTCCATCCCGGCCCGGTGTTCACCCACGTGCTGCTGGCCGATGAGATCAACCGTGCACCGCCGCGCACGCAGAGTGCGTTGCTGGAGGCGATGGCCGAGCAGCAGGTCACCCTGGATGGACAGACACATCCACTGCCCGACCCGTTCTTCGTCATCGCCACGCAGAACCCGGTCGACCTGTCCGGCACCTTCCCGTTGCCGGATTCGCAGCTGGATCGTTTCCTGCTGCGCCTGGCGATGGGCTACCCCAGCGCGCAGGCCGAGCGCGAGCTGCTGCGCGGCAGTGATCGCCGCGACCTGATCGCACGCGCGGTGCCAAAGCTGGACGACACCCAGGTGCGTGCATTGCGTGAAGCGGTTGGCCAGGTACATGCCAGCGACGCGCTGATCGACTATGTGCAGGCGCTGCTGACCCGCAGCCGACACCATGCCGGCGTGCGCGTAGGCCTGTCACCGCGCGCGGGACTGGCCCTGCTGCGTGCCGCCAGGGCACATGCGCTGCTGCTCGGCCGCGGGCATGTGGTGCCCGAAGACGTGCAGACCCTGTTCGTGGCGGTGGCCGGCCATCGCCTGGTGGCCGAAGCCGAATCCAGCTCCGGGCCGGCGCTGGCGCGGGCGATCCTGCAGACCGTCGCGGTGGACTGAAGGTGGCCACACGCTGGGCACGCATGCAGCTGCTGGCACGCCCCCGCAGGCCCGAAGCCCTGCCGCAGCGACTGGACCGCCATCGCATCTACGTACTACCGACACGCTTCGGCCTGTTCGTCGCCACCCTGCTGTCGGCGATGCTGCTGGGCGCATTGAACTACAACAACAACCCGGCCCTGCTGCTGGCGCTGCTGCTGGCCGCGGCAGCGATCGCCAGCGCCATCGCCGCGCACCTTCAACTGTCCGGCATACAGATCGATGCAATCTCCGCCGAACCAGTACCGGCCGGGCATCCCCTGCGCCTGCGCGTGGACCTTTCGTTGCGCGACCCGCGCGCGCGACACGGGCTGCACCTGCAGCTGGGCGCAAGCGAGGCCTGGGTTGCACTGCCTGCACACGGTCGCGGCGAAGTGGAGCTGGATGTTCCCAGCGAGCGCCGCGGCTGGCTGGAACTGCCCCGCATCCGCCTGTCGAGCACGCAGCCGCTGGGACTGGTGCGGGCATGGTCGTGGGTGTGGCCGGAGCAACCGCTGCTGGTCTACCCGCTGGCCGAGGCCCAGGCGCCGCCCCTCCCGGAAAGTGGCAGCGATCCCCTGCATACCCGCGCCCACGCCACGGGCGAAGAGCTGCATCAGCTGCGCCCCTATCGTGCCGGCGATGCCCCGCGCAGCATTGCCTGGAAACACTCGGCGCGCCGCGACAGCCTGCTGGTACGCGAGTACGAGAAGCCGATCGGCATCGAAGTGGTGCTGGACTGGCGCACGCTGGCAGCGCTGGGCCATGAAGCGCGCATCGCACGCCTGGCACGCTGGGTCGACATGGCCGAACGCGAAGGCCGTCGCTATACGCTGCTGCTTCCGGCCCATCCGCCGTTGGGGCCCGGCCAGGGTGCCAGCCACCACCACCTGTGCCTGCGCGCACTGGCATTGATGCCCCATGACTGAGCCTGCCGTCCTGCTCGACCGCAACGCCCGCAGCTGGACCCTGGCCAGCGCAGCGCTGGCGCTGCTGCCACTGCTGCTGCAGCTGCCGCCGGTGCTGGCCAGCGTGATCGCGATCGCCGCCGTGCTGACCGCTGCGCTTTCGTGGCGGCGGGTGCTGCCGATGCCGGTCCGCCTGTTGCTGGTGCTGGCCATGCTTGCCACCATCGTCTGGCAGATGGGCATGGTGCGGCCGGGCCGCGATACCGGCTGTGCATTGCTGGCAGCGATGCTGGCGATCAAGTCCAGCGAACTGCGCAACCTGCGCGATGCGCGCAGCCTGCTGGGCTTCGCGTTGTTCTCGCCGTTCGCGGCCTTCCTGCTCGACCAGGGGCCGCTGACCACCGGGCTGGCAGCGCTGGCCGCAGTTGCCGCACTGCTGGCCCTGCAACGCCTGGCCCTGGACGAGGGCCACAGCCCTCGCCTGCCGCTGCGCGGACAACTGCGTGGCGTCGGCCGCCTGCTGGGGATCGGCCTGCCACTCGCGCTGGCCTGCTTCTGGCTGTTTCCGCGCTTGTCCACGCCGCTGTGGGGCGTACCCGAGCGAGCGGTGGGCACACCGGGCCTGGCTGACAGCATGGCGCCGGACCAGTGGCTGGACCTGATGGCCGACGACACCCCGGCGTTGCGCGTGCAGTTTTTCGGCACGGTGCCCGAGCCTGCGCAGCGCTATTGGCGCGGCCCGGTGCTGACGTCGTTCGACGGCCACCGCTGGAGCCGCGATCGCGCGACGGCCGGGCGCCCCGCACCGGTAGTCGAAACCGCCGCACAGGGTTGGGACTACCAGATCGACTACGAGCCCACCGACCGTCGCCTGCTGGTGGCACTGGACCTGCCCAGCCGCGCACCGGAGGGCAGCAGCTTCGATGCCGACATGAGCCTGCGCAGCGACCGCACGCTGTCCGCGCTCAGCCGCTGGCGGTTGCATTCGGCGCCGCCGCAACGGTTCGACACCGATCTTTCGCCCTACCTGCGCCGCGCGGCGCTGCAGCTTCCGCCCGGCTTCAATCCGCGCACCGCCCAGCTCGCGCGGCAATGGCGGCAGGAGGCCGGCAGCGATGACGAGGCCATCGTCCGCCGTGCGCTGCAATGGATCACCCGCGACTTCTCCTACACGCTGGATACACCAGTGGCGGGGCGCGATCCGGTCGACGATTTCCTGTTCAACTACAAGGCCGGCTTCTGCCAGCACTTCAGCTCGGCCTTCGTAGTGCTGATGCGCAACGCCGGCATTCCGGCCCGGGTGGTCACCGGCTTCGCAGGCGGTACCCGCAACCGCATCGGCGACTACTGGGTGGTGCGTCGCATGGATGCCCACGCCTGGGCCGAAGTCTGGCTGCCGCAACGCGGCTGGGTGCGGGTCGACCCGACTGCCGCCGTGGCACCCGAACGCATCCTCGACACCCTGGACGACCGCCTGCGGGCCGGCACCGATACCCCGCTGCAACAGCGCTGGCTGCAGCTGGGGCAGATGGGTGACTGGCTGCGCCGCGGCTGGAACGGCCTGGTGCTGTCCTTCGATGCACGCCGCCAGCAACAACTGCTCAAGCCGTTCGGGCTGGATGACCTCGGGCCGGCGCAGCTGGTGACCGGATTCGTGGTCGCCGCCCTGCTGGCACTGGCGTGGATGGCCTGGCTGCTGGCCCGCGGCGAGCGCGAGCGCGACCCGCTGCTGCGCGCCTGGCACCGGCTCGGGCGGCGGTATGCGCGCCTTGGCCTGGCCCGCGAACCGCACGAGACCGCACAGGACTGGGCACAGCGGGTTCACCGGCAGCGACCCGACCCGACCCTGCTCGCGCTCAGCCAGCGTTTCGCCGACGCGCGCTACGCTGGAACTTGCACCGACCTCGCTTCATTATTGCGGGACCTGCGCAGGCATCGCCCGACTTCCGGAGCCTCCCCATGAACACCAAGTTCCTCCTCACCGCTGTGGCCACGCTGGCCCTGTCGGCCTGCGCCACGGCCCCCAAGCCGCTGCAGGGACAGTTCAGCCTGGTTTCCCCGCGCGACTCGGTCGCCACCCAGCAGGTCGGCACGCCGGTCCGATGGGGCGGCCGCATCATCGAGACCAAGCCCGGCCAGGGCGAGACCTGCTTCCAGATGATCTCGCGCCCGCTCAACGCCAGTGGCCGCCCGAACACCACCTCGTCCGACGCCAGCGACGGCCGCTTCATTGCCTGCCGCGCCGGTTTCTACGACCCGGCCGTGTTTGAAGCCGGGCGTGACGTGACCTTCATCGGCAAGATCGACGGCTACCAGAACACCCGCATCGGGGACTACGACTACCGCCTGCCGAAGCTGTCGGCCGATGTGATCTACCTGTGGCCGGAACAGCGCCAGGTCGATGTGGTGCCCTACCCCTATGGCCCGTGGGGCCCGGGTCCGTGGGGCCCGTACTGGGGTGGCTACGGCCGTTGGGGCTGGTGGTGATCGCCCCCCAGCCCGCATGATCGGAAGAGGCCGCCTTCGGGCGGCCTTTTTCATCCACGCATGCGTGGACTGGGCTTCAACGCCCCGGCGTACCGAAATGCCCCAGCGGCGCGCCGGCCAGCAGGTGCATGTGGATGTGGAACACGGTCTGCCCGGCATGTTCGCGGCAGTTCATCACGATGCGGTAGCCGTCCTGCGCGAAACCCTCGC
This sequence comes from Stenotrophomonas sp. YJH_SMC_130, assembly GCF_059369035.1. Lineage (NCBI taxonomy): Bacteria > Pseudomonadati > Pseudomonadota > Gammaproteobacteria > Lysobacterales > Lysobacteraceae > Stenotrophomonas > Stenotrophomonas sp. YJH_SMC_130. Next base: position 725,844 of record NZ_JCAFSH010000001.1, read on the forward strand.
GGCGCGCGTATTCGGCAGCGGCCAGGGCCAGCTTGCCGACCAGGTGCGCCTGCGACGGCTGCAGGTCGTCCAGGGTCGGGATGATCTCGTTCTTCGGAATGAACAGTACGTGCACCGGCGCCTGCGGTGCGATGTCCTTGAAGCCCAGCACCTCGTCATCCTCATAGACGATGGTGGCCGGGATCTCGCGACGGATGATCTTGCTGAAGAGGGTTTCGTTGCTCATGGTCGGCCTCGGCGGGAGTGTCTTCCGCATTGTAGGCCGGCCGCGCCGGGCGATGCCCGGGTGGTGCTCAATCGCGGAATTCGCTGCGCGTCCCGAACGCGTGCGACAGCGTGCCGCGGTCAACGTATTCAAGCTCGCCGCCAAGCGGCAGGCCCTGTGCCAGCCGGCTGGGCTGCACCTTGCGCGCGCGCGCCAGCTGCGCAAGGTAATGCGCGGTGGCTTCGCCTTCGACGGTGGCACTGGTGGCGATGATCAGCTCCTGTACCTCACCTTCGGCCAGCCGCTGCTCCAGCTGCTCCAGACCCAGCTCGCGCGGGCCGACGCCATCGAGCGGCGACAGCCGGCCCTGCAGCACGAAGTAGACACCGCGAAAACCCGTCGCGTTCTCGATCGCGAGACGATCGGCCGGCGATTCAACCACGCACAGCTGGCTGCGCTCGCGGCTGCTGTTGACACAGGTCGGGCACAGCTCGGTTTCGCTGAAGTCGCGGCACTGCGCGCAGTGGCCGATACGCTCCACCGCCAAGGCCAGCGTTTCGGCCAGGCGCTGGCCGCCTTCGCGCTCGCGCTCGAGCAGGTGGTAGGCCATGCGCTGCGCCGTCTTCTGGCCTACGCCAGGCAGCACCCGCAGTGCGTCGATCAGTTGTTCAAGCAGGGGTGCGGACACGGCGGCATGCTTTGATGGCGCCGAGCGAGCTCGACGGCTACAGATTCTGTGGCACCCGCTTGCACGGATGCCACGCTGGCAATCAGAACGGCAGCTTCATGCCCGGCGGCAGCTGCATGCCGGCGGTGGCCGAACCCATCTTCGACTTCGACTCGGCATCGATCTTGTTCGAGGCATCGTTGAAGGCGGCGGCGATCAGGTCTTCCAGCATCTCCGGGTCGCTGGTCAGCGACGGGTCGATGCGCACCTTGCGGCATTCCTTGGCGCCGGTCAGGGTCACGCTGACCATGCCGCCGCCGGCACTGCCGGTCACTTCGATCCTGGCGATTTCTTCCTGGGCCTTCTGCAGGTTTTCCTGCATCTTCTGGGCCTGCTGCATCAGTTGGGCGATATTGCCGCGCATAGTGTCTTACTCGTCAAAAGAACGGATGGAATCGGAAACAACCCGGGCACCGTGCTGTTGGATCAGCACCTGCACTTCCGGGTCATCCATGAAAATGGCCTCTGCCACCTGCTGCCGCTCGCCACGCTGGCGGTCGGCACGCTGATGCAGGGTCTCGGCCGGAACGTGTTCGGTTTCCACGGTCTCGACCACGATCTTCGGCGCCTGGCCCAGGGCCTTCTCCAGCATCTCGCCCAGGGCAGCCAGCGCGCGCTCCGAGCGCAGGTACTCAAATCCGGGCGAAAGGCCCAGTTTCAAGGTCCCGTGCTGGCAGCTGATAAAGGCAGCGTTGGCAGCCAGCTGCCGCGAGGGGCCGCTGAGGCCGCTGTTGGCGACCAGGTCCAGCCAGTCTTCGGCAGTGGCCAGCTCGCTGACACCTTCCTGCGGCGCGGCCTCACGCGCCGGAGCCGGTTCGGCCGACGCAATGGCAATACCTTCGGCGCGGAACGAACGCTCCGGCGGCGCAGGTTCGCCTGGATCCGCGGCGGGAGCCGGCGGTTCATGCCAGGGCGCGACCATGGCGGCATCCGGGCCGGCCATCTCGGCCGCCAGGGCCCCATCCCGCGCCTCGGCTTCGTCGGTGGCCCACGGCGGCAGGTCATCGCTTGCCTCTACAGCGATGGCAGGCGCCGGCGCCTCGGCCTTCACCGGCGGCTGTGACACGGGCTCTTCCACCGGCACCGGCTCGGGCTCAGGCGTCGGATCCGGCTCCGGTTGCGGGGCCGGCTCGGGTTCGGGTTCAGGTTCGCGCGGTGCAGCCACCGGAGCGGCCACCTGCGACGCTACGGCCGGGCTGGCCGAAGCGGCGGCAGCGGCCGGCGTCGCTTCATGGCTTCCGGCACCGGCGCCACCACCGGCAGCGTTGCCACCCGGCGTGCCACCCGCCGCACCGTCGACGGCCTTCGGCACCGACGGTACCGCTGCGGCCGGGCGGAACGCCAGCATGCGCAGCACGGCCATTTCAAAGCCGGCGCGCGGGCTCGGCGCCAACGGCAGGTCGCGTCGACCATTCAGGGCCATCTGGTACCAGAGCTGCACCACTTCCGGGCGCAGGCGCTCGGCGAATGATGCGACATCCAGGCCTTCCGCGACGGCGGCACCCGGCACCAGCTGCTGCACCTGGATGCGGTGCAGGCCTTCGGCGAGCGCTTCCAGCACGCCACTCCAGTCCGGTGAGAATTCGGCCAACGCGGCCACCACCTGCAGCAGGCGCGGGCCATCGCCCTCGGCCAGCGCATCGAGCATCGCCGCCACCTGGGTGCGATCGACCGTGCCCAGCATGGTGCGCACCACGTCCTCGCGCAGCGCGCCGCCGGCATAGGCGATCGCCTGGTCCAGCAGTGACAGGCCGTCACGCAGGCTGCCGTCAGCGGCCTTGGCCAGCTGCACGATGGCGCTGCCGTCGGCCTCGATCTCTTCCGCCGCCAGGATGCGGGTCATCTGGCCCTGGATCTGGTCTTCGTCCAGGCGCTTGAGATTGAACTGCAGGCAGCGGCTGAGCACGGTGACCGGCAGCTTCTGCGGGTCGGTGGTGGCCAGCAGGAACTTCACGTGCTCCGGCGGCTCTTCCAGCGTCTTCAGCAGTGCGTTGAACGCCGCCTTGGACAGCATGTGCACTTCGTCGATCAGGTAGACCTTGTACTTGCCGCGCGAGGGCATGTACTGCGCGTTCTCGATCACCTCGCGCACGTCGTCCACGCCGGTGTTGGACGCGGCGTCGATTTCCAGCAGGTCGATGTAGCGGCCGGCGTCGATGTCCAGGCAGGCGGCACACTGGCCGCACGGGTCGGCGCTGGTGCCCTGCTCGCAGTTGAGCGACTTGGCGAAGATGCGCGCGATGGTGGTCTTGCCCACGCCACGGGTACCGGTGAACAGGAACGCGTGGTGGACCCGGCCGCTGTCCAGCGCGTTGCTGAGCGCACGGACCACGTGTTCCTGGCCCACCAGCTCAGCAAAACGCTTCGGACGCCACTTGCGGGCAAGGACGAGATAGGACATCAGGCCACCGTTTTCCATCGGATGTTCCATTGTGCCATGCCTGTCCAGCCCCTTCGCCAACAATGCCCCCGGATGCGTCCTGATCTGGGCGCTTGTGTCCGGCCGCGCCGCCCGCTAGAATCTGCGCCCCTGCTGAGGCATTTGCCGAGGGCAGGGATCCGGAGAGGTGTCCGAGTGGTTGAAGGAGCACGCCTGGAAAGTGTGTAAGCGTCTAAACCGCGCTTCGGGGGTTCGAATCCCCCTCTCTCCGCCAGATAAATGAAGAAGCCGCCCAGTGGGCGGCTTTTTTGTTTGGCTGGCGGGAATCGCCGCAGGTACTACCGGACTGAACAGGCCCTGCCGTCGTGGCCGGTCCAACGGCCGGCCCGCCGACGGCGCGCGATCCGCCCGCAGGTCATCTGCGCCGGAGCAGTCTCCGCACGCAGGCGCCGACGAACGCCAGCCCCAGCAGCACCCACACGACCGTCATTCCCCACAGCGCACCGAACGTGTCCAGGACCGGCTCCAGCCGCGGTTGCGCCGGGTCGTACAGCACGCGTACCGGCTGCCCAGGCTCATAGCCGAAGATCATGCCGCCCTGCGGGTACGAGACGCGTTGGCCGGTCGCGGTGGTGAACGCGACCTGCGGATGCGATCCGCCGGCGTTCAGGCGCTCAACCTGGCCATCAACGGCCTGCGCGACCTCCAGGAACTCAAGACGATGTGTCACCTCGAAGGCGGCCACGGCAAGGATCAACAGTCCCACCACGCCAAACAGCAGACCGCGCATCAGCTGGGCAGTCCGGAAAGAAGAAGGATCGGGCATCGCTGGGCAGCTCCGTTGCAGGCGGGAAGACGAATGGGGTCGGCGGATCCTGCCGCGCGGTCACTCCCGTTGCCCGACAGCATAACCCGGAGGCCACGCAGCCCCCTCCGCACGCTAGGGTGGCTGCATGAGCCTTCGTGTCTACCAACCCGCCGCCGCACGCGCCTGCCTGTCGATTTTCGACAGCAACGTACCCACCTACTTCGCGCCCGAAGAGCGCAGCGACTTCGAACGCTTCCTGCGCGAGCAGGCCACGGGCTGTGCATTCCAGGTGATCGAGCGCGATGGAAACGTCGTCGCCTGTGGTGGCCTCTCGCGCCGTAGCGACGGCAGCGCCGGCTTCTGCTGGGGCATGGTGCAGCGCGCGCTGCACCGCCAGGGACTGGGCCGCGAACTGGCACTCGCGCGCCTGCACCAGGCTGAAAGCGATCCGTCGATCGACCGCATCGCGCTCAGCACCAGCCAGCACACCCAGGGCTTCTATGCCGGCCTGGGTTTCCAGGTGGCGCGCATCGTGCCCGATGGGCATGGCGCCGGGATCGACGCCGTTGAAATGGAGCGGGAGCTGTAGCGCTCCCGCCCCGGTGCCATCCACGAAGGGCGTTGATCTACCGCAGGCATCCCCTGCTCAGAACCCGACGCGCAGGTTGATCTGCCCACCCACATCGCGGCGGCCATCGCCATGCTGGCCCTGCACGAACATCGACAGCTGGCTGTTGCGACCGAGGCCGACCGCCACACCCACCTGGCTGACCAGGGCATTGCGTGCCATCACCGCGCTGTAGACATCGAAGGCGTCGCCGCCCACCGCAAAGCGGTTGCGGCTGGCTACATCGGTATCCCCCGACGCATGCTGCCAACCCAGGCCGACCGTCAGCTGCGCCGGGAAGCGCTCGCCGCTGCCCACGTCCCAGCGCCCACGCACGCCCACCGTGCTGACATTGAGCGTGTCCTTGCCGCCTTCCAGCACCAGTGCCGCGCTGCCACCCTGCTCCACCGCACGATCGCTGTCGACCCAGTGCTTGGTGAACTGCACATAGGGCTGCAGCTGGGTCCTGCCGTGGGTCCATGTCCAGCTGCCTTCCACCTGGGCGATGGTCACATCGGCATCCTGGCGGCTGTACAGGGTCTGGCCCAACAACGGCACTTCACGCGTGGTGCGCGTCCGGTAGTCACCGCGCGACACGCTGCCGCCCACCGCGAAGCCGTTGTTCCACTGTCCCTGTGCATACAGGCCGAACGTGTGGCCACGCAGGCGGGCCCGCGAGCTGCGATCATACAACCGCGTATCCAGCCGCTCGTTGCCGGCCGCTGCACCCAGCACCACATGCTCGCCCAGCTGCCAGTCGACACCGGCCATCAGCGCATTGCGATTGGCGCGGATCTCATCGCCATTGCCGTCGCCATCCTGCCTGAACACCTTGCCGCTGCCGGCCAACCAGGCCGACGCGTGCTCGCCACGCACGGTCGGCAACTCGCTGCCGAGTCGCTGGCGGATGCCTTCTTCCAGGTAGTTGTCGTACAGCAGCACCGCGCGGCTGGCCGCGTGCACTTCACCGGAGAGCTGTTCGAATGCGCTGCGCGCAGTGCCGGCGTCATACATCAGTACCGTGTTGTACAGGCCCAAGGCCGCGCCACCCTGCGGCAGGCTATCCAGCGCCGCGGCGGTGTTGTACTGGTTGCGCGTGTTGGCCACGGTGGTGAACGCTGCGGTCTGCGCCACGTCGATCTGCAGGTTGGCCGTGTTGGCGGTGTAGACCGGGGTGATGGTCAGGAAGGCCGACGGCGAGGTTGCCGAGGCGAACTGCCCACTCACGCCACCGCCCGCACTGACCACCGTGTACTGCTGGCCCTGCTGGTAGCTGGTGCTCGGCGAAATGGTATTCACCCGCACGGTGCTGCCGCCCACATTCGCGCTGCCGCCGACCTGCACCGTGTCGCTGCCGGTGGCGCCCAGGTCGATGCCCAGCGTGCTGCCCGGTGACAGGTTCAGATTGCCGCCCACCGTGATCGTGCCGGTGCCGTTGCCTGCACCACCGCCATTGCCCGGGCCATTGCCCGGCGACAGCACGCCGCCGCTGGACACCGTCACGCCACCGCCGGTACCCCCGATGGTGCCGGTGCCGGACAGGGTCGTGCCGCTGCCGATGGTCCACTGTCCGCCGATGTTGCCGGTGACATTCAGGCCGCCGCCGGTGACCTGGCCGGTGCCGCTGAAGCCACCACTGTTGCCGCCCAGATTCAGCGTGCCCGGGCCGGCCTGCACGATGCTGCCACCGCCGGTGATGCTGCCGCCAAGCGTGGTGGTGCCACCGGTGTTGATGACCAGACCACCGTTGTTGGTGATGTTGCCGATGATTGAGCCGCTGGCCCCACCGTTGCCGACCTGCACGGTGCCGCCGGCATTGATGGTGGTACCCCCGGTGTAGGTGTTGTTGCCAGTCAGCGTGAGGGTGCCGGTGCCGGCCTGGGTCAGGCCGCCACTGCCGCTGATGGTGCCGCCCACCGTGCTGTTGCCGCCGACGTTGAACACGAGGCTGCCGTTGTTGCTGACATTACCGGTGATTGCACCGCTGGCGCCCCCATTGCCGACCTGCAGCGTGCCGCCGGTGTTGATGGTGGTGCCGCCGGTATAGGTGTTGTTGCCGGTCAGGATCACGGTGCCGGTGCCCGCCTGGGTCAGGCCACCGCTGCCACTGATGGCGCCGCCGACGGTGGTGTTGCCGCCCACGTTGAACACCAGGCTGCCGTTGTTGGTGACGCTGCCGCCGATGGCACCGGTGGCGCCGCCATTACCCACCTGCAGCGTGCCTCCCGTGTTGATGGTGGTCGGGCCGGTATAGGTGTTGTTGCCGGTCAGGGTCAGCGTACCGCTGCCGGCCTGGGTGAGGCCGCCACTGCCGCTGATGGTGCCGCCCAGCGTGGTATCGCCCGCCAGGTTGGACACCAGCGTGCCGTTGTTGGTGACATCACCGACGATTGAGCCCGTTGCCCCGCCATTGCCCAGCTGCAGCGTACTGCCGGCGTTGATGGTCGTGCCGCCGGTATAGGTGTTGGTCCCGGTCAGCAGCAGCGTACCGCTGCCCGCCTGGGTCAGGCCGCCGCTGCCACTGATGGTGCCGCCCAGCGCGGTGTTGCCGGCCACGTTGGAAATCAACGCGCCATTGTTGGTGATGTCGCCAGCGATGGCGCCGGTCGCGCCGCCGTTGCCCACCTGCAGCGTGCTGCCGGTACTGATGGTGGTCCCACCGGTGTAGGTGTTGTTGCCCACCAGGGTCAGCACACCGCTGCCGGCCTGGGTCAGGCCACCACTGCCGCTGATCGCACCGCCGACCGTGGTGTTGCCCGCAACGTCGAACACCAGGCTGCCGTTGTTGGCAACGTTGCCGGTGATCGCGCCGGCCGCACCGCCATTGCCGACCTGCAACGTGCCACCGGCATTGATGGTGGTGCCGCCGGTATAGGTGTTGTTGCCGGTCAGGGTCAGCGTGCCGCTGCCGGCCTGGGTCAGGCCGCCACTGCCGCTGATGGTGCCACCGAGCGTGGTGTTGCCGGCCACGTTGGATACCAGCGCACCGTTGTTGGTGATGTCGCCGACGATCGCGCCGGTCGCACCGCCGTTGCCGATCTGCAATGTGCCACCGGCATTGATGGTGGTACCGCCGGTGTAGGTGTTGTTGCCGGTCAGCACCAGCCTGCCACTGCCGGCCTGGGTCAGGCTGCCACTGCCGCCGACTACACCGCCCACGGTTGCCGTGGTGCCGAGGTTGTAGACCAGGCTGCCGTTGTTGGTGATGTCGCCCAGCACCGAACCGGTGCTGCCGCCGTTGCCGATCTGCAGCGTACTGCCACCGTTGATGGTGGTGCCTCCGGTATAGGTGTTGTCGCCACTGAGGGTCAGCGTGCCGGTACCGCTCTGCACCAGGCCGCCGGTGCCACTGAGGACGCCGGCGAACGTGGTGCTGGCGTTGTTGCCGCCGGTGGTCAGCGTTGCACCGCCCAGCACCACGCTGGAACCGGTCACGCCAGCGAGGCCTCCGATGCTCTGGCTGCCACCGGCGCTGATATCCAGCGTACCGGCACCGGCCAGGTTGACCGTGCTGGCACCGGACAGGCTGCCACCGGCCGCCACCGCCAGCGTGCCACTGTTGATGGTGGTGGCGCCGGTATAGGTACTCGCACCGCCGAGGGTGACCGTCGCTGCGCCATCCTTCAGCAGGCCGCCAGCGCCGCTGATCGGGCCGTTCAAGGTCAGTGCGCTGCTGCCGCCCAGAGTCAGCGTGCCGCTGGCCAGCTGTACGGTGTTGGCCAGCGTCAGCGCGCTGGTGCCATCCAGGCTGGCGTTGCCGCCTACGGTCAGCGCACCGGTTCCCAGCGAACCGTCGTTGCCCAGTAGCAGGCCACCGGCATTGAGGGTCACGCCGCCCGTGAAGACGTTGACGCCAGTCAAGCCCTGGATGCCTGCGCCGTTCTTTACCAGCCCCCCTGCACCTCCGATGGTGCCGGCGAACGTGGTATTGCCCACGCCATTGAGGGTCAGCGTGCTGCCACCCAACGCCAATGAAGAGCCTGCCACGCCTGCCAGCGAACCGATCGCCTGCGCGCCCCCCGCACTGATGTCGAAGGTGGTACCGGCGTTGGCCAGGTTCACCGCACCGGTCGCAGCGAGGCTGCCACCGGCGCCGATCGCCAGCGTGCCGGCGTTGATGGTGGTGCCACCGGTGAAGGTGTTGGTGCCGGTCAACGTCTGGGTACCGGAGCCTTCCTTGATCAGCCCACCGGAGCCGGCCACCGAACCACTGAACGTGCCATTGGTGGCGTCTCCGATCGTCAGCGTGTTGGCGCCCAGATTCACCGTGCCGTTGCCGATCAGGGTACCGAACTGCTGCGTGCCGCTGCCTGCCGACAGATCGAAGGTCGCCCCCGAGGCCAGGTTGACGATGCCACTGGCGTACAGGCTCGCGCCCGCACCCAGTGCCAGCGTACCAGCGTTGATGTTGGTGCCGCCGGTATAGGTGTTGGTGCCGTTCAAGGTCAGCGTCGCGGCACCCTCCTTGGTCAGGCTGCCGGTACCACTCAGGTTGCCGTTGAGGGTGAGGTTGTTGCTGCCCAGGACGGTCAACGCGTTGCTGAGGATGAAGTTGTTGCCGAGGATGACCGCAGTGTTCGAATCGAGCGTCGCAGCGCCTCCGACCGTCACCGTACCGGTGCCCAGCGCAGCATTGTTGCCGACCACCAGACCACCGGCGTTGAGCGCCACGCCACCGCTGAAAGTGTTGGCGCCATTGAGCGTCTGCACGCCCGCACCGTTCTTGATCAGGCCGCCACTGCCGCCGATCACACCGCTGAAGGTGCTGTCCACGGTGCCGCCCAGGGTCAGTGTGCTGCCGCCCAGCGCCACCGTGCTGCCTGCAACGCCGGCCAGCGAACCGATGGCCTGGTTACCCGCGGAGATGTCGAGCGTGCCCGCACCGGCCAGGTTCACCGCACCGGTTGCGGCGAGGCTGCCACCGGCACCGATCGCCAGCGTGCCGCTGTTGATGGTGGTACCCCCGGTGTAGGTGTTGGCACCGCTCAGGGTTACCGTGGCCGCACCGTCCTTGATCAACCCACCTGTACCCGAGATCACACCGCCCAGTGCCAGCGACTGGCTGCCGAGCAGATCAAGATTGGCACCCGCTGCCAGGCTGATGTTGTTGGACAGGCTGGCACCGGTCGTTGCATCCAGCGTTGCGTTGCTTCCGACCGTCAACGCACCGCTGCCGAGCGCAGCGTTGTTGCCGACCACCAGGCCACCGCCGTTCAGTGCAACGCCACCACTGAACAGATTGGCGTCACCCAGCGTGAGGATGCCGGTGCCATTCTTGACCAGGCCACCGGTGCCGGAAATCGTGCCATCGAAGAGGCTGTTGCCCACACCACCAAGTGTCAGCGTCTGTGCCCCCAGGCTCACCGTCGAGCCGGCCACGCCGTTCAACGATCCGATGGTCTGGTTGGCCCCTGCGGTGGAGATGTCGAAGCCGGTGCCCGCAGCGCTCAGCGTCACCGCGCCGGTCGCGGCCAGGCTGCCGCCCGGACCAATCGCCAGCGTGCCAGCATTGATGAAGGTGCCGCCGGTGTAGGTGTTGGCACCGGTCAGCGTTTCGATGCCCGCGCCCACCTTGGTCAGGCCACCGGTGCCTGCGATCGAGCCACTGAAGGTGCCATTGGTGGCGCCGCCGACCTCGATCGAGTTGGCACCGAGGTTCACCGTACCATTGCCGACCAGGGTGCCGAACTGCTGCGTGCCGCTGCCGGCAGACAGATCCAGCGTGGCACCCGTGGCGAGGTTCACGGTACCGCTCGCCGCCAGGCTGGCACCGGCCCCCAGCGCCAGCGTGCCGGCGTTGATGTTGGTGCCACCGGTATAGGTGTTGGCGCCGTTCAAAGTCAGCGTCGCGCTGCCATTCTTGGTGAGGCTGCCGGCCCCGGACAGGACGCCGTTGAGCGTCAGTGCATTGGTCCCGAGCACGGTCAGCCCGGCGTTGAGCGCGATGTTGTTGGCCAGCGTTGCCAGGCCGGTGGTATCCAGCGTGGCGGCACCACCAACGGTCAATGCGCCGGTGCCCAACGCCGCATCATTGCCAAGCACCAGTCCGCCCGCGTTGAGCGTTACGCCGCCGCCAAACGTGTTGGCACCGGACAGCGTCTGTACGCCCGCGCCTGCTTTGATCAGACCGCCGCCGCCACTGATCACGCCATCGAACGCGGCGTTGCCGGCCGTACCGAAGGTGAGCGAATTGCCGCCCAGCGCCAGGGTGCTGCCACCCGCACCGTTGAGCGCGCCGATGGTCTGGCTGCTGCCGGCACCGGAAATATCAAAGCCAGCGCCTGCACCCAACGTGACATCACCCGCTGCAGCAAGGCTGCCGCCCGCGCCCAGCGCCAACGTGCCGGCATTGATGGTGGTACCTCCGCTGTAGGTGTTGGCACCGGACAGCGTCAGCGTGGTGGCACCATTCTTGACCAGGCTGCCATTGCCGCCGACCACGCCCGACAGCGTCAGCGCATTGCTGCCCGGCAACGTCAGTACGACGCCCGAGCCCAGCGTGACCGCATTGCCGAGTGTCACTGCCGCGCCCGCGTCCAGCGTGGTGCTGGCATTCACCGCCAGCGCACCGGTACCGAGCGCACCATTCGCACCGACCACCAGGCCACCGCCGTTCAAGGTCAGGCCGCCATCGAAGGTATTGGTGTTGTTGAGGGTCAGCAGGCCCGCACCGTTCTTGATCAGGCTGCCATTGCCGGCCACCACGCCACCGAGGGTGAGATCGTTGCTGCCGCCCAGGGTCAGCTGCGTACCGGCACCGAAGTTCACTGCGTTGGCCAGGTTCAGCGCCACTGTGCTGTCCAGCGTGGTCGTGCCACCAATGCCCAGTGCACCGGTACCGAGTGCGCTGGCGTTGCCGAGAATCAGGCCACCGTCGTTGAGTGCAAGGCCACCACTGAAAGTATTGGCACCGGACAGCGTCTGCACGCCGGCACCGGTCTTGATCAGGCCGCCGGTACCATCGATCACGCCGGCAAAGCTGCCACTGCTGGCGCCGCCAAAGGTCAACGACTGCGCGCCCAGCACCAGCTGGCTGCCTGCCACGCCGTTCAGCGCGCCGATGGTCTGCGCCGCACCGGCTGCGGAGATGTCCAGCGTCGCACCGGCACCGGCAAGATCCACCGCGCCGGCCGCGGCAAGACTGCCGCCCGCCCCCAGCGCCAGCGTGCCGGCGTTGATGGTGGTGCCACCGGTGTAGAGGTTGGCGCCGGACAGGGTGAGGCGGGCCGCGCCGTCCTTGATCAACCCACCGGCACCGAATACCGGACCGGTGAGCGTCAGGTCATTGCCGCCCAGCACGGAGAGATTCGCACCGGCGGCCAGGCCGATGAGGTTGCCTATGGTGAGTGCAGACGTTGCATCCAGCGAAGCGTTGCCGCCCACGTCCAGCTGGCCGGTACCCAGTGCCTGCGCATTGCCCAGCTGCAGCAGGCCCGCGTTGAGGCCGACACCCCCGCTGAAGGTGTTGGGTCCATTCAACGCCAGCGTGGCCGTACCATTCTTGACCAGGCTGCCAGTGCCACTGATGAGACCGCCCAGTGACACGTCCTGGCTGCCCAGCAGATCCAGCGCCGCGCCTGCCCCGAGGTTGACGTTGTTGGCGAGGTTCAGCGCTACTGAACTGTCCAGCGTGGCAGTGGCGCCCACCGACAGTGCACCGGTGCCCAGTGCGGCGGCGTTCCCCAGGAACACGCCGCCGCCGTTGACGGTGAGCCCACCACCGAAGCTGTTGGCGCCGTTGAGGGTCAACGTGCTGGCACCGTTCTTCACCAGCCTGCCGGTACCGGACACCACGCCACCCAGCGTGATCGCCTGCGAGCCCGGCAACGACAGCGCCGCACCCGCGCCCAGGTCAACATTGTTGGTCAGGCTCAACGGGGCGCTGCCATCGAGCGTGACGTTGCCGCCGATGCCCAGTACTCCAGTACCGAGCGCGCCGCTGTTACCCAGCAGCAGGCTGCCGGCGTTTGCATTCAGTCCACCGCTGAAGGTGTTGGTGCCGTTCAAGGTCAGTGTCGATGCGCCATTCTTGACCAGGCTGCCGGTGCCCGTGATGTTGCCGTCCAGGGTCAGGTTCTGGCTGCCCGGCAGGGTCAGGGCCGCACCGAGGTTGATCGCATTGCCCAGGTTCAGCGCCGCAGTGGCGTCCAGCGAGCCGTTGCCACTGACCGTCAGCGCACCGCTTCCCAGCGCACCGGCGTTGCCCAGCACCAGGCCACCGGCCGCAAGATTCACCCCACCGCTGAAGGTATTGGCACCGGTCAGCGTCTGCACGCCGGTACCCTGCTTGATCAGCCCACCGGTGCCGCCGATCACGCCGGCGAAGGTCTGGTTGGTGGCATCACCGAAGGTGAGCGTGCTGCTGCCCAGCGCCAGGGTGCTGCCCGCCACACCGGACAATGCACCGATGGTCTGGTTGCCACCCAGCGAGATATCCAGCGCGCTGCCAGCGCCGGCCAGGCTGACCGCGCCGGTCGCCGCCAGGCTGCCACCACTGGCCAATGCCACCGTTCCGGCATTTACCGCCAGCCCACCAGTGAACATGTTCGCGCCGCCCAGCGTCAGCGTGGCAGCGCCGTTCTTGACCAGGCTGCCGCCCCCACCAATGACACCCCCCAGCGTCAGCGCATTCGAGCCCAGCACATTGAGCGAACCACCGGCGCCAAGCGTGATGCCATTGCCCACGGCGAGCCCGGCGCTGGCGTCGAGCGATACCGCACCGCCGACGTTCAGTGCCCCGGTTCCCAGTGCACCGCCGTTGCCCAGCACCAGACTGCCCGCGTTGAGTGCCAGACCACCGCCGAACGTATTGGCGCCGTTGAGGGTCAGCGACGATGCACCATCCTTGATCAGGCCGCCAGCGCCGCTGATCACCCCGTTGAAGGTGAGCGCCTGCCCGCCAAGCAGATTCAGGCTGGCACCCGATCCGAGGCTGACAGCATTGGTCAGCGCCAGCGCCGTGGTGCCGTCGAAGGTGGTGTTGCCGCCGACAGAGAGCGTACCGCTGCCCAGCGCGGCGGCATTGCCCAGCAACAAGCCACCGGCGTTGAGCGCAACACCGCCCGTGAGGCTGTTGACGCCCGACAGGGTCTGCACACCGGTGCCGAGCTTGATCAGGCCGCCGGTGCCTGCGGCGAACGTGCCGCTGTAGCTGGTATTGCCCAGCCCGCCCAGGGTCAGGGTGTGGCTGCCGAGGTTGACCGAACCACCAAGCCCGGCCAGCGAGCCGATGGTCTGGTCGGCCGCCGCCGAAAGATCCAGGCTGGTGCCGACGCCCAGCGTGATCGCACCGGTGGGCGACAGGCTGCCGCCCGCGCCCAGCGCCAACGCGCCCCCGGCCAGGTTGAAGCTGCCGCTCAGCGAATTGGCACCGTTCAAGGTCAGCGTGCCGGCACCGTTCTTGGTCACGTTGCCGGCACCGGATATCGAGCCACTCAATGTCAGCGCATTGCTGCCCAGCAGGTTCAGCGAGCCCCCGCCATTGACCACCAGGTTGTTGCCCAGGGTGAAGCCCGCCGTCGTATCCAGCGAGGCGCTGCCACCGACGGTCAGGTTGCCGCTGCCGAGTGCACCGGCATTGCCCAGCAGCAGGCCGCCGGCATTGAGGTTGACGCCCCCGGAGAACAGGTTTGCGCCGCCGAGAGTAACAATGCCGGTGTTGTTGACCGTCAGCCCACCAGTGCCTGAAAGCACGCCATTCAAGCCGAACGCATTGGTCCCGGCCAGGGATAGATTGCCGCCGAGGTTGAACGCATTGGCCAGATTCAGACCGGCCGTGGAGGATGCGATGGCACCGCCGTTGGCCGTGAACAGCCCTGTGCCGAATGAACCGGCATTGTTGAAATTGACCAGGCCATCATTGAGCGTCGTCGGGCCGGATGCGCCCCATGCGCCCTGCAGGTTCCAGGTACCGCTGTTGACGGTGAGCTTCTGGAAGTTGAGGTACTGGTTCCAGCCCAGTGTGGTCACCGCTCCGCCGGTGCCTGACCCGGGACCGGCGGAACTGTTCTGCAGCACCAGCGCGTTGTTGCCCGCACCGCTGCCGGTACCCGCGTCGACCGTTCCCGCTGCCGCAACCTTCACCCCGGTAACACCCGTAATCACGCCGGCAAGGGCGGTGCCACCGCCGGCCACAACGCTGGAACCCGACACTGCGGTGAAGGTATTGCCGCCGGTTGAATCACCCAGATGAACGCTACCGTTGACCGCCCCAGCATTGAGGAACGTATTACCGCCAGAAGCGCCCAGGCCGACGCGTCCGTCGATGGTACCGGTGTTGGTCACATTCGCTGCCGCGCCACCATAGGTCACCACCGTGGTCGCGTCGGAAACGCTGCCCACACCGATCAAGGACGTGCTGATCAGGCCGGCATTGTTGATGGTGGTGGTGCCGTTGACGTTCTGTGCCACCAGCGCCTGTCCACCGAAGCCCAGCAGCGTTGCGATGTTGACGACACCCTTGATCTGTCCACTGGCGTTGTTGTTGACGACGATCGCGCTGTTGTTGGCGGAACCATTGCCGATGACCAGGCCGGGCGAGGCGAGGACGATCGAGCTCGGATCGATCGTGCCATTGTTGTTGACCGTCACGTTGTCGCCGGTCAGCGTTGCTGCGTTGCCTCCACCTACGATCGGCGGCGTACGCAGCAATGCACCCGCGGCGATGTTCAGCGTGAGGCCGTTGGTCGCGTTGGAGTAGTTGTTGATGGTGGTGGTGCTGTCGCAGTTTACGGTCGTGGTACCCGTGCACGCTGCGAATGCCGATCCACTGGCCAGTGTGGCGGCCAATGCCGCCGCCAGCTGCTGCGTCCGCAATCGCGGTACCCGCCCTGCGCTGACCGCGCTTCCCCCGGGATTCTGGGCGACCTCCGAAGCAACCTGCATTACCCCAAGGGCACGATTGAAAACCAGACGGTAAATGCGGTTCATCGGTAAATCTCCATGAAAAGACCGGATGGCACAGCTGGCAGGTTTTTTTGGAGAAAATGCGGGCCACCCCTGCTCCCGATACGGGAACAAGGCCTGAAGGCATTAACTCCTTAAAATCTTCACATCTTCACCTGATCGCACCCAGGGACAGGTACGTCAGCGTGTCCCTCAAGGCGAAAACTCCCCGATTTCGCCCGACGAATGGCGGCACTGTGCGACCGGCGGTGCCAGCGGCATGTGAATCACGCGCGCCATTTTCATGACGCACGTCAAATAAAAGGGGCCGGCATAATGGTTTTGCCGAAAATGCATATCGTTGTATGTGGCGGGGAATCCGTGCCCGCCATGAGTAAATAAATTCAGCTACTGGAGAGTTTCATCAGCACCAGGCCGGAAACAATCAGCACCGCTGCACCGATCCGCATCGGGCTGACCTGCTCACCCAGGAATACGATGCCGACCACGAACGCGCCGACCGCGCCGATGCCGGTCCAGATCGTATAGGCGGTGCCCAGCGGCAGGCTGCGCATGGCCACCGCCAGCAGCCAGAAGCTGGCGATCATGCCGATGATCGTGACCACGGTGGGGGTGAGCCGGGTGAAGCCTTCGGACTGCTTCATGGATACGGCCCAGACGATTTCCAGCAGGCCGGCAAACAATAGATAGATCCAGGCCATGACGGCCCTCCTCTTGGTAGGGCCAGGCCGTCCTGGTCTTTGATTCCCGATGTGGGGGAGGTCGTTCCTCCTGGCCGGCATTCTAGCAACGGGGGCCACGCCCGGCCGCCGTGGCCAGGAACGGGTTACAGCCGGTTCAGTGCGTGACGCTGGCGTCGATGGCCCGGCCTGCGCTAGAATGAGGGTCTGCCATCGGTCAGCCGATGTGCGGTCCGGCTGTGGTCTCCGGCGCATCGCGCGCTGCTTCCCCTGATCCGTGAACTGGCCGCCCACCGGGCGGCCAACGTCTCTATGGTGGCCCCGTCGGCCCCTCGCGACGCTAGGTCGAAAACCCCGCCAGGGCCGGAAGGCAGCAACGGTATCGATCGACGCGGGCGCCGAGGCCAGCCGGCGGGGCCACCGCCTTTTTCGGCGACGCCCTCGCCTCTGGTAGATGCCACCCTTGGTTGGCGCCCCTCGCCGGGCATGGCCCCGCGCTACTACAGCGCGCGCTCCAGCGCCTCCAGTTCGGCGGCCAGCGCCGCATCGGCGGGCTGGCCGGTCCTGCTCACGGCGGATCCTGCACCAGCACGTGCGGCGCAGTCGGGTCGGCCAGCGGCACGCACTGCCCCGGCTGCGCCACGCGGTGCCCGCGCGCGGCCAGCGCCTGGCCATCGGCCACGCTGGCGTAGTGGTAGAGCATCATCCGCGCCTGCAGTTCGATGCTGTACTCACGCTCCAGGTCGTCCACGCCCGTGTGTGACGGGTTGCCGTGCAGGCCGCAGTCGTGGGCGATCAGTTCGTTGTCGTCGGCGTAGCGCGCCAGCATCTCCGGAATCGGCCGGGTATCGCCGCTCCAGGTCAGCGCGCCCTGCAGGCGCAGGCCATAGGCCGTCTCCGGCCAGTGATGGCGCACCGGAAACACCTCCAGGCGCACCCCCTCATGCCAGAACGCCTCGCCCACCACGATCAGGTGGAAGGCATCCCAGAAATTCGCACCGCCCTCAGCCAGCACGTTCGGATAGTCAGCAATGCGCTTGTGCAGCAGCGGCACCACCGTGGCAGGCACGTACAGGCGCACCTTGCCGCGCCGGTGCGCATTGAAGAAAGTGTCCACGAACAGGCGCTCGAAGCCGGCCACATGGTCCAGGTGCACATGGGTGACGAACAGCGCCTGCGGCATGTGCCCGTAGTGCGCCTTGAACGCGGTGAGGCCTTCACCGCCGCAATCGATGGTCAGCCACGGGCGACCACCGCGCTCGATCACCGACATCGGCGATCCCAGCTCGACCGCCGACGCATTGCCGACGCCGAGGAAACGCAACGACCAGTCCATCAGGTGCCCCGGTTCCAGGCCATGTCATAGGCACGGCGCAGCCGTGCGTAGTCCTTCTGCACATCTTCCACGCTGCGCTCGCCGCGCAGCTTGATCAGCGAGCGCAGCAACCGCTTGAGGTTGCGTTCGCGCCAGCCGGTGGCAGGGATGCGGATCACCCCACGGTCGAAATCGATCAGCCAGCCATGACCACTGCCATCGAACAGGATGTTGTGCGCGTTGAGGTCGGCATGGTCCAGGCCGGCACGGTGGAAACGGGCGATCAGCCGCCCGGTCTCCTCCCAGGGCGCGCCCCGGCCCGCAACCAGTGCGCGGTCGGCCAGCGAGCGCACGCCCTCGATCCGTTCCATCAGGATCGCGGCCCGGTAGCGCAGGCCCTCGCGCATGTAGAACGCGGCGATCGGCCGTGGCACCGGCAACTTCTTCTCGCGCAGCGCGCGCATCAAGCGGAATTCGGCGAAGCTGCGGGTCCGGTCCGAGCCGCGCCAGAGGTATTGGTCGAGGCTGATCCGGGCCGCCATGCCGCCGCGCAGATAGTGGCGCAGCACGCTGGCACCGAACGGCGCATCGACGAACCAGGCGCTGCCGCGGCCGCCCTCGCCCACCGGGCGGGCCTTGCTGCCCCAGTGCTGGGGCGAGAACAGGCCAATATCGGCTTGCCGCAGCCGCTCGCGGTCGAACAGAATGGCCCCGATGCCGCGACCCTCGCGGCATGGCGTCAGCGCTTCATTGGCGTCGAATGCGACCATTTCATTGAGTCTAACAACACATGGCATCAGCGTCCTCCTCCTTGTGCCTCCTGCGCCTGTCCGCACTCGGCGACGTCACCCACGTGGTGCCCCTGGTGCGCACCCTGCAGGCTGCGCGCCCGGACACGCCGATCCACTGGATCATCGACAAGGTTGGCCACAAGCTGCTTGACGGCCTGCCCGGCGTCACCTTCCATGCCTACGACAAGAAGAGCGGCATGGCCGGGGTCAAGGAACTGCGCAGGCAACTGCCACCGGGGCGCTTTGAAGCGCTGTTGCAGATGCAGGTCGCGTTCCGCGCCAACCTGCTGTCGGCCTTCATTCCGGCCGAGCGCCGCATCGGATACGACCGCAGCCGCTCCAAGGACCTGCACGGGCTCTTCATCAACGAGCGTATTCCCGATCGCCCCGGCATCCACGTGCTGGATGCCATCGGCAGCTTCTGCGAGCCGCTGGGCCTGCGCCAGACCGAAGTCAGCTGGGATCTGGCCGTGCCGCCCTCCGCCTTCGAGTGGGCCGCCGCGCAGTGGCAGGACGATGGCCGCCCGGTGCTGATGATCTCGCCCTGCTCCAGCCACGTGCGCCGCAACTGGTACGCCGACCGCTACGCCGCGGTGGCCAACCATGCCGTCCAGCGCGGTTGGCGGGTGGTGCTGTGCGGTGGCCGCAGCGAACTGGAGCGCCACATGGCCGATGCGATCCAGGCGCAGCTGCAGACGCCGGCACTGGACCTGGTCGGCAAGGACACGCTCAAGCAGCTGCCCGCCCTGCTGGCCCGCGCCAACCTGGTGATGACCCCGGACTCGGGCCCGATGCACATCGCCAACGCAATGGGCACCAAGGTGCTGGGACTGCATGCGGCCAGCAACCCGAACCGCAGTGGCCCGTACTCGGACCGCCGCTACTGCGTGGACCGCTACGACGATGCGGCACGCAAGTACCTGGCCAAGCAGGCCGCCGATCTGAAGTGGGGCACCAAGATCGAGTTCGACGATGTGATGGAACTGATCACCGTGGAAGACGGCATCGCCGCCTTCGAACGCTACGTCGCCGACCACCTGGGGTGAGCGGCGAGCGGCGAGCGGCGTGGGATTACGCGCGCTGCGCGTAATCCTGGTAGGACTTCTCTTCCACGTACGCCGAACCCAGCGCCAGGTTGATCGCCTTCTTGATGCGCGCGCGTTCGTCGTTGCGCAGGTAGACGCTGCGCGCCAGGTCGATGAAGCCCTGGTCGAACGCCTGCGCCTTCTCCTTCAGGCGGATGTCGTCCTCGATGTCCCACAGCTGTTCGTTGACGGCCTTCAACTCGGCACGCAGCTTGGCGATGTCCTTCACCGCCGCCGGGTGTGCCATCCAGGTCTTCTCCAGCGCCGACAGCTCCCTGCGCACATTGGCCAGCTTGCCCTCGTCGCTGATGCGCTCGGACTTGATCTGCAGGATCGAGATCTTGTCCAGCAGCTCGCCGAAGGAAACGGGGACGAGGATTTCAGCGGTCATCGGGAAAAGCTCCAGCAGGTGATGCGTACATGGTAACCCGCAGCGTCCGCACGGATATCCCGGGTAGATCCACGCCATGCGTGGATGAGCCTGCCAGCAGGAACAGCATCCACGCACCGCGCGGATCTCCCATGATGCATCTGGAGGACCAAGCCCTTCTGTTGAGGGGCTGCCCCGACAGGGGCGGGGAGAGGCCGGCAAAGGGAGGGGCCCACGCGTTGCACAGCAACGTGTGGGGCGACGCGCAGAGCGCGTCGCGTCCCGCGCCAGATAAAGAAAAAGGGCTGCCTCTCGGCAGCCCTTTTTCTTTATCTGGCGGAGAGGGGGGGATTCGAACCCCCGAGGCGCTATAAACGCCTGCCTGATTTCGAGTCAGGTACATTCAACCACTCTGCCACCTCTCCGGGTGGTCCCCGGCGGACCGGGGACGCGCATCATACGAGGAAGCGAGGCCGGCGACAAGTCATTCCGGTCAACGAAGTGAAAATTTCCTGAGTGCATGCCTTGCCGGATGCCTGCAGCCCCCCGATGATGCCTATCTCCCCAGCAATACCCCGCCCCCGCACACCATGATCGAATTCGGACACCTCACCCACCCCGGCCTGCGCCGCGAGCTCAACGAAGACACCTACTACGGTGACAGCGAGCTGGCCCTGTGGCTGGTGGCCGATGGCATGGGCGGCCACGCCTGCGGCGAGGTGGCCAGCGCGCTGGCCCGCGAAACCATCGTGCGCGAGATCCGCCGTGGCGCGCCGCTGGCCCAGGCCATCCGCACCGCCGACGAAGAGATCATCCGCGCCTCGCGGCGGCGCAACGACACCCTGCCGATGGGTACCACCGTGGTCGCCGCACGCGTGCAGGGCAATCGCTATGAAGTGGCATGGGTCGGCGACAGCCGTGCCTACCTCTGGCGTGACGGCCAGCTGGCACAGCTCAGCCAGGATCACAGCGTGGTGCAGGAACTGGTCGCGCAGGGCAACCTGACGGCCGAACAGGCACGCGCGCATCCACATCGCAACGTGGTCACCCAGGCGCTGGGCGTCACCGATCCGGCACATCTGAACGTGGCCACCACCAGCGGCGAGCTGCGCCCCGGCATGCAGCTGCTGCTGTGCAGTGACGGCCTGACCGAGGAAGTGGACGACCGCGGCATCGCCCGCACCCTCGCCTTCGAGGATGCAAGCGCACAGGAATGCGTGGACACGCTGGTCGCCGCCGCGCTCGACGGCGGTGGCCGCGACAACATCAGCGTCATCCTGGTGCGCTGCCACTGAACCTGGTGCATGAGCCGAGCATGGGCTCGGCTCTACAGTAGATCTACGCCATGCGTGGATGTTTATGCGCTGGCGGGCTCTTCCACCTTCGGCCCATCCCACAATGCGTGGCCGGCCTTCTTGCGCAGCCGCTCCAGTCGCGCGGCATGCGCTTCCAGCTCCGACGGCGTGGCCAGCACGCGCGGGCGCGGCAGCAGCTTGCTGGTGTCGAAGGCCTGCAGCGCGGCACCGGCGCCACCGCCGTCATCGTCGCCCAGGCCGAAGCCGATCTCTTCCTGGCCCGAGGTCAGCGCGATATAGACGTCACCCAGGATCTGCGCGTCGAGCAGGCCGCCATGCAGCGCACGGTGCGAATTGTCCACGCCCAGGCGCTTGCACAGCGCATCCAGCGAATTGCGCTGGCCCGGGAAGCGCTCGCGCGCCATCACCAGGGTATCGATCACCGTGCAGCGATCGGTGATCTTTCCATACTGCGGGCCCAGCAACGACAGCTCGTTGTCGAGGAAGCCCAGGTCGAACGCCGCGTTGTGGATGATCAGCTCGGCGCCATCGATGAAGGCCAGGAATTCATCGGCGATCTGCGCGAAGTCCGGCTTGTCAGCCAGGAACTCCAGGGTCAGGCCGGTGACTTCCTGCGCGCCCTGTTCGAACTCGCAGTCCGGCTTGATGTACTGGTGGTAGTTGTTGCCGGTCGGGCGGCGCTTGAACAGCTCCACGCAGCCGATTTCGACGATGCGGTTGCCCTTCTTCCACTCCAGGCCGGTGGTTTCGGTATCGAGGATGATCTGACGCATGGGCTCAGTTTACCGGGCTGGCGTCGCGGATCTGGATGGCCGCGTTGCGCGCCAGGGTATCCACCCGCTCATTGTCCGGATCGCCGGAGTGGCCCTTCACCCAGCGCCAGTCGATCTGGTGCCGCAGCGTGGCCGCATGCAGGCGCTCCCACAGCTCGCGGTTCTTCACCGGGTCACCGCCGGCGGTCTTCCAGTTCTTGCGGATCCAGCCGGGCATCCATTGGGTCAGGCCCTGCCGCACATACTGCGAATCGGTATAGAGCACGATGTTGCACGGCTCGGTCAGCGTTTCCAGGCCGGAAATGGCCGCCATCAGCTCCATCCGGTTGTTGGTGGTGTGCGCTTCGCCGCCGCTCAGTTCACGCTCGTGGCCCTTGTAGCGCAGCAGCGCAGCCCAGCCGCCGGGGCCGGGATTGCCAAGGCAGGAACCGTCGGTGTGGATTTCAATGGTTTTCAATACAACTCCAGATCAGGTAGCAACGGTGCCGTGCCAACGCACCGGCAACGGTTTCGGCCCGGGCAGGGCCAGCGTTCGTTTTTCAGCATGGAACAGGCAGGCTGCGCGCAGTGGCGACCAACCGCCCGCGCGACGGCTGCCGGCGCCGCGCCAGAGCGGGCCGAGGAAACGCATATCGTCGCACTCCAGCCCGTGGCGGCCGAGCAGCAGGCGGATCCGCTGCGGCGTGCGCACCACCAGCCCATGCTGGCGCCAGTGCGTGCGGTAAGGGCTGAACGGGTTGAGGCTGCTCAGCCACAGGTGGCCGCCCGGCATCAGCACGCGCTCGCACTCATCGAGCAACCGATCAGCGTCGGCTGCGGTGACATGCTGCAGCACGACCGCATTGACGCTTTCATTGGCCAGCGGCAGCGGCAACGCACAGCGGGTGTCGCCGGCATAGCCGTGCCCCTGCCGGTACAGGCGCAGGCCGCGCCCGCCAAGCTGCGCATCGTCCAGCCATGCGGCACTCGGCGCGATCCACAGCCAGGGCTGCACCGGCAGCAACGACAGCTGCGGCAGCAGCAGTTGCCGCTCCAGAACGCGCAGGGCTTCCGCCGGTTCGCTGTCGAACCACGGGGTCTGGCTCGCTTGACGGGTGCTCTGCAGCGCGGGCATGGTCCAATTCTATGCGACTGACTGCCCTGCCCGCATTTGCGGACAACTACATCTGGACCTTGATCGACGACGACGGCGCCGCCGTGGTCGTCGATCCCGGCGATGCCGCGCCGGTGCTTGCGCTCGCCGATCAGGGCCTGCGCGTGGACACGATCCTGCTCACCCATCATCACGATGACCACATCGGTGGCGTGCCCGTGCTGCAGGCACGCTTTCCCGGAGTCCGGGTGATCGCACCCGTCGAGGAGCGCATCCCCACGGCAACCGAACGGGTCGGCGAAGGTGAACGCGTTCAGGCACTGGGCCGGGCGTTCCACGTACTATCCGTGCCCGGGCATACCCGCAGCCACATCGCGTTTCACACTGCTGAACATCTTTTCAGCGGAGATTCGTTGTTCAGCCTGGGCTGTGGACGCCTGTTCGAAGGTACGCCGTCCCAGCTGCTGGCATCGATGCGCAAGCTGGGTACCTTGCCCGCGCAACTGCTGCTTTGTTGCGCTCATGAGTACACCGTGTCAAATGCCGTCTTCGCGCGGCATGTCGACCCCGCCAACGCTGCCTTGCGGCAGCGCCAAGAGGAGGCTTTGGCCATGCGCCGCGATGACCGTTCCACCCTGCCGGTAACCCTGGCCAGCGAATTCGACTGCAATCCGTTCCTGCGTGTGCACACTGCGCCGATCCGCGCGTCGGTGTCGGCACACCTGGGCCGTGACGTCGTTGACGACGTCGACGTGATGGCCGGTCTCCGGCACTGGAAAGACGGCTTCCGCGCATGATGCGCCGAAGTCTGCCGCTGGCCCTGGGCCTGGTCCTGGGGCTGGCCGGAACCGCCGGCGCCCAGTCGCTGGGCGCTGGCATCGGCCAGAACCTGACCGCCGCCGCCGCCCTGCCGCTGGATCCGGCCGCGTTGCCGGCCGCGTCGGTCCGCAACGGCCAGGAAATCTTCTCCAGCTTCCGCGATGGCCTGGCCGAGCCCACCTGCAATGCCGAGGCCACCAGCCCGCGCTGGCAGAAGCAGTTCGCCCACGCCCCGTCGCGCCTGGCCAACCAGGATGACGATGCACTGGTGCTGTTCGGCTATGTGGTCGAAGAGCTGCGCAAGGCCAACCTGCCCACCGAGTTCGCACTGATTCCCTTCGTGGAAAGCGGCTACCGGCCCAATGCCCGCAACGGCAGCGGCCCAACCGGCCTATGGCAGTTCATCGCCACCACAGCGCGCAATCACCGCGTGCCCATGGCCAACGGCTACGACGGCCGCCTGTCGGCGGTCGATTCCACCCAGGCCGCAGTGCGCTACCTGAAGACCCTGCACGGCATGTTCGGCGGTGACTGGCGCCTGGCCACCATGGCCTACAACGCCGGCGAGTACCGCGTGCTGCAATCCATGCGAAAGGCCGGCATGAACGCGCAGAACGCCAAGCCCTCGGCGCTGCCCGGCCTGTCGCCGGTCACCCATGCCTACGTCGAGAAGCTGCATGCCCTGGCCTGCGTACTGGAAGACGTGGAAGACCAGCCAGGGGTCATGGCCTCGCTGGACCGCACCGTGCCCGTACTGAAGGACCACACCCTGCCCGCCGGCACCAGCGTCCAGCAGTGGGCCGCACAGCGCGCCCTGGACCCGGCCAGGATCGTCCGTCTCAACCCCGCCCTGGCGGGCGGTGGACGCGTCTCGTCCGGCACCACCCGCGTGCTGGCGCCGGTCTCGGCCGCCAACGCGACCGTGGCGGACACCGCCACCGCACTGGTGGCCAGTAGCGTACCTGTTGCCGCCGCCTCGCCAGCGCCGCAGGTCGCCAAGACCGTGGCCGCGATCGCCGATCGTCCGCGCAGCCGTCGCCACACCGTGCGTGATGGTGAATCGGCCTGGACCATCGCCCGCCGCTATGGCATGCCGGTCAAGGCGCTTCTTTCGCTGAACGGCCTGAGCGGCAGCAGCGTGCTGAAGCCGGGTGCGGTGCTGCGCGTCGAAGACTGACGCGCAGGCCAGGCCCTCCTGTAGAGCCGAGCCCCTGCTCGGCTTTTTTCTTGCCTGCGACTTGTCGGGGTTCATGACCAGCCGAGCATGGGCTCGGCTCTACAATTCAATTTCCAGCAGCGCCCGCACAAAAAAAGGCCCGGCAATGCCGGGCCTTCTTCGATCTGCTCGCCGCGAGGCTTACAGGTTCGCTTCGGTGGTCTGGATCATGAACTTCTTGCGCATCGCCTCGATGTAGGCCTTGGCCGCGGCCATGCCGTCGATCTGGCTCAGCTGTTCCTTCAGCTGCTTCTGCTGCTCTGCAGTCACTTCCTTGATGTCGCCCGGATTGACCTTGTTCACCGCGAACAGCAGCGCGTGGCCGTTGACGTCGACCTTGCCATAGCTCGGCTTGCCTTCGGCCGGCACCGGCGCGCTGAAGATCGCGCGGTTGATTTCCGGGGTCGGCACCGGCTGGCTGCGCGGCAGGCCCGGCATCGGGCTCAGCTGCAGCTTCTCGCTGGCAGCCAGCGACTGCAGGGTGGCGCCCGCCTTCAGCTTGGCCAGGATGGCCTCGGCCGCCTTGTCGCTGGCCTGGCGCTGGCGATCAGCACGGATCGCAGCGATCACCTGTTCGCGGGCCTTGTCCAGCGGCAGGGCCTGTTCCGGGGTGTGTGCAGCCACACGGATGACCACGCTGTGGTTGGTCGCGCCGCCCAGGGCGATCGGGTCACTGGCGGTACCGTCCTGCACCAGCACGTCGGAGAAGGCGGCACGCAGCACGGCCGGGTCAGCGGCGATGCCGCTGGCGGTCGCGCGGGTGATCGGGCCCAGGGTCTGCAGCGGCAGGTTCACTTCCTTGGCCGCAGCGGCCAGGTCGCTCGGGCTCTTGTTGATGGCATCGACCAGGCGACCGGCCAGTTCGTTGAAGCCGCGCTCGCCGTCGGCCTTCAGCTGCTCGGCAGCCAGCGTGTCACGCACTTCCTCGAACGACTTGCCCTGGCCACCGCGCACAGCGGCCACCTTGATGATGTGGTAACCGAACTCAGTCTTCACCGGGCCGATCACGTCACCGGCCTTGGCCGCAAACAGCGCGTCCTCGAACGGCTTGACCATCGCACCGCGCTCGACCCAACCCAGGTCACCGCCCTGGTCCTTGGAGCCCGGATCTTCCGAATTGGCCTTGGCCAGCGCAGCGAAGTCGGCACCGGCCGCCTTGGCTTCGGCAGCGATCTTGTTCGCCTTGGCTTCGGCGCCGTCACCGGTGATCAGGATGTGCGAGGCCTGGCGCTGCTCCGGCGAGGTGAACTTTGCCTTTTCCTCTTCATAGCGCTTGCGCAGGGTCGCTTCATCGGCCGGGGTCGGTGCCGGCAGGTTCGCACCGTTGATCTCGACGTACTCCAGCGACACGCTCTCGGCCTGGCGGAAATCCTTGCCGTGGCTGTCGTACCACTTCTTGATCTGATCATCGGTGACCGGCGCGGTATCGGCCGGTACGGGCGGCAACGCGGCCAGCTCGACGTCGCGGGTTTCGCCCAGCAGCTTCAACAGGCGCTCGGTCTCGGCCTGGGTGACGAAGCCGGAGCTCTGCAGGCCCGATGGGATCACCGACTGCTGCAGGCTCTCACGCACCAGTTCCTGGAACTGGGTCGGGGTACGCGGCGGATTGCCACCGGCCAATGCCAGGCGGTAGTTGTTCTCGTTGAACTTGCCGTTCGAATCGAGGAACGCCGGCATGGTCGCGATGTACTCGCGCACCGCGCCGTCGCCGATCACCACGCCCGCCTGTTCACCGACCAGACGCACGACCTGTTCGTCGATCAGCTGATCGAGCACGGCCATCTTGTTCTCGGTGCTCTCGAACGCGCGCGGGTCGAAGTTGTCGCCCTGCTGCTGGCGCTCACGCATGCGCTCCTGCTCGAAACGCGTGCGGAAATCCTGCGAGCTGATCTCATGGTGCTGCCACAGCATGCGCACCGGCCACCACGACGGCGCCGAACGCCACCAGGTTGGCGGCGCGGAAACCTTGGCCACGTTCTGTGCGCCAACGCCACCGAGGTAGCTGTTGTCGATCACGAACAGGAACGGAATCATCAGCAGCCCCAGGATCACGGTGACGATCCAGCCTGAGGTCTTGTCGCGGAGTTTCTGCAGCATGGTGAGGAATCACAAGGCCTGATTGGCGAGCCCGGCAGTGTAACCCGCTTCGCCGCAGGGACCAAAAGCAGCACCGACGCGGCCTGCGCCCACTTGCGCAGGCAGGCACCATCAGTGCATCGGCCAACTCCACATCCTGGCGCAAAGAAAAAGCCCCCGGCTTGCGCCGAGGGCTTTTAGAGTTGGCGGAGCGGACGGGACTCGAACCCGCGACCTCCGGCGTGACAGGCCAGCATTCTAACCAGCTGAACTACCGCTCCGCGCTTGAACTTTGCAGGCGCCCAGTATATCCGAAGACTCTCTGGAAACCCAGCCCGATGAACACTTTTTTCAAAGTTTTTTCACAGGGACTTAAGAAGTCTGCAATGGCGGAGCGGACGGGACTCGAACCCGCGACCTCCGGCGTGACAGGCCAGCATTCTAACCAGCTGAACTACCGCTCCGTTCTTGCAAAGACTTTTTCGCCTTCCTCCCGTACCTCTCGGTGAGAAGACAAGGCCCCCAGCCTTGAACCGGGGGCCTGGATGTAATGGCGGAGCGGACGGGACTCGAACCCGCGACCTCCGGCGTGACAGGCCAGCATTCTAACCAGCTGAACTACCGCTCCGCGTTGTTACCTTTTTGCTTTCAGCCGGCCTGGACCGGGGAGAAAACAAAGCCTCCAGCTTTTGGCCGGAGGCCTCGTTGAATGGCGGAGCGGACGGGACTCGAACCCGCGACCTCCGGCGTGACAGGCCAGCATTCTAACCAGCTGAACTACCGCTCCACACTCAAACTTTTACCGCGGTGCTGTGGTGGGTGCTGAGGGTTTCGAACCCCCGACCCTCTCCGTGTAAAGGAGACGCTCTACCGCTGAGCTAAGCACCCCAGCGAGCCGCTTAGTTTACAGCATCCTTCAGGGCCTTGCCAGCCTTGAACGACGGATTCTTCGAAGCAGCGATCTTGATGGTGTCGCCGGTCTTCGGGTTGCGGCCGGTGCGGGCAGCACGGTCGCGGACCTGGAAGGTACCGAAGCCAACCAGGGTGACCGCATCGCCGTCCTTCAGCGCCTTGGTGATGGCAGCAACGACGGCATCGACAGCGCGGCTGGACTCTGCCTTGGTCAGGTCGGCAGCTTCAGCAACGGCATCGATCAATTCGGTCTTGTTCATTCTCTACAACTCCTTTGGCGGTGGGTTCCGCTTATTCGACAGGGAAGCAACCGCACGCCATCTGCACGCGGCCGCCATGTGGAAACGGTTCGCCGAATCCAGCGATCACCAGACTGCGACCACTCATTCGCGAGTGCTGCTTTTATACCAGTGGCCCTACCCCCACGCAAGCTGGAAAGCCAGCAACGACGCGGGTTTCGGGCCATTGGACAGCGCGCGTCAATGCTTGACGCGCGCGTTTCCACTCGGTTTGGCCTTGCTGCGCACCGTGACACGCTGCGCACTCTTGCGCGCCTTCTTCGGTGCCAACGGACGCTCCAGCGCCAGGTCCAGGACTTCTTCGATGTACTTCACCGGCACGATCTTCAGATCGCGGGTGACGTTGGCCGGGATGTCGGCCAGGTCCTTGCGGTTCTCTTCCGGGATGATGACCGTGCGGATGCCGCCACGCAGTGCGGCCAGCAGCTTCTCCTTCAGGCCACCGATGGCAGTGACGCGACCACGCAGGGTGATCTCGCCGGTCATCGCCACGTCGGCGCGCACCGGCACCCTGGTCAGCATCGACACCAGCGAGGTGACCATCGCCGCGCCGGCACTCGGACCATCCTTCGGCGTGGCGCCATCGGGCACGTGCAGGTGCACGTCGTGCTTCTGCAGGAAGTCGCTGTCGATGCCAAAGCCCACGGCGCGCGAACGCACCACCGACAGCGCGGCCGACGCCGATTCCTTCATCACGTTGCCGAGCTGGCCGGTCAGGATCAGCTGGCCCTTGCCCGGCACCAGGGTCGATTCGATCTGCAGCAGGTCGCCACCGACTTCGGTCCAGGCCAGGCCGGTGACCAGGCCGATTTCATTCTCTTCCTCGGCACGGCCGAAGTCGAAGCGACGCACGCCCAGGTACTTGTCCAGGTTCTTGCTGGACACATTGACCAGCGCCTTGGGCTTCTTCGCACCCTTCTTCGCCTTCACCGGCTGCGGGCCGGCCAGCGCGATCTCCTTCACCACCTTGCGGCAGATCTTGGCGATCTCGCGTTCCAGGTTGCGCACGCCCGATTCGCGCGTGTAGTAGCGCACGATGTCCTGGATGGCGTCACTGCCGATTTCCAGTTCTTCCGGCTGCAGGCCGTTGGCCTTGACCTGCTTCGGCACCAGGTAGCGGGTGGCAATGTTGAGCTTCTCGTCCTCGGTGTAGCCGGGGATGCGGATCACTTCCATGCGGTCCAGCAGCGGGCCGGGAATGTTGAGCGAGTTCGAGGTGGCCACGAACATCACTTCGGACAGGTCCAGGTCCACTTCCAGGTAGTGGTCGTTGAATGCGTTGTTCTGCTCCGGATCGAGCACTTCCAGCAGCGCCGAAGACGGATCGCCACGGAAGTCCATCGACATCTTGTCGATCTCGTCGAGCACGAACAGCGGGTTCTTGCTGCCGACCTTGTTGAGGTTCTGCACGATGCGGCCCGGCATGGAACCGACGTAGGTACGGCGGTGGCCACGGATTTCGGCCTCGTCGCGCACGCCGCCCAGCGACATGCGCACGAACTTGCGGTTGGTGGCCTTGGCAATCGACTGGCCCAGCGAGGTCTTGCCCACGCCCGGCGGCCCGACCAGGCACAGGATCGGGCCCTTCATCTGCTTCACGCGCGACTGCACCGCCAGGTATTCAAGAATGCGCTCCTTGACCTTCTCCAGGCCGTAGTGGTCGGCATCGAGCGTATCCTGCGCGACCTTCAGGTCCTTGCGCACCTTGCTGCGCTTCTTCCACGGCACGCCCAGCAGCCACTCCAGGTAGTTGCGCACGACCGCGGCTTCGGCCGACATCGGCGACATCTGCTTGAGCTTGTTCAGTTCGTTGCGTGCCTTGGCTTCAACGGCCTTCGGCATGCCGGCTTCGGCGATCTTGCGGGCCAGCTCTTCCAGCTCGCCCGGCGCGTCGTCCAGGTCACCCAGTTCCTTCTGGATGGCCTTCATCTGTTCGTTGAGGTAGTACTCGCGCTGGCTCTTCTCCATCTGCGACTTCACGCGGCCGCGGATGCGCTTTTCCATCTGCTGCACGTCGATCTCGCCATCGACCAGGCCGACCAGCATCTCCAGGCGATCGCCGACGGCCAGCGTTTCCAGCAGGCGCTGCTTGTCGGCCAGGCGCACGCTGATGTGCGCGGCGATGGTGTCGGCCAGGCGCGCCGGCTCATCGATGCCCGACAGCGTCTGCAGCAGTTCCGGCGGCAGCTTGCGGTTGGTCTTCACGTACTGCTCGAACAGCGACATCAGCGAGCGGGCAATCGCCTCGACCTCGCGCGCTTCGCGCTCGTCGGTGGCGTCGATTTCCACCGCCTGCCCATGCAGCGAGCCGTTGCGCTCGTCGACGTGGGTGACCTGCACGCGCGACAGGCCTTCGACCAGCACCTTGATGGTGCCGTCGGGCAGCTTCAGCAGTTGCAGCACCTGCGCCAGCGTACCGACCTGGTAGAGGTCGGCCGCATGCGGGTCGTCGGTTTCGGCCGACTTCTGCGCCAGCAGCAGGATGCGCTTGTCCGCCTCCATTGCCTGTTCGAGCGCGTGCATGGACTTGTCACGGCCGACGAACAGCGGGATGACCATGTGCGGGAACACCACTACGTCGCGCAGCGGCAGGACCGGCAGGTCGAGGGTTTCACTTGGGGAACGGGCCATGGGGGCTCCAGGGAAGGGGGAAAACCGCCTCCGGGAGGGCATCTTCCGGAGACAAAAAAAGCCGATGGCCCCGTTATGGGGCCATCGGCTTTCAGATGCAAGGCATTCCTTTAAAATCCTTTCCAATCAACAACCTGGAAGGATCACTCGGCGCCTGCGGCCTTCTGTTCAGGGGCGGCCGGGGTCTGGTAGATCAGGTACGGCTCGGACTTGTGCTCGATCACCGATTCGTCCACGACCACCTTGCT
This sequence comes from Stenotrophomonas sp. YJH_SMC_130, assembly GCF_059369035.1. NCBI lineage: Bacteria > Pseudomonadati > Pseudomonadota > Gammaproteobacteria > Lysobacterales > Lysobacteraceae > Stenotrophomonas > Stenotrophomonas sp. YJH_SMC_130. The sequence continues at coordinate 757,100 of NZ_JCAFSH010000001.1, forward strand.
GACGTTCTCCTGCGACGGCAGGTCATACATGGTGTCCAGCAGGACCGATTCGACGATGGTGCGCAGGCCACGGGCGCCAGTCTTGCGCTTGAGCGCCTTCCTGGCGATGGCCGACAACGCGTCCGGACGGAACTCCAGCTCCACGTTTTCCATCTCGAACAGCTTCTTGAACTGCTTGGTGATGGCGTTCTTCGGCTCGGTCAGGATCTTGATCAGGGCCGGCTCGTCCAGCTCCTCCAGGGTCGCGACCACCGGCAGGCGGCCGACGAACTCGGGAATCAGGCCGAACTTGATCAGGTCTTCCGGCTCGACTTCCGCCAGCACCTTGCCCACTTCCTGCTTGCGCTCGCTGCTCTTCACCTTGGCACCGAAGCCGATGCTGCCGACGTCGGTGGAACGCGCCTGGATCACCTTGTCCAGCCCGGCGAACGCGCCGCCGCAGATGAACAGGATGTTCTTGGTGTCCACCTGCAGGAATTCCTGCTGCGGGTGCTTGCGGCCGCCCTGCGGCGGAACGCTGGCCACGGTACCTTCGATCAGCTTCAGCAGGGCCTGCTGCACGCCTTCGCCGGACACATCGCGGGTAATCGACGGGTTCTCGCTCTTGCGCGAGATCTTGTCGATTTCATCGATGTAGACGATGCCCTGCTGCGCCTTCTCGACGTCGTAGTCGCACTTCTGCAGCAGCTTCTGGATGATGTTCTCCACGTCCTCGCCCACGTAACCCGCTTCGGTCAGCGTGGTGGCGTCGGCCATGGTGAACGGCACGTTGAGCAGGCGGGCCAGGGTCTCGGCCAGCAGCGTCTTGCCCGAACCGGTCGGGCCGACCAGCAGGATGTTCGACTTCGCCAGTTCGACGTCGTCGTTCTTCTGCCGGCTCTCGATGCGCTTGTAGTGGTTGTACACGGCCACTGCCAGCGTGCGCTTGGCACGGTTCTGGCCGATCACGTACTGGTCGAGAACCTCGAGGATCTCGCGCGGCTTGGGCAGCGAACTGCGCGCCGACTGCGCCTTTTCCTCAAGTTCCTCACGGATGATGTCGTTGCACAGCTCCACGCACTCATCGCAGATGAACACGCTCGGACCCGCAATCAGCTTGCGCACTTCATGCTGGCTCTTGCCGCAGAAAGAGCAGTAGAGGATCTTGCCGGTGTCCGTGGAACGACCTTGGCGGTCTTCGCTCATGCTTCGCTTACCCAGTTACCCCACCCGCTGAACGGGGGTTCGATTCGAGAATAGCACAGGGCCGAGGGGACACCAGTCCCACCCGACCCTGCAGGAACGAGGCCTCCCTGGCCCCGTGAAGGCCGGTCAGCCGGCCTGGATCGACTCATCCGGACGACGCTCCAGGACCTGGTCGACCAGACCGTAGGCCTGCGCCTCGAAGGCGCTCTTGAAGTTGTCGCGCTCGGTGTCACGGGCGATCGTCTCCAGCGACTGGCCGGTGTGCTTGGCCAGCACCTCGTTCAGGCGCGAACGCAGGGTCAGGATCTCGCGCGCGTGGATGTCGATGTCGGTGGCCTGGCCCTGGTAGCCACCCAGCGGCTGATGGATCATCACGCGCGAGTTCGGCAGCGCATAGCGCTTGCCGGCTTCGCCCGCGGCCAGCAGCAGGGCGCCCATCGAGGCGGCCTGGCCGATACAGGTGGTGCTCACATTCGGCTTGATGTACTGCATGGTGTCGTAGATCGCCATGCCGGCGGTGACCACGCCACCCGGCGAGTTGATGTAGATGTTGATGTCCTTTTCCGGGTTTTCCGATTCCAGGAACAGCAACTGCGCCACCACCACGTTGGCCATGTGATCGTCGATCGGGCCCACGAGGAAGATCAGGCGCTCCTTCAACAGGCGCGAATAGATGTCGTAGGCACGCTCGCCGCGGCTGGTCTGCTCGACCACCATCGGAACCAGGTTCAGGGCTTTGGTTCGGTTGTCCATTACGTGAGGTACCTATCTTGGGGGGCAACAACCCCGCGCCGGCAAAGGCGCGGGGCATCCGGTGATCCGCCCGGGCTTACTGGCGGATCGCGTCCTGGAACGACAGCTTCTCTTCGGTGTGCTGGGCACGCTCGGCGATCCAGTCGATCACCTGCTCTTCCATCACACGGTTCTGCAGGCCAGACATCAACTGGGGGTCGTTGCGGTACATCTCAATGACCTGCTCCGGCTCTTCGTAGGTCGAAGCGATCAGACGCATCGTTTCATTCAGGCGCTTGGCTTCCAGGCGCAGGTCGTTGATGCGGGCCACTTCACCGACCAGCAGGCCGACCAGCACGCGCTTGGCGGCAGCGTCCTTGAAGCCTTCGTGGGCATCGGCCGGGATCTCGCCGACGTTCTGGCCGTTGCGGCGCAGCTGCTCGACCTGCTGGGCCAGCATGGCGCGGGCTTCGTTCTCGACCAGGCGCGGCGGCATTTCCACCGACGAGTAGGCCGCGATCAGCTGCTCGCCCACTTCGCGGCGCAGGCGGTTCATCAACGCACCCTTCAGCTCGCGCTCCAGGTTGGCGCGGATGTCGCTGCGGAACTGCTCCACATCGCCGCCCTTCACGCCGAAGCTCTTGATGAAGGCTTCGTCGACCGCCGGCACGACCGGCTCGGAGACCTCGGTGACCTTGACGGTGACCTGCACGGTCTTGCCGGCCAGCACCGGCACGCGCCAGTCAGCCGGGAACTCGACGTCCAGGGTCTTCTCTTCGCCCTTGGCCAGGCCGACCAGGCCCTTCTCGATGGTCTCGAACATCATGCCCTGGCCGAGCACGATCGAACCCTTCTCGGTGCCCTCGGCCGGCAGGCGCTCTTCGCCGGCCTGCGACCAGGTTTCCACCGCGACCAGGTCACCGTCCTGCGCGCCACGGCTGACCGGGGCCCAGGTACGACGCTGGTTCTGCAGGTTCTCGATCATCTGGTCGATGTCGGCGTCGGTGATCTCGGCGGTATGGCGCACGACGGTCAGCTTGCTGACGTCGATGTCGCCGAAGTCCGGCACCACTTCCACGGTGGCCACGAAGGAGAACTCACCCTCGTCGCCCTTGTCGATGCGCGGGCTGCCGACGATGCGCAGGTCGTGCTCGCGCACGGCCGCATCGAAGGTTTCGCGCAGCAGGCCGTCCAGCGCCTCGCCACGGACCTGCGCGCCGAAGCGCTGCTCGATCACCTTGGCCGGCACCTTGCCCGGGCGGAAGCCCTTGATGCGGGTGGTACGGGCGATTTCGCCGAGGCGGCCGGCGATGTGGCTCTGCAGACGCTCTTCCGGCAGCGAGAAGCTCAGGCGGCGTTCCAGGTTGCCGGTGGATTCGATCGAAGCTTGCATGTTGACTCCTGCCACCGGTGGCCCAGGCCCCCGGCTCGATGATTGGGATGAAACGGTTGTAAGGACGCGACGTCTGGGACGCGCCTGCTTGCCGCAGCCCTTTAGTTTCGCCCAATTCGGCTTGCACTGCCAGCGCGTGCCGGTCAAGGGGGCGCAGATGGCCCGATCAGGGCGGGGACAGGCCGGCACTGGTGCGAAAGGGGGGACTCGAACCCCCACGCCTTGCGGCACTGGAACCTAAATCCAGGGCGTCTACCAATTCCGCCACTTTCGCGTGGCCGGCGCAGGTGTTCATTGTCGCAGGCGGTGGCGGGAAGCGGAAGGCCTGCACAAAACTGAACATGACAGCCATGTGCTCATTGCCCGCACCAAAGGCCGTCCCGAAGGCGTGCGACCGTTCGGGACGGCAGCGACTCAGTGCTTCGCCTCGGCAGGGGACGCCGGTGCGTCAGCGCCCTGCCCGGCCGCCACATCCACCTTGCGGATGTCCACGCCACCCTTGTCGGTGCGACGCAACCCCATCGCCTCCGGCGCAGCCTCACCCTCCACCGGCTGCGCCGGCTGCATCTGCATGGCGTCACCGACCGGGCGCGCTGGAACCGCCTCCGTACCTGCATCGCGCTCCACGGTCTGCGCCGGATCACGTTCCGGCGCGCAGGCCGCCAGCGCCAGCAACGCAAATGAAACCCACAGCCTCCGGTGCAGTCGTTTCATATCGGCCATCTGGATCTTCCTTCGTACATGCATGCGCCCTCGGCGCGGAAGATCCATTGGGTGCGATGAAGGGCGCAGCGCGGTGAGAAGCAGCGCACAGCATTGAAAACACTGATGACGCGTATGCCCCTGATTTCAGCATCGCTTCAGTAGATCCACGCCATGCGTGCATGAAACGCCACCCGGCGAACAGGCAAGAAAAAAGCCACTTGGCGAACCAAGTGGGAAGCTGCCGCGCATTCGCGCCGCAGCCCCACGCTTTGCGCGGCAAAGCGCGGGCCCCACTTCATCAGCCGCCACATCCCCGCGGCTTCGCCGCGCCCCCTTGACTCAAGGGGGCTCCACTCCAGCCAGCACCGCTGGCATCTGCAGATGCCCCTCAGCGAACAGGCAAGAAAAAAGCCACTTGGCGAACCAAGTGGCTTTCGTCTGGTGGGCTGTCAAGGATTCGAACCTTGGACCTATTGATTAAGAGTCAACTGCTCTACCAACTGAGCTAACAGCCCGAAATCGGGGCGCGAATTATGACCCGATCCGCTCGGCGGGTGCAAGCACTTTTTTCAACGTGGTTGAAACCAGCACTGCGGTCCCGCTGCTGCTGCAGATCCGCGCCGAACGGGTTTGCAACGCGTGCCCCATCGGGGCGATGGGAGTCACACCTATAAGAAAAAAGCCACCTGGCGTACCAGGTGGCTTCTGTCTTGGTGGGCCGTCAAGGATTCGAACCTTGGACCTATTGATTAAGAGTCAACTGCTCTACCAACTGAGCTAACGGCCCGTGAAACTCAGACGCACATTGTAGCGTGCTTTCTGTTTATTGCAATACCGTTTCGGCTGCGCCGATGCGGTTGAATCAGTGGGGTGGCTGAGGGGATTCGAACCCCCGACCACCGGAATCACAATCCGGTACTCTAACCAACTGAGCTACAGCCACCACTGAAACTTTCGCCCCATCGCCGATACCACTGACGCCGGAGCCTTGAACATTGCCTGGGGACTGTCACCAAAGTTTCGGTCCGCCGAAGCGAGTCCGATATTCTGGTGGAGTCCTTGCGCTTTTGCAAGCACTTCTTCACATCCGCCGATGCGATCCCGGTGCTCGCCAATGGCGCGCCCGACAGGAATCGAACCTGTAACCGCCGGCTTAGAAGTCTGCCTGACTGTGGAACAGAATCAAAGACTTGCATTGAACTGATTTCTGGAGCAGGCATGCTGTAGCCCTTGTGTCGCAAGGAGCTATGTGGAAGTTTTCTGGAGGCTAAGCGGTCAAACGTCATGACGCAGCTGCCGCAGCCCCGCCCTCACCCAAGCCTTTCGCGGGTCCTTCGGGCGGGGCTTCGTCTCCTTCGGCGACCGGCGCAAATCCAGCGCTTCCTTGATTCGCGCCAGTTCCGCAGCCCCGGCCTCAGCCAGGCGCTTGGCCTGTTGCTGCTGCTCGCGGGTTGGCGGCAGGCCCGGCAGCGGGGGCTCCGGTTGGATCGGCGTGCTGTCGGTCAGCCGCGCAACCGCCAGGCGCAGTGGCAGATCGGGATAGAGCCTGGCCGCGCACCAGCGCTCGGCGTACCGCTTCGCCTGTCGGACGTTGGCCGCGCGCACTTCCTTCACCTGCCACATCTTCTGGCCCTCCATCCACAGGCGCACGCCTGGGCCGCCATCGGGAATGACGCTGGCCGTCTCCCTGCCGTTGTACCAGAGCGCCCACCGCTCACCGGTCTGGACCCAGCCACAGGGGATCGGAGCGGTGCGGAAGCCTTGATAGCCGTGCGAGGGAAGCATGGCCGAGAGAATACGGCTGCCCGTCGCAAATCTTGCGAAGCGGCAGCGACCTGCCTGAATCGTTCGGACTGAGTGCCGGCGCGGCGCAGCTCACGCGCTCCCGGGTTGAGCGGCCATCGGCCCCGGGTCCGGCAGGTCCAACATGCCCTTTGCGCCGGCCATGCGCCATCGGGCAACCGCGCGCGGCAGGATCGGGGGTTCCCTACGCCGCCAGCCGGTGCTCGTAGAACGGGTGCCGCTTGTCGTCAAAGATCCGGTACAGGCTGACCAGGTCAGCGGGGTCCGGGTTGAGCCACGCTTCGACGTGCTCGGGCTTGATGTTGATGATGGTACGGTCGTGGCCGGCGGCGGCCACCTCGGGCTCCGGCTCGTCGGTGATGGCAGCGAACGACAGCAGATCCGGCTCTTTGCCGGCCGGATCCTTCCAGTGCGACCACAGGCACGCAACCAGCATCGGCTCGCCCGTGCGCGGGGTGAACTGCACCACCTGGTTCTTCCCGTCCGGGCCTTCGACGTTCTCGTAGAAGGTGTCGACCACCATCAGGCCGTGGGTGTGCCCGAACGCCGGCGCCCAGAACTTCTCCAGGCTGTCGCGACGGGCGTTATACGTGCCGGGGAAGCGCTGGTCGTAGTTGGCCGGCTTCCCGGCCAGGCGGCACTGGTAGCGCATCGGCTTGATGACCAACCTCCCGGCCTCGGAGACGATCACCGGGGCGTAGACGCCGGGGAAGATACGGCTGTCGCGATCCTTCGGCTCGACGCGCTGCAGGTCCGCCAGCCGCGCCTTGGCCCGCTCAATCTTGTTGCCGGCAATCCGAACGTCCTCCCGCGCCTTCTTCGTCTCCTTCACCTGGAGCGCCCGCTCGGCGTCGGCCAGCCGCTTGCGGTTGGCGAACAGCTCCTGCTCCAGGATGGTGGCCTCGGCCCTGTTCCACTGCTCGATCTCGGCCCACACCGCCAGCTCTGCCGGGCTCGCGCCGGCCCGGAAGGCGTCATCCATGGCCTTCGGCGTCTTGGGCCGCTTCTTGCCCGGGTCGTGTGCGTAGAGCGCGGCGAACTCCTGCAGCGACAGGGTGGCGCCGGTCATGCGGACCAGTTTCTGATAGGCGGCGGTGATCTGGGCGGAATAGCACATGGCTGCCATCTCGCCGCAAGCGTCGTTGCCGCCGCGTGAGGATCAAGTCACGGGCTGTGGTGCCAGTCCATCCAGCGGCAGCTCCGCCTGCTTCGGGCAAGCCGGATGGATCAGGGATAAGCCGGGCGTCAACGTGCTCAGGCATGACGATGATGATGGTCCGATCATGGCGGCCAACGTCCGCTAGCAAGCGCTCGCCCGTAGGAATTTCCTTACACGAAATGCAGTGCGCGACCGATTGACAAGGGAACAGCACATTGCGACTTTGCAGGAGGCAATTGGCAATTACTTGGCTTCGGCGGTACGAAATTGAAAAAGATCTTGATCGTAGTACCTGTCCTGCTGGCAGCGGCCGTAGGCATCATCGCAATCAATGCGAGAAGCACCGGACGCGACACTCGCGCCGAGCAAGTCGAGACCAGCGGCAGGTCGACCTCAGCACCAGATCGCAACACACCGAAGCCGTACACGTCTCTCATCTCTCAGCGAAAGCTTGACCCCACTGTCGTGCAACCGGTGGGATCACGAGCATTTGCCGTTTCGCGCAATGGCGCTTTCCGCCCTAGTGGCGATGCCAAAGACTTCATCCTCTCTCGCATAGCTGCGTCGGACGCTGGCGATAGCATTGCAACCTACGAGATCTATCTCGCTGCCCTCGATTGCAGAAACGCAGGGTCACCGGACGAAATTCAGTCCGCAGCTGTGCTAGCGAGCAAATCAGATCAGCAAGGTGCACTGGAATCCTCTGAGAGGCGTCTGAAGGAGTGCTCCTCGCTACTGAAAGACTCCAGCCTTTCGCCTCCAGGAAAGTGGCTGATCAAAGCCGCGCGTCAAGGTTCTATTGAAGCCATGCTCCTTTACGCTACCGATACCGAATCGGCATTTGGCGGTTCACGTGCAGCCATACAGAACCCGGAAGCCGTTGCCGAATGGAAGACTGACGCAGTCTCATTCCTCAATGCCGCTGCGAGCGAAGGCAGCGTTGATGCCTTGGTTGCCCTCGGGCGCGCTAACGCCAACGGCATAATTGTGAACAAGAATCCGACCGAAGCCTTTGCCTATTACTTGGCAGCCAAAAGGGCAATGCCCTCAGCGTTCTCGGAAAAATTGCTCGGCATGTACCAGAAGGAACTGAGCGCCGCTGAGCAGCAGGCGGCCATCAGACGAGCCGATGCAATTTACAAGAACTGCTGCCAATAACCAGAAAGGATTTCTGATGTCTCGTAGTACCAATGCAGTGCTCTCCATCGCGCTGGTGGCGGTCTGTGGCTGGGTCTTCTACGCCAAAGCAACCGAAGGCGGCCAAACTTACGGCCCGCTGCCTTGCTCAGCGTGCCGCCTAGAAACCCCAATGCCAGGGCCAGGAACCCAGACCTTCCTTGATGCGTGGGCTTGGGATGTTCGGCACACGACGGCGGTTTGGACTCAGATCGTTGTCAAACCCAACGACAAGATCGTGGTGTGCAACGGAACGTCATGCGTGACCTACACGATGACCGACAGCAATAGCTACCTCGGCGGCCAAGCGACGCCTCAGACTTCGAACCCAGGCGGCGGCGGCGGCGGTGGCGGTGGCGGTGGCGGTGGCGGCGGTGGCGGTGGCGGAACCAACCTTGGCGGTTCCGGGGGCTGCGTTGGGAATTGCACGGGCGTCGTAACCGTGAAGCCGCCGTTCAAGGAAAATCCGAAGTAAGAAGGGCCGAGAGACCCTGTAGACGCTGCGGTCCGTCGGGGCCGCAGCTTGCAGCGTGTAGCAGCCCATCGATGGATCAGCCCCCTAGGAGACGCAACGCGCACCCTCGACAGAATCTGGTGTGTTAGGCGGCTTAGAGGACGACGTCGGGGCTTCCAGTGTCCAGCGGGAGCTCCGCCTTCTTCGGCCAGGCGAATGTCTCCGGCTGCGGCAGCAGCGCGCGCACCTCGTCCCAGGTGTCGATGCCTTCCGGCGGCGCCAGCACCAACTGCTCCAGCGCCTGGTTCACAGCATCGCGCCAGGCCACCATCGCCCGCGCCTCCAGGCGATACCGCTCCACGCCGCTGTTGTAGTAGCTGGCGCACGACTCGATGCTGTCGTAGCCGCGCTCTACCGCCTCGCCGCGCATCCAACCGAATGCCTGGTCACGGATGTAGCGGTAGTGAGCTGGTGTGTGCAGTTGGAAGCCCGGGTCGGGCGGGGACTTCGGCAGGGGCGTGTTGTTCTCCAACCACTCGGTGGGCCACAGGTAGTGGCCGCGCGGAATGAACGCGCCGGTGTCGACGCAGCGAATAACATCGGGATCGTTCGTGAGTTGGTACATGATTAAATCTCCGCGTCTGCCGTGTAGTGGAAAGCAGCACCCCACGAACTCGCCGGTAAGTAGTTCACTTGGCATCCGGTTTCGCCAATGTTGATCACAGAACTGACCGTACCCGACGCACCATTGGCGGCGGAAATACTGTTGATCTGCCCGGTTTGATCGTTGTAGATCGCAACTGCCGGCGATGCGCGCTTTCGGACAGTGAACCGCACGTCGGCGGTGCTGCCGCCACCCTGCTTGTCGTAGAAGCGATTGACGCGACCGTTGACGGAAACCGAGCCCGGGAGTACACCGATGTCGTAACTCTTCTCGTAGAAGCGCTGACACAACATCAGTTCCAACTCATCATGTCGGTACTCGAAAGCGCTTGCTGAAGAACCTTCTTCGACCTGCACCTGCGTGAAATGCACATCACCAGCTTGCGCACCAAGCGATGCGTTACGAGCGTTGAAGTTGCTCCCCCCTGTTGCCCAAAGAGTCAGAATCAAAGAACTGTTGGCACCAACAGTCTTGCCGCTGATGGACGGGATCTGAGCGATGTGAGTGATGGTGTTTAGGCCAGCTTCGAGGCTGTATTTCGCTGCACCGATACCTGACACCTGCGCGCTACCGCCAGCCCCGAAGCTCTGACCAAATTCGATGGCAATCTGTCGGCCTGCCGCGCCACTGTTGAACACCTTCAAGCTCAAGGTTACCGTTCGACCCGCGAGCGTGGTGACGTTCTCCATCCGTTGTTCAAGCACAACGTAATGGTTTGCAGCGTCAGTCACAGCACCATATGCGATCTTGGCAAAGTAGATGCACTCGGTATCAGAACTGCCCGGTGTAATTGGATTGCGCGAAACGCTTGGGGTGTTGACTCCGCCTGCGTTGAAATACCAGCGGTCAACAGAGTAACCCGGCGAAGTGAAGTTGGTCCCACGCTGCCACCAACGCATCGAACCATTGATAATTCGGTTCTTTCCGATGAAGCGCGCACCGAGCGACTGCGCCAGCGCCTGATGTGCAGCTTGTTCAGCGTCGATGCGCAGACCCAGCGCATCATCGCCCTGCAGCCGGATTTCTTGCTCCTGCTGGAGGCCGGTTTTGAGGTCGGCAACATCTTGTCCGATGTTCGATGACCCACCTTCCAGCGCGGAAAGACGCTGTTCGGCGTCCTCGAAGTTGTCGTTGCAGGTCGCAAACGCGGTGAATGCGTCGTCGCCTGGGCGGCCATCCGGCTGGATGGTCGTTTGGTCAATGAGTTTCTGCGGCATGTGTGTTCTCTGCTGTTGATCGCCCACGGCAAAGCGGGCCGGACATGCCGGCCCGTGCCTTGAGCTGTTTCAGTTCTCGACCGAGATGATCGACAGGCTCTGCGTGATGGACTGCTGCTGGAACGAGCCGGACTCGTGCCTAACGTCCTGTTCGGTGAAACTGGTGATCACCGCGCGGTAGGTCATCGTCTGCGCACTGGTGCTGGTGTCGTTCACGGTGAATGACCCGCCCCAGGTGGACGTGGCGTTGTCAGGGCCATCCTGTTCATTGAGGATCACTACCGAACCGCTGACGTTCAGCACCTGCCACAACGACTCAGCGCCCTCCCCCACCCGGCGGTAGACCTCCACACGCGCCGTGTTCTGGCCCGCGCCGGCAACGAAGCCGTCGCTGCCATAGGTGGTCTTCGTCCGCACATGTCGACGGGAAAAGCTGACCGTGACGCTCCGCACGCGGCCGTTGGTGGCGAATGGACCATTGACCAGTTCCACGCCGACCGTCTGAGTGGTCGTCGTCTGGACCGCGTTACGCAGGATGCCCGCCGACAGCTGGCCACCGAAGTAGGCACTGCCGTTGGCATCCATCCACATCACGGCGTTGGCCTTCGACGCAGCACCCGCACCGACGTTCGGCCCGAAGTAGTCGACCAGGTTGTCGCCGGCGGCACCGAAGTTGGTTCCGATGATGCGCTGAGCAGATCCTTTCCAGACGCGAAGGAAGCCTCCGCGCCACTCCATCCCCTCACTGGCTCCGGGCGAGATGACCTCAAACGTGTTGCTGGAAAAGCGGGTGTTGATGACCTGGCCGTTGTTCTCGATGACCATGCCGCCGATCAGCGGGCCGCTGCCGCTGTTGGCGATGACGTTCAGGAACGCCCGCGCCAACACCTGGGTCAGCCCGTTCTCGTTCTGCACGACGCGAGCCTCCATGCCCTGGACCACTTCGGCGCTGGCCTTGCTGTCCACCTCAGCCTTCACCGATTGCAGTTGGCCAGTGAATGCCTCGATGCCCTGCTCGGTCACGTCGACCCGGGCGCTGATCTCCTCGACGTAGTCCGCTGAGGCTTTCCCGTCCAGTTCGACGCCCAGGTGCTGGATCTGCACCGCCTGGGCGCTCTGCTCCGTGGCGATGACCTCGATGGACCGCGTGGCCGTGGCCTCGAACTCGCCCAGCTCTGCCCGGACCGATTCCACCTGCTTGGCGACGGCGCGGTCGCCTTGGGCGATCACGGACTGCCAGGTCTTCACGCCCGCGCGCACGTCACGGTCCCCGGCGTTCCAGTCCCGGTCGCCCGCGTGCTTGTACGTCACCTGCGCTTCCAGCGACGACGTTCTGTCGCCGACTGCCCGGATGCCCTCCTCCGTTTCTTCCACACGGGTCGAGACGGCATCCAGCGCTTCCGCAGAGGCCACCTTGCCGTCGCCGGCGGGCATCCTCGCGGACACCCGCTCGATCGCCTCAGCGTTGGCGCTGTCGCCGTCTGCGCGCGCCTGGCGTTCCTCGGTGACGCTGGCCTCCGTAGCCACCGTCCCGTCGCCCGTCGGCATCCGCGCCTGGATCACATCGATGGCGCTGGCGTTGGCCTCATCAGCCGAGACTCGCGCATCGCGCTCAGCAGCAAACAGGCCGCTTGGAACTTGGGACAGGTCGCTGCCCTCGTAGTCGCCCCGCAGCTGCACGGCCAGCGTCTCGCGCTTGCTGGCCTCGGCCACGTCCGCCGCTACACGGGCGCGGGCTTCCTCCTGGACCAGCGCAACGCCGGCACCGGGCGTCGGACGCCCGATGGCCACCCAGTCGGTCATGAAGTAGCTGGAGACGGTCTGGGTCGCGCCGAACTGCAGCCGGATGGCGTCGACCTCACCCGGCCACCAGGCGATATCGGCCACGTCGACCGTGCCAACGCCATTGTCGTCCCACCGCGGCTCCGGGATCGCCGCCCGCTTGTCCACGTCCCACGCCTGGTCGACCAGCGTGATCCACTGCAGAAAGCCGTCCCACGCGGCGTCGCCAACGCGCTTCACCCTCAGCTTGACGAAGCGGTAGGCGCTGCCGTCGATGCCCAGGGCTGCCGGCGATTGAATATACGGGTTCTCGGTGTCGTTGGCCGGCCGCAGCCAGCCATCGACCACCGTCGGTGGCGCACCGTTGCCGGTCCACTCCTCCACGGTGGTGTCGAAGTACCAGATGCGCAGGCTGTCGAACTGAGTCCCGCTGCCAGCCGCAACCTCGGACAGCGCGCGCGACAGCGATTCCACGTCGCTCTGCCGGGTTTGCGTCTCCAGCGTGATGGCAGCCTCGCGCTCGAGGCGTTCATTCAGCAGGCCGTCGACCCGGGCCTGCGCCTCCTGTGCGATCGCCTCCATTGCGTCGGACACCCCACGCTGCCGCAGATCCGCCTCAGCCAGAAGATCCCGCGCAGCGGCAGCCAGGCCATCGGCCCGCGCGGCCGCTTCTGCGGCATCTGCCTCCATTCGGTCTGCGATCTCCTTCGTGATCCGCTCCGTCTGCTTGATCAGCTCGGCCGTGGTAGGCGGTGGCGTAGCCTCCACGACTGAGCCCGAGCCCGGCCGGCCGCGCACGGTCGGCGTGATCTTGAACCACCACTTGGTGCCGGTGTTGTCGCTGTAGAAGTAGCGCGTGTCGGTGGTCCGATAGATCTCGGTCCATGGCCCCTCCGGAGAGGGGCCACGCTCGACCACGTACACGACGCCGGCCAGATCGACCGCCGGCCATTCCAGCAGCACACCGTCGGCCACCGGGTTGGGGGTCACCCCATCCACCGGTGGCACCTCGGGTGGCCGGTGCACGACCGGGAACCAGTTCGAGTAGCGCGGCGCCGCCGGAGACGGCGACGGCAGCGCGCCCACGCCGATCTCCACCAGCGTGAGTTTCCTTGCTTGCATTGCGGATTACCTCGCGTTGAGTGCCTGGCGCAGCGCGTTGCTGCTGGAGGCGCGGACGCCCTGGGTGGTGGTGGACAGCAGCTCGCGAAGCAACTGGTTCTGCTCGGTGAGCAGAGCATTGCTCTGCTGCACAGCCGCCGTGGTTTGGGACTGCGACTCGTTGTTCACCACCAGGTCGAACACCGCACGGCTGAAGTTGTCCGGCAGGGCCTCGATCGCGTCCGCCAGCTGTCCCATGCTGGTGCCGTCCTCGGTGTTCAGGTCGCCGACCTTCATGCCGTCGATGAGCCCTGTCACCTGGTCGTACAACCCGTTGTAGTCCTTGCCGCTGGCGTACAGGTTCCGGCCAAAGCCAAGTGCGGCCTGCGCCGCCGCCTGGGCCGCGCTGGTGTCGCCACCGGCCACGGCCCGCTCCAGCTCCTTCATGGCCTCGCCGAGCTTCTGCTGGTCCGTCAGCGGCGACAGGTCGCTGATCGACAGGCCGTACTGCATGGCCTTCTTATCCTTGTCGATCTGCGCCTGCAGCTTGCCCATGTTCATCGCGCGCAGCGCTTCGATCTTGGCCAGATCCTCGGCACGGGCGCCGGACAGGCCCAGGGCCTTGGCGTAGTCGTTGGCCGACTTCACCTGCTGCCGGTACGTCCGCTCGATGCTGAGGGCCTGCTGCTGGTAGCTGGACAGGTCGCCGGTCATAAGCTGCGTGGAAACGTCCGCCATCAGCGAAGCGTAGTTCCCAAGCAATCCGGTCACCTTCTCGACCTGGGTGGCCAGGTCCGTGCCGGCAACGCTGGCCAGGTCCTGGAAGTAGTCCACCGCCTTGTTGACCTTGTCGACCTCCATCCCGTTGAGGGCGCGGCCCAGCTCGTCGGCATTGCCCACCGCCAGTGCGATCGACGCGCTCAGCGCGTTGAACACATCCGACGCCTCGAAGTAGCCGTCCAGCTGGCCTCCGAAGCCGGCAGCCTTCACCGCCTCGGTGAACAGCCGGTTGGTCATGTCACCGAGGTACGCCTCCAGCTGCGACTTGGCCTCGGCGGAGTCCGCCGACAGCTGCAGCTTGCCCAGGCTCACCCGCACGCCACCCAGCTGCTGGGTCAGGTCGACGCCGAGCTGCTTGGCCAGGCCCGTTGCCGCACCGCGGACCTGACGGGCGGCCATGTCGAACGTGCGATCGATGCCGGGATCGACAGCGCCATACTGCGTCCACTTTTTGTCGGACCGGAACAAGCCACCCTTCTGCTTGATATCGGCGTAGGTCTGGCCGTCGAAGCCACCGAACCCATACGAGCCGGTCAAGCCCTGGCCGGTGATCTTCGGCGCGCCGCGGCCGAAAAGCTTGGCGTGGATGCTCGACCCGGACAGGATCGATGCGACCTTGTCATTGAACCCCAGCCCGCGGAACGTCTTATCGGCGAGGCCCACCGCGCCGGCCGTTGCGATCTTGCCGGCCCAGCTCTCCCCGTTGGCGATGTTCCAGCCCTGATCGAACAGCTCGGCGTTCTTCATCATGCCGGCCACGATCCAGCCGATGATCGGGACCGCCGCAGCAGCAGATCCAGCCGCACCGGCACCAGCAGCAGCGGAAGAACCACCCGCTGCGGCTGCGCCGCCACCGGTAAGGGCGGCAACGTTGTTGCCGAAGCCGAGCAGACTGCCGGCGCTGGCGCCGCTGCTCGCCGCACCCGCGCCCGCACTGAACAGCCCCTGGCCCTTGGACAGCAGCCCGGCTATGGTCCCCAGGTTCTGACCGCCGCCGGCGGCGCCATTGCCACCGAACAGCCCCATGATGCTCTGCAGGCTCAGGCCACCGCCCTGGCCGTTCATCCCGTTGAGGATCTGCGTCTGGATCGGGATCACGATCTTCTGCTGCAGAAACTCGCGCGCCAGGTCACGCAGCCCGCGCTTGGCGGCATCCTTCAGGTCGTCCCACAGGTTGTCGAAGTCGCGCATGCCGCTGGCAACGAAGTCGGCCATGGCGTCGGCGGCATCGCCCACACCGTTGACTACCACGTTCGCCCACGCCTCAACGTTGGCAGCGGCCTCCTCCACGCGCAGCGACAGATCGGCCGATGCTCGGGCGGCGTCCAGCATGGCCTGCTCGTACTGCTCGTAGCTCGCCGCCCCCTTGGACAGCGCCAGCGCTTCCTTGCTGCCAGCAGCCTCCACCGCCTTCTGCAGCTCCTGCCGCATGTCCCGCTCGTTCATCATCTCGCGCCGCGACAGCTCGCGCGCACGGCCGACCTTGCCGAGCATGGCGACCTCGGCATCCATCGTCGCAAGCAGCGCCTCGGGGCTGGCCAGGGCCTTCTTGATCTCCGCGCTGGACTGTTCCAACGCCTTCTGCGACTCCAGGACCAGCGTGTTGTACGCGGCCCGCTCGATGCGCCCTTCCTTCAGCGCTTCCTTCAGCTTGTCCTCGAGCAGTTTCTGTCGCTCGGTGGCCTCGGCCAGCGGCCCGGCCATGGTTGCCGCGGCCATTGCAGCCTGCTCGTTGTAGCGCTTGATCGCTTCCGCATCTGCCTTGCGATCCTTGGCGCCGGCGCGCTCTGCGGCTGCCGACGCCTTGCGCGACTCCGTGAAGTTCTTCTGCGCAGCGGCCAGCTCCGTCTGGAGCCGGATGTACTGTGCACCCTGCTCGATGTACTGCTTGACCTTGGGATCATCGCGCTTGGAGAAGTCGACGCCGCTGGCTTGGGCCTCCTTGAACCAGTCATTCACGTCCAGCTTTGCGACTTCGGCCGCGCTCTTGCCGACGCGGGCGAGCTGGCCCGGCAGCGACTGCATTGCAGACGCGATGCGCTTGCCCGCGGCGCCCGCCGAGTCGCCCAGAACGTTGAACGAACCCGACAGGGCGTCGGTTGCGCTCTTCGCTTGGCTACTGCTGCCCGTGAAGGCGTCGAGGATCGCACGCTTACGATCGACCTCCCTGCCAGCAGTCGCCGCGGCAGCGGTCTCTTCCGTGAGGCTCTTGGCCACGGCGGCTGCGGCCGGCGAGCCCTCAATCATCGCCTTCCAGGCCGCGTCCAGCCCGCTCGCGAAGTCATCCGCGCTGATCTTCCCCGCCTTGAATGCCGCGTCCAGCCGTTCCGTCTCCTGGATGAACGCAGATGCCTGGCCGACGGCGGAGAAGTTTGTAGCAGCCGCAACCATCTCGGTGATGGAACCCGTGATGGTTCGATAGTTCGCATCGATCTCCTTCTGCAGGCGCAGAATCTCGCCGGCCTGCTGTTGGCGATTGAGTTCGCGGAACTTCTCGATGGCGGTGTCAGCGGCGCCGCCAAAGTCAATGAGCGCCGCCGCCGCTGTGTTGGTGTTGTCCCGGAAGAGCAGCCAGCCGGCTGCCGCCGTCGCCAGCATCGTAACGATGCCCGCGGGGCCACCAAGCACTGACAACGTCGCCGAGCCAGCACGCGCCAGCCACCCAGCGTTTGCCGTCGCGGCCTGAGCCTGTGCTTGCGCGAGCAGCAACGTCGCCTGCCTGTGCTCGAGCGTCGCGGCAGCAGCCTTGGCACTTACCGAAACGCTTCCGCCGATCACCAGCATCCGGCGGGCTTCGGCCTGAGCATCCAGCATTGCCGCTCGCGTACGAAGCTCCAACTGCTGAGCGGCTGCCAGACTCTGCGCGGCTGCAGCGCGATCTGCGGCGACCGCAGCGTTTGCCGCCGCAACCCGCGACAGAAGCGCCTTCACCAATGGGCCGGAGGCCACTGCGGCGCTGGCAACGGCGACCGTCTGAAGGTTGCTGCCCAGCAGGCCAATGCCAGCAGCAAGTGCCTGGGAGGCGCCAGTCGCATCGTCCGCGCGCCCGATCATCTCCGAAAGATTGGTATTGAGCAGGGTCAGTGACTGGCCAACCGTCGCGTCCATCTTGCCGAACGCGTCGTCAACCGCACTGGCCTGGCGCTGGAGAGCGTTGATTACCTGGTCAGCGCTCAACTTTCCGGCTTGCCCAAGTTCGCGCAGCTTGCCCATCGGGACATTCAGCCCCTTAGCAATCTCTTGCGCGAGCGCCGGAGCGCCTTCCAGCACTGAATTCAGTTCCTCACCCCGGAGTGCGCCAGATGCGAACGCCTGCCCCAACTGAATCAACGCGCCCTCGGCCGCTGCCGCGCTGCTGCCACTGATCACCATCGTTTTGCTGATGGTCTCGACGACTCGCGCAAGACCCGCTCCGGAAAGCCCCAGTGCGTCCTGATTCATTGCGATGCGCTGATACAGCTCGGCGGTCGCGCCGAGCGGCTGCCGCGTAGCCTTGGCGATCTGCACAACGTCTTGCTGGGCAGCGACGAACGCCGCTTGGTCTTTGGTGACGAGACGAAGCCGGTTGTTCAGGTTGGTCCACTCATCGGCCTTCCCAATCACGGCTTTCACCGCCGCCAAGGCCGAGGTCATCCCAACAGCTTCGAAGGCCACGCGGCGGAATCCAGCAGACACCTCATCCGCGCCACGACGCGAAGCATCCGACATTGATGCCTGGATTGTCTCCATGTCGCGCTTTACAACACGCGCGGCCTTCCCGCTGTCTCTCTCGAACGAACCCGACTTCAGCAACAGGTCTACGGTAAGGGTGTAAAGGCTCATGCCGTCATCCACAAAAAAAGCCCGCACATGGCGGGCCGAGATGGGTACAAAAAAGCCGCCCCATTGGGCGGCTTCTGTTGACGATCGCTCAGTCGGAGGACGATCTTCGGATCACTTCGTCGTTGATCACCAGCTCCTTCAGGAAGTGGCCATCCAACGACATGGTGCATCGCGCGGTGGAGTCGACGTTTGCGCCGAAACCGTTCATCAGCGTCAGCCCCTCACCATGCTTCCACTGGACGATGATTTGACCGCTGGCGCTGCGGACCGAGGCCGGTTGCGGGATCTTCGCCGAGGATGGGTTCTTGGCCGACTCTTTGACCCATTGCTGGCAATTCTTGCTCGCCTCGCGGTAGGCGCGTTGCTCTGGCGACGTGCCGCCACAGGAGGCAAGGAGCATCCCCGAGGCCAGCACGACGGCAGCCGCTGTCAAAGCCATTGGATTTCTCATTGCGATCCCCGTGTCAGTCTTCCACGCCGATTCTCGCACTCTCTTAGAGCCTCAACAAACAGCTACGCCGGAACCTCTTCGAATTCCATGTATCCGGTGAAGTACTGCCGGCTTATGTTCTCCGCCGACGGTAGCTGTGTCGGATAGCCGTAGAGCGCCGACCGCGCCGCCAGCAGCGGGTCGAACGCCTTGCTGACCATGTCCCGGTACTGCGGCACAACGCAGGAGCGCCGGCGCCCCGCGATCGCTGCCGCCACCGTCTCCCAATCGGTCCCGCCCAGTCCACCGCCGCGCACGGCAGCTGTCGCCCGGCCGGACAAGGTGCACGTCAGCCGGCGGTACAGAGGCCCAGGAACCGTGTTGACCTGCCCACCCTTGGTGCGGGTGTGCACGCTGGTGTCGATCGTGGCCACCGCCCAGCCGTCGCTGATGCCCACCTCAACTGCCCGGAAGATCGCGATCTCGCCCACGTCCACGTTCGTGGCAGTTGTGGCGATCTCGACGGACACTGTCGAGAGCAGGGCGCTGGCCTGCGGAAACAGCCACGCGCACACACTACCGTCGGGCAGTCGCACGGTGGTCCCGGTCGCGCCAGCAGCGCTCACCTGCACGCCGGGCGGGATGTTGAGGCCGAGGACGGCGACGATCTCCGGCACAACGGCCTCGGCCAGGGTGATCGTGATCGCCAGCGAACCGGTGCGCCGGATCCGCGACGATCGCCCCGGCTTGCCATCGAAGAGCGCCGCGCCCTGGTCGTTCGACAACCACGTTCCACCGGTGAGGGTAGCCGTTTCCACCGCCGGCATGCCATATCCAATCAACATTCAAGATCTCCCGACGGCACCCATGCGAACGGGCTGAGCTGCCCGGTAGCGGGAAGCATCGTCATCGCCCATTCGCCGGCATACTCTCCTTCCTCGATCAACCAGCACGCCTTCCACTTGGCCTCCTGACCGATGAGGTCCGAGGCCCCAGGCACCAAGTCGTCTCGGCGCCGCGGCTGGAACTTCGCGACCACTACATCGAATTGGCGAACGTCTCGCATACCTAGCCCCACAGGGTAAGCACCACGTCCCCCGTGGCAGGGTTGCGCTCCACGCGCCGCACCAGCACCGGCTTGCCGTCGGCCAGGCCGTAGCGGCTGTAGGTCAGCCGGCCGATCTGACCAGGGAGCGGAGCCATGTCCTGATCACCGCGAATGGCGACCTGGTAGAAGAACCGCTGCCGCTGATACATCGCCACGACGCGGTTGATCTCGGCCTGCGCATCGGCGGCATGCCAGAACAGCGAAATGACCGGATCGGCGGCGTCGGCGCGGCGGTAGTGTGCGTCCAGTGCGCCCGCAGCGAACACCTGACCTCGGTAGAGGCCCGTCAGCTCGTCACGGCGGCTCTGCGGCACGTCCACCACGTCGGTGACGAGGTCGGAGGCGCCGAGGGCCTGCGCGTTCGGCCGGTAGGCCATGCGCCGGGTGAGATTGGGTGCGTCGTCCGGGACGCCGACCAGGTCGCTGGCCATGTCGGCTTCCGAGATCTCAAACGTCGGCTGCCCCTGGTAGGTCTCCGGTGCGACCACCTGCACGAAGCGCAGTACACCGGTGGGATCCTGGTAGCACCCGACACCGTAGCTGGGCAGCATCGCGTTCAGGGCATCCCTGCCCGTGATGGCGGCTCCGGCGTAGTAGCCGATACCGGCGTAGCCGGTTGCAGCGTCCACGGCTGCACAGTCCGCTGCCGACCAAGCCCCTGCCCCGAGGCGAGCCATCACGTCGCCCACGGCCTGCTCCAGGCGCGCCGGGGCCATGCCGGGGCCGATGCTCGAACCATCGACCACCACAGGGGTGACGGGCGGAGATTTCAGCAGCAGCTGCTGGCCGTCCGGCACCATGCTAAAGGTGCCGTCTTCCATCAGATCGCCACGGTCCATCACAGCGTTTACGTGCACCGGGCTGTCGGCCAGGAACATCGCTGTCGCATCCGAATTGGCGCCGGCTGCCGGCACGCTGGCCACCGCGCCGATCACTACCGGCTGCGGCTTCCAGGCCAGCGACGTGATGTTGGGCAGGAACACGCCCCGGTTGATGGTCTGGCCCAGGTAGTCGTGCGCGTCACGCAGATGCAGAGTCTTGCTGCCGTCGTCGTTCACCTCGATCTGATCGATGACACAGCGGAACACCGGAGCGGCGTCGGCGAGCATGCCGCCGTCATCCACCTGCAGGATGCGCACCGCAGCCCCCGAGGCACCGGACAATGCCAGGTCATCCAGCAGCCCCTCGGCGTCGGCGGCCACGCATTCCGCCGCCGCCGTCTGCGATACCGGATCGCCCCCCCAGGGCCAGAAGCTCAGCTCCTGGACGAGGTTGACGCCCTCGGCGACCAGCCCTTCGTAACGGGCATTGGCCGGGCTATCGCCTGGTGCGGAGAGCCAGTCATCGTCGGCCAGCCGCGTGGTCGGCGCCTGGACCTGGTCCAGCTTCCAACCGGCAACAGCGGCATCGCTGCGGGCGCCCCACTGCCCAGCGTTTACGGCCAGACACAGCCCACCGGCCTTCGTCGCAGCCAGTGCGGCGGCGAAGTGGAGCGGACCGGACAGCAGCAGGTCGCGCTGGTGGACCAGCGCGCCGTTGAGGTACAGGTGGAGCCTGGAGGGACTGCCGAAGGAGACCCGCATCCCGACGATATCGCCCAGCGCGACCACGGGCAGACCAGTTGCGATCGCGCCAATGCCTTGGATCAGGCGACCCGTGGCCAGTTCCCAGCCGATGCCCTCCCCGTTCGCGCCCGGCGCTTGGCTGAGGGGCGCTGCTGCCGTGACAAAGCCCACGACGGCCGAGAGGTCGTCATCGCCCCACAGCGCGAACTCGACGCCGACAACGCCGGCGCTGAGGGCAAAGTCGGACCGGGCGCAGCGGTTGAGGTCGGCTGCTGCCGTCGTGGCAAGAGTGAGCCCACCGTCGCGCGCAGCGAGCAGCGGGCCGATCGGGAGGGCGGCAAAGCGCCCAAAGGTGTCGGTCATGGCTATCCCAGTCGATCGAACCAGTCCTGTGCCTCGTCCTCCTCGGAACGTGGTACGAGGGTTTCCAGGTACTCCTGAAAGGAGCGCTTGGTGCCGCCCTGGCTGTGTGAGGCGGTGATGTACGCGGCGAAGGCAGCGGGCTTGATGTGGAGGCTTACGGGGTCGATGGGATTCCGCTTATGGAACTCCCACCACTCCAGGAACTCCCGGCGCGACATGCTCGCCTGCAGCTCGGACACCG
Organism: Stenotrophomonas sp. YJH_SMC_130; assembly: GCF_059369035.1. Lineage (NCBI taxonomy): Bacteria > Pseudomonadati > Pseudomonadota > Gammaproteobacteria > Lysobacterales > Lysobacteraceae > Stenotrophomonas > Stenotrophomonas sp. YJH_SMC_130. The sequence continues at coordinate 778,780 of NZ_JCAFSH010000001.1, forward strand.
TGCGATGCAGGTGGCCGGCGAGGACCTTCCAGAACCAGTCCTCGCCGCGCTGCCTCAGCCGTTTCCCGCGTCGGCCTGGGCTTGGGCAGCATCCTCGCCGAAGCCGGAATGCTTCATGGCCACGCGCTGCAGCTCAGCGGCCACCAGGGGCTTGAGCTGGGCGGCCTGCTCCACGTTCATGACGGGCTTGCCGTCCTCGTCGCAGATGGTCGCTGCGATCAGCTTGGCGCGATCGCCTTCGCCCCACAGCTTGCGGAACTCCGCGTCCGGCAGCTCGCGCACATGGAACTGTGCCTTGGCCCCGTTGGGCAAGGTGATCGTGTCGGCGCGAACGTCCTTGGAGGCGAACATGCCCAGGTTGGTGAACGATTGCAGGATGCTCACGGGCTGCTGCGGCTGGGTTTGGGTGGTTTCGCTGGTCTTGCTCATTGGCCGTTTCCTTGAATGGCGACAGGGCGCGCGGGCCGCGCACGGCTAACACGCGGAGGATCCGCGCGCCCTGTCAGAGAGATGGCCCGCCGGAGCGGGCCTGGGTGTGCGCCGTTGCCGCAGCCTTACGGCGTCGGGCGGTGCGTGGTGACGGCGCCGGAGCCGCGGATGGTGATGGTCGCTTTCCAGACGTCGTTGTCCTGGCTGGTCACTGCGAAGTTCTGCACGAAGCCGTCGAACTGCTTGGACAGCACGGTGTCCGGCGGGGTGATCTTGCCGGCAACGGCGGTCGGCTTGGCCACGCCTTCGGTTTCCGACAGCGGCGCGGTCACCAGCCAGTTCACGACGGCACCGGTCTCATGCAGCTCTTCCAGCTTCTCGTGGTCGACGCTGTCGTAGATGATCTCGATGCTGGTGCTGCCGGTCTGCTTGCGGCCGGCGACGAACTGGTCCCAGTCGTCGTCGTAATCGGAGATATCGATCTCCGACGCCTGGCCATCGGGGAAGCCGACCGTACGCAGGCGGGTCACCTTGATGACCTCGGCCGCGGCGATGGCGACGAACAGCTGCGTGTGCTTCGACTTGATTACCTGTCCCATAGGGGTTTCCTTGTGTTGCGCCCGTCGCCGGGCAAGAGAAAGGCCCCTTGCGGGGCCAGTGGGTTGCCGTTGTGTGGTTCAGCGCAGTTGCAGGAGCCTGGCGTCGAAGGAGATGCCAAAGGCGTCCGTGCCGTCGCTGTCAGGCGTCGGGTTGTAAGACTCGATGCTGCCCACGCGCTCGATCGCTTCGCGGATGGCGACGGCCGCGCCGTTGGCCTGCGTCATGGCTTTGCCCCACACGGTTAATCGGACTCGCCAGCCGTCGGCCGGCGGCGCATCGGACAGCATCGCGGTGGGCGATCCGCCGACCACCTCCCACGTCGCGTAGGGCAGTGCTGCATCCTGTGGCGCGGTTCCCGGCCACAACCGGATCGGGTCGCCCAGCACGTGCCGAACCGCTGCATCACCCTGCAGCAGGGACTGGATCAGGGGAACCATCATCGCCAGCCATCCTTCTTGAGCTGCTTGTCGAGCGCCGCCCAGGTTTCATTGATGATCACCTGCGCCGCCTCCGGCCCTTTGGCCTCGCCTGCCGGCGTGAGGAACGGCTCGGCCCTCATCTTTCTGGTGCCGAATTCCTTGAAGCGCCAGTAATAGGCCCAGCCCGCCTCCTCATATACCTTCCCGACGCGGCCGCGGCGCCGGTTGCGCTTGGTGTTGGCGTACTTGCGCCGGCGACCGGTCTTAACCCCGACCGTGTAGTACTCGCCGCCTTGGCCTACACCTGCGCGCTGTCGGCTCTTGGAGTTGGCCCGGCGGGTGACGATTTGAGACGCCATGAAGCCCGTTGCTTTCGGTGCGCGGCGCCTGGCGTCGTCCCGGATGACATTGCCGCCTTTTCGCATGCCGGCCTGGACCGCCCTTCCCTGTATGGCCTTGGGAGCCTCCCGCAGCGAGCGCAGCAGGCCGTCCAGCCCCTGAATTGACACTTGCTCAGACATTGATCAACCCCGCTACGGCGATGATCGCGATCTCGCTCCGGTCGTTGCTGGGTGCGATGCTCTTGATGTCGAAGGCGCGGCCACGGAACACGATCCGCCACTGAGGATCAACGTCACGCGGGCGGATATCGAACCGAACCTGCTCCCGGTAGCGCTCGGCACCGGCGGCGACCGCTTCCGTCGTCGCCGCAAGATTGTTGGTGGTCTTGGCCCACACGCTCACAACCTCGACCCACACCGGCTTACCTGGGCCGCCCAGGGGGTCGCGCCCATCTGTTTTGCGCTCGAAGCGGATACGGTGCTGCAGGTCGCCATCTAGAAGCGTCACGGCATCATCACCCTTCGGTATGGACGCAGGAGACTCTTGGCGCCGTTGGGAAGCTCCACCGCCTGAGCCCCAACGATCACGTCCGTGCGGTTCGCGTAGAGATGACCGAGCGTCAGCAGGATGGCAGAGAAGATGCTGGGATTCGTAACAACGCCGTGGATGCAGGCCTCCGCCTTTGCTGTCGCCTCCCGATGGGCAACAACTGCCAGCCGTATCGCGGCAGTGCGCTCGTCCCCATCCTCAATGAACATTGCGTCTGCCAGCGCCTGACTTTTTGCGAGCGAGGCGGCCCTCACTGCGGCTGGATAGCTGCTCCGTGCTAGAGCCAAGGCGCCAGCGTCCTCGTAGATCTGCCGATTGAGGTATGCCTGCGCTGCATCCTGCGCGCCGGCAATGGCGGCCTGCAGCTGTTCCTCGGGGTAATCGGCCTCAACTCGCACATGCGAGCGGGCTTGTGCGAGTGAGACGATGGGCATATCAGTCCTTCTTCCCTTCGGCCAGAGCAGCGGCCAGCTTTTCCGCCCCCCAACGCTTGTCGAACGGGATACCTGCGGCTTCAAGCTGCGCCATCAGGGCTGGCTTGTCTTCGCCAGCGACCTGGCCCTTGTCATCCTTGCCGGAGAGCTTGTCGACGGTCTCGGCGATCAGCGCCTCGCGTTCGCTGTCCTCGAGCGCGTTCCAGTCCTCCACCGACAGCCCCGAGGCTGCGTGTGCCCGGCCAACCACGTCGCCCAGCGACAGGACTGTACCGTCGGAAAGCTCCAAGCTCGCCGGCTGAACACCGGATCCCAGCAGGAACGGGGGCGGTGTGTCTGCCTTCAGGCTGAGCGCACCGACAGAGAGTGCGCCAGCCTCCAACTCAGGCGGGCAGTCGTCGCCGGCAACGAACTGGACCGGATAGATCTCGCCTTCCGGCACTCCACGGAAGGGCTTGATGAACTTCGCCATTGCGGCTCCTCGATCACAGGGGTGGATGCCGGGCGGCACGATGCCGCCCGGCTGGTGGGGTGATTAGGCCGCAGCCGCGATCTTGAGGGCGCGCATCGGCTCCGGGTTGTGCACGCCGCCGCCCACGCGCTTGGTGGTGTAGAACATCACGTAGGGCTTGTTGGTGTACGGGTCGCGCAGCACGCGCACGCCCTTGCGGTCGTACACGGTGTAGGTCTGCTTGAAGTCGCCGAACAGGGCAGCGACAGCGTTGGCTGCCACATCGGGGATGGCCGCCACGTCCTGCACGGCGAAGCCCGCCAGGGTCGAAGGCTGACCGGCCACCAGCGACGGCTGCCACAGGTAGTTGCCCTGCGCATCCTTCAGCTTGCGGACCACACCCTGCGTCTTGCGATTCAGCGCGAACTTGGCGCCCGCGGTGAATGCCGATGGCAGGTCATAGACCAGGTCCAGAATGCTGTCACCGTTGATGCCGGCCGCCACCCCGCTGTTCACGACCTTGATAGCACCGAACGGATGCTTCGCGGCATTGGCCCCACCGTCCACGTAGGTCAGGATGCCGAAGGGCTTGTTGACGCCATTGCCGGAGAAGAACGCATCGCCCTCCTGCTTGGCGAACTCCAGCTCGACCTCGCCGGCCAGCCATGCCTCCAGGTCAATCTCAGCATCGTCCAGCAGCTGCTGGGTCGCCGCCGGATTGGCGTAGATCTCGCCCCAGCCGAAGCTGAGCGGACGCAGCTTCGCCGTTGCAGTCTCCGGGCGTGGATCTTCTTCGCCCACCCAGCCCGACGAAGTGCCGCCGGTGTTGTAAAGCTTGGTCAGGCCCGCCCCGGAGCACGGCTGCACGTTGGCCAGCTGGCGCATGTCCGAGACGATGACCAGGCGGTCGGTGATGGAACGGTCCCATTCGACCGGTGCCAGGTAACCGCCCTCATCGGCCGCGCCCTTGTTGAGGGCCGCCTGCACTTCACCCTTGCGGAAGTGTGCACGGAACGAATCGGTGTATTCGGCGTCGGCCACGCCGCTGCCGGCGCTGCCGCCGCCCATCTGGAACGCGGCCATCTGGGTGTTGGCTTGGTCGACCGCCGCCTGAAGGCGGGTGATGTCGGCATTGATGTTGTCGACCTTGAGGGCCTGCAGTGCATCGGCGCTGCCCTTCTTGATCTCTTCCAGCTGCTTGGTGTGCTCGGCCTTGAACTCGGCAAACGCCTTGTTCAGCGACTCCACCAGCGCCTTCACGTCGGGCTGGCTGCCGCCATCGGCGTGCACGGAAACGAGGCCGCGCGGGACGCGGCCGTGGGTCATCTTGGTCATGTGTTGGCCTCTTAGGCTTTGATGTTGTCGAGTAGGCCCTGCAACAGGGCCGAGGTTTCGTTGCCGCCAGCGCTCGGCGTGGCGGACCCGGCAGCGCTCGGCTTGCCGTTGAACAGCGATTTCAAGGTGTCGCGCCGCATGGAGCGGGAGTGGCCTGCCTTGGCCATCGCCGCCTCCACCAAGGCCAGCGCCTTGCGCCCGCCCGATGCTTGCTTGGCATCCTTGGTGGCAGCAGCTCCATCAAGCAGACCATCGGCAAAGCCGTCCTCTACCGCTTGGGCGGCGCCGATCCAGGTCTCTTCGTCCATCATCCGGGCAGCTTCCGCCTCGGTGACGCCCGAGCGGGCCGCGTAGACCTTGGCCATAGCCGTGTCGAAGGGCTCCAGCAGCCTTGCCGCGTCGGCCATATCGTGCCGATTGCCGATGGCCACCGCCCAAGCGTTGTGGATCATTAGGAACGATCCGTCGCCCATCAGGATCTCGTCGCCGGCCATCGCGATCACCGACGCCGCCGACGCGGCCAGGCCCATGACCTGGACGGTCACTCTGCCTGGATGCTCGCGCAGCACGTTGTAAATGGCGACCCCTTCGAAGAAGTCACCGCCAGGCGAGTTGATGTTCACCACCACGTCCTTGTCGCCGATCGCGCGAAGGGCGGCGCTGATGCGCTTGGCGGTGACGCCGGTTCCCTCCCAGTTCTCGCCGATGGAGTCATAGATCGAGATGCTGTTCGCGTCGTTGCCGGCGGCGCGGACTTCGGGCTCCCAGCGTTCGAGCGCGTCGGGGCGCATGTCGAACTGGGCTGCGCCGAGCCGTCGCTCAGCACGGATTTCAGGCAGCTGCCGGAGGCTCATTGCTCTTTCCCTTCTTTGTCATGGGGTTGATCAGGTCGTTGGCCCCTGGCTGATCCGATTCCGGATAGTCCAGCAGGTCGCGGATCTCGTTCTGCGTGTGGAACGGCGCCGTACCGCCGGAGCCGAGAGCGGCCTTGAAGAAGTCCGCCTGATCCTTGAGCGTGCCGCGCATCAGCGCCCGCACGTTGAACTTGGGCTGATAGCGCTCCAGATCCCGCTCGTCGATGAGCGATCGCGCGACCGCCTGCTCCCAGTTGGTGAAGTGCTCCAGCATCGTGTACTGCAGGAAGAAGATGCCCAGCTGCTCGATGCCGGTGCCCCAGCTGGTATCGCTCAGGAACAGCAGCGGACGGGGAACACCGTAGAGCCTGGCCACCTCCTCCACCTGTGCGCTGCGGTTCTCGACATGCTGGGCCTCTTGGGCGGTGCTGCCGAACTTGTTGGCCTTGGCGTTCTCCTCCAGCAGCATCCAGCGCTGCGCCGCGGCGGCGCCGGCGTATTCGGTGTCGAGGGACGTGCGCATGCGCTCGTAGGCTACGTCGCTGAGCGCATTGGGCACCTCGATGGCACCACCGGCCATGTTGCCGGTCTCAAAGATCCGACTCGCTGCCTGTTCCGCATCCAGCGCCAATCGGATAGCCCGATCTGCCAGTTTCATCCTGGACAGGCTGGTCACGCCGTCCACCGATAGGTCACGGATGTGCAGCACTTCTTCCTGCTTGAGGATGACCTCGCCACTCTTCTTGCTGTTGAACCGGTAGAGCATGCGCCAGTCGTCGCCCAGCTCTGCCCGCACCGCTGGGGAGTCAAGCGGGATAAGGTGGATTGGCCGGCCTGCCGACCACACGATCCGCGCGTAGGCATCCCCGTGCCGCTGCCTGGCCAGCTCCATCTGCCGCTTGAACTCCAATGGCGTCTGCCACGGATTCGGCTTGATCTTCAGCAGGCGGTGCGCGGGATGCTCGTCGGCTATCCGCTTCTTCCTGCCCGACTCGACCAGGTTCAGGGGCAACATGCCGATGGTTCCGCAAATCAGGGACAGGCAGCGGAGTACCGCCATATTGCGCAGCTGGTAGCCACCGCCGCCGTGGCCGCCCTGTGATCGGATGAACTCCAACAGTGCCGGATCATTCATTCCCGTGAACTGGCCGGCCTCAGCGCGTGCGCTGCGTGGCGCCGCCGGCGGCGGATTCCAGAGCCGGTCCAGCGACTTAAGGTCTTCTTCGTTGAACCTGGACATGGTTTTCCCTATAGAAATCGGATCCCGCGCTTCTCGTACACAGAAGCTGAGCGGACAAAGCTCGCGTGCGCTGCACCGATAGCCATGCACAGTGCGACGGCCGGATCGATCTTGTTGATGGACCGCTCTTTGGAGAGCCAGCGGTTATCCCATTTGTCGGTTTCGATCACCGCCGACATGAGCGCTGAAACGAGGACCGGGTTCTTCTTCAGTCGGATCCGGCCCTCCAAGAGGGCCTCTTCCAACAGGTTTAGCGAGCCGGGCATCCACATGCCCTCTGGCACCGGCTGCCCTGCTGCTTTGGCGGCCTCGGCTGCGGCTTCTAGCGGCTTGCCCTTCCTGGTGCCGCCCTGCGGGTGCTCGGCGAAGGTCAGCGAAAGGCCAATCTGTTTGGCATCGTCCTCGAAGCGGCGGAACACATACCGGTCATAGGCCATCAGCTGAATGGAGTAGCCTTGGTCGTAGTCGGCCAGCGTCTGAGCCACATGCCGGAAGCTGATCGTCTTGCCCTTCGGCGCGTGCAAGTGGCCAGCCTCGATCCACGTCCGGTAGGGCAGCTTGTCCTTCAGCTGGCGTGCGTCCACCGTGTCGCCGGGCGTCCATGCCTCAATCCAAGCGTCAAACGTCGGCTTCTCGACCACGCGCTCCTCGCCCTCCACCATGACGGTGACCGGCACGCTGCCGGTTTGGACGACGAACGCCGCAGCGGTCAGGTCGCGCACCTGCGATAGATCGAGCCCGCCATATACCGGCTTTCCGTGGTGTTCGGCAATCTCGAAGTCGGCCAATGCCGGCTCCAGCGTCGCTCGGGTCATCCATGCAGTTTCAGCATCGGTCCAGACGCAGAAGTGCAGGCGCAGCACGCCGTTCAACTGGCCGGGAATCGCCTTGGCCTGGTGAACAATGTCCCGCAGCGTCTCCTCGGTGATCGTGATCCCGAGCAACGGGTTCGCTTTGGCCCAGCAGGTCGGATCCTCCAGTGGGTCGTCGCCATCATCGAGCGCGCACACGTAACTGAAAGTGCGATCGTCCAGCGGCTCACCGACAAAGGTCGGATCGTTGACCGCCTCGGTATGCCCAGCCGCCACTTTCACCGCGTGCTCGTGCTCCTCCCAGGCAACACTGTTTCGGTCGCTGCCCGAGTTGGTGATCATGAACAGCAACGGCTGTCGCCTGAACTTGAAGCCGCGCTCGAGCATCTCGATGGCGCGCCGGTCGGGCAGCTCGTGGACTTCGTCGGCAAGAACGAAGTACGGGCGAGGACCGGAGCCTGTTCGCCCGGTGTCCCGCGAAACCGGCCGGAAGAAGCTGCCGCTCTTGTGGTGAGCGATGTTGTACTCGCGCCCCTCGCCGCCGGAGAACTCCAGACGCTTCATCAGCGCCTTTGACGCCTTAACCATCTTCACCGCGTCGGCGAACAGGATTCCGGCCTGCTCCTTCTTCGCGGCGGCGGCGTAGATCTGCGCGCCAGCCTCCCCGTCGGAGGTCATCCCATACAAACCAATGCCGCCGGCCATGGGCGACTTTCCGTTGCCCTTGCCCATCTCGATGTAGGCGCGACGGAATCGCCGGTTCCCGTCTGCTTTCTTCCAGCCAAACAGCGATCCGAGAATGAATGCCTGCGAGGGGTGCAGCTCAAAAGAGCGGCCCTCGAACTGGCCCTCGGAGAGCTTCAGAATCGTCTCGAAGTACTCAAAAACCCTTTGCGCCGCAGCTTGGTCGAAGTAGAGGCCGCGCTCGTGACCGTCTTGCAGGTCCTTCAGGTGCCGGCGGCATGCATTCCGCACATGAGGGCCGGCCACGATCTCACCTGCTACCACCGCCAGCGCATAGGCCGCAGTGCGATCAGAAGAGCTTGTCGTCGGGGTCTTCGTCCTCTTCGCCGCCATGATTCACTTTTGTCTCGTCAACCGGCGTTGCGCCGAGCTTGGAAAGCAGGGAGCCCAGCGCCTGAAGGGCAGAAACCCCCATGTCGGGGTCGGTCTCCATCCGAGCCGCCAAGATGCAGACCTGGCGCAGCAACAGCCGGTGGCCGGCATGCAGCCACGGCATGTTTTCGACCTGCTCACGCCATACCGCGATCTGCGGTTTGGTCATCCCCTTGTAGGGAGGCCCGACCGCCTTGGTCTTTTTCGGCGTCTTGCGGTCCTTGTGCCGTTTTGGGTTCTTGGCCGCTGCGCCAGAAACTGCCGCTTTTGCGGCTGGTGTCCTTGGATTTGACATTTTTTGCCCCGGTCGGGGTGTCGTCTTTCCAACTGTGGATGTGCGAAGAAAGGGGGGCGCACGTATCGCCGGGCGATCGGCCCAAACTTTTGAGCCCCCCTCCCCTTTTCGTTCAGCTTTCTGTGGATAACCCCGCGCCGGCGCTGTTTGCCTACTTGATCGGCCAACCGTCGGCGTCGCACCCCACAACCACCTGCTGGGCGTTCCCAAAGCCGCCGTCCTCGCGGGCCGTCTTCCGGCTATGGCAGCTGATGCACATCGTCCTCAGGTTCTCCGGGGCGTTGTTGTTGGGGTCGCCATCCACGTGGTCGACGTGGGCTTGGCCGCGCCCGGTGCAGAGAACACCGCAGCCATGTTCCTGGCATCGGTACAGGTCCCGAACCAGAATGGTCTCTCGCAGCGCGCGCCAAGCTCGGCTGTTCGTCGGCAGGGCGCGCTTGGCCTGCCGGTTACCGGCCAGCCCTCGCGCGCTCATCAGTAGGGCTTCCCGTCCAGGTCGACGCGCTCAGGCTCGGCACCTTCATCCTGCACGGGTGCACCGGCCTCCTCGCCCAGCAGCTGCGCCACCGCCTGCACGAGCAGGCCAACGTGCATTGCCAGCTCGGCGATCTGCTTGCCCTGCTGCTCGATGATCCCGACCAGTCGGTCAATGCGGCTGTCGGTGCTGCTCTCAATCAGACCCGCCAGGGCCGTGACAGCCGCAGCGCGCGCCACCTCTTCAATCCGTGCAGCGTCCATCACCAACCCTCGTCGTTCGCAGCACCAGGCCGCGGCGGATCCACCACTCAACCCGCTCCCAGTCCGGTTCCATTCCCGTGGCCCGGGCAAACCACACCACGGCAGCCAGATACCACCGCAGCCACCAGCGCAGGCGGACCGACGCAGTCACTGTCGCGTGCATCAGAATTCCTCCACTTCCCAGCCACCGCCGTCGCGCTTGGGCCTGACCTTCACCGCAATGAAGCGGAACGGGTACATGGCCGCGGCAATCTTGATCTTGGCCCTGGCATCGTCCTGCCAGTGCCCCTTCACCTCGTGGCACTCCATGACTCCATCGGCAGCCATGACCGCAAAGTCCGGGGTGTAGAACGTGTTGTCGGCCAGGCGCAGCTTCATGCCCTCGAACCGGTGCCACTGGACCTCGCCCGCAGCCTGCAGCGCACGCAGCCGCGCGGCATACGTAGCCTCGGTCTTGTTCATCTCGCCGGTCTTCAGCCGGCCAAGCGCCAGGATGCGGCGCTCCACCCCGTTAATTCGTCCCATCGACGAAGCACCTCGGAATCTGTCACCTGCATTGCTGAGGCGCTTGGACACGCCAAGAAGTAGATGCCCGGCCAGCGCTTTCGCTGGCCGGGACTGGCCTTAGTTCGTCAGCACGATCAGCTGGAACTTGGCATTCACGCCCCACGAGCCTCCACCGCCCCCCGAAGCGCCCAGGCTCAGGCTGAAGCTGCTGCCACCACCAAAGGACGAGCCGCCGGAGAACTGGATTCCCATGCCACCGCCGAACTCCTGTCGGACGCTTCCGGACCAACCACCGCCGAAGTCATACGTGATGCCGGCACTTGCAGGGGAGATGTCGATCGCGGTGTTCTTGAACTGGACCTTGGCGGAGCCAGACAGCTTGCCGTTGCTGTCGAAGGTGCCGGTCAGTCGGGCCTCTTCATTACCCACGCCGTAGCCGACCGTACCAGTGACGCGTTCGTTCTGGTACTTCAAATTCAGGAACGAGTCGTTCTCGCCCACCTTGACCTGCGCATTGCCCGTCTTTACCTCACCGCTGACGGCGGTGCCGTCGATGTTGCCGGTGAAGCTCGCACCCACGGGGCGCCCATTTTCGTTCACGACGCTGCCGCTGACCTGCCAGCCACTGTCGTCCATCGGCTGATCGATCGTGCCACCGCCTGCGCGCTGCATCATGTAGTCGTCCTTGTGTTCGTTCTTGCTCATTGAATTGCTCCTTAGTTGTTGCCTTTGCGGCGGTAGTCGGTGCAACGGCCTATCCGAGGCACCAAAACGGCAGAGGGCCGCTCAAGGCGGCCCTCAGATAAAAGTTGACTCCAGATTTCGGTCAGTGCTGATCGCGATCCACCCGGATCACTGCTTGGCATGCTCGGAGCTGGTCGTCGGCGTCGGTGACGATCTGAACAGCAGCTCCGACAACCTCTGGACGTAATTCGGCTCGCGCATCACGTTCGGCGGCGCCGGCGGCAGCTTCGGACAGGCGAGCGGTGTGGCAGGTGGCGAGGTCGTCGCGCAACTGGAGACGCCCAGCGCGCAGGTCAGCCACAACAGCAGCAGGGACGGTCTCGGCCGCAGCGCGGTCTTCTTCATGTTTTGCTCCGATGGTTGCGAGGCTGTCGGCCTGGCGGTGTTCGACGGCTCGGGCCTGATTCACCTGTTCGGCCACGGCCAAGGCCGACGTGCCGCGCTGATTGGCTTCACTCGCCTCCGCCTGGTCGCCTCGCCAAGTCCAGCCGGCGCCAAACATTGCGGCGGACCACAGGCCGAGTCCGACAACCACAACGGCGATACGGCTCATGACTTGCCCTCGCACATGGCCCGTTCTGCCGCGCGGCGGTCCACCAAGCCTTGCACGCGCTTGCCGCCGGCGTAGACCCAGCGGTCCAGCTCCGGGCACCAGCTCGCGGCGGGCTGGCCAGCGTTGATCCGCCCCACCAGTGTTGAGCGGCAAGCAGCAGCCACGCCGACGTTGTAGGTCCAGCTGAGCAGCGCCGCCGCCTGATGGGGCTGGAGTGGGACCCGGATACACGCCTGAATACCGACCAGGTAGTGCCCGAGCCGGCTGTTCAACCTCTCCGCGCACTCCTGCTCGGTATACACCGCCTTGTCCGGTCTGCTGGTATCGCCGTAGCAGTAGGTGGCAACACCGACCATGTCGACGTAGGGAGTCGGCGAGTAGCCCTCCCATGGCTTTACCAGCGCGGCCGCGGCCAAAGCAATGACGGCGGCGGCGCTGCTACCGATGATCTTGGCCTTCATGCTCGCGCCCTCTGCCGCCACTCGCGAACCCAGCGCCAGCCCAGGTAGCTGATCTGGCCCACCAGGTAGATGATTGTCAGAACTACCACCACGCGATCGAGGTTCGCTCCTGCGGCGACCGCGCCGGCTACCGTCACCGGTGGAGCAGCCTTCGCCACAGCACCAGCGGCGGTGCCAATGATTTCGTCCTTCATGGTGGCCCCGTAGGTCGTCCGGTTCGGCATATGCCCCTCCCGGTTGATTGGTGCCCGCCCCTGGCGCCGGCTGGGCACGAGAGTTTGTCCGGCTGGGACGCGGGCAAAGAAAAAGCCCCGGCATGGCCGGGGCTTGCGTCTGGATGCTGGGAAGATTGCACCCGTTTCCGATGACCTAGGAAGTCATCGCTACGCGGCCTTGGAAAGAGCCCTGTTGAACTTCCTTGCGGCGCGCGCCTCGGCGGCACGGAAGCTGCACAGCATCCACTCGTACACCGGGCGCCAGAACCGGCTGTATGCCGACCAGTCGGCACCGATCGCGGCAGCGCGCTTACGGCCGCTCAGCGGCTCATGGCCGCTACCACCGCACTCCACGCAGTTCACGACACCTGCGACGCGCGGGTCCAGCAGAACCCGCTTGCCACAGCAGTGCGAGCACTCGCGCGCGCCGGCCATTTCAGCGATCACCGCTCCGGCCAGGACTCCCAACTGTTCCATCGTGTTGTTCGGCCAGGCCGCAGCGCGTGCATCGTCCAGAGCCTTTTCCGTACGGAGCAGCTCCCGCCGCTGCGCCTCCGTAATCGACCCGCCGCACCAGCCCATGCTGGCCTTGGCGATGCCGTAGTCAGTACGGGCGTCCGCAAGAGCGTGCATCTGGCGGGTGAACTCCGGCGCGACCAGGGAGACCACCGCCTGGCGCAGCTGCTCGCGCCTCCGCTGACCACTTTCCGGCCACCACAGCGCCTCCAGCAGTTCGCGACCGAGGCCAGCCGGAACATACGCCAAGGCGGCCAAGATTTCCTCAGTGCTTGGTCCGCCGATGCTTCCGTCGAAGCTCAGTGCCCTCGGCCCCGTCCGGCTCGACAGCAGTTCGCGTGCCTCGTTCATTCCCATGCGCCTTCCCCTTGGTGGTTTGCTCGTGCAGCGCGAGATCGCGCTTGGTTGTCTTCTATTGCGGCACCTGTCACGCCGCACGGTCCCAGCTGGCCGTCAGGCGCTGCACCTGCCCGCCGCGCGCCTCGAACTGCTCCACCGTCTCGGCCGGGCCATCTGCGACCACACGGCCCTTGACCCGCTTGGGCCGTGACACAGTGTTGTGGTCCATCCGCCGCTCGCGTGGTGCACGCTGGGGGTTGATCCTCGGCGCCATGGCCTTCGTCTTCTTCATGCTGCCGCCCTCAGTTCGTTGATGTAGGTCTGCTGTGCGATCAGGTCGTCGTCGGATCCGAACGCCTCGTGGAATTTCTTGGACCAGTGCAGCGGTGGGCCCCAGCGGGCCACCATTTGCTTCTGCGTCATGTGTTCCGTTCGGTAGCGCTGGTGATGCCACTGGCACAACGCGTAGCCGAAGAAATGGCCGCGCCGGATGTTTCCCGACTTGGCGTGGTTGTATTCGCAGCCGTAGATCACGTGCTTCTTCGCCATCAGTCCCTGCGCGTAGCGAACGAGGCATGCCATGCACGGCCCGGTCTTCGCCAGTTCGATGCGTGCTGCCTCCGCCTCGGTCGGCGGCGGTGCGTTCGACCACATCAGCGCAGCTCCGGGATCGGGCCGGCGTAGCGGGTGATCGGGATCCGCCGCATGCCGTCGCGCCAGACAGTCATCCCGCGCGTTGCGTAGACCACCAGCGGCTTGATCCCGTAGCCGTAGGCCAGATACCAGCCCGCCTCGGCCACTGGCTCGCTCACTGGGCGCACTTCGACGTTGAAGTGATCGGGGCTCATGCCGCTTTGCCCTCCAGCAGCGCGACGACCTCAGCCAGGCGCGAACGGGTCCGTTCGTCCGCGGTCGGCGACGCCTCAACGGTTCCGGCCAGCAGCGCCACCGGGTCGAAGGCCGGGGTGGGGGGCGGAAGTGCCAAGTACTGCTCCACCTGCTCCTTCATGAGTTGGCCAGCGGCCACCGCCTCGCGCAGGACGCTATCCCGACCGGACACGTCGCCGCCAAGGGACAGCTGATAGGTGGCGACCCGGTGCGCAGCGCGCGCTTCCTTCACCAACCGGGTGTAGACCTCCAGGAATGCCGGCCGGGCAGCGATCTTGTCGCCCGCCTGCACCAGCGGCAGCGCCGCCGCCCACGCATCGCGGGTCTGCTCAGTCCACACCACGGTCACACCTTCGTCAGCGGCGCGGATCGCGTTGGCCCATGCCTCATTCGGTGCCGGGTGGCCGTCCTCGATGCGTTCGAGGATCGCCGCCAGCGAAAGCCGCGCCTTCAGCTCCCGGCGGCACGACGCCAGCGCCCGCTCCAGCATCGGCAGCGGGTACTGCGCCAGATCCGAAACCATGTAGGCGGCGGCGTTCGGGCTGAGCTGGTGGCCAATCACCTCGGCGGTGGCCACCAGCAGATCGACCAGCCGATCCTGCTCCTGATTACCCAGCATGTGCCGCCCTCCGCTGTGCCAGCAGAGCCTTGGCCGCGTCGGCGGCGCCAAGGTTGGTCTGCGTCTTGTCCGTCTGCCGGGCGGCTTCCTCGGTCACCTGCCGACCGGTGGCCCACTGCGTGCGGTATGCCTCGCACTTCGCCAGCAGCGCGCCCAGGTCGTGCATGTTCTGCACCACGTAGCGCTCGTTGACGGTCAGGAACCACGCGGCCACCAGCGGGGCCTCGCCGTGGCCGAGCCGCTGCACGATCTGCCGGACGTTGCTGTTCACCTTTGCGTTGCGGACAGGCGCCACACCGTGGCGGGTGCGGTAAGCGGTGGCGTACGCGGCCCAGGTGGCGCGGCACGCGGCCTGCAGGTCGGTTTCGGAATCCTCCGCCAGCGGCGCGGCCGGCAGGCCCGCCGGAAATGACGGTTCTCCTGACGGTTCATTGAGGGTTATATGACGGTTAGGCGGCACGGGGCGCACCCCTAGACCTGCGCCCGGTGCATCCCCCCCTGCATGGGGCGCATCCCCTCCTGCAGCGGGCGCCCCCCCTGCATGGGGCGCAGCACCTGCGCCCGGTGCAGTACCTGCTTTTCCTGCCTTGCGGCCAGCCTTCGACGGCGCAGCGGCCTTGTCGAAGTTGGCCGGGGTGACCTTGTAGACCGTGCTGCTGTTGAACCGGCGGTCACGGGTCAGCAGGCCGACGGCCTCCAGATGATCCATTGCCGTACGCACAGCGCGCGCCGACATGCAGCAGCGCGCGGCGATGGTGCCCACCGCCGGCCAGCACACACCGTCGTCGTTCGCCTGATCAGCCAGCGAGATCAACACAGCCTTCTGCGTGACGCTCAGGCCCTGCAGCGGCCAGCACTGCGACATGATGATGGTCGACATGTCAGAGCCCCAGCGGCATGTTCTGACCCGGGGCCACCGGCCACCAGGTGCAGGCGCTGCGGCCAGAGACGGAGCAGGGCTTCTTCGGGCCGCGCCAAACACGGCCGGTTTCTGCCAGCTCGGGGAGACGGCGTGCCAGCACATAGCGGCACATGCGGGTCTTTTGGGCCAGTTCATTGCTGGTGAGGCCGGGATGGCGCTTCACTGCGGACGCCGCTGCGGCCTGCTGGTCACCCTGCAAGCCGGATTGAACGACGTAGTGGGCTGCCTCGTGACTGGTGCTGAGGTCGGTTGCTCGGGCTGGATGGTTCATCGACGCGCCCTCCCCTTCGCTGCAGCGCGCGACACGTTGCGGATCAGCCGGTGCGCCATTGTGATCAGCGAGTTGGCCTCTTCCACCATCAGCTTGGCTTCGTCGCTGTCGATGTGGCGGTCGGCCATCGCATCCACCGCAGTGCCCGACAGGCGCCCCACCCGCGTGGTGATCTCCAGCAGCTTCGTCTGAATGGCGCCGATCTCGTCCGACCAACCACCCTCCGGCGGCGGCGGAACCGTGGCAACGGCCATGCCGAACTGCCCGGCCAGCGCCTGCATCCAGTCCAGTGCGTAATCGCTGCCGCCTGCCTTCTCCTGCATCCACTCGGTCAGCAGTTCGGCAATCTCCATCGTCACCGACTCACCCTCCAACCCGCGCAACTTTGCGCGCAGGGTCTCCGGGTGCATGGACTTGCCACGGCGGTCGGCCAGGAAAGCGGCTGCGTCCACGACACCGCCGGGCGTCTTGCGCACGGAGTTGTAGAGAACGTCGAGCCAGTTAAGTGCGGATGTACGGCAGGTCATGGGTCACCTTGGGGTGGACTGCGTTTCAAGGTTTCGGGCCGAGCCCGGGAGGCGCACGATGAGCGCCATGGAGATCAAGTGAGGGACGACGGCCATGGATGGCTTTTCAGGCGGTGTCGACAGGGCCGATGCGGCCAACGTCGGGGTTCGTATCGACGCGGGGCGAAGGAGCGCCAACTGCCGGGCCCAGGACGGCGAGAACGCTTGGCAGGGCGGGGACAGCTGCGTCCAACTCCCAAGCCGCGACGCGGTCCGCAGGCAACGCCAGAACGACCGCAAGATGAGCGTCATTGGACAGACCGAGCTTGGCGAGAAGATCCCGCTTCGTGACCGGGGCCAGCCCGGCGAAGGGGCCGAAGATTTCCGGGCAGAGGTCATGGCGCGAAACGCCCGTGACCGATTCGATGGGAATCGCCATGGCTGGGGGCACGCGCCCCCGCGAGCGCCAATTGCTGACAGCGCTCTGGCGAACACCAAGATGGGAGGCAAGGGATGTGACCCCGCCGGCGGCTTTCACGGCTCTGTCGAGTGCGTCCATTCGCGGAGAATCACATATCGTGATCATCCGCGCAACACATTTCGTGTTAGCGACTTATCACATACCGTGAAGAATTCCGGTATGGCCTTCTCCGACAACCTCCGCGCCGCCCGGCTCAAGGCTGGCATGACACAAGAAGCCTTGGCACTCGCGTGCGGCTGGTCGGGGCAGAGTCGTATTGCCAACTACGAGTCGTCGGCCACCAGCGCGCGCGAGCCCAAAGTTTCGGAAGTGCCCCTGTTAGCTGCCGCGCTTGGGGTCAGCATCGCGTCCCTTTTCGGGGAGGCCCCGGCGTCTCAGTCCCCGCGACCGGATCCTGCAATCCTTGCCGAAACCCACCGGTTCCTGGACAAGGCGTTCGGTACGCTTGGAAAAGCTTTCGACATTGAGTCCGAGGCAGATCTGTTTGCCGACGTGTACGAGTGGATCCTGTCGGATGAGCGACCTGCAGATCAGCGCAACTTGGTGGATTTTGCTGCATGGCGCGAAAAGCGCGATTCACAAAGGGGAGCTGTAAGAAATGAGCAAAACGGACGCGCTGCTGCACAAGCTGGTCGAACGGATAAGCGCCGCGCCTGATAGGAAGCCCGCACTCCGCGCGGTTGTGGGCAAGAGGGCGACGCACTTCGATGCGGTCGCCCGAGAGAGTCATCTGCGGATGATCCGCAGCCTTGCCAAGATATATCGCCCCTTTGGGGTACAACTGATCATCGACCAGGCAACCCTAGGGCACGCCTCCATTGATGACCTCGGCGACGAGGACCTGATCGAACTGCACCGCGCGCTCGACCGCGCTCGGGAATGCATCAGGGACGATGTTTCTTTTGAAGATGCTGGCTTGATCCGGCACACGTTCGACTAGCCCGACCGCCAAATTCTGAACGAGATCAGAGGCGTTCAGAATTTGCATGATCAAACATCACGTTTCGTGTTGCACTGACAATCACATTATGTGATCTTATCTCCGCCACTCAACAGCGCCCCACCCCGGGGCCGGCGCAGGAGATCAAGCAATGGCAACCCTGTCCCTCGGCGTCAGCAAGGCGCCGCCTTCCGTAGTAGCAATGCCCGCAGTCGCCATGGTAGCCATCAAGGTGGGCGCCGCCAGCCTGTACGTTGAGCAGGAGGAGGCTGATCGCCTCGCCCTGGATATTCAGCAGGCTGCGCTGGAACTGCGCAGCAGTACGGCGGCCGCCGCATGAGCGCCGTCGTCGCCCACCACTCCAGCGCTCAGCGCGCGGCGGCCGCCGCCGGCATCGTCGCCCGCGCTGGGCGCCGCTGGGGCCTCCTCCCCTATCAGGTCGTCATCGCCGCCAGCATCGCCGCCAATGCCGTCCTGCGACAGGGCAAGAGCGCAGCCGGCGCCGTCGCCGCCGCACGCCGCGCAGCGCGCGCTCAGGCAGGTGCTGCATGAGCGCCCCCTCCAAGATCCCGGCCATCCGCCACGCAGTCAGCGCGCTGCACGGCGCCGCCGACGACGGCGCGGACACCCGCCGCTACGCCGACGCGCTGCAGGAGGCGGCCGAGGCCATTGATGCGCTGGTTGCAGCCGATGACGACTACGACCAGGCGCGTGACCGGTGGCTCAACTCGCCAAGCGATCACGAATTGTTCGAGGCGGCGCGCGAAGCCTGGGCGCGGCGCGCGGTTGCCCTCTTCCGAGTCAAAGGCGGTGTCGCATGAGCCGCCCAGTCGTCGATAGCTGCCGCGTGTTCGGTGGCAGAAGCCCCAAGACGGGCAAGCCTGTCGGTGAGCGCCACCGGTGGAACGGCGGAAGCTGGGGCAAGGGCCAGTGCGAGTTCTGCCACCGCACCCTGAGCGAAGTGCAGCGCAAGCCGGCGCTTCGCGCCAAAGAGGGGGCCGCATGACCGACCACGATTCTTCGCCGCCATGACCGTCGGCATCCCGCCCATCACCCCGCCAGGAGCAATCCCCATGACCCAGCTAAAAGCCTTCTACGTCGATGACATGCCGAGCATCTACGCCGCCGCTACGCCCGAAGAGGCCGCCCGTCTGTATGAGGAAGACATGGGCGATCCCTGCGAAGACGGCTATCCCCGCGAGGTGCCCGCCGCAGAGCTGGATCGGTCGATCCCCGAATTCGGCGAAGACGAACAGCCGACCGGCGAGATGACCACCATGCGGACGTGGCTGGAAGAAGCCAGCCCGGGCTTCCTGTGCGGGGCCGAGTGATGCGCCACCTGGCCCTGCCCTTCTACTACGCCGCCGTCGTCAGACTGCTGCTGGCGCTGCTCGTGCGCGCCATCTACACCGGCGCCGCGTCGTTCCTCCTACCCGTGGGCGCCGGTATCGCCTACTTCCACTGGTGCGGCGTGCGCGACCTAGTGTGGAGCTGGCCCGCCTTCCGCGAGGAAATACGGTGGCGCGCGGCAGAGCGACAGCGCGCGCCGCAGCAGGCAGACGACCCCCAATGAGCAACCGCCCGCCCTACGCGACAGACCTCTGGCGCCGGCTTACCTTGCGAGATCGCTTTGACTACTACCGTCCGAAATCAAACCTACGTGCGGGCAATGGGACTAAATGGTCCAGTCGCCGTTAAGCGTGACCACGATTTTCGCCTCTACGCTCGCTTGGGTGGCAGCGTCACTCACTGCCTCCAAGTCCGAGCACAGCACCGAAACAAATCCACTGAAAGTCCTGAAAAAGCTCTCCTTCATCTCGTCGGTCATCTGTTCGTAATCCACGTTGAACTGCGTCTTCAGTGCAGTCGCAAGTCCAATCGCTCGCGCCAGACGGCCAGCCAAAGGATGCCCAAGCAGATGAAGTCTTTCCCTCAGCGCCGACGCCACTGGGAGCTCAAGCTCTGCCAACTTGGCAAGAATCTTGGAGCGATAGTCTCCGTCGTTAACGAATCGACTCTTCGCGTCAGCCTTCTTCGCTTCGGCAACCAGCCCGCGGGCATTCACTACTTGTGTCCCAACATCGGCAACCAGCCAGAGCAAGATAACGATTCGCTCGTCTGCCTCATTTCTTCGCCGTGCGTCGGCTTCACTTTTTGCTATCGCGACTGCCGCTGCAGTTGCTCTGTTGGCCGCACGTCCAAGCCTCAAGGTCATGAAACCCAAGAACACAGTCGCCAGTACAGCAATCGAAGACACGACTACTGCCCAAGCGTCCCACCACACCACGCAATCTGCAACGCCTGGTTGCATGCAAGGGCTGATTCCGCTCCACAACTGCTGCAAACCACTCATTCCCTGATCCCCCTGTGGACTCGCCGGCATTCTGGCATGACCGGCTCCCCGGAGGTATGTCGTGCGTAACCAGCTCGACATCTTCGACCACGACCCCGCCCGCATGGCAGCGGCGAACCGCGCCGCCGCCGAGCGGGCACTGCACGACGTGCAGTTCACCGCCACGGTCCGGCAGGAACGCCACGAGTACTACCTGGGCGAAGCCGAACGCTGGGAACACCTCGCCGCGCACAGCGCGCGCTCCACCAACAGCAAGGACATGCAGGCATGAGGAACGACAACAAGTCCCTGGCGGACGTGCAGCCCGGTGGGAGGGTGAGGCTGGGGGATGCGCGCGCACTGATTCAGCGGTACGACGCGGCGGGCGCAAAGTTCCGTGAATCCCTGATGGACGACCGCTACAGCGATGCGCAGCGCGTGGAACTGCGTCGTGAACTGACTGCGGTGCAGGACGAGCTGCTGACAGCCCTCTCCCCCCAGCCCTCCCCGGGTGGTCAGGATGCGGCAATCAAAGCGATGGCCGAAAGCCTGCTTTGCGCCGAGAGTTCCGCCACCTTGGAAGATGCGCGCGAACAAGCTGCACTCCTTCTTGCCGATGCGCTTCCGCACCTCGCCGCCCCCCAGCCGGTGGGTATCAGCTCCGACTGGGTGATTGGCTACCTCACCACGGACGCACCCGAGGAATCACGCGAAGCGATCCGCAATGCCTTCGCCGAATATGCCGCGCTGTCTGCCGCCCGCCAGCCGGTGGGGGAGCCGGCCCCGTTCCGGTTCATCGCTGAAGCAGACAGGGCGCCTCCCAGGTACGACATGCGGGACAGAGAGATGGTTGGAGACCAGCACAAGCCCAACACCACGGATGAAGGGGCGAAAGAGTGAACGAGAAACTTCATATCGGCGGCATCGATGACGACGAGCAGCGCTGCCTACGTTGCGGCTCGCCCAGCTTGGACACGGGCTGGGAGTGCAACGACTGCGGCTACGACAACATGCCGCACTACGCGGAGAAGAACGGTCAAGGCGACAGCCAGGCGGTGGGCAAATGAGCTGGTTCCGGGTTCCTCAGCAGACTGCGGATCGCCTGCGCCGCAGATGGGAAAGGTTGTTTGCTCGAAAACCGGCCTACCCATGGGAGGCGCGTGCAGCCGAGGACCTTCTCTACAAGGTCAGCACGAATGCTCGCGCCTGCCAGCTTCTTGCCGAACTGCTGGAAATCGAGTGCGATCCGGGCGAATCGGTTGCGGATTACGTATCCCAGCAGCTGCGTGAGCCGATGATCGCCAGAGCGAAATCAGCGCACTTGGCCGACCTGGAAGAGATAACGCGAGGATTCTCCAATGGCTGACCAACTGCTCACCGCTGCAATGGAGGGGAAAGAGACCATCGTGTGCTGGGCTACGCCCTGCGCGTACCAGCGCCGGGATGAGTTCCCCGGTGAAACTGGAGGGCTCAGCAATTGGCATGAGATAGGCCGGGAATTCTACTTGGAGCTAGAGCGGTTGCAGAAGGAAGCCCCGGGAGTTGTTCGGGGCATCCAGCTGCGAAAGCTCTACGCGGCGAAGGAGGACTGACGATGCGCTACCTGTCCCTGTTCTCCGGCTTGGAAGCAGCTCACCTTGCCCTCGCTGCGCTGGGCTGGGAGTGCGTGGCCGTGTTCGAGATCGACCCCGCGGCCTGCGCGGTGCTGCGGCATCGCCTGCCGGACGTGCCGAACCTCGGAAGCGTCACCGATATCACAGACGAGCAGATCGCCGCGCTTGGGCCCATCGATGCAGTGATTGGCGGTAGCCCGTGCCAAGACCT
The DNA here is from genome assembly GCF_059369035.1 of Stenotrophomonas sp. YJH_SMC_130. Classification (NCBI taxonomy): domain Bacteria; kingdom Pseudomonadati; phylum Pseudomonadota; class Gammaproteobacteria; order Lysobacterales; family Lysobacteraceae; genus Stenotrophomonas; species Stenotrophomonas sp. YJH_SMC_130. Next base: position 800,512 of record NZ_JCAFSH010000001.1, read on the forward strand.
ATCCGTCGCGGGACGCCGTGCTGGCCTCGCCGGCGCCCGGTCGTCCCTGTTCCACCACCAACTGAGGATTTTCTATGCAGCTCGACATTTTTGCGGGGCCCGCTGGCTCTGGTGGGAGAACGTCCCCGGAGCCTTCAGCAGCAACGACGGCCGAGATTTTGCTGTGGTGGTTGGTGAAATGGCAGGATGCGACCTCACTGTCCCCCGCGATGGCTGGGCCAGCGAAGGCATGGCAGTCGGTCAGCACGGGCTCGTCGAATGGAGCGTGCTGGATGCGCAGTGGTTCGGACTGGCGCAGCGGCGCCGTCGCGTGTTCGCTGTCCTCGATACTGGAAACTGGACCGATCGACGCCCGGTACTTCTTGAGCCCGACAGCCTGCGCGGGGATTCTGCGCCGCGCCGAGGCCAAGGGGAAGGAATTGCCAGCACCCTTACGGCTGGCGCTGGAAGCAGTAGCGGCCCAGGCATGCGAGCCGAATGCGACGGCGGAAGCGGCCTGATACAGCACACTCTCGGATACGGCGGCGGCCGCACCAGCGGGGAGATTGAGGTGGCGGCATGCCTCACCGCGAAAGGGATGCGCATCGACTTCGAAGTGGAGACGTTCCTTGTCCAGCCGGTGGCGCACACGCTGCGTGCTGGCGGATTCGACGGCAGCGAAGACGGCACCGGCCGCGGCACCCCGCTGATCGCCTTCGACTGCAAGGCGGCAGGTGATACCGGAATATCGATCGGAGACGTCCCCGGCACCCTGCGCGCCGCGCACGGCGGCGGCCATGCAGCCGTGGCTTACGCGATCCAAGCAGGCGCGACCAGAGTCAACCCGGCCAGCGGCCCGGACGGTGTCGGCGTGCAAGCTGATCACGCATACACGATCGAGGCGCGCGCCGAGGTGCAAGCCGTTGGATACATGCCCAACCAGGTCCGCCGCCTCACCCCGCGCGAGTGCGAGCGCCTGCAGGGCGTTCCTGACGACTGGACCTTGGTCCCGAACGCTCGGGGCAAGCCGATGGCGGACGGCCCCCGCTACAAGATGCTGGGCAACAGCTTCGCCGTGACGGTCATCCACTGGATCGGCGAGCAGATCCAACACGCGCATGACCGATCCAGCGAGATCCAGCGCCTGCGCGATGCAGCAACCCAGGCCACCGAGCAGCTGCGCGCGGCGCTGGCCAGGAACCGAGGGAAGACCGCATGACCGCACCACTGCCCATTTCCCCGGACACCGTTGTCGAGGCCACCAAGGCATCGTCGCCTGTCGCCGCGGTCGTCACCACCATGCGCCGCCTGGGTGCCGCCGGCGCGCCAATCTCCGCCGACCAGGTTCGCGAGTGGAGCGACACCCTCCTGCAGGAGCTGTACTCGCAACCGCCCGTGCGCTGGGAGTACCGCAACAAGAACGACGTGGGGCCCGGGTGCTGGGTGACTGCCACCGCTGAGCACTTCTATCACGCCGCGAAGCGCGGCTGGGTCGTGCGCGCTCTGTGGGAAACCCCGCGCGTCATCCAGCCGGAGCGCGATCACGCGTTCAAGGCAGGCGTGTGCATCAGATGCGGCGATCCAGAGGACTGGGCCGGCCCCGATTGTTCCCCACTGGTCAAGAAGGTCGATCCGCGAACCCTGCTCCCGTTCGATCCGAAATGGCTGGTCGAGCCACTGCAGTGGCTCAGGGATGCGCCGCCCAACCTCAACGCCTACGACCGCCGCCACCGTGCAGCGCAAGCCGCCTTCCTCCTGGAAAAGCTCCAGGCACACATCGAGGAGTGCAACAAGCCATGACCCAGGAACATATCAGCCACCCGGAAGGGTTGCCGAACTGCGCCGCCGGCCACCGTGCGCGCCACATCCACGACAAGCGCTGCGCCTCCGCCGGCGGTGGCCACTTGGTCGAGTGCGCCTGCAGATCGACCAGCAAGCATGCCGACCCCGACGCGGCCATTGCGGCATGGCGCCGGCTCAACCGCCCGCCGCGCAGCACGCGGCCGGCTGCGGCTGCGGCGGCAGCCGACAACGTCCTGCAGTTCAACCTCAGTCTGGTCGAGCCTGCCGCCAAGCGCATCCGAGCCCGTGCCAGCGCCCAAGGAGGCCGCCCGTGATCGGCGAAGTTCTTCAGTTCCGCGACCTGCAGGAGCTGTGCCGGCCGGGGAAGCGTCCCCGGCTGGCTACGGTTGAGCGCTGGGCCAAGCAACGCAGCATCCGGATCCAATACGACGGCCAAGGCGGCATCTGGACCACCACGGCCGCCCTCAATGAGGCCTTGGGCCTCACCGCCTCGGCTTTCGAGAACGAGAGCTACCCCGCTTCGCTGATCTGAAAGGACGCACCAAAGCACCATGGCTAGACCACGCAAGGCTCCGCCCAACCTTCCAGCGCACATCGACTACGGCTTGGTGCCTCCCGGTATCTACTGGGATCGCACCGGCCGTGGCAGATGGTGCGTACAGGATCCGCACCCGGACGGGCACGGTTTTAAGAGGAAGACTGTTGCCGGGCCGACTGCCCGCCTGTCCGATCTGCATGCCATCGCCGAGGGCCGGCGCGGCGAGACGCAGCGCGGAACTATCGCGTACGTGATTGATCAGCATGCCAAGAGCCTTGCGTTCACCCAGCTGCAGCCGTCGACCCAGCAGCACTACCGCGACTATGCTAAGGCCATCAAGGCCTATCCGCTAAAGAACGGAACCACCCTAGGCGCTGCGGTGGTGGATCGCCTTTCTCCTGGCTTTATACGGCGGCTGATCGATGTGATCGCTCAAGGCAGACCCGGCCAGAAGCCGAGCGATCCGGCCATCCCTGGCTACCCTACGAAGGCCAACCACTGGCTGCGATACTTGCGCCGCGTGTTCGGCTGGGCACGGGAGCATGACCATGTGACCACGAACCCGGCGGCCGGTATCAAGCAGGTAAAGGAGAGGGGCGCCCACCGCATGCCGGCGGTCGATGTGTTCCGTAAGGTTCAAGCCTATGCGAAGGAATGCAGCGCGCGCGGTCCTCGGGCCAGAGGCGCAGTGCCGGCTTACCTGTGGGCAGCGATGGAGTTGGCTTATCAAGCGCGCCTGCGCGGAATCGAGGTGCTGACGCTAACCGACGCGCACGTGGACGGTGAGGTGCTGCGAACGAACCGACGCAAGGGTAGTCGCGACAACCTGATGCGCAAGGGTGCCGAGACCGAGGAGGCCATCACCATGCTGCGGGCACGGCGCGCGGCGATTTGGGAGAAGAAACGGGGAGTGATTCCGATCCGGGCCGAGGACCGCTATCTCTTCGTCAGTGAGGAAGGCGAGCGGTTGACCGAGGATGGTTGGCAGACTGCCTGGGGGCGCATGATGCGGAACGCGGTGAAGGACGGGATCCTGAGTCAGGACGACCGATTCGGACTGCACAGCCTGAAGCATCGGGGTGTCACCGATACCAGAGGCGACAAAAAAAGAGCAAGTGGCCATCGCACCGACGCGATGGTGGATCTGTACGACCACGAGCTCCCGCTCGTGGACCCGGCGGGTACGTAGACCCGCCTGACCCTATACTATAAGCCTATGAAGGATCTTCAGCCATGAACCGGCCGCACGGCTTCTATACTCCCCTCCGTTACCCTGGCGGCAAGGGGAAATTGACCGCCTATGTCGAAAAGGTCCTCGAGCTTAATGGGCTTTACGGCGGTACGTATGTGGAGCCTTACGCCGGCGGCGCTGCCGTGGCCTTGGAGTTGGTGCTCAGAGGCTTGGTCAAGCGGGTGCACATCAACGACCTGAACCCTGCGGTCCACGCTTTTTGGCAGGCTGTTCTGATGAACCCGGATGAGTTGATCCGTCGCATCGAGAGGTGCTCGGTCGACATGGATACTTGGAACTGGGCTAGAGCAGTGCAGACCGTGGAAGGTCCTGATCCAATGGACCTCGCATTCTCAACGTTTTTCTTGAATCGAACCAACCGGTCTGGAATCCTTCTTGGCGGTGTAATCGGCGGAAAAGCGCAAACTGGTCCGTGGAAGATTGATGCTCGCTTCAATAAGCGAGATCTAATCATGCGCATTGAAACAATCGCCGATCATTCCGGTGCCATTCGGTTACATCACGAAGACGCACAGTCGCTTGTCAAGCGGCTCGCGCCGCGGCTGGCGAAGAAGAACTTGATTTACTTCGATCCGCCGTACTTTGTAAAGGGTCAAGGCCTTTACATGCACCATTATGATCCCTCGGACCACGCTTCGGTCGCAAAGACTATTGAATCACTTCCCAGTAGCTGCAATTGGATGGTGTCGTACGATGACCACCCTGCAATCAGAGATCTCTACTCGGCCTACGAAGAACTGACATACACGCTTAATTACACAGCCGCTCAGGAGAGAGGCCGAGGAACAGAGGTGATCTTCTACTCACCTAGACTTGTGGTCCCGGCACCCGTTCGGCCAATGAGAGTTATGGTCGCAGCTGCGCCCGCTTTAACACAGAGATGAGGCTTCTAGATTTAGAAATGAGCGTGGCCAGCTCAGACGAGCGATGACAAAGCACTGCCCCAGATCTCCCCAACTCTAGCCCTCGCTGAGCATAAGCAGCTAGCACCTCACGATAGAAGATCGCGCCGTAGGTCGCAGAGTGAAAGCGCACCTGCTCGGCATACGTAATCCCGGGCTCCGGAACGATGGAAAACGGAATGAACATGGCATGGACTGGGGGAAGGATCCATTGTTGTGTGAGCCAGAGCTTTTGCAGGGAATCGATATATGGAGTAATGGGCTTGTCGCGCCAGTTTGCGCCGCTCGCCACTTGACCCAGCAAATGCAGCTTCCCGCCCGCTTTGTCGATCCTCACTTTCCAAGCTACGACATCTATACCGCCATCTTTTTCTCGCCCCGAAGCACCAGGCGGAGCGGTGTCACGCGGCAGAATCTCACCATCTGCCATGAGGTTGACGTAAACATGCTTCAGTGCAGTGACGAAGTTGGATCCGTCAGAGCGCGGCCATCCGAACACATAAGAAGAACCTTCAATCGCACCTGACGCAGCCCAGCCAGAGCAAGTCTGAAACGTGTCCCGCATCCACTTGGTGATGGGGAGTTTATTGACAAATATTATCGTATTGGAGGCAACTGAGAGAAACAGCGAAAGGAGATATACCGCTCGCCCATCCACTAGCTCAGCGGAACCCATAAAGCGGAGGGCAGTTTCATTGTCGCAGAATTCGAACGGGTATGCGGAACCGAGCAAGTCCATACGGCGCTGAATCACGTCCAGTCGTTCGTTTAGCCACTGGTCGTAAAACACGTCACCGCCGGAAGGATCCTCATCTTCGGAGATCCTGTTGGCCTCCCATGATCGCTCGATATCGGCAAAAGCCACCTTGTCGCGAGGAGAAAGCATGGCCTTCATCTCGAGCCAATCAGCAGCCGTGTGGGGATCCGCGTCAAACGGAACTGCTTGGAGCCTCATTCGTCACCTTGCTTCCCTGCAATTGCTGAACCGACTAGCAGTGCTAGCGCCCTAGATTGAGTCTGAATTTCCTTCGCTATCTCAGCAAACGCCTCTGGCAAATCCTCCGCACGACCTGCCAGCTGAGTAGCCTCGCGCAGCCTCAAGTTAATCTGCACCAGGAGCTCATTGAGCATTGTCTCGGGCGGTCGAAATGCCTGACGCGCCTCCTGCAAGCTGGCCCCACCTCTCAGCACCTGGAGAGCCACGGGGCTAGCAATTGCCTCACCCAAATCCGCAAGATCAGGGTTCTGGGACTTTATCAGCGAAGGCTTCTTACGCGCCTTGCTACCGTAGAGCCAGAGAAGGACTTCGGACAACTGCTCTTGATGGCTAGCAGGAATAGGGTCCAAATCGAGCGTTTGAGACCATCCTTTGCGAAGCCCTAAGTGCTCCATGTACTCGCCACGGGAAAGAGCCGTGTACAAATGAGAGAAGGCGAATCGCCCGCGATTTGCTCGGTCTGCGATATCAAATCCTAGAGCCTTACCCTGCTCTAAAACAAGCATACCGGCAATCATGTTCCGAATCGTATTATTATCGTCACCCAGACTTTCAGCAATCTGACTGATTGTTACGCCAGACGTCCTCTCTTGCTTCCACCAGTCCGTTACGTACTTAGCTTTAGCGAAAGACTCCCAACGATGAGGACCGTTGATGTGCTTAAAGCCAATAAACGCCCTGGCGTCAGACGGATTTTTTACGCGATAGACGGGAACCGTCTTAATACTGTCTAGGACCGCTTGCGGCACGGGCCGAGGCACGGTAACGCCCAGCTCATCTGCGAGCTGCGGATTGGTTAGTAACCGAATGCACGCGAGACGTCGATTTCCCTCTAGAACCTTATAAGGACCACCGTCAGGCCCATGGATCACCAGGGGCTCAATCCTCTTAAATCCATTGTGGGTAATAGAGGCGATCAGTTCGTCAAGAGCGGCAAGATTCCGCAGCCACTGGATGATCTCCTTCTCGCCCGCTGGGTCGTTGCCATCAATTCCATCCTCCAAGCGAGGATTTTGATCATCGAAGACCAGTTCGCCTGGAGGGAAATCCTCGATCTTCTCTATGTCGACGTTCTTCGATGGCATTGGGCAACAGCCGTTTGGGCAGTTCCCTATTGTTACCCTCGGCGGGGCTAAATGAACAGGGCCACCAGCCAACCAAGCACAAGAATTTGGGGGGGCATTTGGGGAGCGCCGACCGAATTAATCGTAACCTATTGATTTAAATGGCGCGCCCGACAGGAATCGAACCTGTAACCGCCGGCTTAGAAGGCCGGTGCTCTATCCAGTTGAGCTACGGGCGCCCGAACCGGAACGGTGTCCAATCCGACGTGGCGTGGGATTGGTCGGGGTAGAGGGATTCGAACCCCCGACATCCTGCTCCCAAAGCAGGCGCGCTACCAGACTGCGCTATACCCCGGTCTTGCAATCCCCTCGGGTTGGCCCGGGGAGTTGGTCATTGTCGCCAAGCGCGTTGGGAACTGTCAACGAAGGATGCACAGATCCCGGGCCTGCCACAACGCCGAAAGCAGTCATCGGCTATGCTCACGCCCATCGGCCGGATGGCCGTCCCGACCTTCATCCGCACGGAGAACACGCATGCGCAGCGGCAACCCGGCTCTTTCCGAGTCGACTTTCCTCGACCTCGCCAGTGGCTCGGTAGTGACCAGCCCCGACCAGGTCATGACCCTCAATGGCACCGCCAACAAGACCGGCATCCTGCTGCTGTTGACCGTGCTGACCGCGGCGTTCGCCTGGAGCCAGGCGGTCGACGAGTACGGCCAGATTTCCGGCAGCGCGAGCCTGTACGCCATCGGTGGCGCGATTGGCGGCCTGGTGCTGGCATTGATCACCATCTTCAAGAAGGAATGGTCACCGGTCACCGCGCCGATGTACGCGCTGGTCGAAGGCCTGTTCCTGGGCGCCGTGTCGGCCCTGTTCAACATGAAGTATCCGGGCATCGTATTCCAGGCGGTGCTGCTGACCTTCGGCACCCTGGCCGCCCTGCTGTTCGCATACCGCAGCGGCCTGATCAAGGCCACCGAGAACTTCAAGATGGGCGTGGTCGCCGCCACCGGCGGCATCGCCCTGCTCTACCTGGCCTCGTTCGTACTGGGCTTCTTCAACATCAATGTGCCGGTGATCCACGACTCCAGCTGGCTGGGCATTGCCTTCAGCCTGTTCGTGGTGGTCGTGGCCGCGCTGAACCTGGTGCTGGACTTCGATTTCATCGAGACCGGCGTGGCCCAGCGCGCGCCGAAGTACATGGAGTGGTATGGCGCATTCGGCCTGATGGTGACCCTGGTCTGGCTGTATGTGGAGTTCCTGCGCCTGCTGTCGAAGATCCAGCAGCGCTGAACCGGACAGAGCCATAAACGACAAAGGGCGCCTTCGGGGCGCCCTTTTCTCTTTGTAACGCGTGGCTGCTGCATTTCCCGGCTAGCCAGCCACGCCAGCCTGTGCAGCGTAGTGCGCCGCAAGGTGCTCGACCAGCGCGCGCACCTTGGGCGCGAGCGCACGTGCATGCGGGTACAACGCGAAGTAGCGCCGCTGGCCGGCATGCCAGGCCGGCAGCACGCGGATCAGACGACCGGCGCGCAGGTCCTCCTGCACGGTCAGCGCGGTGAACAGGCTGATGCCCATTCCGGCCAGCGCGGCGGCGTACAGCGCAGGCGTGGCATCCACACGCAGGCGCTGCCCGGCTTCAACGCTCACGCAGGCGCCGCGCGGCCCCTGTAACTGCCAGGGCGGCATTGATGGGGTGGGACTGAAACCCAGCAGCGTGTGCTGCTCCAGATCCGCAGCCTGCCGCGGCAGGCCATGCCGGGCCAGGTAGGCCGGTGCGGCGACCAGGATGCGCGGGCAGCTGGCCAGCGCGCGCGCGACCAGCTGGCTGTCCGGCAATGAAGCTGCAATGCGCAGCGCCAGGTCGAAACCACCGCCCACCACATCGACCAGCTGATCATCCGCCGACAGGTCCAGCGTGACCTGCGGGTAACGCTGCAGGAACGAGGGCAGCCAGTGGGGCAGTTCCTGGCTGGCCACTACCTGCGGCACGCTGATCCGCACCCTGCCACTGGGTTGCGCCTGCCCGGCGCGGGCACGATCGTCCGCCTCCTGCAGGCGGTCCAGCAGCGTTGCCGCCTCGCGGTAGTAATCGCGCCCGGCCTCGGTCAATGACAGCCGACGGCTGTTGCGATCGAGCAGGCGTACCTGCAGGTGTTCTTCCAGCTGCCGCAGCTGCCGCGACATCGCCGAGTGGGTGGTCCCCAGGCGTTCAGCGGCCGCGGTGAAACTGCCCGCGTCAACGATGGCGCGCAGCGCGCGCAGGGCGGCGAAGTGATCCATCGGCGGGCAGCTCCACGTGGCGGGGCCCACGGCATGCGGGCCCCGCCAGCTTATCAAGCGCCGTCACCGGCCTTGCGTACCGGCAGCGCCAGGATCGCGCCAGTCGTCATGACATCGCCGAAGGTGTCCTCGATCTGGGCCAGAGAGGCTTCATGCAGCGCGCGATGGCCGATGCGCTGGCCGCCGGCCAGGTCCAGGTCGCGGCTGGCGGTGGCATCGCCGGCCACGATCACCCGGTAGCCGCGTGGCGCCGCGGCGGCATCGCGCGCAGCCCCCACTACACAGGCATGGGTCTGCAGGCCGGTGATGATCAGGGTGTCGATGCCGGCGCTCTTCAGTACCTGGTCGAGCACGGCTGCGGACGCGCCGGCGAACACGCTGACATTGTCCTTCTGCACCACGGTCTCGCCCTGGCGCGGCTGCAGGTCGCGATGGAAGGCGGCATTGACGCTGCCCTGCGCGAACAGGGGTGCGCCGGCCGGCAGCACGTGCTGGACATGGATCACGCGGATGCCGTGGGCATCGGCGAATTCGACTACCCGCTTGGCCTGGCGCAGTGCGGCCACGCCATCGGGAATGACCATGCGGCCACCCGCAAAGCCCGGTACGGCCTTGGCATCGAAGTACTCGTTCTGGAAGTCGATCACCAGCACGGCAGTCTTCGCCGCATCCAGCGAGGTCGCGACCGGCGCACCCGCCATATGGCGGATGGTGGGATGGGCCGGCTCGGCAGCAGCAACCGGGAGGGTGGCGGTCATTCCGATCAGGCTGGCCAGGCCGAAGGCGGTGAGGTTCATGTTCAAGCTCCGGTGCATTGGGAAGTGGGCACAGGATGCGGAGCGGATGGCGCACGAACCAGCCGTGTAACAGCACATGATCTGTGCGATATCAGCACAGAGCGCTTCTGTAGAGTCGAGCCATGCTCGACTCTACAGAGGCGGAAAAACGCAACGGGGCGCCCGAAGGCGCCCCGCTGTGGATCCGACCGAGGTCGGCCGGCCGCTTACAGGCGGCTGGCAATTGCCTTGGCAAAGCTCATGGTGGTGCCGGTGCCACCCAGGTCGCCGGTCAGCGAATCCTTGGCTTCCATGGTCGCCACGATGGCCTTGCGCAGGCGCTCGGCGTTTTCCGGCTGGCCGATGTGGTCCAGCATCTGCGCGGCCGCCAGCAGCAGCGCGCACGGATTGGCCTTGCCCTGGCCGGCGATGTCCGGCGCGGTGCCGTGCACGGCTTCGAAGATCGCCGCATCCTTGCCGATGTTGGCGCCCGGAGCCAGGCCCAGGCCGCCGACCAGGCCGGCGCACAGGTCGGAGATGATGTCGCCGAACAGGTTGGTGGTGACGATCACATCGAACTGTTCCGGGCGCATCACCAGCTGCATGCAGCAGTTGTCGACGATCATTTCCTGGAACTCGATGTCCGGGTACTGCGCGGCGACTTCACGGGCGACATTCAGGAACAGGCCCGAGGTCGACTTGATGATGTTGGCCTTGTGCACGGCGGTGACCTTCTTGCGGCCGGTGCTCTTGGCCAGCTCGAAGGCGTAGCGCACGATGCGCTCGGAGCCCTTGCGGGTGATGCGGGTGCCGGAGAAGGCGGTCTCGCCGTCGGCCGACACTTCCTGGCCTTCGGCCAGGTAGGCACCTTCGGTGTTCTCACGGACGGTGATCAGGTCGACGTTGTCGAAACGCGACTTGGTGTTCGGGAAGGTGTGGGCCGGACGCACGTTGGCGTACAGGTCGAAATGACGTCGCAGGCTGACGTTGATCGAGGTGAAGCCACCACCGACCGGGGTGGTCAGCGGGCTCTTCAGCGCGACCTTGTTGCGCGCGATCGATTCCAGGGTCACCGCCGGCATCAGGTCGCCGTGCTTTTCCAGGGCCACCAGGCCGGCGTCGGCGTCTTCGTACTCCAGGCCAGTCTTGAGCTGGTCGAGCACGAACAGGGTGGCGTCCATGATTTCCGGGCCAATGCCGTCGCCGCGGATGACCGTAATTTTCTGCGTCATTGATCGATGTTCCGAACAGGGGGAAAAACGCCGTCCGGACGTGCCCGGAAACGCCGGCGCAAAGGAAGTTTCACCGGCAATTATGCCTTAGCCGGGCCCGGCTACCCAAGTAGACCATGGTCCTGACCCCGGCAAAGGCATAATTGCCCGCGCATTCCTCCTCTTCCCCCGCCTGTCGGCGCGCCCCTTCAACAAGAAGGGGCTCTTGGGCGGTTGGATCGCGGGAAATGCCCCGGCGCGCGGCCGTGATCCGGTAGCGCCGGGCCATGCCCGGCGGCTTTTCGTTCACGTCTCCGCCGGGCATGGCCCGGTGCTACCTCAGTGCTCGTGCGCTGCCGGGGCGGCGGCGCCGCCTTCGAGCTGGTCGAGGAAGTCGACCGCGCGGCGCAGGTGCGGGATCACGATGGAGCCGCCCACCACCAGGCCGACCGAGAAGGTCTCGAAGAACTCCTCACGGGTCACCCCGGCGTCCTTGCACTGGGCCACGTGGTAGCTGATGCAGTCGTCGCAGCGCAGCACCATCGAGGCCACCAGGCCCAGCAGCTCCTTGGTCTTCACGTCCAGCGCGCCGGCCTGGTAGGTCTGCGTATCCAGCGCGAAGAAGCGGCGCACCACCTGGTTCGGTTCGCCCAGGATGCGCTCGTTCATGCGCTTGCGGAACTCGGTGAACTCGGCGATGCGGTCCTTGCTGCCGTCGTCGGCCGCGCTCATGCCTGGCCCTGCCCGGCCAGCAGCGGCTCGAGCTTGCCTTCACGGTGCAGGGCCATCATGTCGTCGTAGCCGCCGACATGGACGTCGCCGACGAAGATCTGCGGCACGCTGGTGCGGCGGGTCAGCGCCATCATCTTCTCGCGCTCGGCCGGGTCCAGGTCGATGCGGACCTCGGTCCACTGCTGGCCCTTGCTCTTCAGGAAGTTCTTGGCGGCCACGCAGTACGGGCAGACGGCAGTGGAATAGATGGTGATGGCGGGGGCACCGCCGGCGGTCTGGGCTGTCACGGGAAACTCCACGATGGATCGACGGTCTACATATGGTACCGGTGCGCTGGAATTTCCACGCCACGGCCGCAACACTGTGGATTAACGAATGGTTGCCCCCCGCCCTGCCACGCTTGGTGCGCCCCGCCCGAGGACCTTCTGCTTGCGAGCCCTGCTGCTGACTACCGCCGTCACCCTGGCCCTGGCCATGCCGCTGGCCCAGGCCCAGGAGAAGCTGCCCGACATCGGCTCTTCGGCCGGCGAGCTGCTGACCCCGGCCCGCCAGGCCGAGTACGGCGCGATGATGCTGCGCGAGCTGCGCAACTACGGCTACCTGCTGGAAGATCCGCTGGTCAACGACTGGCTGCAGACCATGGGTACCCGGCTCGGCTCCAACAGTGACCAGCCGCGGCAGCCGTACACCTTCTTCGTGATGAACGACCGCCAGATCAACGCGTTCGCCACGCTGGGCGGCTACATCGGGGTCAATGCCGGACTGGTGCTGACCGCCGAGCGCGAGGACGAGGTTGCTGCGGTGCTGTCCCACGAAATCGCCCACGTCACCCAGCAGCACGTGCTGCGCGGTGTCGAGCGCGCCCAGCGCGACCAGATCCCGATCCTGCTGGGCATGCTGGCGGCGGTAGTGGCCGCCCAGGCCAGCAACAGCACGTCGTCCGGCAACGCGACGATGGCGGCGATCAGCTCGGGCATGGGCCTGATGCAGCAGCGGCAGATCAACTACACCCGCTCCAACGAGTCCGAGGCCGACCGCCTCGGCATCCGCACACTGTCGCGCAGCGGCTACGACGTGGATGCCATGGCCGGCTTCTTCGAGCGGATGTCGGCAGCCATGCGCGGCAACGAAGGCGGCTACAGCGTGCCCGAGTTCCTGCGCACCCACCCGGTCAACATCACCCGCATCAGCGAGGCCAAGTCCCGCGCCCAGCAGATGAAGAAGGATACGGTGCTTCTCACCACCAGCACCCCCACCGGCGAGCGCAAGGAGCGGGTGGACCCGGCCGATCCCAGCCTGGGCGAGCCGCTGCTGCGCGGCAACAACCCGCTGCTGCCCGGCAGTGTGCTGCGCCTGCCGATCGGCCAGCTCAACCGTGGCGCCAGCGGTGACTTCGAGTGGGCGCGTGAGCGCCTGCGCGTGCTCAGCGCGGACTCCACCCCCGAGCTGGAGCGTGAGTACGCCGACCTGGCCAAGCGGCAGAAGGACGGCCTCAACGATGCGCAGCGCTACGGCCAGGCGCTGGCGGTGATGCGCGGTGGCCGTGCCGGTGCCGGCCAGGCCCGGCAGACCCTGGCCGGCCTGCTGCAGAGCCACCCCGGCAACCTGTGGCTGGCGCTGGGCCTGGGCGAGGCGGAGTCGCGCGCAGGCCAGGCGGCCCAGGCCAACAGCCGCTTCGAGCAATTGTTGCGCGAACACCCCAACAGCCGCCCGGTGGCACTGACCTATGCCGAGATCCTGAACGAACAAGGCAGCCGCGAAGCCGGCCAGCGTGCGCAGGCGATGCTGCGCCCGCTGCTGTCGCAAAGTGGTAACGATCCGGTCTTCCAGCAGCGTTTCGCCCGCGCCAGTGAGTTGGCTGGCGACAGCGTGCGCGCCAGCGAGGCCTATGCCGAGGCCGCCTTCCTCAGCGGGCGGCCAGAACAGGCGCTGATGCAGCTGCAGGCGCTCAAGCGCAACCCGGCGCTGGATTACATCGGCCGCGCGCGGGTTGACGCGCGCATCGAATCGATCACCCCGACGGTGCTGGAACTGCGCCGGCAGGGCGTGCAGGACCCGGATCTGGACCGTCGCTGAGCACCGCATGACCGGCCGATGGCAATCCGGGCCGGTTCCGGCCGGGTAGTCACAAACATGTCATCAAACCGTAGTCTACTGGCACCAGTCCAGTAACCGAGCCCTACGGTGTCCTCGTGCAGAAACGCATCCTGATCGTCGATGACGAGCCCGCGATCCGTGAAATGGTCGCCTTCGCCCTTCGCAAGGGCGATTACGAACCGGTCCACGCCGGCGATGCCCGGGAGGCCCAGACCGCGATCGCCGATCGCGTTCCCGACCTGATCCTGCTGGACTGGATGCTGCCCGGCACCAGCGGCCTGGACCTGGCCCGTCGCTGGCGCAAGGAAACGCTGACCCGCGAAGTGCCGATCATCATGCTGACCGCCCGCGGCGAAGAGAACGATCGCGTCGGTGGCCTCGAGGCCGGTGTCGATGACTATGTGGTCAAGCCGTTCTCGGCACGCGAACTGCTGGCCCGCATCCGCGCGGTCATGCGCCGCGCCCGCGAAGATGACGAGGACGGCAGCGTAGCCGTCGGCCCGATCCGTATCGACGGCGCCGCCCATCGCGTGTTCGCCAACGACCAGCCGGTGCCGATCGGCCCGACCGAATACCGCCTGCTGCATTTCTTCATGACCCACCCGGAGCGCGTCTACACCCGCGCGCAGCTGCTGGACCATGTGTGGGGCGGCAGCGTTTACGTGGAGGAACGCACCATCGACGTGCATATCCGCCGCCTGCGCAAGACGCTGGAGCCGTTCAACGCCGAGAACATGGTGCAGACCGTGCGCGGCGCCGGCTATCGCTTCTCCACTGCCACCTGAGTCTCGTCGTGCCGGCACCGCGCACCTGCAGGTGCCGGTGCCGGCAACTCTGCTATAACCCTCGGTTCACCCCAGTGAACCGCCGCACCTCAACGACGAGATCGCAATGCCCCGCCACATCCGCTCTGCCTGGTTGAAGACCCTGGCCACCGTTGCCGCGGTGCTGCTGTTCGCCGGACTGGTGGGGTGGTTCACGGGCCATCTGTGGTTGTGCATCGCACTGGGCGCGCTGGCGACCCTGGCCTGGCATTACTGGCGCCTGCGCAGCGTTCTGCGCCGGCTGACCGCTCGCCAGCGCTGGGACACCGCCGAAGAAGGCACCGGCGTCTGGAACGAACTGGACCGCCTGCTGTACCGCAACCAGGTGGAAATGCGCGTGCGCAAGCGCCGCCTGCTGGACATGCTGCGCAGCTACCGCGCCGCCGCCGCCGCGCTGCCCGATGCTGTCGTCGTGCTGGATCGCAACAGCCAGCGCGTGCAGTGGTTCAACGAAGCGGCCACCGCCCTGCTCGGCCTGCACCATCCCGGCGACCTTGGCGAGGCCCTGGTCGAGCGCCTGCAGCCGATGCCGCTGGCGCACTGGCTGGCCGGTGGCCGCAATGCCGAGCCCATCCTGGACGTACCCTCGCCGGTCGATCCGGCGATCCGCCTGAACCTGCGCCTGATTCCCTATTCGTCGGACTACTGGCTGCTGATCGCGCGTGACGTCAGCAAGCTGCTGCGCCTGGAGCAGGTGCGGCGGGATTTCGTCGCCAACGTTTCACACGAGCTGCGCACGCCGCTCACCGTGGTCCACGGCTACCTGGACATGATGGACCCGGAGGATTTCCCGGGAACCGGACCGATGCTGGAAGAAATGCGCAAGCAGAGCCAGCGCATGGCCCAGCTGGTGGAAGACCTGCTGACCCTGTCGCGCCTCGAATCGCAGGAACACAGCGAGGACGAGACCGTGGCCATGCAGCCGATGCTGGCCACCCTGCGCCGCGAAGCCGAAGCGCACAGCCAGGGCCGCCACCAGATCAGCATCGACGACCTGGCAGGCGTTGACCTTCAGGGCTCGACCAAGGAGCTGCACAGCGCGTTCTCCAACCTGGTCACCAATGCGGTGCGCTATACGCCGGCCGGTGGCCGCATCGCGGTGGAGTTCCGCCGCGAGGGCGACGGTGCGGTGCTGGCCGTGCGCGATTCCGGCTACGGCATTCCCGCCACGCACCTGCCGCGCCTGACCGAACGCTTCTACCGTGTCTCCAGCAGCCGCTCCCGCGAAAGCGGTGGCACCGGCCTGGGCCTGTCCATCGTCAAGCACATCCTCGGCCTGCACCACGCACGGCTGGAAATTGAAAGCGAAGTCGGCAAGGGCTCGGTGTTCTCCTGCCATTTCGATGCCGACCACGTGCGCCCGCGCGAGTCCGCCCCCCTGACCTCCATCGAAGAATGACGCCATGAGCAGCCTCGGATCCCTCCCCCTCCCCGTGAGCCCGGACAACGATCCGTTGCGCGACCCGGCGCTGTACATCAATCGCGAACTGTCACAGCTGGATTTCAACTTCCGCGTGCTGGCCCAGGCGATGGACCCGCAGGTGCCGCTGCTGGAGCGCCTGCGCTTCATGTGCATCTCCTGCACCAACCTCGACGAGTTCTTCGAGATCCGTGCCGCCGCCGTGCGCCACGCGCAGGAGTACGGCCTGCCACCCGCACCGGACGGGATGAGCCCGCAGGCCATCCTGAGCGCCATCCATGACCGCGCCGCCGAACTGGTGGACCAGCAGTACCGTTGCTGGAACGAGACGCTGCGGCCGGCGCTGATGGAGGCCGGCATCGGCGTGCTCGGCCGCCACTCCTGGACCGACCGCCAGAAGCGCTGGCTGCGCGCCTACTTCCGCAACGAGATCATGCCGGTGCTGTCGCCACTGGGCCTGGACCCGGTGCACCCGTTCCCGAAGATCCTCAACAAGTCGCTGAACATCGTGGTGGTGCTCAAGGGCACCGATGCGTTCGGCCGCGCCGGCCACCTGGCCATCGTGCGCGCGCCGCGCTCGCTGCCGCGCATCATCCAGCTGCCGGAGAAGCTGGGCGGATCGCAGAACTTCGTGTTCCTCTCGTCGGTGCTGTCGACCTTCGTCGATGAGCTGTTCCCGGGCATGGAAGTCCAGGGCGCCTACCAGTTCCGCGTCACCCGCAATTCCGAGCTGGTGGTGGACGAGGAGGAAGTGGAGAACCTGGCGCTGGCGCTGCGCGATGAACTGGTCGACCGCGGCTACCGGCCGGCGGTGCGCCTGGAGATCGCTCAGGACATGCCACGCGACATCGTGCGCACCCTGCTGCAGAACTTCGGCCTGACCGAGAACGCGGTGTACCGCATCGACGGCCCGGTCAACCTCAATCGCATCATCCAGCTGTACGACCTGATCGCGCAGCCGGACCTGAAGTACCCGCCGATGACACCGCGCACGCTGCGCGACAGCGACGGCATCTTCGAGACCACGGCGCGCCAGGACCTGCTGCTGCACCACCCGTTCGATGCCTTCACCGCGGTGCTGGACCTGATCCGGCAGGCGGCGATAGATCCGAACGTACTGGCGATCAAGCAGACCCTGTACCGCACCGGCAAGGATTCGCTGATCGTCGACGCGCTGATCCAGGCCGCACGCAACGGCAAGGACGTGACCGTGGTGGTCGAACTGCGCGCCCGCTTCGACGAAGAAGCCAACCTCGGCCTGGCCGATCGCCTGCAGGAAGCCGGCGTGCAGGTGGTGTACGGCGTGGTCGGCTACAAGACCCACGCCAAGATGCTGCTGATCGTGCGCCGCGAGGGCCGCAAGCTGCGCCGCTACGTGCACCTGGGTACCGGCAACTACCACAGCGGCACCGCCCGCGCGTATACCGACATCAGCCTGATCACCGCCGATGCGGACATCGGCAATGACGTGCACCTGCTGTTCCAGCAGCTGTCCGGGCTGGCGTCGAAGATGAAGCTCAAGCGCCTGCTGCAGTCGCCCTTCACCCTGCACACCGGCATCCTCGGCCGCATCGAGCGCGAGACGCGCATCGCCGCCGCCGGCCGCCCGGCGCGGATCATCGCCAAGATGAACGCACTGAACGAACCGCAGGTGGTGCGCGCGCTGTACGCCGCGTCGCAGGCCGGCGTGCAGATCGACCTGATCATCCGCGGCGCCTGCACGCTGCGACCGGGCGTGCCGGGCATCTCGGACAACATCCGCGTGCGCTCGATCGTCGGCCGCTTCCTGGAACACAGCCGGGTCTACTGGTTCGGCAACGACGGCGCACCGGAAATGTACTGCGCCAGCGCGGACTGGCTGGAACGCAACCTGCTGCGCCGGGTCGAGACCTGCTTCCCGATCCTCGATCCGGAACTGGCCAAGCGGGTCTACCGCGAAGTCCTGCAGAACTACCTTGACGACAACCTCAACGCCTGGGAACTGGATGCCGACGGCATCTACCACAAGCGTGCCCCGGCCCACGACGAAGCGCCGCATTCGGCACAGATGGCGTTGATGCAGGGGCTCTGACCCGGTGTGTCGACCAGGGTCGACACCTACCAGGAGCGGGAGGTGCCGCCCCCTTGCAGTCCCGCCGCGCTCCCCTCTTCCAAAATGTGAAGGCCGCGCGGTGACGAGCACACCGCCCCTTCGGCTAACATTCGTCCATGCCGCACACCACCACGACTCCGCCCGCATTGCAGGATGGCGACCTGCTGGCCGCCATCGACCTTGGCTCCAACAGTTTCCACATGGTCATCGCGCGCTATACGCTCGGCCAGCTGCGGGTGATCGACCGCCTGCGCGAGACGGTGCGCATGGCCGATGGCCTGGATGGCAAGGGTGGTCTCTCTTCCGCTGCACGCCAACGTGCACTGGAATGCCTGGCCCGCTTCGGTCAGCGCATCCGCAATGTGCCGCCGCACCGGGTGCGCGCGCTGGCCACCAATACTGTGCGCCAGCTGCGCTCGCCGCAGTCGTTCCTGGTACCGGCCGAAACCGCACTGGGGCATGCCATCGAAGTGGTCAGCGGGCGCGAAGAAGCGCGCCTGATCTACCTGGGCGTGGCCCACGCGCAACCGCCCAAGCCCGGCCAGCGCCGGCTGGTGATCGACATCGGCGGTGGCTCCACTGAGTTCATCATCGGCATGGGCATGCAGACCCTGGAGCGCGAAAGCCTGCAGGCCGGCTGCATCGCCAGCACCCGGCGCTTTTTCCCCGGCGGCAAGCTGAGCAAGAAGCGCTGGAAGGACGCGCTGGCCGAGATTGGCCGCGAGTTCCAGCCTTTCGCCAGCAAGTACCGCGCGCTGGGCTGGCAGGAAGCGTTGGGCTCTTCGGGCACGCACAAGGCGATCAGCGAGATCTGCGCGACGATGAAGCTGAGCAAGGGCGCCATCACCGCCGAGGCCCTGCCGCAGCTGCGCGATGAACTGCTGAAGGCCAAGAAGATCGAGGACATCCAGCTGCCGGGCCTGTCCAGCGACCGCCGCCCGATCATCGCCGGCGGCATCCTGGTGCTGGAAGCGGCCTTCCAGGCGCTGGGCCTGCAGAAGCTGCTGGTCAGCAAGGCGGCGATGCGCGAAGGCATCCTGTATGACATCGTCGGCCGCGCCGGCGAAAACGACCTGCGTGACGAATCGGTGGCTGCGCTCAGCCAGCGCTACGGTATCGATACCGTCCAGGCCGAGCGCGTGCAGGACACCGCGCTGTCCCTGCTGGAACAGGTGCAGGAGCGCTGGAGGCTCGATGCCGACGATGCGCGCATGCTCGGCTGGGCCGCGCGCCTGCACGAGCTGGGCCTGATGATCGCGCACAGCGGCTACCACGTGCATGGCAGCTATGTGCTGGAACACTCGGATATCGCCGGCTTCTCGCGCCAGGAGCAGCAGATGCTGGCGGCTCTGGTGCGCAGCCACCGCCGCAGCGTGACCAAGACCGCCTTCGACGCCCTGCCCGAGCGACTGCTGCTGACCGCACGCCGGCTGGCGGCCCTGCTGCGGCTGGCGGTGCTGCTCAACCGCGCCCACGAAGACGATCCGCTGCCGGCACTGGAATTGACCGCCGACGACAACCGGCTGTCGCTGATCGTGCCGCAGGCCTTCATCGATGCCCGCCCGCTGCTGCGCGCGGACCTGATCGGCGAGACCGATGGCATCGCCGGGCTGGGCATCCAGTTCCGTCCGTTCGTGGCCTGAATACGCTGTCCGCTGTTGTCCACAGGACAACTGGGGTGACGCATTTCCCACTCCCACTTTGCGCAGTCTGGCGGTTTTTTGTGCTGCTCCGCAACACAACGGTGTGCTGTGGGCAATCGCTGCCATCACGTAAGCACCTGCTTTTGTTCACGTTTTGTGAAGACTGGCGCGGCCGCGTGACATAAATGGATACGAACTCTTTACAGAGCATTAACTAACGAGACTACTATCGGGTCACCGGCTCGGTCATCGACCCTGCTGGCTCCTTCGACGCCCGCTTTGGCGTCCTGTGCACGACCTGAGAGAGAGAGAGCTCGCCATGACTTCACGCACCACCGCACTGGGGCAGGCCATCCGCTACGCCCTGGCTACCACTGCAGCGCTGGCGGCGCTGCCCGCGTTTGCCCAGGAAGGCAGCAACGCCAACCCGACCAACCTCGACCGCATCGAGATCACCGGCTCGCGCATCCGCCAGGTGGACGTGGAAACCGCACAGCCGGTGTTCGCGATCAGCCGCAACGACATCGAAAAGCAGGGGTTCAGCTCGGTTGCCGACATCCTGCAGAACGTCACCGCGATGGGCAGCCCGACCATCAGCCGCGCCAATGCGCTGACCGCAGGCGAGAACGCGGGCGGCACCTACATCGACATGCGCAACCTGGGCACCCAGCGCACCCTGGTGCTGGTCAACGGCAAGCGCCTGGGCATCAGCACGTCCGGCTACCAGGACATCTCCACGCTGCCGGTGTCCGCCGTGGAACGCATCGAGGTGCTGAAGGACGGCGCCTCTGCGATCTATGGCTCCGACGCCATGGCCGGCGTGGTGAACATCATCACCCGTTCCAATGTCACCGGTGTGACTGCCAACGTCTACCACGGCCAGTACAGCCAGGGCGACGGCGCGCGTGACCGCTTCGACGTGGTCGCCGGCTGGAGCAACGATCGCGTGTCGTTGACCCTGTCCGCCGAGCATGCCGAAGAGAAGGGCGTGTGGGCGCGCGATCGCGGCTTCAGCAAGTACGGCATGACCGATCGCCATCCGTACGACAGCAGCAACTGGACCACGATCAGCCAGTACGGCCAGTTCACCGGTCTGCGAGGCCCGGGCTGTACCGCCACTGCGGGTTGCGGCTATTCCCTCAACCGCGGCGCGGATCCCACCAACCCGGCCAATTACCACCTCACCGATACCACGCCTTTCACCGGTGACGTGAGCAACGCCAACGACCAGATGCATGTGATGTATCCGGTCAAGCGCGACTCGGTCTATTTCGACGGCCGCTTCAAGATCACCGACAACGTCAACTTCCGCACCGAGCTGGGCTACAACAAGCGTGAGTCCACCCGCCAGATCGCGGGCTATCCGCTGCAGTCGAGCACCGCCGGTGTCGGCTCGATGTCGATCAACAGCTACTTCAACCCGTTCGGCCGCCAGCACGGTTACGCCAACCCGACCGCCGTGGCCTGGAACCGCCGCACCTGGGAAGTGCCGCGCGTGACCACCAGCGAGCTGAAGACCTACCGCGCGGTGGCGTCGTTCGACGGTTCGTTCGAGATCGGCAGCCGCTACTTCGACTGGGAAGTGGGCTACCAGTACAACCGCAATGAACTGGAATCGGTGGCGACCGGCAACCTGCACAAGGGTCGCGTCGCCGGCGGCGTCGGCCCGTCGTTCTACAACGCCGCTACCGGCAAGGTGCAGTGCGGTACCGCAGCTGCACCGATCTCCTATGACGTGTGCAAGCCGTGGAACCCGTTGGTTCCGTACGGCACGACGGCTGCCGATGGCCTGTACGGCAACGAAGAACTGCAGGCGTGGCTGTTCCCGGAAGAGATCACCAAGGGCCGCACCACCTCCAAGAACTTCTTTGCCAACATCGCTGGCAGCATCGTGACCCTGCCGGCTGGCGACCTCGGCTTCGCCTTCGGCGTGGAAAGCCGCAAGGAAGAAGGCAAGTACACCCCGGATGCCCTGGCCCAGACCGGCGCTACCACCAACCTGGCCGCAGGCCCGACCGGCGGTGACTACACCGTCAACGAGGCCTACCTGGAAGTGAACGTTCCGGTGCTGGCCGACCTGCCGGGCGCGAAGGAACTGACCTTCAATGGCGCAACCCGCTTCTCGGACTACAACACCTTCGGCAACACGCTCAACAGCAAGTTCGGCTTCAAGTGGAAGCCGATCGACTCGCTGATGGTGCGTGGCACCTGGGCCGAGGGCTTCCGTGCACCGACCATCAGCGACCTGTTCGGTGGTGGCTCGGAGACCTTCGCGCAGTTCAGCGATCCGTGCGACACCCGTTTCGGTTCATCGGCCTCCAGCGCCGAAGTCCGTGCACGTTGCGCACGCGACATCGCCAATGCGAATACCTTCCGCCAGCTGCGCCAGGGCGGCACCCCGGTGAACACGTCGACGGACGCGACGCCGGTGCCGTTCACCTCCGGGTCCAACCCGCTGCTGACGCCGGAAACCTCGACCAGCAAGACCCTGGGCCTGGTCTGGAGCCCGAGCTTCATCCAGGGCTTCAACGCCTCGCTGGACTGGTGGAAGATCCGCATCGACAACACGATCATCGCCGACACGCCGACCCAGATCCTGCAGGACTGCTACGAGTCGGGCATCGAAGCGCGCTGCTCGCGCTTCCAGCGTGACCCGGTGACCGGCATCGTGACCAACCTGAAGTTCGGCAACCGCAACGCGGGCTTCATGGAAACCGAAGGCTACGACCTGGACGTGAGCTACCGTCTGGACACCCGGTTCGGCAAGTTCAACGTGAACTCGGCCACCACCTACGTGTCCAGTGCGACCTACCGCACCTCCAACGACAACTCGATCGTTCCGATCGTCACCAACGGCATCGGCAGCGCCTTCCGCGTCCGTTCCAACCTGGTGCTGGGCTACGAGCGGGGCAACTTCGGCGCGAGCTGGACCGCGCGTTACTACTCGGGCGTGAAGGAAACCTGCTCGAACATCGCGCTGTACCCGGACGAATGCTCGGATCCGGGTGTGTATGCACCGTGGTACAAGGGCGCCCGCAACTACAACGAGCGTGGTGCGGTCACCTTCCACGACGTGCAGGTGCGTTACTCGCTGCCGTGGGATGCCACCGTGTCGGTCGGTGCCAACAACGTGTTCGAAAAGACCGGCCCGATCATGTACAGCAAGCCGAACTCGGCCTTCTCGTACTACGGTGGCTACGACATCGGCCGCTTCGTCTACATGAAGTACCAGCAGCGCTTCTGATCCATCGCGCTGTGACATGAAGCACCAGGACCACGGCCCTTCGGGGCCGTGGTTTTTTGTTGGCCGCAGCGCCCCTGCGGTGGCCGGCGCCCCCGTCATCTGACGGTCGCAAAGCGGTCATGTCGGCTACATCGCCAGGCCCGAGCATGCCGGAAACCGGGAGGCCCGCCATGCGCTATGCCATCGTCACCGAGACCTATCCGCCGGAAGTCAACGGCGTCGCCCTCACCGTACAGGGCCTGGAGCAGGGTCTGCGTGCAGCCGGACACGAGATCGACCTCGTCCGCCCCCGCCAGTCCACCGAAGCGCTGGATTCGGCACCCGGCACCTTGCTGGTTCCCGGCGCTGCCCTGCCCCGCTACCCCGGCCTGCGCTTCGGCCTGCCAGCCCCGATCCGGCTGGGCCGCCATTGGCAGAATCAGCGTCCGGATGCGGTCTACATCGCCACAGAAGGTCCACTCGGCTGGTCGGCACTGCGTACCGCACGTCGCCTCGGCATTCCGGTCGCCAGCGGCTTCCACACCCGCTTCGACGAGTACTTGCCCGACTATGGCGTGGCATGGCTGCAGGCCGCGGCCATGCGCTGGATGCGCCGCTTCCACAACCAGGCGGACGCTACCCTGGTACCGACCCGCGAACTGCAGCAGTTCCTCGGCGAACAGGGCTTCGAACGCGTGCGCCTGCTGGCCCGTGCGGTGGACAGCCAGCAGTTCGATCCAGGCCGGCGCGACCCTGCACTACGCGAGGAATGGGGCGTGGATGGCAACGGCCTGGTGGCGATCTATGTCGGCCGCATTGCTGCCGAGAAGAACCTCGGCCTGGCGGTGAAGGCATTCCGCCGCCTGCAGCAGATCCGGCCCAAGGCACGCTTTGTATGGGTGGGTGACGGCCCGGCCCGCGAGAAGCTGGCACATGAAAATCCCGATTTCATCTTCTGTGGCATCCAGCGCGGCGATGCGCTGGCCCGCCACTTCGCCAGCGGCGATCTGTTCCTGTTCCCCAGCCGCAGCGAGACATTCGGCAACGTGACTCTGGAAAGCATGGCCAGCGGTGTGGCCACCGTGGCCTTCGACTACGGCGCCGCGCGTGAGTACCTGCGCAACGGCGAGAACGGCGCAGCGGTGGACAGCGACGAGCAGTTCATCGAGGCCGCCGTGCAACTGGCCGCCGATGACGCGAAACGCCACGAACTGGGCGGCAATGCTGCACGCGCGATGAAGCGATTGCATCCACAGCAGGTGGTGGCCGAGTTCGATGCGTTGCTGGCCGAGCTTGCGCAGTCGCGGAGGAGCGGCCATGCGCACCACGCCGCTTGAACTGCTGGCAGGGCGCGAGGCGCGCTTGTGCCGGCGGGCGAACCATTACTGCCGGCGCCGCCGCGTGCTCCGCCTGTTCTCGGTCATCAGCCGTCTCGGCGATGGCGTGTTCTGGTATGTGCTGATGGCCGCGCTGGTGGTGCTGGATGGCTTCGATGGCCTGCGCGCCTCGGTGCACATGGCCGCCACCGGCCTGGCCGCATTGCTGCTGTACAAGGGCCTCAAGCGCTGGACGAGGCGCCCGCGGCCTTACGCGGCCGACCTGCGCATCCGCGCCTGGGTGGCGCCGCTGGACGAGTTCAGTTTCCCCTCCGGGCACACCCTGCACGCGGTGTCGTTCACCATCGTGGCACTGGCCTACTACCCGTGGCTGGCACCGCTGCTGGTGCCGTTCACCTGTGGCGTTGCGCTGTCGCGGGTGGTCCTGGGCCTGCACTATCCTTCCGATGTGCTCGCCGCCACGGGCATCGCCGTCCTGCTGGCTTCGGCCAGCCTGACCTGGCTGCCGCTGCCGGTGTAGCCCAGGGATCAGATCGCTTTCCCATCCGAAAGGGATCCGACCGCGCGACTCCCGCGGCGCTACCATCATCATTGATGGCCTAGAATGCAGGCATGACCACGTTGTTCATTTCCGACCTGCACCTGGACCCCAGCCGTCCGGAGATCACCGACCTGTTCCTGCGCTTCCTGCGCGAGCAGGCGCCCGGCGCCGATGCGCTGTACATTCTCGGCGACCTGTTCGAGGCCTGGATCGGCGACGACACGCCCTCTCCGGCCGCTGATGCGGTGGCCGATGCGTTGAAGGTGCTGTCCGACGGCGGCGTGCCCGTGTACTTCATCCGCGGCAACCGCGATTTCCTGCTTGGCGAGGATTACGCGCGCCGTGCCGGCCTGCGCATCCTGCCCGACCCGTGCGTGATCGAGCTGTACGGCCGCCCGGTGCTGCTGCAGCATGGTGACCTGCTGTGCACCGATGACATCCCCTACCAGCAGTTCCGTGCGCAGACCCGCGACCCGGTGTTCCAGGCGCAGTTCCTGTCGCAGCCGCTGGCCGCACGCATCGCCTTCGCGCAGAAGGCGCGCGAGGCCAGCCAGGCCCGCCAGTCGGAAATGAAGCAGGGCGATCGTGCACAGTTCGAAACCGTCACCGACGTGGCTCCGGCCGAAGTCGATGCCACCTTTGTCCGCCACGACGTGGACACCATGATCCACGGTCACACGCACCGCCCGGCGATCCACACGCTGCAGGCCGGCGGGCGCGCCTGCACCCGCATCGTGCTGGGCGACTGGTACGAACAGGGCTCGGTGCTGCGTGTGGATGCCAGTGGCTGGTCGCTGGATACCCTGCCCCGCGGGTAATTCCCGCCGGCAGGAAATCCGCGGCCGCACAAGGCGGCCGCGGACAGTACAGACTCAGCGGAAGGCCGCGATGGTGGCCTTGGTGTTGACCAGCACGCGCTGGTTGTCAGCGGTACTGGCATTGCCCATCGGGATGCCGTTGTAGCTGATGTTCGGGTTGGACCAGTAGTTCAGGCGCGGGCAGCTGCGGGTGCAGTTGTAGGCCATGATCGTGCGCCAGCCGGTGCCGCTGGACGGCTCATAGCGGTAGCCGTGGCCATAGGCGTAGGGCGATGTGCTCGGGTCGGTAGCGATGTCATGCCGCGCGCTCTGCAGGTGGCCGATCTCATGCGCGAATGAGTAGTAGCCGGTCGCGCAATCCCAGTACACCGCCGCGAACGCCGTCGACGCGGTCGAGCCGATCCCCGAGGCCAGGCCGCAGTAGGCACTGTTGTTGATCAGCAGCACGCCGACATCGGCCGCGGTGGTGTTGCGGCTGGTGTGGATGCTGTCCATGTAGCCGTCGCTGGTGCCACGGAAACGCGACAGGTCGGTGGTGAAGTTGCCGGACTCGCTGTAGCTGGTGGTCTCGTAACCGGCCAGTTGCAGCGTCAGGCCGACATTGCTGTTGCCGTAGCCCTGGTTGGACTCGGCCACCGCCAGCTGCACCAGCGACTGCATGTTGCCGCCATAGGCGGCGACGGCGGCATTGGTCGCCACCACCAGCACACGGATGGTCGCCGGCGTACCGGACGATGCCTGCGCGATGCCGATGCGATCGTTGTTGCCCATCGGGATCTTCGGCAGCTGGTTGTAGTCGGCCGGATGGTCGGCCGGCATCCGCGATTCATCCACTTCCACCAGCACGTGGCGGTTGCCCAACGGGCGCAGGCGATACAGCTTTCCCTCCTTGCGGATCGAGCCGGTGATGGTGTCGCCCGAGCGCACCAGGATCAGCGAATTGCCGGGGTCGTCCTGGCCGTTGGAGGTGGCCGCGGTCAGCTTGTCCGAGGGCGAACGGAACTGGCCGTACCAGATGCTGCCGCCATCGGGCAGTGCTTCGACCCTGCTGCGCACCGCCTGCACCCGCTGGCCGAGCAGTTCGAATTCCAGCTGCGGTTGTGCAGTGGCGGCTGCATCGACACGCACTTCCTGTACCGTCGCCGTGGACGGGGTGGCCAGCAGCTTGCCCAGTGCGGGCTCGCTGTTTGCCGATGCGCGGCTGATGACCGTCACCGGCTCGAACAACGGTGCCGCATGCGCGACCGCTGCCACCGACAAACCCAACACCAGGCCACCTGCCGCTTTGCCAATCGATCTGGACAACATTGCGTCGCTCCTTGAATGATGTGAACAGCGTTGATGCAGCACGACCCGGTTTGCCGGGTTTGGCCATATGGCCTGCGCGGGGCGTGTGAATTCAATAGGCGAGAGAAGTGAAAATCAGGATTTGTGATCGACCGCATCTGGGTTAAGTAAGGTCAAAAGCGTCACTACACGTCGCCAATACACCGCTTTCGCGCTACCGTGACGCAGCCACGACGGGGAATGCACATGGCACCATCGCTGGACACGGACGAAGATGTCGGCTTGCTGCGGATCGGGCTGTTCTTCGATGGCACCCGCAACAACGCACACAACCTGGCCCGTGGCAGGCCCCAGCCGCCGCAGCCGCGCCCGGCGCAGCTGCGTGCGGATGACGATTCGACCTACCAGAGCCGGTTGACCAGCAGCTACGACAATGGCCTGACCAACATCGCCCGCCTGCAGCAGCTGTACCCGGACAGCCGCAGCGGGACATCGGCGGCCCCCTCGCTGTCGATCTACGTGGAAGGTGTCGGTACCCGCGATGACGCCGACGACGACCTGATCGGACTGGCGTTCGGCATTGGCGCCAGTGGTGTGCGCGCCAAAGTGCGACGCGCGCTGCAGGTGCTGCTGCCGGCAGCACTGGGTGCACTCGCTACGCGCTGGCAGCGACCACTGCGTGGCGTGCAGCTGGATCTGTTCGGCTTTTCACGGGGTGCGGCCGCCGCGCGCGATGTGGCCAACCAGTTGCAGGCCTGGGATCGCACCCGCTGGCGGCAGCTGTTGCAGGCCGCTGGCCTGTCCTGCACAACGGACTTCGCCCCGGCCGATCCGCCGCTGCGCTTCATCGGCCTGTTCGACACGGTGGTTGCGGTCAGCGGTGGCCGTGCCGACGAACAACCTCATCTCGCGCTGCATGCAGGCGTTGCCAGGCAGGTGCTGCAACTGAGCGCGCGTGACGAGCATCGCCAGCACTATCCATTGACCAGCGTGGCGCCAGCGTTCACCGAGATCGCCCTGCCCGGCGTACACGCCAACATCGGCGGCGGCTACAACCAGCTCGAAGAAGGGCCCAAGCTGCTCAGTCGCCCGCGCCGGCAGCTGCTGCGCCGCCCGAGCGTGGCCGAGTACCAGACGCCACCGCTGGCGATCCTGCAGGCGACCACGGCCTACGCCGAGGCACAGGCCGACGCCGAGCGCTGGCGGCAGCAGTTGGGCCTGGACCAAAGGGAAGTCTGGGTGGATGTCTGGCACCAGTGGCAGCAACAGCGTCGCGCCGGCAGCCGCAGCGTAGTGCTGTCACCGGTGCTGTACGTGACGGCGGCCGTGGTGTTGCGCCGGCGCATCGACTGGCGCTACCAGCTGATCGCGCTTCAGGTGATGCAGCAGCATGCCATCGATGCCGGCGTGCAATGGACGGCCAATGCCAACGCAGTCCCCGGCTGGGAGCTGCCGTCGGCCCTGCAACCGATCGCACGACGGCTGGTGGCCGGACAGCCACTGACGCAAACCCAGGAGGCGCTGTTGCGACGGCGTTACCTGATGCAGTCGGCGCACTGGAACTTCGACGCGCTGGGCGACACCGCACTGACCTACGCTGCCGACGCCGGCGTCAGCGAGCTGCCGTACCGGCCGGGCCCCGGCCTGTTCTACATCAACCGGCCCACCGTGGATGGCAAGCGCGTGGTGCTGCCCAACGCATGAAAAAGGGGACGGAGGGGATTAAGTCGTTTTGGCACAAACGACTTGATCCCTCCGTCCCCTTTTCTTCAACCGGCCTGCTCGACCAGGTTGGAGAGTTCGTCCGCATCGAATCCGGCCAGCAGGCGCGCTTCCATGTTGAACGGCCCATGCAGGTAGCCGCCGGCGTACTCCACCAGCAGCTCCTTGAAACGCGCGCGCGGCTCGACACCGGCGCGGTCGCAGTACCAGCGATACCAGCGCGAACCGGCGGCAACATGCGCTACTTCCTCACGCAGGATCACCTCCAGCACATCGGCGGTTTCGCCATCGCCGACATTGCGCAGCTTCTCGATCATGCCCGGGGTGACGTCAAGGCCACGCGCTTCCAGCACGCGCGGCACCAGCGCCATGCGCGCCAGGCCGTCATGCGCGGTCTTTTCGCACATTTCCCACAGACCGTTGTGTGCGGGGAAATCCGCATAGTCGTGGCCATGCACCTGCAGGCGCTCGCGCAGCAGCATGAAATGCCGCGATTCGTCATCGGCACAGCTGACCCAATCAGCATGGAACGCCGACGGCAGGCCCCGGAACCGGTACACCGCGTCCCAGGCCAGGTCGATCGCGTTGAGCTCGATATGGGCAATCGCGTGGATGAAGGCAGCCCGCCCTTCCACGCCGCCCAGTCCACGCCGTGGCACCTCGCGCGGATGCACCAGCACCAGTCGTCCCGGACGACCCGGCATGCAGATCGGATCCGGCGGCGGCGCATCCGCGGCCACCTTCAGGCGACCGGCACGGAACGCGGCCGCATACGCCCGGGTCAATGCGACCTTGCGCAGCGGATCGGCTTCAGCCAGGCACTGCTGCGCAGCGCGCAGCAGGTCGCCACCAACGTCGGGCACATCCACCACGCCTGATCCTCAGGCGCGACGCTTGTGCTTGGCATCGTCCGAACGCAACTGCTGGATGCGCTCGAAGTAGCCCGGCTCGATACCGGTCGGGTAGTGGCCGTTGAAGCAGGACGAATCGAAGCTGCGCAGCGCCGGGTTGCCTTCGCTCACCGCCGCTTCCATGTCTTCCAGGTCCTGGTAGATCAGCCAGTCGCAGCCCAGGTGGGCCTCGATCTCTTCCACCGTGCGGTTGTGCGCGACCAGCTCTTCGGCCGCCGGCATGTCGATGCCGTAGATGTTCGGGTAACGCACCGGCGGCGCGGCGCTGGCCAGGTAGACCTTGCGCGCGCCGGCATCACGGGCCATCTGCACGATCTGCTGGCTGGTGGTGCCACGCACGATCGAATCGTCCACCAGCAGCACCACGCGGTTGCGGAACTCCAGGTGGATCGGGTTGAGCTTGCGGCGCACCGACTTCACGCGTTCACCCTGCCCCGGCATGATGAAGGTGCGGCCGATGTAGCGGTTCTTGATGAAGCCTTCGCGGTACTTCACCCCGAGCACATTGGAGATCTCCAGCGCGGCATCGCGCGAGGTATCCGGGATCGGGATGATGGTGTCGATGTCATGGTCCGGGCGCAGGCGCAGGATCTTCTCGCCCAGCTTGATGCCCATGCGCATGCGTGCCTTGTGCACCGAGACGTTGTCGATCATCGAATCCGGGCGTGCGAAGTACACGTATTCGAAGATGCATGGTGTGTGCTCGGCCGGCTCGGCGCAGATTTCCGAGAACAGCTCGCCGCGCGCGGTGATCACCAGCGCTTCGCCCGGCTGCACGTCACGCACGCGCTGGAAACCCAGCACGTCCAGTGCGGCCGATTCGGACGCCACGATGTACTCGTCGCCTTCTGCGTGGCTGCGCTTGCCCAGCACCAGCGGGCGGATGCCATGCGGGTCGCGGAAGGCCACCAGGCCCAGGCCCAGCACCACGCTGACCACTGCATAGCCGCCCTTGCAGCGGCGATGCACGCCGGCCACCGCGCGGATCGCGGCTTCCGGGCTGAGCTGGCGCTGCTGCTCCAGTTCGTAGGCGAACACGTTCAACAGCACTTCGCTGTCCGAATCGGTGTTGACGTTGCGCCGGTCCTGTTCGAACACCTGCTGGCGCAGCGCCTCGGTGTTGATCAGGTTGCCGTTGTGGGCCAGCGCGATGCCGTAAGGCGAATTCACGTAGAACGGCTGTGCCTCGTCCATGCCTTCCGAACCTGCCGTCGGATAGCGCACGTGCGCGATGCCGACGCTGCCTTCCAGCGTGGACATGGTACGGGCGTCGAACACATCGCGGACCAGGCCGGTGGCCTTCTGCACCCGCAGGCGGCTGCCATTGGCGGTGGCGATACCTGCCGCGTCCTGGCCGCGGTGCTGGAGAACGGTCAAGCCGTCATACAACTGCCCGGCGACGTTCTGGTTGCCGACGATTCCGACGATGCCACACATGGTGCGAGGTCTCCGCTGGGCTGTGCCCAGTTACAAGGAAGGTGGCCGTACCTGGCCGCGGTGGTCGCCGCGCCTGCGGTCGACATTGGCCGGATCGTCCGGCTCGATACTGTCCGGCAGTGCTGGGGCGTCCGGGCGCACTTCGGCCGGATCGTATGCATCGCCCTGTTCCGCTTTCGCAGGCCGCAGCCATCCGCTGCCTGCCACTACCTGGTTAAGGATGCCATTATCGCCTGCCGCGCCCGGCTTTCCCAACCCGGCGCCTGCGTTCTTCCCCATTTCCATCAATGCAGATGGGGACAGCATGTCGGTCGGCAAGGCCTTGGGCAGCATATCGGCGCCCGGTACCTGCCAGCACGGCAGCTTCCCGTTCATCCAGGTCACGGCCGGATTCAGCACCGGGCGAACCGCCGAGCGCTTCCAGGAGGGCTCGGCGGTCAGCGGGGTGAAGCCGGCCAGCAGCACCAGGATCGCCGCGATCAGGCCACCTCGCACGGCCCCCAGTACACCGCCCAGCAACCGGTCCAGGCTGGTCAGCATGCTGCGGTGGATCATCGCCTTGATGACCATGCCGATCACCGCGACCACGATCATCACGCCAATGCCCACGCCCAGGTAGCCGCCGACGAAATGTTCGCCGCCAGGTGCGGCGGGCGCCGCCCACCAGCGCGCGGCATCGTTGCCGAAGGCGAAGGCCGCCCACGCGGCCAGCAGCCACGACAACGTGCCGATGACGATTCCCACGAAGCCACGCAGCATCCCGAGCAGGGTCGAGGCGGCGATCACGATCAGCAGCACCACGTCGATCATGGCGCCCCGCTCCTTCGGCGGCGCTGGCAACGGGCCTGCGCGTCGGTCATGGGTGCGGTCGGACCATGCCGGCGACGCCAACCTTGGCGGCGACCTGCGCCTTCAGCTGTTCGGCGTCAGCCCGGTTGGCCACCGGTCCGACACGGACGCGATGCAGGGTGCCCTTTTCGGTACGCACCTGCTCGACGAAGGCGCTGAAGCCGGCAGCACGGACCTTGTCACGCAGCGCATTGGCATCGCTGGCCTGACCGAACGCGCCCAGCTGCACGGCGAAGCCGACGCCGCTGGCCGCCGGTGCAGCCGGCGTGGTCGGTGCCGTCGCCGGCTTGCTGGCGGTGGCCTCCGGCTTCGGCTCGGACTTCGGGGCTTCGGGCTTCGGCGGCTCGGGCTTGGCCGCCGGAGTGGCCGTCGCAGTCGGCGGCAGGCTTTCGCTGCGCACCGGGTTGCTGCTGGCGGACGGCGAGGTGGCTGCCGACGGGGTACTGGCACTTGGCGTAGCCGGTGCCGGTGCCGGTGCCGGGGTAGCTGCCACAGGGGCGCTGCTGCCCGTTGCGGCATCCAGGGTGATCACTTCGGCCTTCACATCGGCGCGGATCTTCACCGCCTGCAGCCGGGCCGCCTCGGCCTGTGCACGGTCGGCATACGGCCCCACGCGCACACGCCATGCCTGACGGCCGTTGATGGTAGTCGCTTCTGCGAAGCCCGGCAGCTGCGAGCGCTGCAGGTAGGCGATCACGGCATCGGCGTCGGCCTTGCTGCCGTATGCGCCGAAAGTGACGGCGTAGTTGCCGGCGGCAACCGCCGGGGACGTGTCCACGGTCGGTGGCGTGGCCGGCGTGGCGGCTTCCTGCAGCGGCTTGGCCTGCCCGGTCTGCAGGCCGGTAGCCCCACCGGCCGGGGCCACCAGCGGCAGTTCACGGGTTTCGAACTGGCCATCGGCCGGTGCATCCGGCGCGGCGATCGGCACCGAGGCCACGCCGCTGTCCGGTGCAGGCCCCTTGACCAGCATCGGCAGGAAAATCACGGCCAGTGCAACCAGCACGATGGCACCAATCAGACGCTGTTTCAGAGGCGTATCCACGTGAGGCGGCAACTGTCCGGAGGTTGCGGTCGATTATACGGGTGCCGGACCGGACGGCGTCGGGATTGGCTGAACGTGGCTCAGGCGCTGCCCTGCAACCACTGCAATGCGGCGGCAGCGGTATGGAAGGAGCCAAACACCAGTACGCGGTCACCGCGCTCGGCCCGGGCCAGTACCTGCGCCAGCGCCTGTTCGACCGAAGCGGCCAGCTGCGCGCTGCCAGCAGCGGTCTCGGCCAGGCGCGCCTGCAACTGGTCGGCACTCTGGCCACGTGGGCCGTCCAGGCCGGCAAGGGTCCACTCGGCAACCACGCCCTGCAATGCCTGCACCACACCCACCGCGTCCTTGTCCTGCAATGCGGCATACACCGCCAAGGTGCGCCCGGCCGACGCCTCGGCCTTCAGCGCGCGCGCCAGCTGGCCCGCCGCCTGCGGGTTGTGCCCGACGTCGACGCGGATCTGCACACCGCCACGCTCGAACGCCTGCAGGCGGCCCGGAATGCGCGCCGCCGCGATACCGGCGGCCCACGCCGCGCGCGGCACCGGCTTGTCCAGCGCGCGCAGCGCGGCGATGGCCGCACCGGCATTGGCCAGCTGGATCGGGCCGGCCAGCGCCGGGGTCGGCAGTTCCATGCGCAGGCCGACATCGCGCCAGCGCCAGCGCTGGGCGTCGATCGGCTCGTAGAAGTAATCGCTGCCGCCGCGGATCGCGTTGGCACCGACCAGGTAGGCACGCGCGAGCACGCTCGAGGGCGGGTCGGTCTCGCCCAGGATCACCGGCTTCCAGCCGCGGATGATGCCGGCCTTCTCGGTGCCGATCGCCTCGCGGTCCTCGCCCAGCCATTCCGCGTGGTCGATGTCCACGGTGGTGATCACCGCCACGTCGGCGTCGACGATGTTGACCGCATCCAGGCGGCCGCCCAGGCCCACTTCCAGCACCGCCAGGTCCAGCCCGGCGTCGGCGAACAGCTGCAGCGCAGCCAGCGTGCCGTACTCGAAATAGGTCAGCGTGGTCTCGCCACGCGCGGCCTCGACCGCACTGAACGCAGCGACCAGCGCGGCATCGTCCACGTCCTGGCCGTCGATGCGCACGCGCTCGTTGTAGCGCAGCAGGTGCGGCGAGGTGTACGCGCCGACCTTCCAGCCGGCGGCACGTGCAATGGCTTCGATGAAGGCCACGGTGGAGCCCTTGCCGTTGGTGCCACCGACCACGATGGTGCGCTTGCCCGGCGCCCCCAGGCCCATCGCCGTGGCCACGGCGCGCACGCGCTCCAGGCCCATGTCGATGCTCGCCGGATGCTGGCGTTCAATGTAGTCCAGCCAGTCGGCCAGGGTGGTCGGGGTGTTCGTCACGGCAGCGGTTCCAGCAGAAGCAGTTGGTGCGAGGGGATCGATCAGAGTGCGCGGTGCTTGGCTTCGCCGAAGAACGGCGTGTGGTGGGCGCAGTCGTTCAGGCGCACCACTTCCAGGCTGTCAAGGTCGGCGCCTTCGAGCAGGTTGAGCGTGGTCGGTGCCTGGCGGAAGGTCCACAGGCGGGAGATCGGCAGGCCCAGCACCTTGCACAGGATCACGCGGTTCACCGCGTCGTGGGCGACCACCAGCAGGGTGTCGTGCTCGCCGAGGCCGTCGGTGGCGCGGGCCAGGCCGCGCCAGCTGCGCTCCAGCACCAGGCGCAGCGATTCGCCGCCGGGCATCAGCACGGTATCCGGCTCCTCGCGCCACGCCTTCAGGCGCGACGGATCCTTCTCGTGGATCTCGCTGGCCAGCAGGCCTTCCCACTCACCATGGGCGATTTCCTGCAGCTCCGGCTCGGTCAGCAGCATGTCGACACGGGCGGCACCCAGTGCCAGCTGCGCGGTGCGCTGCGCGCGCGACAGCGGCGAGGCAACGGCACGGGTGATGTCCACCGAGGCCAGGCGGGCACCCAGGGCCTGGGCCTGGGCTTCGCCGATCGGCGAAAGCGGGATGTCGATCTGGCCCTGGTAGCGGCCTTCGGCGTTCCACGGCGTTTCGCCGTGGCGGGCAAGCAGGATGCGCATGCGTGCAAGGGGTCCTGGGGGGGAGGAGGTTTCCGCGTTTCGTTCACATCCTGTGAAGTGCGCGGAACACGGATGATACCTGTTCGGCGCACCGGGTCGGGGCGGGCATGAAAAAACCCCGCGACGTGGGTCGCGGGGTTTCGAGAACTCCGGCTGTCTGGTCGAGGTTGCCGGCCAGCGGCCGGCACTACCGCAACCGGTTTATTTCGCCAGGTTCAGTTCCTTCAGCAGCTGCGGCGCCGGCGCCACTTCCTGCATGATCCACTGCATGTAGCGGCTGTCGACGGCGATCATGCGGGTCATCACCGGGTCGAACACCCAGTTGGAGCTGACCGATTCCCAGTTGCCGTCGAATGCCAGGCCGACCAGCCTGCCGTTGGCGTCCAGCACCGGCGAACCCGAGTTGCCACCGGTGATGTCCAGGTTGGACAGGAAGTTCACCGGCACCGAACCGATGCGCTTGTCTTCCAGGCCGCCATAACGCTTGGCCTTGACCGCGTCGAGCAGCGCCTTCGGCGAATCGAACGGATCTTCACCGGTTTCCTTCGCCGCCACGCCTTCCAGGGTGGTGAACGGGGTGTACTTCACGCCGTCCTTGCCGTAGCCCATGACGTTGCCGAAGGTGATGCGCAGCGACAGGTTGGCGTCCGGGTAGACGAACTCGCCCTGGCTCTTCTTGTAGTCGGCCACGGCCTGCAGGTACAGCGGACGCGCGGTCAGCGATTCGCCTTCGCGGATCTTCTTCTGCTCTTCCTGCTTCAGCAGTGCCGGCATGACAGCCACGGCGTACTGGATGGCCGGATCGCTGCTGGCTTCAAATGCGGCACGGTCGGCCTTGAACCATTTCAGGCGTGCGTCCAGGCTGCCGAGCTCGGTGCCCGACAGCTTGCCCACCAGCGCCTTTACTGCGTTGGCATCGCTGCCGGCCAGCCACTTGTTCAGCACTTCATTGTCGCGCTGCGCGGCCGGCAGGGCCACGTACTGCTCCAGCCAGTAGGCCTGCAGCTGCTGGTCCATCTTCGCCACGTAGCGGCGGTCCATCTGCTTCAGGCCACCTTCAATGGTGGTCAGGTCGCGCTCCTGGTAACCGGCTTCGCGCTCGGCATCCGGCTTGCTGCGCTCGATCGACAGGCGGTACAGGGTGATCGCCGCGCCAACGGCCGAGGTGTTGTTGAACTGGCCGACGAACAGGTCGCGTTCGCGGGTCGACTTGCTGGTATCCAGATGCTTGAGCAGCTGCGCATGTGCGGCCAGCGCGGGCTTGCCGGCAGCGCCCTGCTTCTTCAGCCACGCCAGCACGGCGGCCTCTTCCGCCTGTTTCTGGCCGGCGGCGTCGATGCGCTTGAAGCCTTCCAGCTGGCCCAGGTAGTTCTTGGCCACGTTGTTCATGCTGGCGGCGGTGGCGGCGTACTTCACCTTGACGTCGGCGTCGGCCTTGCCGGCGTCGGCGATCATCTTCAGCACGGCGTTGTAGTGCTTGGCGATGGTCGGGTAGGTGAAGCTGGCGGTTTCGTTGAACTCACCGGCCAGCGCGTAGCGGTTGGTGCGGCCCGGGTAGCCGGCCACCATCACGAAGTCGTCGGCGCCCAGCGGCTGGTCGGCGAACTTCAGGAAGTGCTTGGGCTGGTACGGCACGTTGTCGGCGGCGAAGGCGGCCGGCTTGCCGTCCTTGCCGACGTAGGCGCGGTAGAACGAGAAATCGCCGGTGTGGCGCGGCCACATCCAGTTGTCGACGTCGCCGCCGAACTTGCCGACGCTGCCCGGGGGCGCGTAGACCAGGCGCACGTCCTTGATTTCCATGTTGCGGAACAGGCGATAGGTGTTGCCGCCGGAGAAGCTGTACAGGCGGCAGCGGAACCCGGCATCGGCTTCACAGGCGGCAACCTGGGCCTTGTCGAAGGCGTCCAGCGCGCGACTGCGGGCCAGCGGGTCGTTGCCGGCGGCGGCGATGGCGGCCTTGGCCTGGGCGGTGACGTCGGTGATCTGGTCGAGCACGAACACGCGGGCGTTCGGGCCGGCGCTCAGTTCGTCCTTCAGGGTCGGCGCGTTGAAGCCGTCCTTGATCAGGTTCTTCTGCGCGGTCGAATTGAGCTGGATGGCGCCATACGCGCAGTGGTGGTTGGTGACCACCAGGCCCTGCGGCGAGACGAAGCTGGCGGTGCAGCCGCCCAGCGCAACCACCGCACCCATCGGGTCACCGGTCAGGTTGGCCAGCTGCTCCGGGGACAGCTTCAGGCCGGCCTTCTGCAGCGGCCCGGCGATTTCCGGCAGCTGCTGCGGCACCCACATGCCTTCTGCGGCGTGGGCGACCTGGACCAGCCCAAGGCTGGCGACGATGGAAAATGCAAGCAGGTTCGAGCGCATGGAGCGGCCCCTGGTAGTGGAACCCTCGATTGTAGCCCGCCGCCCTGCCCCGGCCCGAACCCCGGAAGTCATGCAATCGGATGCTTCCACCGTTCAGCGTCTCCACTGCGATCGGACGGAGGCGGGAGGCCAGGCCGATGCAGGACACGCCGTAAACCCCGCTCCGCGGCCCGGCCCAGCCGCTGGCGGCTGTGCGTTCTGGCGCTTGCGAAGCAGTGCTTCGCAAGCAAAGCGCCCTCACCCATGGGGGCTCGGTCGCGCCATCCATGGCGCTCACGGTCCTGCATCGGCCTGGCCTCTCGCCTCCCCACAGTCCCCTGGCCTCGGACGGTAGCGCCGAGCCACGCCCGGCGAGCGAAGCGGCGCTGCTGTTTGCAGCACGTTCGAAACGCCCGCCGGCGCACGTCTTTCGTTCCGCCACTGCACCCGCAGCGCAACATGGGAAATCCGCGCGGCACCCTATAATCCGCGCTTTCCCCCTGATGAGTTCCACCCCGATGGCGCAGCAAACGATGAAGGCCCTGGTCAAGCGCGAAGCAGCCAAGGGCATCTGGATGGAAGAGGTTCCGGTGCCGACTCCGGGCCCCAACCAGGTGTTGATCAAGCTCGAGAAGACCGCGATCTGCGGTACCGACCTGCACATCTATCTGTGGGACGAGTGGAGCCAGCGCACGATCAAACCGGGCCTGACCATCGGCCATGAATTCGTCGGCCGCATTGCCGAAATCGGCCCGGGCGTGACCGGCTACGAGATCGGCCAGCGCGTCTCGGCCGAAGGCCACATCGTCTGCGGCCACTGCCGCAACTGCCGTGGCGGCCGCCCGCACCTGTGCCCGAACACCGTCGGCATCGGCGTCAACGTCAATGGTGCCTTTGCCGAATACATGGTGATGCCGGCCAGCAACCTGTGGCCGATCCCGGACCAGATCCCGTCGGAGCTGGCCGCGTTCTTCGACCCGTACGGCAACGCTGCGCACTGCGCACTGGAATTCGACGTGATCGGTGAGGACGTGCTGATCACCGGCGCGGGCCCGATCGGCATCATCGCTGCCGGCATCTGCAAGCACATCGGTGCGCGCAACGTGGTGGTGACCGACGTCAACGACTTCCGCCTGAAGCTGGCCGCCGACATGGGTGCCACCCGCGTGGTCAACGTCGCCAACCAGTCGCTGAAGGACGTGATGAAGGAACTGCACATGGAGGGCTTCGATGTGGGCCTGGAAATGAGCGGCAACCCGCGTGCGTTCAACGACATGCTCGACTGCATGTACCACGGTGGCAAGATCGCCATGCTGGGCATCATGCCCAAGGGTGCCGGCTGCGACTGGGACAAGATCATCTTCAAGGGCCTGACCGTGCAGGGCATCTACGGCCGCAAGATGTATGAGACCTGGTACAAGATGACCCAGCTGGTGCTGTCCGGCTTCCCGCTCGGCAAGGTGATGACCCACCAGCTGCCGATCGACGACTTCCAGAAGGGCTTCGACCTGATGGAAGAAGGCAAGGCCGGCAAGGTCGTGCTCAGCTGGAATTGACCCGAAGGGTCAATTCCCCCGCATGTTTCCTTCTCCCCGCGCCTTTGGCGCGCCCCCTTGAACAACAAGGGGGCTCTTCCCCAGATGGGATCAAGAACACCGCGGAACTGAAAAAGGCGCCCGATGGGCGCCTTTTTCGCAATGCGTGCCAGGCAAGCCTGGCACCTACCGAAGCAAGGGTTACTTGCCGACGGCCACGGTCAGCAGCACGCGGCTGTGTGCCAGCTTGCCGGAGTTGTCGCGACCGTTGCCGTCGGTGCCGTAGTAGCCGAGGCCGACGTTGAACAGGCCGAACTGGCGTTCGACGCCGACGTTCCAGTCGGTATAGTCCTTGGCGATGCCGTCCTCGAAGGTGCTGCGGCCGACGTTGGCATTCAGGGTGAAGTCCTTCGGCAGGCCCCAGCTGCCGCCCAGGCCGAAGTACCAGCCATCGGTGCTGCTGTTCCAGACATCGTTGGTGTAGGCCACCGTCAGCTTGTAGGTCTCGTCCAGCGTGGTGGTGGTGATCAGCTCGTTGTAGTTCAGCTCGCTGGCACCGAGGTAGGTGTAGCGGTTCAGCAGCGCGTCGAAATTGACGCGGGGCGTGACGTCAACGCCGTAGCCGATCTGGTAGTCCACCTCAGTGCTCGGGTCGCCCGGACCGAAGTCGACGCCCGAACCCCAGACACCGGCATACAGGCCGACCGGCGAGGTGTAGGTGAAACCGGCCTGCAGGGTCGGCTTTTCGTCGGTCTGCGAGACACCACGGAACAGGTAATCGGAAACGGCGGTGACGTTCCAGCTGTACGGCGATTCGTTTTCCTGCGCACTGGCGGTGAACGGGGCGGCCAGGGTCAAGGCAGCGGCAATGGCGAGGCAGGCACGGGCGTGCTTCATGAGCGTCTCCGGTGGGGGCGGTGGCGTGGCGCGGAAGGCGAGAGCGGCCGGAGCGGGACAGCGCCGGTTCACGAATTTTTAACCCGTTTGCTATTGCGATGCAACATGTGTCCGCCGTGACGATGCCCCGCCCGGGCCGGTTGGCAAGCGGCGATGCCCGGTAGAATCGGCGGTTTCCCGTTCAGAGCCGTGCCCACGCCATGACCGACGCCTCCTCCGCCCTGACCCGCCACTACGCCGAGGAACTGGACGCCATCCGCGCCCAGGGCCTGTTCAAGTCCGAGCGGATCATCACCAGCCCGCAGTCGGCCGAGATCACCCTCGACGACGGCCGCAAGGTGCTGAATTTCTGTGCCAACAACTACCTGGGACTGGCCGACCATCCGGACCTGATCCAGGCCGCCAAGGACGCACTCGATACCCACGGCTTCGGCATGGCCTCGGTGCGCTTCATCTGCGGCACCCAGGACCTGCACAAGCAGCTGGAGAAGCAGATCGCCGACTTCTTCGGCAAGCAGGACACCATCCTGTACGCGGCCTGCTTCGATGCCAACGGCGGCCTGTTCGAGCCGCTGCTTGGCGAGAACGACGCAATCATTTCCGATGCACTGAACCATGCTTCGATCATCGACGGCGTGCGTCTGTGCAAGGCCAAGCGCTTCCGCTACGCCAACTGTGACATGGCCGATCTGGAAGCCCAGCTGCAGGCCGCCGATGCCGCCGGCTGCAAGACCAAGCTGATCACCACCGACGGCGTGTTCTCAATGGACGGCTTCATCGCGCCGCTGGACGAGATCACCGCGCTGGCAAAGAAGTACAACGCCCTGGTACACATCGACGAATGCCATGCCACCGGCTTCCTCGGTGCCACCGGCCGCGGCTCGGCCGAGGTCAAGGGCGTGCTGGAGAAGATCGACATCATCACCGGCACTCTGGGCAAGGCCATGGGTGGCGCACTGGGCGGCTTCACCTGCGCCAGCGCCGAGGTGATCGAACTGCTGCGCCAGCGCTCGCGCCCGTACCTGTTCTCCAACTCGCTGCCGCCGCACGTGGTAGCCGCCGGCATCAAGGCGTTCGAAATGCTGGCGGCCGCTGACGACCTGCGCAGCACCCTGGCCGAGAACACCGCCTACTTCCGCGAAAAGATGACCGCCGCCGGTTTCGACGTGAAGCCGGGCGTGCATCCGATCAGCCCGGTGATGCTGTATGACGCACCGTTGGCGCAGAAGTTCGCCGAGCGCCTGCTGGAAGAAGGCATCTACGCCATCGGTTTCTTCTTCCCGGTGGTGCCCAAGGGCCAGGCCCGCATCCGTACCCAGATCAGCGCTGCGCACAGCCGCGAGCACCTGGACCGGGCAATCGACGCCTTCACCCGCATCGGTGTCGAACTGGGCGTGGTCAAGGGCTGACCGCACCGGGGTCGGATCCCCAGGGGTAGCGCCGGGCCATGCCCGGCGATTTCCCGAAAGCCGCGCCATGCGCTCGCCGGGCACGGCCCGGCGCTACCGAAATGACGCGCGACGCGCGTCATTTCTTTTTCTTCTTGCCCTTCGGCTCTTCCTTGCTGGCAACCACTACCGGCTTGGCGGCAGCGTCCTGGCCATTGCCCTTGGCAACGCGGATGCCGTTGGCCTTCATCCAGGCATCGAACTCATCGGCGGTCATCTTCTTGTCGCCGTTGCTCATCAGGAAGCGGTAACTGCCGCGACCATCCAGCTGCGGGGTTTTCACTTCCACCACCGGGGTCTCGGCAGGCGTTTCCGCCTTGGCCACCTTCTTGTGGCCGCCGCAGGCGGCCAGCAGCACCATCGGCAGCAGCAGGCCTGCACAGCGCAGGGTTTGATTGAGGGTCGGGTGGTACATGGCAGGCTCCGTTCGGGAAAGTCGACAGCCAGGCGCCCCCTACGCCTGGAACGGCGGCCGGCAACTGCCGGCCACGGGCGATGATCAGCCCGGTGCAGCGGCCCCCAGCCGCTGCTGGTCGCTGACCTGCAGAACCCGCCACTGGCCCTTGCCGAGATCGCCGAGCAGCAGCCCACCGATCGCGACCCGGACCAGGCGCAGCACCTGCAGGTCGAAGGCCGCCAACAGGCGGCGGATATGGCGGTTGCGGCCCTCGTCGAGGACCACCTCCAGCCATGCGGTCTTGTCGCCACTGCGCAGTACGCGCACGGCACGGGCGGCGAGGAAATCCCCCTCATCCTCCACGCCGGTCTGCAGTGCCGCCAGGGTGGCGTCATCGGGCAGACGATCCACCTGCACGTGATAGGTCTTCTGCGGGCCGGTCTCCGGATCGGTCAGGTGCGCCGCCCACTGCGGATCATTGCTGAACAACAGCAAGCCTTCGCTGGCCTTGTCCAGGCGCCCGACCGGCGCGATCCACGGCAGGCCGGCACCATCGAAGCAGCGGTACACGGTGTCGCGACCACGCTCGTCCTGCGCCGTGGTGACCACCCCGCGCGGCTTGTTGAGCATCAGGTACAGGCGCTGCGGCGCCCCCATCGGCTGGCCGTCGACCTCGATGGGCGGCACCGGCTGGCCAATCGGAAATTCCGGGTCGCGCACGATGCGGCCGGACACGCGCACCCGGCCTTCGGCAATCCAGCGCGCGGCCTCGCTGCGCGAGCACACACCCGCCTTGGACAGCACGCGCGCCAGGCCATGGCGCACGCCACTGGATACATTCGGAGTCGCACGCCCACGCGGTGCGCGGGAGCGGGCGGCGGGGGCGGCAGGCGGGCGGCGCGTGCGCAAGCCTCTGCTCCCCGCGGCGCTTACTTCTTGTCGACCGGCTTGGTCTCAGCCGGTGCTTCGGCCGGGGCCGGAGTGGCGGCCGGAGCCGGACGCGCCTTGACCACGCGAACGCCGCGCGCCTTCATCCAGGCGTCGAACTCTTCGGCGGTCATGCGCTTGCCGTTCTGGCTCATGTCGAAGCGCCAGGGCGTGTTGTCGAATTCGGTCTGCGGCTTGTAGGCCGCCGGATCGTTCGGCTTCACCGCCGGTGCGCTCGGAATGGCCTTGGCGATGTTCTGGCAGCCGTCGATGCGCAGGCGCTGCAGCACCTGGTCCAGCGACTGCGACGGGTCGTAGTTGCTGCTCAGCACACCGGCCGGCATGCCCAGCTGGTTGCCACGGATGTACAGCTCGTCGGCCACTGGCGCGATAGTCGTGGCCGGCAACGGCAGCGGCGAGGCGCTGGTGTTGACCGAGCAATCGACCGCAGCGTGGGCGGCGGGAACCAGGGCCAGCGCCAGGACGGCGGCCGATGCAGAGCGCAGCATGAGGGGCATCCACGGAAGGAAGTGACGCGGCGAGTTTAGCAATGCCGCGTCAGCTTTCAAGCGCCACTTTCAATGAATACGACAACTTGTTGGTTTTACGGACAAAAGACCGACGAACGGTTGTGTTGCCGCGTCACAGGCGAGCTTCCTGGCCGCAGAAACAACAAGACCCGGCCGAAGCCGGGTCCTGCTGTGTCCTACGGGCAGAGCGTCAGAACTTAGTTCTGGACGTTCAGCTCGGTACGACGGTTCTTGGCGCGACCTTCCGGGTTGTCCGAACCATCCGGGTTGGTGTTCGGAGCAATCGGACGGCTCTCGCCGTAGCCGATCGGGCCGACCAGGCGACCGGCGTCAACGCCGTTCTTGGTCAGGTAGTTGTACACGGCGGTAGCACGACGCTCCGACAGCTTCTGGTTGTAAGCGTCGGTACCCTTCGAGTCGG
The DNA here is from genome assembly GCF_059369035.1 of Stenotrophomonas sp. YJH_SMC_130. Classification (NCBI taxonomy): domain Bacteria; kingdom Pseudomonadati; phylum Pseudomonadota; class Gammaproteobacteria; order Lysobacterales; family Lysobacteraceae; genus Stenotrophomonas; species Stenotrophomonas sp. YJH_SMC_130. The sequence continues at coordinate 843,828 of NZ_JCAFSH010000001.1, forward strand.
TGTGACCGGCAACTTCAACGCGCAGATCCGGGTAACGCTTCAGGATCTCGGTGGCTTCGCTCAGGATCGCCACGGCGTCCGGACGCAGGTTCGACTTGTCGAAGTCGAAGTTGACGCCCTTCAGGTCGATGGAGACCGGAACCGGGCAACCGTCCGGACCGATGGTCTGACCCGGCTGCGAGTTCGGGCACTTGTCGTCGCAGTTGTTGACGCCGTCACCGTCGTCGTCCAGGTCGGCGCAGCTCGGGGCAACCGGAGCCGGAGCCGGAGCAGCCGCGACCGGAGCCGGGCCCAGCGGGATCACGACGCCGACCGAAGCCAGCACGTCGCCGAACCAGCTCTCGTCACGTGCGGCGATGCTCTGGTCGTCGAAGTCAGCGCGGTAGGCCACTTCGGCGCGGACAGCAACACGCTTCTCGAAGGTGGTCTGCAGGCCGACGCCCAGCTTGGCGGCAACATTGCCGTCCTTACGCTGGCGCGGGCCGTTGTTGTCGAGCGCAGCGTACTCTTCTTCCGACTTCTGGTAGCCCAGGCCACCGACGATGTACGGGTTCCAGCCGCGGCCTTCCTTGATGAAGTGGCGACGCAGGTCCAGCGAGACGCCGTACTGCGACCAGTTCAGGTCCTGGTTGCTGTCGAAGTTCGGGTTCTGGTAGTTCAGCTCACCGTCCAGCGACCAGTTCGGGCTGATGAACTTACCCAGGCCCAGGGTCACGAACGGAGCGTCATTGGTCAGACGGTCGCTGTCCTGGAAGTTGAAGCCGGCCGAACCGGTCAGGTACCAGCGGTCATCGAACTCCTGCGCCGAAGCTGCCTGGGCGAAAGCCAGGCCGCCCAGCAGCGCGGCAGTAAGGATCTTCTTGTTCATTGAGTACAGCTCCTATTTCGGGGGTATGAAACCGGTAGAGGCATGGGCCAGCACTAGTGCGTCGATGTTCGACAGCCGATTCAGCACGCCACCGCCGCGAACATTATGCTCAGGCGGGTGAAGGCCATGTTAACAGTCCCGTAACATGTGAAGTGTTGCGCCCGACCGTCCACCGGTCCGACGTTGAAACCCTATACAGGATGATGAAAATCCGCAAGACCCACACGCTGCAAGGGTTTGACGGGGTTTAGGCGCGAGAAGCGACATATTGCGCAACGTGCTGCATCACACGGTTCAGCGCGTCTGAGGAAACGTGAGGAACCTTATGATGGGATCACGAACCCAGCCGGAGCCGTGATGAAAGCCGTCGCCCTGAGTCGTGAATACGCACCCGCCCTGCGTGATGTCCTGCTGCCGCCGCCGCTGCCTCCTCGCGGCCGCGATCTGCTGGTGCGAATCGAAGCGGTTTCGGTCAACCCCGTCGATGGCAAGCAGCGGGCCGCCACCGATCCGGCCACCCTTGAGGTTCCCCGGGTGCTCGGCTGGGACGCAGCCGGCGTGGTCGAAGCCATCGGTGACGAGGCCAGCCTGTTCGCCTCCGGTGACGAGGTCTACTTCGCCGGTGACGTTACCCGGCCGGGCTGCAACGCCCAGTACCAGTGGGTTGATGAGCGCCTGGTCGCGCGCAAGCCGACCACGCTCGATTTCGCTGAAGCGGCCGCGCTGCCGTTGACCACTCTCACAGCCTGGGAACTGCTGTTCCAGCGCATGCCGCTGCAGCTCGATGGCCGCCGCCACGTGGGCCAGCACCTGCTGGTGATCGGCGGCGCCGGCGGCGTCGGCTCGATGGCGATCCAGCTGGCACGCCATGCCGGTTTCGAGGTGATCGCCACCGCCTCGCGCGAGGCCTCGATCGACTGGTGCCGGCAGATGGGGGCCACGCATGTGATCGACCATCGGCAGCCACTGCAGCCCCAGTTGCGGGCGCTGGGCATCGATGCGGTGCAGGTCGCGCTCAATCTGGCCGACACCGACCACTACTGGGATGAACTGGGCCAGCTGCTGGCACCGCAGGGCCACGTCGGCCTGATCGTCGAGCCGCGGGGTGCGCTGCGCATCGGCGATCCCTACAAGGCCAAATGCATCGGCATCCACTGGGAATTCATGTTCGCGCGTTCGCGCTTTGCCACCGCCGACTGTATCGAACAGCACCGCATCCTCAGCCGTGCGGCCAGCATGATCGATGCCGGCCAGCTGCGTGGCACGCTCAAGGAGACGCTGGGCACGATCAATGCGGCCAACCTGGACATCGCGCATCAGCGCCTGGCCAGCGGGCGCACGGTAGGCAAGCTGGCGCTGGTCGGCTGGGACGACTGACGCGGTGATGTAGAGCCGAGCCCACGCTCGGCTGCTGTGCCTGCCGCCACCCGCAGAGCACGGGCTCGGCCCTGCACAACCGCCCGCATGCAGGATCGACGCTACCTGTAGCAACGGATTGGCCGGCATCTGTATCTATGGATGATGCAGAAACAGCGATACGGTGGAAACAGATCCTCGCCCCCCCGGACCGCCATGCCCACCGCCCTGCCCTTGCGCCTGCTGCAATTGATCACCGGCCTGTTCCTGTACGGCTTCGGCGCCTCGCTGATGATCCGTGCCGCCATCGGCGTGGCACCCTGGGATGTGCTGTCGCAGGGCATCGCTGCGCAGACGCCGCTGTCATTCGGCTTGGCAACCAATGCCATCGGTGCATTGGTGCTGCTGCTGTGGTGGCCGCTGCGGCAGAAGCCGGGCGTCGGCACCGTGCTCAACGTGATGCTGATCGGCCCCTCCGCACAGTTCGGGCTGTGGCTGCTGCCGCCGGCCGTCGGCCTTGGCTGGCAGCTGGCGATGTTCTGTGGCGGCATGCTGCTGGTGGCGCTGGCCACCGGCCTGTACATCGGTGCCCGCCTTGGCCCGGGGCCACGCGATGGTCTGATGACCGGTCTGCATGCTCGTACCGGCTGGCCGATCTGGAAGGTGCGCAGCCTGATCGAAGGCAGCGTACTGCTGCTGGGCTGGTGCCTGGGCGGCAATGTCGGCCTCGGCACCCTCGCCTTCGCCCTGCTGATCGGGCCGCTGTGCGGAATGACGCTGGGCTGGTTCGGGATCGGTCGACCCGCGCCGGTAGTGCCGGCCGCTGGCCGGCAACCGCAATCGCCCTGAGTTGACCGGAATGCCGGCCAGCGGCCAGCACTACCAAACCGTCAGACAGCGGCCAGCCCTTCCAAAGAAGCGGCCCTTGCCCCGGCCGCCGTTTCGCGGCACGCTTCGCGCTTCCGTACGCAAGCGTATCGACCATGTCGCCAGCCAACGAAAGCGCCTATCCCCACCTGTTCGCCCCGCTGGACCTGGGCTTCACCCAGCTGCGCAACCGCGTATTGATGGGTTCGATGCACACCGGCCTGGAAGATCGCGCCCGCGACTTCCCGCGGCTGGCGGCCTACTTCGCCGAGCGCGCCGAGGGCGGCGTCGGCCTGATCGTCACCGGCGGCTTCGCGCCCAATGTGGTCGGTTGGCTGAAGCCATTCGGTGGCAAGCTGTCCTGGCCCTGGGAAGTGCGGCCGCACCGCCAGCTCACCGCCGCCGCGCACCAGCACGGCGCGAAGATCTGCCTGCAGCTGCTGCATGCCGGCCGCTATGCCTACCACCCGTTGTCGGTGGCACCGTCGAAGCTGAAGGCACCGATCAACCCGTTCACCCCGCGCGCATTGTCGGCCAGCGGAGTAGAGCGCCATATCGCCGACTACGCTCGCAGTGCCAAGCTGGCCCGCGAGGCCGGCTACGACGGCGTGGAAGTGATGGGCTCGGAGGGCTACCTCATCAACGAGTTCATCGCCCCGCGCACCAACAAGCGCGCCGATGCCTGGGGCGGCGACGCGCGCCAGCGCATGCGCTTCGCGGTCGAGATCGTGCGCCGCATCCGCGAGGCCTGCGGCCCGGACTTCATCATCATCTACCGCCTGTCACTGGTGGATCTGGTCGACGACGGCAGCGACTGGGACGAGATCGTTCAACAGGCGCAGGCGATCGAGGCGGCTGGCGCAACGATCATCAATTCCGGCATCGGCTGGCACGAAGCGCGCATTCCGACCATCGCCACCTCGGTGCCGCGCGCGGCCTTTGCCGGCGTCACCGCCAAGCTCAAGCCGCATGTGAAGGTACCGCTGGTGGCGACCAACCGCATCAACATGCCCGACGTTGCCGAACGCATCCTGGCCGGTGGCGGCGCCGACATGGTGTCGCTGGCACGCCCGCTGCTGGCCGACCCGCAGTGGCCGAACAAGGCCCGTGCCGGCCGCGCGGAGGCGATCAACACCTGCATCGCCTGCAACCAGGCCTGCCTGGACCACGTGTTCGAGAACAAGCTGGCCAGCTGCCTGGTCAATCCGCGCGCCGCCCACGAGACCGAGCTGGTCTATCGTCCCACGGCTACGCCGAAGAAGGTTGCGGTGGTCGGTGCCGGCCCCGCCGGCCTGGCCTGCGCCACTGTCGCTGCCCAGCGTGGCCACCAGGTCACCCTGTTCGATGCCAATGATGAGATCGGCGGCCAGTTCAACGTGGCCAAGCGCATCCCCGGCAAGGAAGAGTTCCACGAGACCCTGCGCTACTTCCGCCACGCGCTGCAGGAGACCGGCGTACAGCTGCGCCTGGGTACCCGCGTCGACGCTTCCCAACTGGCTGGCTTCGACGAGGTGGTGCTGGCCACCGGCATCACCCCGCGCAAGGTCGATTTCCCCGGTGCCGATCACGACAAGGTGGTGAGCTACCTGGACGTGCTGCTGGGACGGGTCGAAGTGGGCGCCAATGCGGCGATCATCGGCGCCGGCGGCATCGGCTTCGATGTCGGCGAATTCCTCAGCCACGCCGGTGAATCCCCCTCGCTGGATCCGCAGCGCTGGATGGCCGAATGGGGCGTGGATGCCAGCTTCGAGGCACGCGGCTCGCTGGGCCGGCCCCAGGTCGAGCCGTCACCGCGGCGCTTGTGGCTGCTGCAGCGCAGCCCGGGCAAGCCAGGCGCGCGGCTGGGCAAGACCACCGGCTGGATCCATCGCGCCACACTGAAGGCCAAGGGCGTGCGCATGCTCGGTGGCGTCGAGTACCTGGGGGTGGACGACGAGGGCCTGCGCATCCGCGTGGACGGCAGCGAACAGCTGCTGCCGGTCGACCATGTGGTGATCTGCGCCGGGCAGGAACCGAACCGCACGCTGCAGGCCGAACTGCAGGCGGCCGGCATCAACGCGCAGCTGATCGGTGGTGCCGACGTGGCCGCCGAACTCGATGCGAAACGCGCCATCGACCAGGGCAGCCGGGTCGCCGCCGCGCTCTGATGAGCGCCTGAATGGGGGACGGAATGTGATTTCCGTCACCCCGGTTGAACCTGAATGTCAAGCCGAGCGGTTCATGATGCGTTCGGCTATGCCCCCCTACCTTGCGCCATCTTTCCGCTCACCAGCCAGTTTCCGGTGAGCCGGCGCAGTCCCCACGATCGGTACTGATCGTTTCTTTTGGGGCTGCCCACGGGGCGGCCCCGATGGCCGCCTCCCCATGACGCCAAGTCGTCCCCCGCCTCCTGCCGCCCCGCGGCCGGAACCGGAGGGTGCGGCCCATACGGAGCAAGGAGTTAGTTGTATGAAACTGGCCTGGATTCTCTGGCTGTCGCAGTTGCTGCCTCAGCCGGCCGCTGATTCACTGTGTTTGAGCACCACCGTCTACCTGGAAGCCCGCGACCAGACCCTGCGCGGCCAGCAGGCCGTTGCCGAGGTTGCCCTGCGCCGTCTCGACAGTGGCCTGTGGGGCGACTCGATGTGCCAAGTGGTCACCGCGCGCAAGCAGTTCGCACCGACCATCGTCTCCCCCGGCACCCAGCTGGGCAATGACGCGGCGTGGAGCGAAGCGATGAACGTGGCCTTCGACGCCGAGCGCAACTGGGCGCTGCCGGCCGGCGAACGCCGCGAGATCGTGCCCGGTGCCAGCCACTTCGCCGCGCTGTCCATCGCCAGCCCGAACTGGCGCAACGCCTACCAGGTGGCGACCATCGGCGATCACACCTTCTACAAGGTGCAGAACCTCAAGCCGCGGCAGTCGTAACGATCCGTGCTGGCGGCAGCGTTGCCGGCCGCCGCCGGGCTCTGGGATAGTGGGCGTTTCCCGCCCGCATCACCTGGAGTTCCCATGAAGCTGTACAGCAAGCCCGGTGCCTGTTCCACCGCCGACCACATCGCCCTGCAGTGGACCGGCCAGCCGTTCGAGGTTGAACTGCTGAACAAGGACACCCTGAAGGGTCCGGAATTCCTCAAGATCAACCCGGCCGGTGCCGTTCCCGCACTGGTCGACGGCGACTTCGTGCTGCTGCAGAACGCCGCGATCATGGGCTACATCGCCGACCGCTTCCCGCAGGCCGGCCTCGGCGGTGATGGCAGTCCGCGCCAGCGCGCCGAAGCCACCCGCTGGCTGGCCTTCGTCAATTCCGACGTGCACCCGGCCTTCTCGCCGCTGTTCGCGCCGGGCAAGTTCATCGCCGACGAGAGCCAGTACGACGCGATCCGCGCCGCCGCGCACAAGCGCCTGCGTGGCCTGTTCGAGACCGCCGACAGGCAGCTGGCCGACAAGCCCTGGCTGGCCGGCTTCCGCAGCTTCGCCGACCCGTACTTCTACATCACCCTGCGCTGGGCCGCCGGTACCAAGGTTGATCTGTCCGGCCTGGACAACCTGGCCGCCTACAAGGCACGCATGGACGCCGATGCCGGCGTGCAGGCCGCGCTGAAGGCCGAAGGCCTGGCCTGAGGATGACCCGGGGGTCAGGGCCGTTTGCGTGTCGAACGGATCTGACCCCGCTGGTTGCCAAACGCGGGGTCGGATCCGCCTGTACCGCAGGCGGCTCTGACCCCATCCGTTGCATCCTCACACTCAGCCGATCTGGCGGATCACTTCGCCCTTGGCATCGCGCAGATAGGTCGGCACCACGTCGATGCGCAGCGCCTCCGTCAACGGGTAGATGCCACGTTCGGCACGCACGCCGGCCAGGGCCCGCAGCCCCGCCTCGCTCAGCGCCCAGCGCGCGCTGTCCGCCGACAGTTCGCCCACGTCGCCATGCCCGGCTGGAATGAACGCCCATTGCCGCTCGCGACTGACCAGTTCCAGCGACTTTCCGTGGCGCAGGCGCAGCGGCAGCAGTTCGCACACGCTGGCGACCTGGCCCGCGCCGAGCACCAGCGTGGTGACGCCCGCCTCCTGCCGCCAGTCCAACGTCTCGACGAACAGCATGCCGGTGCTGGAGCCCTCGCGCTCGCTGCCGGCCCTCACCCGTTCGGCCAATGCCGGATCTTCCAGCAGGTTGCCGCGATGCAGGTCGCTGATCCACAGCGGCATCGCCGGCTGCAGTGCCTGCAGCACGCCACGCGTCGACCAGCGCTTGAGCGCCTCCATCTCCTCATCGGTCAGCCCGACCAGCTGCAGGAACTGCAGGTGGCCATTGGCGGTGTCGCGTGCCGGCAACTGCGGGTCGGCAATGAAGGCCAAGTGGCACAACCGCGTGTCGGTCTCCAGTGCGATCGGGCCGTTCGCATTCAGATGGTGGCCATCCTCGAACACGTTGCCGCTGCCGAACACATAACGCGCCAGGTTCTGCAGCAGGTTCATCGGCCACACCGGCGGCGTGCTGTCGGCGTTCTCAGCGGCTTCGGCAGCGAGACGGAACGTCAGCTCGAAACCATAGCCGCTGGCGGCAGCATCACTGCTCTCCTTGGCATACAGCTCGGAAAAACCGTAGGTGATGTAGTGCCAATGCGGAACCGGCGCATCCGCCCAGTACACACTGATGCCATCCAGCGGATCCTGGCCGCCGAGCGTGTAGGGAAGCGCGGTGCCGTAGTGTCGCGGCTCCTGCCCGGCATACAGCGGCGCCAGCGCCGCATTGATCGCGTCCCAGCCGGGGGTGTCGGTGTCATCGTGGTCGTCCTGCACGCGGGACTCCTTGTGGGAAAGTGAACCGATCACTTTACGCGGTGGCTCAGGCCTGCACGACCTCTTTGCCAGCGTTTACTACGGCGGACTGGGTTTCCTGCCACCAGCGCTGGGCCAGCGCCGGGCTGCGCGCCTTGCCCACCGCCGCCAGCAGTTCCGGGCAAAGGCGTTCCAACGCCAGCGCATCGGTGCAGCGTTCGATCTTCAACTGCATGAAGTAGCCCTTCAGCCCCAGATGGCGCCGCACCGCCTCGCTCATCGCGTCGTACAACTGCTGGTACAGCGCCGGGTCCTGTTCGCGGCCGGTGCTGATGCCACGCGCCGGAGCGGCCTCTACGCTCCCGCCGATCACCTCGATCAGTCCCTGTGCGGCCAGCTGCTCCAGTGCATCCGGAGGTGCGCGCAGGCCATCGAACAGGCCACGCAGTTCGGTGTCATCGCGATGGCCATCGACCATCAGCAGGATTGAACGCAGTGCCGCCGGCAGGCGCCGGCCACGGTCTTCGATTTCCTGACGGCCAGCCGCCGTCTTGGCGTGCAGCAATGCCATTGCCTCCCCCTCCCTCGATGCGCAATGCCGGCGCGCCCTGGCGGGCACGCTCCCCTGCAACCGAGCTTAGCGCACCGGTTGCAGGGAGGAAGCTGCGGTGCAGCAACGGCCTCCCCTGTAGAGCCGAGCCCATGCTCGGCTGCTTTGGCAAGGCATGCGGAGCCGAGTATCGGCTCGGTTCTACAGAAGCAGGTCAGCGGCCCAGCGCGCGGCGGATTTCCTCCAGCGCGCTGGGATCATCCAGCGTCGACAGGTCGCCCGGGTCACGCTGCTCGGCCAACGCCTGCAACGAGCGCCGCAGCAGCTTGCCCGAACGGGTCTTGGGCAGCGCGTTGACCACGTGCACATGCGCCGGGCGCGCGACCGCACCAAGCGAAGTCGTCACCGTCGCCATCATCTCGGCCACCACCGGCGCCGGATCCTCGCCCTCAAGCCCCTGCTTGAGGGTGACGAACACCAGCGGCACCTGCCCCTTCAGCTCGTCCTTGACCCCGATCACGGCAGCCTCGGCCACGCGCGGGTGGCTGGAGATGGCCTCCTCGATCTCGCGCGTACCCAGACGATGCCCGGCCACGTTGATCACATCGTCGGTACGGCCGAGGATGAAGGTATAGCCATCGTCATCGCGGATCGCCCAGTCCAGCGAGCTGTACAGCAGTTCCTTGAAGTGGCTGAAGTAGCTCTGCAGGAAACGACTGTCGTCGTTCCACACCGTGCTCATGCAACCCGGCGGCAAGGGCGGCGACACCACCAGCACGCCCTTCTGCCCCGGCGCCACTTCCTCGCCGGTGTTCTCGTCGATCACCTTCATCCGATAGCCGAGATTGGGGAAGCCCGGTGAACCGAAGCGGACCGGCTTCATCTCCAGGCCCGGCAGCAGGGTCAGTGCCGGCCAGCCGGTTTCGGTCTGCCAGTAGTTGTCGATGATCGGCTTGCCCAGCGCTTCGCTGATCCAGTGCGCGGTGGGTTCGTCCAGCGGCTCGCCGGCCAGGAACAGGTACTTCAGGGCGCGCAGGTCGTGGCGATGGATGAAGTCCGCGTCGTGCTTCTTCAGCACGCGGATGGCGGTGGGTGAGGAGAACATGGTGCGCACGTTGTACTGTTCGCACAGCGCCCACCAGATACCCGGGTCCGGATTCGTCGGCAGCCCCTCGTACAGCAACGAGGTGCAGCCACCGATCAGCGGGCCGTACACGTTGTACGAGTGGCCCACCGCCCAGCCGACGTCGGAAGTGGAGAACATCACCTGGCCCGGCTTGCAGTCGAACACGGTCTCCATCGACTGCGCCATCGCCACCGCGTAACCACCGACATCGCGCTGCACGCCCTTCGGCTTGCCGGTGGTGCCGGAGGTGTACAGCAGGTAGCTCGGCTCGCTCGCTTCAAGCCACTGCACCGGCACATCGACTTCACCAACCTGTGCACGCAGCGCGGCGTAGTCCACGTCGCGACCCGGCACGCGGGGTTCGGCGGCATCCAGCCCACGCGAGACGATCAGCACGTGTGGTGGCGGCGAAGCTGCTTCGGCGCAGGCCGCGTCAACCATCGGCTTGTATGGAATCAGCTTGCCGCCGCGCATGCCGGCATCCGCTGCGATCAGCAACTTCGGCTTCGCATCGTCGATGCGCAGCGCCAGGTTGTGCGCGGCGAAGCCACCGAACACCACCGAGTGCACCGCACCGATGCGCGCGCAGGCCAGCATCGCGAACACGGCTTCGGCCATGTTCGGCATGTAGATCACCACGCGGTCACCGTGGCCGACGCCGAGATGCTTGAGCACGGCGGCGAAGTCGTTCACTTCGCGATACAGCTGGCGATAGGTGATCTCGCGGGTGCTGTTGGTTTCGGTGGAAATCGCAACCAGCGCGAGCTGGTCGGCGCGCGTTGCCAGGTGGCGGTCGACGGCGTTGTAGCAGAGATTGGTTTCACCACCGACGAACCAGCGCCGGAACGGCGGGTTGCTGTAATCGAGCACCTGCTGCGGCGGTTTGTGCCAATGGATGCGCTTGGCTTCCTCGCCCCAGAACGCCTCCGGCTCGTCGATCGAGCGACGGTAGGTTTCCTCGTAGTTCATGACGCAGCCCTCCCAGACAAAGTCATGGGTTCGAGGATAGTCCGGCGCTGGCGCGCGGGCCGCCCTACCTTGGTAGGGGGTGGGGTTTGTTGTGCAGGGCTTGCAGCCCTGCACCTCGGTACGCGCCATCGCATGCGCGCTGCCGCTCCCACGCTTCGCTGCGCGAACCGCGGGCCCCACTTACCAACACCCAAACCCCCGCCGCTTCGCGGCCGCTCCCTGACTCAGGGGGCTCTGCCCCAGACACGATCCGACGCCCGCCATGCCGGATCTGACCCCGGATGTATTTCGATATCTGACAGATTCCATCCACGCATAGCATGGATCCATCAGATCGCGGGAATCTGTCAGAGGCGGGACGGTGTCGGAGTACGGGGTGTCAGCCGCATGGGCCCGAGGCATGCCTCGGGCGGGTTGGGCAGGACGCCCAACCCCGGTCTTGCCGTGTGCGCAGGAAAGCGCACACGAGCAAGCGGCTGCCAAGCCTACACGGACGTACTTGCGGCGTCCCC